>CAWHBL010000001.1:0-28145 GCA_963827555.1 uncultured beta proteobacterium
TTCGGCTCGATCGAGCTGCTCGGCTCGGTCGGCCTGATCCCGATGATGATCGGGATGTTCGCGGTCTCGGAGATCCTCCGCTACGCAGTGGAGACGAGCGGCGCCGGCGAGCATTTCACGCGGCAGATCGGCAACGTCTTCCGCGGCATGTGGGGGCTCACGAAGCGGTATTGGGCCTCGATCCTCCGCGGCAGCGTGCTCGGCACCGCGATCGGCGCGCTGCCCGGCGCGGGCGCCGACATCGCGGCGTGGATGTCGTACGCAATGTCGAAGAAGTTCTCAAGGGAGCCGGAGAAGTTCGGCACCGGCCACGTCGAGGGGATCATCGAGTCGGGCGCGGCGAACAACAGCGCGCTCGCGGGCGCCTGGATACCCGCGCTCGTCTTCGGCATTCCCGGCGACTCGATCACCGCGATCGTGATCGGCGTGCTCTACATCAAGGGCATGAACCCGGGACCGGCGATCTTCATGGACAACCCGGCGCAGATCTACGCCGTGTTCCTGACGTTCTTCGTCGCCAACCTGCTGATGATCCCGCTCGGCTGGGCGTGCATCAAGGCGGGGAAGCGCATCCTCGAGGTGCCGCGCAACGTGCTCATGCCGATCATCCTGCTCTTCTGCATCGTCGGCGCGTTCGCGATCAACAACACCGTCTTCGCCGTCGGCGTGATCCTGGTGTTCGGCGTGATCGCGTACTTCATGGAGGAGAACGGCTTCCCGGTCGCGCCGGCGATCCTCGGCGTGATCCTCGGCACGATGCTCGAGGAGAACTTCATCACGTCGATGATCAAGTCCGACGGGCGGTTCCTCGGCTTCTTCGAGCGGCCGATCGCGGCCGGCCTCGGGATCGTGACGATCCTGGTGTGGCTGTGGCCGCTCGCGCAATGGCTCCGGTCGCGCCGGAGCGCCCCGGCCGCGGCGTAGCCGGGGAATCGCCCACCGCAACGCCGGGCCTGGGCTAGAATCGCAACCGCTCCGGCACCGCTCACACTCATGATTCCCGCCCTGACGACCCCGGTGCAAGGCCCGCTCGCCGACCTCGAGCGGCGCATTCTGGAGTCGAGCGTCACGGTCGAGCACTGGTTCCGCAGCGAGTGGCAGGAGCACACGCCGCCGTTCTATTCGTCGGTCGACCTCCGCAACTCCGGCTTCAAGCTCGCGCCGGTCGACACCAACCTCTTCCCCGGCGGGTTCAACAACCTGAACCCGCAGTTCCTGCCGCTCGCGGTGCAGGCGGCGATGACGGCGATCGAGCGGATCTGTCCGGACGCGCGGCGGCTGCTGCTCATCCCCGAGAACCACACCCGCAACCAGTTCTACCTCAGAACGTCGCGTGCCTCCGCACGATCCTGCGCCAGGCCGGCCTCGAGGTTCGGATCGGCACGCTGATCCCGGAGATCGACGCGCCGACGGAGCTGGCGGTCCCCGACAACGCGCCGCTCGTCCTGGAACCGCTCGTGCGCCGCGGCGGCCGGCTCGGCCTCGCGGACTTCGATCCCTGCACCATCCTGTTGAACAACGATCTTTCTGCCGGGGTCCCGACGATCCTCGAGGGCCTCCACGAGCAGTGGGTGCTGCCGCCGCTGCACGCCGGCTGGGCGGTGCGGCGGAAATCGAACCACTTCGGGCGCTACGAGCGGGTCGCGAACGAGTTCGCGAGGCTGCTCGCGATCGACCCGTGGCTGATCAACCCGTACCTGGCGCGCTGCGGCGAGGTGAACTTCAAGGAGAAGAGCGGCGAAGACTGCCTCGCGGCGAACGTCGAGGCGCTGCTGCCGCTGATCCGGGCGAAGTACCTCGAGTACGGCATCAAGGAGGAGCCCTACGTCGTGATCAAGGCCGATGCCGGCACCTACGGCATGGGGATCATGATGGCGAAGAGCCCCGACGACGTGCGCGGCCTCAACCGCGACGCGCGGAAGAAAATGGCGGTCGTCAAGGAGGGCCTCGAGGTGCACGAGGTGATCATCCAGGAAGGCGTGCACACGTTCGAGACGGTGAACGACGCGGTCGCCGAGCCGGTGGTGTACATGATCGACCGCAACGTGATCGGCGGCTTCTACCGCGTGCACACGAGCCGCGCCAAGGACGAGAACCTGAACGCGCCCGGCATGCACTTCGAGCCGCTCGCATTCGACAACTGCTGCACCCAGCCCGACCACTTCGCGAACCCGGACGCGACGCCCAACCGCTTCTACGCCTACGGCGTGGTCGCGCGGCTGGCCGCGCTCGCGGCGGCGATCGAGCTGGAGGAAACCGCCCCCGACCCGCAGTAACCAGGGCGGGCCCGGCACCGCCCGCCGCGCGAGCCATGAAGCTCCTCTTCATCCTCGATCCGCTGCCGTCGCTCAAGACCTACAAGGACACCTCGTTCGCGATGATGGTCGAGGCCGCGAAGCGCGGCCACGAGATCCACTACGCGCCGCAGGAGGGGCTGATGTGGAAGGGCGGGCGGGTGATCGGCGAGCACTGCCGCCTGCATCTCATCAACGCCGAGAAGTACCTCGGGAACCCGGCGCTGCACGACGAGGACTGGTACCGCCTCGAGCTCCCCCCGCACGAGACGCCGCTCCGCGAGTTCGACGCGGTGCTGATGCGCAAGGACCCGCCGTTCGACATCGAGTACGTGACCAGCACCTGGCTGCTCGAGATGGCCGCCCGCGAGGGCGCGCGGGTCTTCAACGAGCCCGGCGCGGTCCGCGACCACAGCGAGAAGCTCGCGATCGCGCAGTTCCCGCAGTTCGTCGTGCCGACGATCGCGACCCGGCTCGAAGGCCAGCTGCAGCGGTTCATCGACGAGCAGGCCGACGTCGTGCTGAAGCCGCTCGAGGGCCACGGCGGCGCGAGCGTGTTCCGCGTGACCGACCGCGACGCGAACCGCAACGTCATCATCGAGACGCTCACCGCGCTCGGGACGCGCTCGGTCATGGCGCAGCGCTACATCCCCGAGATCCGCGACGGCGACAAGCGGGTGCTGCTGATCGCCGGGCAGCCGGTGCCGTACGCGCTCGCCCGCATCCCGAAGCCGGGCGAGTCGCGCGGGAACCTCGCTGCCGGCGGCACCGGCGTCGCGCGACCGCTGACCGCGCGGGACCGGGAGATCGCCGAAACCCTCGGCCCGGTCCTGTGGCGCCGCGGGCTGCTCCTGGTCGGGCTCGACGTCATCGGCGACTGGCTCACCGAGGTCAACGTCACCAGTCCGACCTGCTTCCAGGAGATCGCCCAGCAGACCGGTTTCGACGTGGCCGGGATGTTCTTCGACGCGCTCGAGGCTGCCCTCGCGGCCGGCCCGGGGGAACCGCCAGGCCGCCCAGGCGACTAAGTAGCGCCGCCGCCAAAGCAGCGCGCCGGGGTAAAGTTCTTCCTTGGTGTCCGGCCGCCTTGGTGGTTCAATGGCTTAGGTAAGCCGGCCCCTGCCCGAAGCGTTAAACTCCGTCATACCGTGTTGCAGCACTAGCCCGTTCATGGTCGGTATCCTGATAGTCGCCCACGGCGCGTTCGGCGAAGCACTGATCCACTGCGCGAGCCACGTGCTCGGCAAGCGTCCGCTGCGGGTGCGCCAGGTCGGCGTGACCGTGCACGACGACCCCGACGCGATCCTGCCGCAGGCCCAGGATCTGGTGCGGCAGCTCGACGAGGGCGACGGGGTGCTCGTCCTCACGGACATGATCGGCGCAACGCCCTCGAACATTGCGGCGCGCCTGTCGGTGCCGGGCAAAGTGGAGGTGGTCGGCGGGGTCAGTCTGCCGATGCTGATCCGGGCGCTCACCTACCGCGCGCAGCCGCTCGCCGTGGTGGTCGACAAGGCGATCAGCGGCGGCCGCGAGGGCGTGCTGCATCTCGGTGCGAGCGAAGCGCATGCCGCAGCGGGAAGTTGAGATCCAGAACAAGCTCGGCCTGCACGCGCGCGCGGCAGCCAAGGTGACCCAGGTCGCGGCCACGTTCGGCGCCGACGTGTGGCTGACGCGCAACGGCCGGCGGGTGAACGCGAAGAGCATCATGGGCGTGATGATGCTCGCCGCCGGCAAGGGCAGCCGGATCGGGATCGAGACCGCGGGCGCCGACGCCGACGCGGCGCTCGAGGCGGTGGCGGCGCTGGTGGACGACAAGTTCGGCGAAGGAGAGTGACGGGTGGCAGGCGATGGGCAGGCCTGAAGTCGCGACGGTAGAAGCCGCGCTCGGCAAACAGACCGGCGCGAGCTTCACGCTGCACGGCGCCGGCGTGTCGGGCGGCATCGCGATCGGCTACGCCCACCTCATCACCAGCGCGCGGCTCGAGGTCGCGCACTACGAGATCGGGCGCGAGGACGTCGACGCCGAGATCGCGCGCTTCGACGCCGCGATCGAGCAGGTGCGCGGCGAGCTGATCGGCCTGCACGCCGCGGTGCCCGCCGACGCGCCGGCGGAGATGGGCGCGTTCCTCGACCTGCACCTGATGATCCTCAACGACGCGATGCTCTCGGTCGCGCCGCGCGAGCTCATCCGGACGCGCCGCTGCAACGCCGAGTGGGCGCTGGTGCACCAGATGGAGATCCTGGTGCACCGGTTCGAGGAGATCGAGGACGCGTACCTCCGCGAGCGCAAGGCCGACGTGCAGCAGGTCGTGGAGCGGGTGCTGAAGGGCATGCTCGGCACCGGGCACCAGCCCGAAGGCGCCGGAGCACGAGGAGAACATCATCGTCGTCGCGCACGACTTCTCGCCGGCGGACATGATCCTCTTCAAGCAGCACCAGTTCGCCGGCTTCGTGACCGACCTCGGCGGCGTCACCTCGCACACCGCGATCGTCGCGCGCAGCCTCAACCTCCCGGCGATCGTCGGCCTGCACCACGCGCGGCAGATGATCCGCGAAGGCGAGCTCCTGATCGCCGACGGTTCGGCCGGCGTGCTGATCGTCAACCCCGACCGGCAGGTGCTCGCCGAGTACCAGCTCCGCCAGGGCCAGTTCGAGCTCGAGCGGCAGAAGCTGAAGCGCCTCCGGACGACGCCGGCGGCGACGCTCGAAGGGGTAGCGGTCGAGCTGCAGGCGAACATCGAACTGCCCGAGGACGTCGAGCACGCGCTCGACTCCGGCGCGATGGGCGTCGGCCTGTTCCGGAGCGAGTTCCTGTTCCTGAACCGCGACGACCTGCCCGACGAGGACGAGCAGTTCGAGGCCTACCGCCAGGTCGTGCAGGCGATGGCCGGGCGTCCGGTCACGATCCGCACCCTCGACCTCGGCGCCGACAAGACGATCAACGGCGAGCAATTTTCCGGTCCGAACCCGGCGCTCGGCCTGCGCGCGATCCGGTTCTGCCTCGCCGAGCCGCAGATGTTCCTCACCCAGCTGCGCGCGATCCTGCGCGCGTCGCATTACGGCAAGGTGCGGCTGCTGGTGCCGATGATCGCGCACGCGCACGAGATCGACCAGGTGATGCACTACGTGACGGTGGCGCGCGACACGCTCGCGCAAGCCGGGATCCCGTTCGACCGCGAAGTCCCGCTCGGCGGCATGATCGAGGTGCCGGGGGCGGCGCTCGCCGTCGCGAGCTTCATGAAGAAGCTCGATTTCCTGTCGATCGGCACCAACGACCTCATCCAGTACACGCTGGCGATCGATCGCACCGACGACAACGTGGCCCATCTGTACGATCCGCTGCATCCGGCGGTGCTGTTTCTGGTCGCCCATACCATCCGGGCCGCGAACAAGGCCGGGGTCCCGGTCGCCGTCTGCGGCGAGATGGCGGGCGAGGTCGAGCTGACGCGCCTGCTCCTCGGGCTGGGTCTGCGCCAGTTCTCGATGCATCCGGCGCAGCTGCTGGCGGTGAAGCAGCAGGTGCTGCGCTCGTCGATCCCGGAGGTCGAGGTGCTGACGCAGCGAATCCTGCGATCGGAGGAGGCCGAGCGGACACGCGGGCTGCTCGCAAAGCTCAATGCGTAACGGGGAGCCGATGCGAAGCAGCGCTTCCCCGACTTCAGGGGAGAAGGAGGGGGCCTGACCCCTGGTATCGTGAAAATGAACAGGAGTAACGAAGTGCTACGCGAAATTACCGGGGTCACCCAGGACTCCGCCGGTCACACCCGTCGCTGGTTCCACGACGACTTCTTCGACCTCTTCGTCCGGCAGGACCGCGACGGCGAGATCGTCGGGCTCGAGCTGTGCTACGGCGTCGGCCACGCCGAGCGGGCGCTGGTGTGGAAGAAGGGGCTCGGCCACTTCCACGACGGGCCGGAGGCGCCGCCGATCGACTCCGAGGACCTCGCGGCGCGCTTCGCCCGCGAGTGCGGCGAGGTGCCGCACCGGATCTCGACCTCGGTGCTGCGCGCCATAAAGGACTTCCCGCAGCTCGAGCGCCTCGCCGTCGCCCGGCGGCGCAAGTACCGGCGGGAGAACTGGCAGGAGCAGTAGCGCGCCCCATAGCGTACAATCCCGACCGCGCCGATTTGACACTTCAGCTTGCGGGCGCGGGTCCGGCCTCGGAGCCGGACTGAAATTCTGCTAAAGCGAGGGATGACCAGGCCCGTTCGGCAGACGCAAGCTGAACGGGTTTTTGCTTTATGGGTCCAGACGACACGAATCTCCCGCGCTCGGTCGGCGTCGCGACGCCGCGGCGGCTGCACTTCGCGCGGCCGATCCGGATGAAGAGCGGCGCGACGCTCGACGAATACGACCTCGTGTTCGAGACCTACGGGCGGCTCAACGCCGAGCGCTCCAACGCCGTGCTGGTGTGCCACGCGCTGAACGCCTCGCACCACGTCGCCGGCTACTACGCCGACGACCCGGGGAACATCGGCTGGTGGGACAACATGATCGGCCCGGGCAAGCCGCTCGACACCGACCGGTTCTTCGTCGTCGGCGTCAACAACCTCGGCGGCTGCTTCGGCTCGACCGGACCGGCGTCGGCCAATCCGCGCACCGGCAAGCCCTACGGGTCGGGCTTCCCGGTGGTGACCGTCGAGGACTGGGTGGAGGCGCAGGCGCGGCTCGCCGACCGGCTCGGCATCCCGTGCTGGGCGGCGGTGATGGGCGGCAGCCTCGGCGCGATGCAGGCGCTGCAGTGGACGCTCTCCTACCCCGACCGCATCCGGCACGCGCTCGTGATCGCCGCCGCGCCGCGACTCTCCGCGCAGAACATCGCCTTCAACGAGATCGCGCGCCAGGCGATCACCACCGATCCCGACTTCCACGGCGGCGACTACTACCAGCACGGCGTGGTGCCGAAGCGCGGCCTGCGCCTCGCGCGGATGATCGGCCACGTCACCTACCTCTCCGACGACGCGATGATGGAGAAGTTCGGCCGCGTGCTGCGCTCCGGCAAGCTCGGCTTCCACTTCGACGTCGACTTCGAGGTCGAGTCGTACCTGCGCCACCAGGGCGACAAGTTCTCCGGCTACTTCGACGCCAACACCTACCTCCTGATCACGCGCGCGCTCGACTACTTCGATCCGGCCGCGGAACGCGGCGGCGACCTCGCCGCGGCGCTCGCGCCGGCGAAGGCGAGGTTCCTGGTGGTGTCGTTCACGTCCGACTGGCGCTTCACGTCCGCGCGCGCGAGAGAGATCGTCAAGGCGCTGCTCGACAACCGGCACGGCGTGACCTACGCGGAGATCGACGCCCCGCACGGGCACGACGCGTTCCTGCTGGAGGATGCGCGCTACCTCGCGCTGGTGCGCGCCTACTTCGACAACGTCGCGCGCGAAGTCGGCGCCGACCGCCTGCCGGGCGAAGGCGCGCGGCTCCTCGACGAAGGCGAGCCGCTGCGCGTGCTCGCCGGCGGCGGCTTCGCGGCATGACGGATCACGAGCAGCTCTCCGGGCGCCCCGACTTCGACGCGATCGCCGCCTGGGTCGCGCCGGAGGCGACGGTGCTCGACCTCGGCTGCGGCGACGGGCTGCTCCTCAAGTTCCTCACCGGCACGCGCGGCGTCAAGGGCTACGGCATCGAGATCGACGACGGCAACGTGCTCGCGTGCGTGAAGAACGGCGTGAACGTGATCCAGAGCGACCTCGAGCGCGGGCTGCAGGGCTTCGACGCCGGTTCGTTCGACTACGTGATCCTGTCGCAGACGCTGCAGGCGATGCGCCACACCGAGGAGATCGTGCTCGAGATGCTGCGCGTCGGCCGGCAGGGGATCGTCGCGTTCCCGAACTTCGGCCACTGGCAGGCGCGCTGGCAGGTCGCCGTCGGCGGCCGGATGCCGGTGTCGGACGCGCTGCCCTACCAGTGGTACGACACGCCCAATCTCCACCTCTGCACGATCAGCGACTTCGAGCGCTTCTGCGCCGGCCACTCGGTGCGGATCCTCGAGCGGATCGTGCTGCACGCCGGGCGGCAGGTCGAGTTCCTCCCGAACCTCCTCGGCAGCCTCGCGGTGTTCCGGTTCGAGAAGCGACGCTGACGGAATGAGCGCCGATCCCCGGTCACCGTACGCGCGTCCGGACGCACCGGTCGCCGATCGGACCCCGCAACTCCTCAAGTCGAAGCTCTTCTGGGTCGGGATCCTCTACTTTTCCGAGGGGTTTCCGCTCGGCGTCTTCTACGAGATCTTCCCGGTCTGGTTCCGCCAGCAGGGCGTCGACCTCCGCGCGATCGGGGCGATCAGCCTGCTCGGCCTCGCCTGGACGCTGAAGTTCCTGTGGGCCCCGGCGGTCGACCACTATCGCCGCCACCGCTACTGGATGGCGACGGTCGACGTCGCGATGGGCGCGGTGATGCTCGTGTTCGCCGCGGCCGCCGGCTTCGGCCCGTGGGTGTGGGCGGCGATCGCGGTCTTCACGCTGCTCTCCGCGACCAACGACATCGCGATCGACGGCTACACGATCGAGCTCCTCGACAAGCACGAGCTCGGGCTCGCGAACGGCGTGCGGATCGGGCTGTACCGCGTGGGGATGCTCGCGTCGGGGCTGGTGCTGATCCTCTCCGACTGGATCACCTGGCCGGGCGCCTTCGCGTGCGCGGCGCTGATCCTCGCGGCGTGCGCGGCGGCGGTGCTCACCGCGCCGCCGGAGCGCGCGGTCGAGCGCGACGCGCAAACCACGCTGCGGGCGGAGCTCGCACGGATCGTCACCGACCCGAAGCTCGCGGCGTCGGTGCTCGCCCTCGCGCTCGGCGCGCTCGCGCTCGTGGATCAGGTGACGAAGTGGTCGCGCGCGTACCCGGCGTTCTGGGGGATCGCGCTCGGCACCGCTGCGGCCGCGCTCGCGGTCTGCTGGATCGGCAGCCGGCGGGTGCCGGCGGCGAAGACCGACGCGACGCGCGGGACCGATGTTCGGCGCGCTCATCGAGCTCATCGCGCGCCCGCACATCTGGCCGGTGCTCGTCGTTCATCCTGATCTTCAAGCTCGGCGACGCGTCGATGGGCTTCATGGTGAAGCCGTTCTGGGTGGACGCCGGGTTCAGCGCGACCGAGATCGGGCTCGTCTCGGTGAACATCGGGCTCGCGCTCTCGATCGCCGGCGGGCTCGCCGGCGGCTGGTACACCGACCGCGCCGGGATCTTCAAGGCGCTGTGGGTGCTCGGGCTCTTCCAGGCGCTGTCGAACCTCGGCTACGCCGCGGCGGCGGCGTTGATCCCCTACGGCGCCGGGGCGAGCCTGGAGCTCTGGCACCGGGCGGTGCTGTACACGGCGAGCGCCGCGGAGTCGTTCACCGGCGGCCTCGGCACCGCCGCGTTCCTCGCGTTCCTGATGGCGATCGTCGACAAGCGGCACTCGGCGACCGAGTACGCGCTGCTGTCGTCGGTGTTCGCCCTGTCGCGATCGGTGGCCGGGTTCGCGAGCGGGTTCGGCGCGCGAGGAGATGGGCTACTCGCCCTATTTCCTCCTCACGTTCCTGCTGTCGTTTCCGGCCTACCTGCTGCTGCCGTGGGTGAAGAAGATGCTGGCGTGGGCCGACGCGCGGCCGGCCCTCTCGCCCTAGCGACGCCGCGCCGCGCGCTTCGCCGGCCGGCGCCCCGTCTTCTTCGCCGGCCGCTTGGCAGGCCGCTTCGCGCTCTTCGCGCTTCGCCCCGAGCGGCGCGGCGCTCACCAGCACCGCGGCGATGATGCACGGCTCGCTGCCGCGGACGCTCCACGAGTGGTTGGTGCCGCGCTGGACCAGGATGTCGCCCGCCTTGAGCAGCGTCTCGCCCTTGTCCATGATCGCGTGGATCTCGCCCTTGAGCACGATGATGTAGTCGACGGTCGACGTCTTGTGCATCATCGGATCGCTCGAGTGCGCGTCCTGCGCGTGCCCGGCGCCGATCGAGTCGAAGCCCGGCGCGGCCGTCGGTCTTGCCGCGCCAGGCGCTGTCGGGCGGGAACTCGACGATGCGCAGGATCGTCCCGCCGCGCGGCGGCTCGAGCCGCACCGGCCGGTCGGCGTTGTCGGCCGCGCCGTCGTTCCGCGCCGGCGCACCCTTCGTCTCCCACAGGTCGGTAAGCGCGAGACCGGGCATCGATGCCATCTCCTTCACGTTGGGCGCCGGCCCGTCCATCAGGAAGCATCGACTTGCCGTCGGCATCGTGGCCGGTGAGCACCCGGCGAACCCTCCAGATCATGGTCTCCCTCGGATCGCGTCGTTGAGCGGGGCCGTAGAATAGCGCGAGGGCGACGACGGCGGGAGCGAATGAGACTCGTGACGTTCCGCGCCGCGCGCGGAGCCTTGCGCGCCGGCGCGCTGATCGACGAGGACACGCGCGTGCTCGACCTGCAGGCCGCGCATCGCGCACGCTACGGCCGGGCATCACCCCGGCTCGCGAGCGTGCTTGCCATCGCCGAGGGCGGCGAAGACGCGCTCGACCTCGCGCGCTCGCTCGCGGCGGCGAAGCGGCGGCCGAAGGCCGCGGTCCTCGCGCGCGCCGCCGTCAAGCTCGCCGCGCCGATCCCGCAGCCGCCGCAGATGCGCGACTTCCTCTGCTTCGAGAAGCACCTCGTGCAGGCCTTCCAGGCGGCGCGCAAGCTGCGCGCGCGCGCCGCGCCCGACCCCGAGGCCGCGCTGCGCGAAATGGAGGCGAAGGGAATTCTCGCGGTTCCCCAGACCTGGTACGAGCGGCCGATCTTCTACCACCCGAACCGGTTCAGCGTCTGCGGGCACGAGGACGACGTGCCCTGGCCCCGTTACTGCGACGCGCTCGACTTCGAGCTCGAGTTCGGCTGCTACATCGGCCGGCCGGGCAAGGACATCGCGCGCGAACGGGCGCGCGACCACGTCTTCGGCTACACGATCTTCAACGACTTCTCGGCGCGCGACGAGCAGACGCGGGAGATGCCCGGCCAGCTCGGCCCGGGCAAGGGCAAGGACTTCGACAACGCGAACGCGATGGGCCCCTGCCTGGTGACGGCCGACGAAATACCCGATCCGTACGCGCTCGAGATGAAGGTGCGGGTGAACGGCGAGGAATGGGGGCGCGGCAGCTCGCGCGACATGAAATGGAAGTTCGAGGACTGCATCGCGCACGTCGCCCGCTCCGAGACGCTGCATCCCGGCGAGTTCTTCGGCTCCGGCACCGTCGGCAACGGCTGCGGGCTCGAGCAGCTGCGGTTCCTGCGGCCCGGCGACGTCGTCGAGCTCGAGGTGGAGCGCATCGGCGTGCTGCGCAACCGCGTGGTGAAGCGAGTGAGCGTGCAGGCCGCGGCGGCGTTCCTCGCGCAGGCACGGCTCGCGCGCACGCGCATGACCGGTCTGCCGCCGGAGCTGCGTCCGGCCGACGTCGCGGCGGCCTACCGCGTCCAGGACTCGCTGCACGTCGCGCTCTCGGACGCCGGCCTCGGCGCGCTGGCGGGGTACAAGATCGGCTGCACGACGCCGGTGATGCAGCAGTACCTGAAGATCGATCATCCGTGCGCCGGCGGCGTGTTCGCGGCGCGGGTGTATCGCGAGGCGGCGCGCCTGCGCCACGGCGCGTTCGTCCGCGTCGGCGTCGAGTGCGAGATCGCGGTGCTGCTCGGGCGCGACCTGCCGCCGCGGGACCGACCCTACGCGGCGGCCGACGTGGCGCCGGCGATCGAAGCGTGCGCCGCCGCGATCGAGATCGTCGACGACCGGTGGGCGGACTACGGGGCGGTCGACACGCCGACGCTCGTCGCCGACGATTTCTTCAACGCCGCCTGCGTACTCGGCGAACCGCGCAGTTTCGACCCGCGGCTCGACCTCGCCGGCGTGCGCGGCGCGATGTCCGTCAACGGGCGGGAAGTCGGCCGCGGCACCGGCACCGACGCGCTCGGCAGCCCGCTGAACGCGCTCGCCTGGCTCGCGTCCGCGCGCGGCGGCCTCAAGGCGGGCGAGTTCGTGCTGACCGGAAGCATGGTGCAAACCCACTGGGCGGCCCGCGGCGACGCCTGCGCGGTGGAAATCGAGGGCCTTGGCACCGCCCGGGTGTCCTTCGAGTAGCCGGGCAGGTTGCCCGGTCCCGGAAAAGCCGGTAGCCTCGACGGCTCTCCCCGGCCCGCTCCCCCGCGCCGGGTGCGACCCGCTCCCCACACTGCCCGAGGACAACCATGAACGAACAGGTCACCACCGACAAGCTCGTCTCCGACATGAAGATCGTCATGGCCGACGCCGAGGACCTCCTGCGCGCGACCGCGAGCGCCGCCGGCGAGAAGGTCTCGGCCGCGCGCGCCAAGATGGAAGACAGCCTCCGCGTCGCCAGGGTCAAGGTCACGCAGGCGCAGGACGTCATGGTCGACAGGGCCAAGGCCGCGGCGCAGGCGACCGACGACTACGTGCACGCGCATCCGTGGAAGGCGGTCGGCTTCGCGGCCGCGATCGGCGTGATCGTCGGCATGCTGATCGCGCGCCGCTGACCGGCTGCCCCGCATGTCGCAGGAGGCGGGCGCGCCCCGCCCCCCCGGACTCGTCGATTCGCTGTCGCGGCTCGGCCGCACTGCGCTCGGCGTGCTGCGCACGCGCCTCGAGATCCTCGGCACCGAGCTCGAGGAGGAGCGCATCCACTTCGCGCGGCTCGCGCTCGCCGTCGCGGCGATCGCGTTCTGCCTGCAGATGGCGGTGCTGCTGTTCGTGGCTTTCCTGGTCGTTCTCCTCTGGGAATCGCACCGGCTCGCCACGCTCGGCGCGGCCGCGGCGGCCTTCCTGATCGCCGGCGTCGTCGGCATGCTGGTGCTCAAGCGCCGCCTGGCGCGGCGCCCGAAGATGTTCGCGAGCTCCCTCGGCGAGCTCGTGAAGGACGAAGAGCGGCTGAAGTGAATCGCCGGCGCATCGCCCAGATCCATGCCCGGCGCGAACGCCTGGTGGCGCGCGCGGCGGCGCAGCGCGACGAGCTGGCGCTGCTCCTCGCGCCGCTGCGATCGCCGCTCGCGGTCGCCGACCGCGGGATCGTCGTCGCGCAGTACGTGCGCGCCTATCCGGGACTGGTGGCGATCGCGGCGGCGGTCTTCGTCGTGCTCTCGCCGAAGCGCGCGTTGCGCTGGGCGCGGCGCGCCTTCGCGGTGTGGCGCGGCGCGCGCTGGGCGGCGCGCACGCTGAGGGAACTCGCGCCGTGAGGCTCTGGCGGCTGCCGTTCATCCGGGCGGCCGTGAACCTCGCCGAGCGGGAACGCCGCCGGATCATCGCCGAGCTGGTCCAGGTGCGGGGACTCATGCCGCTCCTGATGAAACCCCGCAACGGCCAGAAGTGGACCGCCGAGGACCGCCGGGAGCTGGTCGTGCACCTGCGCCGGATCTCGGGGCTCGGTCCCTACGTGTTCCTGCTCGTCATGCCCGGCGGACTCGCCGTGCTTCCCGTCCTCGCCTGGTGGCTCGACCGCCGCCGCCGGCCGCGGCCGGCAGACGAAGGGCCGCAGACGATCTTCGCGGAGCAGCAGCGCGCGGACCCCAAACCCGCAGAGAAGCAGCCGCAGCGACCCGACCCCGCGACGACCGACTCGCGCCGCTAGGACTCCCAGTCGTAGTCGATCGTGAGCGGCGCGTGGTCGGAGAACCGCCGCGCCTTGTAGATCGACGCTTTCACCGCCCTCGCGGCGATCCCCGGCGTCGCGATCTGGTAGTCGATCCGCCAGCCGACGTTCTTCGCCCACGCCTGGCCGCGATTCGACCACCAGGTGTACTGCTCGGGACGCGGGTCGAGGCGGCGAAAGACGTCCACCCAGCCCGCGCGCTCGAAGACCCCGGTCAGCCAGGCGCGCTCTTCGGGCAGAAACCCGGAGTTCTTCTGGTTCGAACGCCAGTTTTTCAGGTCGATCTCGCGGTGCGCGATGTTCCAGTCACCGCAGACGATGAACTCGCGGCCGCTCGCGGCGAGGCGCTCGAGCACCGGCATGAACCCGGCGAGGAAGCGGAACTTCGCCTGCTGCCGCTCCGCGGAGCTCGATCCGGAAGGCAGGTACATGGAAACGATCGAGAGGCGGCCGAAGTCGGCGCGGAGGAAGCGGCCCTCGGTGTCGAACTCGCTGCTCCCGAAGCCGGTCGAAACCGCATCCGGCGCGCGGCGGCAATACATGCCGACGCCGGCATATCCCTTCTTTTGCGCGAAATCGAAGTGGGCTTCGAGCTTTCCTGGCATGAGGATTGCACCAGGCAAGTCGCTTCGGTGAGCCTTGATTTCTTGCATGCAAACGCAATCCGCCTTCTGTCGCGCGAGCCAGCGGAGAAATCCCTTCGCCACGGCCGACCGGATGCCGTTGAGATTCAGCGTTATGACGCGTAACATGTTGAAATCCGTTGGAAAATCGACGCCGCAGCCGGACACCGGCATGACCGACTACCGCCGCGAGTTCATCGCGTTCGCGATCGCGAGCGGGGTGCTGCGTTTCGGCAGCCTGGTGACGAAATCCGGCCGGACGACGCCGTACTTCCTCGACGCCGGCCTGTTCAACACCGGCGGCCGTCTCGGCCGGCTTGCGGAATTTTACGCAGACGCGATCCAGGCCTCGGGCCTCGCCTACGACATGGTGTTCGGCCCGGCCTACAAGGGCATCGCGCTCGCCGCGGCGACCGCGATCGCGCTGTCCCGGCGCGGGCGCGACGTGCCCTACGCGTTCAACCGCAAGGAAACGAAGGACCACGGCGAGGGCGGCGCGGTGGTCGGCGCGCCGCTCGCCGGCCGCGTGCTGATCGTCGACGACGTGATGACGGCGGGGACCGCCGTGCGCGAGTCGGTCGCCGTCATCCGCGCCGCCGGCGCGACGCCGGCGGGAGTCGCGGTGTGCCTCGACCGCATGGAGCGCGGCTCGGGCCCGCTCTCCGCCGTGCAGGAGGTCCGCGAACACTACGGAATACCGGTCATCGCGATTGCCACGCTCGATGACCTGATCGCATACCTAGAGGGCGAGCCGCAGTACGAGGAGGCACTGCGAGCGATCGCCGCATATCGACGACAATACGGAGTCTCGAACCATGCTTAAGCTCATCCTCCTCCTCTGCGCGGCCGCGCTCGCCGGGCCGGCCGCCGCCCAGAAGCTGTACAAGTACACCGACCCGGTCACCGGCAAGACCGTCTACACGGAGAGGATGCCGGCCGAGGCGGCCGGCAAGCCGAACGAGCAGCTCAACCGCCAGGGGACGGTGACGAAGCGCAACGAAGGCGCGCTCTCGCCCGAGCAGGTGGCCGCCAAGGAAGCCGAGCGCAAGCGCAAGCTCGACGAAGACATTGCGGCGAAGGAAGAAAAGCGCAAGAACATGGCGCTCCTCAACACCTACTCCAGCGAGCAGGACATCGCCGAGGCGCGCGCGCGCGCGATCAAGGTGAACGCGGAGGCGGTCGACGAGGCGCAGCGCAAGCTCGCCGACGCGCAGAAGCGGCAGCAGGAGCTCGCCGGCGAGGCCGAGTTCTACACGAAGAAGCCGATGCCCAGGCAGCTCAAGCAGGACATCCAGGTGAACGAGGCCGCGATCGCCTCGCACACCGAGCTGCTCGACAAGAAGAAGAAGGAGATCGAGGCGATCAACGCGAAGTACGACGAGGACCTGCGCCGCTACCGCGAGCTCGTGAAGTCGGGCGCCGCGGCCCCGGTCGCAGCGGCGGCGCCGAAGGCCGCGACGAAGAACTGACCTCGCGTCCGCGAGGTCATCCCGGCGGACGCCGGGATCGGATCCGACTGGCCGGCTAACTGCCGGCCAGTTTGTTTTTCAGGATCTCGTTCACCTGCGCCGGGTTCGCCTTGCCCTTTGTCGCCTTCATCACCTGGCCGACGAGCGAGTTGAACGCCTTTTCCTTCCCGGCGCGGTAGTCCTCGACCTGCTTCGGGTTCGCGGCGAGCACCTCGGCGACAACCGCCTCGAGCGCGCCGGTGTCGGAGATCTGCTGCAGGCCCCGCTTCGCGACGATCTCGTCGGCGTCGCCCTCGCCGGACCACATCGCGTCGAACACGTCCTTGGCGATCTTGCGCGAGATCGTGCCGTCGCGGACGAGGGCGATGAGCCGTGCCAGCTGCGCCGGGCCGACCGTGCTTTCGGCAGCGTCCTTCCCGGTCTCGTTCAGCTTCGCACTCAGGTCCCCGGTGATCCAGTTGGCGACCTCCTTTGCCGACGCCGCACCGCCGGCGGTTGCGAGTGTCCGGTCGAAGTACTCCGACATGCTCCAGGTCGAGGTGAGCGTCGCGGTGTCCTGAGCGGGTAGTCCGTACTGCTGGAACCTGACGCGCCTTGCCTGCGGCAGTTCGGGCATCGCCGGCGCGAACCTCTTCGATCCACTCCTCGCTCACGACCAGCGGCAGCAGGTCCGGGTCCGGGAAGTAGCGGTAGTCGTGCGCGTCTTCCTTGGTGCGCATCGACCGCGTCTCGTCGCGGTCCGGGTCGTAGAGGCGCGTCTCCTGCACGATCTTTCCGCCGCCTTCGAGAATCTCGACCTGGCGGCGCGCCTCGTACAGGATCGCGCGCTCGAGGAACCGGAACGAGTTGAGGTTCTTGATCTCGCAGCGCGTCCCCAGCTCGCCGCCCTTGCGGCGGACCGACACGTTCGCGTCGCAGCGGAACGACCCTTCCTGCATGTTGCCGTCGCAGATGTCGATCCAGCGCACGAGCGCGTGCAGCGTGCGCGCATAGGCGACCGCTTCCTCGGCCGAGCGCATGTCGGGCTCGCTGACGATCTCGAGGAGCGGGATCCCGGCGCGGTTGAGGTCGACGCCGCTCGCCCCGTGACAAGCGCCGAATGCGCGCTTACGGCAATCTCGTGCAGCAGTTTCCCCGCGTCCTCCTCGAGATGCGCGCGCGTGAGACGGATCGTCCGCTCCTCGCCGCCGACGAGGATCGTGATCGCGCCGCCCTCGACGATCGGCGCCTCGAACTGGCTGATCTGGTAGCCCTTCGGCAGGTCGGGATAGAAGTAGTTCTTGCGCGCGAACACGGAGCGCCGCCGGATGCTGCCGCCCACCGCGAGCCCGAACCGGATCGCGCGCTCGACCGCGCCGCGGTTCGCGACCGGCAGCACGCCGGGCAGCGCGATGTCGACGGCGCTCGCCTGCGTGTTCGGCGCCGCGCCGAAGGCGGTCGACGCGCCCGAGAACATCTTCGACCGCGTCGAGAGCTGGGCGTGGGTCTCGAGGCCGATGACGGTTTCCCATTCCATCGCCGGCACCCTCACGCTTTCGCCATCTCCGGCAACCGGAGATGCCAGTCCGTCGCGCGCTGATACTGATGCGCGATCCGCAACATCGAGGCTTCGCCCAGATAGTTGCCGATGATCTGCAGCCCGACCGGCAGGCCGGTGGCGCCGAACCCGCACGGGACCGACATTCCGGGCAGCCCGGCGAGGTTCACCGCGAGCGTGTAGATGTCCGCGAGGTACATCTGCGTCGGATCGGCCGTCTTCGCGCCGAGCTCGAACGCCGCGGTCGGCGACGTCGGGCCCATGATGACGTCGCAGCGCTTGAACGCCTCGGCGAAGTCCTGCGCGATCAGGCGCCGCACCCGCTGTGCCTGCAGGTAATACGCGTCGTAGTAGCCGTGGGACAGCACGTAGGTGCCGATCAGGATGCGCCGCTTGACCTCCGCGCCGAAGCCCTGCGCGCGGGTCTTGCAGTACATGTCGAGGAGATCCGCGAACTCGGGCGCGCGATAGCCGTAGCGGACGCCGTCGAAGCGGGACAGGTTCGACGACGCTTCGGCCGGCGCGATCACGTAGTACGCCGGGACCGACAGACCGCTCGCCGGCAGCGCGACCTCCACGGTCGTCGCGCCCAGCTTTCCGAACTCGCCGATCGCCCGCTCCACGGCCAGGCGCACGTCATCGGCCATGCCTTCGCCGAAGTACTCGCGCGGCAGGCCGATCCGCACGCCGGCGAGCGGGCGCTCCAGCTCGCGTCCGTAGTCCTCCTTCGGCCGCTCGAGGCTCGTCGAGTCGCGCGGGTCGAAGCCGGCCATCGCGTTGAGGAGCAACGCCAGGTCCTCGGCCGTGCGGGCGAACGCACCCCCCTGATCGAGACTGGAGGCGAACGCGATCATCCCGTAGCGCGAAACGATGCCGTACGTGGGCTTGATCCCCGATACCCCGCACATCGACGCGGGCTGCCGGATCGACCCGCCGGTGTCGGTCCCGGTCGCGCAGGGGGCGAGGCTGGCGGCGACCGCGGCGGCCGAGCCGCCCGATGAGCCCCCCGCGACCCGGCCCGTATCCCACGGGTTCCGGACCGGCCCGAAGTGCGAGCGCTCGCTCGACGAGCCCATCGCGAACTCGTCCATGTTGGTCTTGCCGAGCAATACCGCCCCGGCCGCGTTGAACTCGCCGACGACGTGGGAGTCGTACGGCGCGACGAAGTCCGCCAGCATCCTGGAGCCGCAGGTCGTCCGCCACCCCGCCGCGCAGAAAATGTCCTTGTGGGCCACGGGGATACCGGTGAGTGGCCCGCCGTCCCCGCGGGCGATCCGCGTGTCTGCGGCGCGCGCCTGCGCGAGACTTTTTTCCGGGTCGACGGTGATGAACGCGTTCAGCGTCCCCTGGCCGTGCGCGATGCGGTCGAGATACGCCCGGGTGAGCTCGACGCTCGAGACCTGCTTCGCGGCCAGGGCGGCGCCGAGCTCCTTCAGGGTAAGGAGGCCGCTATTCAATGACTTTGGGGACGAGATAGAGGTCCGCTTCGGTCCGGGGGGCGATCGCCTGGAAGGCCTGGTGCCGGTCGGACTCGGTCACCGCGTCGTCCCGGAGCCGCAGCGTCACGTCCCGTGCGTGGGACATCGGCTCGATGCCCGTCGTGTCCGCGGCCTTCAGCTGCTCGACCAGGTCGAGAATGTTGTTGAGGTCGCGCTGTACGACCGCGGCCTCGGCGTCGGTCACCTCGATCCGGGCGAGGCGAGCGATCCGCCGAACGTCGTCCAGGCTGAGAGACATTGTGATTTTCGACGTAGAACAACAGCTTAGATCGCGGTATTATAGCCGCGCGTTACCTACAGGAACAACTACATGCTGGGCTTCCTCCGCGCCTATTTCTCCGACGACCTCGCCATCGACCTCGGCACCGCCAACACGTTGATCTACGTGCGCGGGAAGGGGATCGTGCTCGACGAACCGTCG
This sequence comes from uncultured beta proteobacterium, assembly GCA_963827555.1. Taxonomy (GTDB): domain Bacteria; phylum Pseudomonadota; class Gammaproteobacteria; order Burkholderiales; family SG8-39; genus DATEDA01. The sequence continues at coordinate 19,419 of CAWHBL010000001.1, forward strand.
GTCGTCGCGATCCGCCAGGAAGGCGGACCGAGCGGCAAGCGCACGATCCAGGCGGTCGGCAAGGAAGCGAAGCAGATGCTCGGCAAGGCGCCGGGCAACATCACCGTGATCCGGCCGATGAAGGACGGCGTCATCGCCGACTTCACCGTCACCGAGCAGATGCTCAAGCAGTTCATCAAGAAGGTGCACGTCTCGCGCCTGCTGTCGCCGTCGCCGCGGATCATCATCTGCGTGCCGTGCGGCTCGACGCAGGTCGAGCGGCGCGCGATCCGCGAGTCGGCGATCGGCGCCGGCGCGTCGCAGGTCTACCTCATCGAGGAGCCGATGGCGGCGGCGATCGGCGCGGACCTGCCGGTGGCGGAGGCGACCGGCTCGATGGTGGTCGACGTCGGCGGCGGCACCACCGAGGTCGGCGTGATCTCGCTCGGCGGCATGGTGTACTCGGGCTCGGTCCGCGTCGGCGGCGACAAGTTCGACGAGGCGATCATCAACTACATCCGCCGCAACTACGGCATGCTGATCGGCGAGGCGACCGCGGAGATGATCAAGAAGGAGATCGGCTCCGCCTTCCCCGGCTCGGAGGTGCGCGAGATCGAGGTCAAGGGCCGCAACCTCGCCGAGGGCATTCCGCGCAGCTTCACCATCTCCTCCAACGAGGTGCTGGAGGCGCTCACCGAGCCGCTCAACCAGATCGTGTCCGCCGTCAAGTCGGCGCTCGAACAGACCCCGCCCGAGCTCGGCGCGGACATCGCCGAGAAGGGCATGGTCGTCACCGGCGGCGGCGCGCTGCTGCGCGACCTCGATCGCCTCCTGATGGAGGAGACCGGGCTGCCGGTGATCGTCGCCGAGGATCCGCTCTCCTGCGTCGTGCGCGGCTCGGGCAAGGCGCTCGAGAAGATGGAGAAGCTCGGCAACATCTTCACCAACGAGTAGCGAACCGGGGAGGCGGGAAGCAGGTCAAGCCCCCTCCTCGCGGAACGAGCGGCGCGCGGACCGCGCGCACCCTTCCTCCTTCACCTTCCAGCTCTTGCCGCCGACCGCAATGGAGTACGCGCCACCGCAGTTCTTCCACCGCGGCCCGGCGCCGATCGCGCGCCTGACGTTCTTCGCGCTGCTCTCGGTCCTGCTGATGGTGCTCGACGCCCGCTTCCGCTACGCCGAGCCGATGCGCCAGCTCCTCGCCCTCGCCGTCTATCCGCTCCAGCAGCTCGCGATCGCGCCGGTGTCGGCGCTCTCCCACAGCCGCGATTTCTTCGCCACGCAGGCGCGGCTGCGGAGCGAGAACGCGGACCTACGCGGCGAGAAGCTCAAGGACGCCGAGGCACTGCTCGCGCTCGAGTCGATCCGCACCGAGAACGAGCAGCTGAAGCGCCTCCTCGCCGCACGCGAGCGGCTGGCCGGGGACTCGATCTTCGCCGAGATCGTGTACGCCGGCCGCGATCCGTTCAGCCGCAAGGTCATCATCGACCGGGGCGGGCAGCACGGGATCACGCCCGGGGCGCCGGTGATCGACGCCGCTGGCGTGATCGGCCAGGTCACCCGCGTGCAGCCGCTCCTCGCGGAGGTGACGCTCGTCACCGACAAGGACCACGCGATCCCGGTGCAGGTCGTGCGCAACGGCCTGCGCGGCGTCGCCTACGGCTCCGGCGACGGCACCACGATGGAGCTGCGCCACATGGCGGCGAACGCCGAGGTCGAGAAGGGCGACGTGCTCGCGACCTCCGGCATCGACGGCGTGTACCCGCGCGGGCTGCCGGTCGCACGCGTCGCCCGCATCGAGCGGGACGCCGCGTACGCGTTCGCGAAGATCATCGCCCAGCCGGTCGCCGGCACCGACCAGCACCGGCAGGTGCTGGTGCTCGCGCGGGTGGACGACACGCCGGCGTGGGCCGAGGAGCCGGGACGCGGGGCGCGGAAGAGCGGCAGGGCCAAGCGGCCGCCACGGAAGGGCGAGTGATGGCGCTCGAGGCCCCCGGCCAGCACTACCTCCTGCTCCCCGCGAAGGGCGGCTTCATCTTCGTGAGCCTGCTCGCGGGACTCGCGTTCAACCTGCTCCCCTGGCAGGACGTGCGCGGCGTGCCGGACCTGCTCGCGATCGTCATCGCCTTCTGGTGCATCCACCAGCCGCGCAAGATGGGCATCGGGGCGGCATGGGTGCTCGGTCTCGTCATGGATGCGGCCAACGGCACGCTGTTCGGGCAGCACGCCCTCGCTTACGCCGCGCTCGCATACGCTTCGCAGGCGCTGCACCGCCGGATCCTGCGCTTTCCGCTGTGGCAGCAGGCGCTGCACGTGCTCGTGCTGCTCGCGGCAAGCCAGCTCCTGATGCTCACGGTACGACTCGCCGCCGGCGGAACGTACCCGGGGATCTCCTACTTCATCGGGAGCGTCGTCGGCGCCGTGCTGTGGCCGCTCGTGACCCTGGTGCTGCTGGCGCCGCAGCGGCGGCCGGCCGAAGTCGACGAGACGCGACCGATATGAGCAAACCGCGCTACCCTTCGCGGTGCCCGGTAGCTACAGGGGAAACCGATGCCGAAGGCATCGCTTCCCTGGCTTCGGGGAGCACAGTAGGCGCCGCGCAGCGGCTGGGTGGGGAGGAGGGGCCCCACCCCCTCCTCGGGCCCCCTCGTATGGTGACGACTCACCGATGAGCTACGCCGAGTTCCGCGACCTCGAAGGCGACCTGCGCCGGTTCCAGTTCCGTCTCGGCGTCGCGGGCGCCGTCGTGCTCGGCGCGTTCGCACTGCTCGCGCTCCGCTTCGTCTACCTCCAGCTCGTCCAGCACGACTACTACCGCACCAAGGCCGAGGACAACCGCATCTCGGTCATACCGCTGGTGCCGAACCGCGGGCTGATCCTGGACCGCAACGGGGTGGTGCTCGCGCGGAACGAATCGCAGTACACGCTGGAGATCAACCCGTACAAGGCCGGCAACGTCGACGCGGTGATCAACGAACTCGCGAAGGTGGTCGAGATCCAGGCGCGCGACCGCAGCCGCTTCCGCAAGATCCGCTCGGAGTTGAAGGGCTCCGACAGCCTGCCGATTCGCACCCGGCTCACCGACGACGAGGTGGCGCGCTTCGCGGCGAACGCCTACCGCTTCCCGGGCGTGGAGATCAAGGCGCGGCTCTTCCGCCACTATCCGCTGGGCGAGGTCGCCTCGCACGCGCTCGGCTACATCGGCCGCATCAGCGACAAGGACCTGGAGCGGCTCGACGCCGACGGCGTGCAGGCGAACTACAAGGGCTCCGACTTCATCGGCAAGGCCGGCATCGAGGCGAGCTACGAGCGCGAGCTGCACGGCACGACCGGCTCGGCGCAGGTGGAGATCGACGCCGGGGGACGCGGGATCCGCACGCTCGAATCCTCGCCGCCGACCTCGGGCAACAACCTCGCGCTGACGCTCGACATCAAGCTGCAGGAGGTCGCCGAGCGCGCGTTCGGCAACTTCCGCGGCGCGCTGGTCGCGATCGAGCCGGGGTCGGGTGGCGTCCTCGCGCTCGTTTCCAAGCCGGGGTACGACCCCAACCTCTTCGTCGACGGCATCGACGCGGCGGCGTGGGAGGCACTCAACAACGATCCGGACAAGCCGCTCAACAATCGCGCCCTGACCGGGGCCTATCCGCCCGGCTCGACGTTCAAGCCGTTCATGGCGATGATGGCGCTCGAGCTCGGGCGGCGGACGCCCGAATACACGATTTCCGACCCGGGCTTCTTCACCCTCCCCGGCGTCGCCCACCGCTGGCGCGACTGGAAGGTCGGCGGCCACGGCGCGGTGAACCTCCACCGCTCGATCGTGATCTCGTGCGACACCTACTACTACGGCGTCGCCAACGACACCGACATCGACGCGCTGCACGGTTTTCTCACGCAGTTCGGGTTCGGGCAGCCGACCGGAATCGACATCGACGGCGAGCGCGGCGGGCTGCTGCCGTCGCGGGAATGGAAGCGCAAGCGCTTCAGGTCGCCGCAGGAACAGAAGTGGTACCCGGGCGACAGCGTCTCGGTGGGCATCGGCCAGGGCTACAACCTGGCGACGCCGGTGCAGCTCGCGTTCGCGACCGCGATCCTCGCCAACAACGGCGTGGTCTACAAGCCGCACATCGTGCGCCATATCACCGACGCGCGCACCGGCGAGACGCGCGCGATCGAGCCGCAACCTGCGCGCACGGTCAAGCTCAACCCGAAATGGGTGCAACTCGTGAAGAGCGCGATGGTCGACGTCACGAAGCCCGGCGGGACCGCGGCGCGCTCCGGCGCGGGCGCCCAGTACGCCTACGGCGGCAAGACCGGCACCGCGCAGGTGATCGCGATGAAGCAGAACGAGAAGTGGGACGACAAGAAGGTCGCCGAGCGCCACCGCGACCACTCGCTCTTCATCGCCTACGCCCCGGCCGCCGCGCCGACCATCGCGCTCGGCATCCTGGTCGAGAACGGCGGCCACGGCAGCGCCACCGCCGCGCCGATCGCGCGCGTCGTGCTCGACTACTTCCTCCTCGGCAAGCTGCCCGACAAGGCGCCAGATCTCAATCCCGACGCGCAGGACGACTGAGAAGTGTTCGCGCGCCTCTGGGACAAGCTCACCGCCAACCTCGACGGGACGCTGGTCCTGCTGGCGGTGCTCATCCTGAGCGTCGGCCTCTTCACCCTCTACAGCGCGGCCTACGATTCGCCCGGCCGCCTCAACGCCCAGTTCGTCAACATCGCGGTGGCGTTCGTCGCGATGTGGATCGCGGCGCAGATCCCGCCGCAGACGCTGATGCGGTTTGCGGTCCCGATCTACGTCGTCGGCCTCGTGCTGCTGATCGCGGTCGCGCTGTTCGGCGAAGTGGTCAACGGCGCGCGGCGCTGGCTGCACGTCGGCGTGGTGCGCTTCCAGCCGTCCGAAATGATGAAGATCGCCATGCCGCTGATGCTCGCGTGGTACTTCCAGAAGCGCGAGGCGACGCTGAAGGTCCGCGACTACGTCGTCGCCGGCGCGATCCTCGCCGGACCGGCGCTCCTGATCGCCAAGCAGCCCGACCTCGGCACGGCGCTGCTCGTTACCGCGGCCGGGTTCTACGTCATCTTCCTCGCCGGCCTGTCGTGGCGCCTGCTCGTCCCGGTGGTCGCGCTCGGCGCCGCCGGGGTCGTCGCGCTGGTCGTGCTCGAGCCGATGCTCTGCCAGCCCGACCTCGTCTGGCCGGGGATGAAGGCCTACCAGAAGGCGCGCGTGTGCACGCTGCTCGACCCCACGACCGACCCGCTCGGGCGCGGCTTCCACATCATCCAGGCGACGATCGCAGTCGGCTCCGGCGGCTTGCTCGGCAAAGGCTGGCTCGAGGGCACGCAGGCCCATCTTGAATTCATCCCGGAGCGCTCGACCGACTTCATCTTCGCCGTGTTCTCGGAGGAGTTCGGCCTGGTCGGTAATCTCGTCCTCCTCGTGCTCTACCTCGGCCTGATCGCGCGCGGGCTCGTCATCGCCGCGGGCGCGCCGACCTTCTTCGCGCGGCTGCTCGCCGGGGCGATCACGCTCATCTTCTTCACCTACGCGTTCGTGAACATGGGGATGGTGAGCGGCATCCTGCCCGTAGTGGGCGTGCCGCTCCCGCTCGTTTCCTACGGCGGCACCGCACTCGTCACGCTGGGCGTCGGGCTCGGCATCCTGATGAGCATCCACAAGCACCGCAAGCTGGTCCAGTCGTGACGCGGGAGCCGGTCAGCGGCCGATCCGCAGTGGCGCTCTGCGCGGTGGCAGCGCTAGTGGCGTCGTGCGCGAGCGCGCCGCGCCCGCCGCCCGTCGAACGCGAGGCCAAGGCCCCCCCTTCGGCGCCGACGCCGACTCCGGCGCCAACGCCGCCGCGGCGCGGCGGCGGCTACTACATGGACGACGGTCCGGGCGACGGACCGATCCCCGACCTCGAGCGCGTCCCGGACGCGCAGCCCCGCGCCGAGCCGCTGAACCGGTTCGCGAACAATCCCTACGTGGTCTTCGGCAAGGAGTACGTGCCGGAGCGGAACGTGCGAGCGTTCCGCCAGCGCGGGCTCGCGAGCTGGTACGGCCGGAAGTTCAACGGCCTGCGCACCTCCAGCGGCGAGATCTACGACATGTACGCGATGACGGCGGCGCACCCGACGCTGCCGATCCCGAGCTACGCCCGCGTCACCAGCGTCGCCACCGGGCGCAGCGTCGTCGTGCGCGTGAACGACCGCGGGCCGTTCTGGCCCGGCCGCGTCATCGACCTGTCCTACGCGGCGGCGTGGAAGCTCGGCTACGTGGATCAGGGCAGCACGATGGTCGAGGTCGAGGCGATCATCCCGGGCGCCGAGGCCCAGGTCGCGGTTGCGCCTGCCGCGCCGCCCGCGCCGGCGGAGCCCGCCCCGCCGGCGGACGTCGCCGTTACGGCCGAACTCGGCGGCCTCTACGTCCAGCTCGCCGCGTTCTCCGCGCGCGAGAACGCCGAGAGCTTCCGGGCGCGCGCGGCGCTCGAGCTCGCGTCGCTCGACCGGCCGATCGAGATCTACCGCAAGGACGGCCTCTTTCGCCTGCACGTCGGTCCCTATCGCACCCGGGCCGAGGCAGCCGCGGCCGCGGAGAAGGTCAAGGACACACTCGACGTCCGGCCGCACGTGGTGGTGCGATAGAATCGGCCGCGCTCTCTCCCTTCCCGTCGCTCCTCCGTCGATGCTCCGGCTGCTCCTAGCGCTCGCTCTCGCCCTCCCGCTCGCGGCGTTCGCCGACGCGCCGCCGCCGCCGCCGGTCGCCGCGCGCGCGTGGCTGCTGGTCGACTACCAGAGCGGCCAGACGATCGCGGCGCACAACGCCGACGAGCGAATCGAGCCCGCCTCGCTCACCAAGCTGATGACCGCGTATCTCGTCTTCGACGCGCTGAAGAAGAAGACGATCACGCCGGAGCAGACCGTGCCGGTGTCGAAGCGCGCATGGAAAGCCGGCGGCTCGCGCATGTTCATCGAGCCGCGGAAGCCGGTGACCGTGGACGAGCTGCTGCGCGGCATGGTCGTGCAGTCGGGCAACGACGCGACCGTCGCGCTCGCCGAGCTCGTCGGCGGATCGGAGGACGTCTTCGCGCAGATGATGAACCGCGAGGCGCAGCGGCTCGGGTTGAAGGACACGCAGTTCACCAACGCGAGCGGCTGGCCCGAGCCGAAGCACTACTCGACCGCGCGCGACCTCGCCGTGCTCGCCGCGGCGTTGATCCGCGACTTCCCCGACTACTACACGCTGTATTCGATCCGGGAGTACCGCTACAACAACATCACGCAGCAGAACCGCAACCGCCTGCTGTGGCTCGATCCGAACGTCGACGGCGTCAAGACCGGCCACACCGAGGCCGCGGGCTACTGCCTGATCGCCTCGGCGAAACGCGGCCCGCGGCGGCTCCTGTCGGTAATCGTCGGCGCCAACTCCGAAGCGCGCGCGCGCAGGAGAGCCAGAAGCTCCTGAACTACGGCTTCCAGTTCTTCGACACCGTGCGGCTCTACCAGAAGGGGCAGGAGGTCGGGACGCTCCGCGTCTGGAAGGGGACCCGCGACGAGCTGAAGGCCGGGCTCGACCGCGACCTCGACCTCGTCCTGCCGCGCAGCGACACGCAGAAGGTGAAGGCCGACTTCGTCAGCGAGCAGCCGCTGGTCGCGCCGGTGGGCGCCGGCCAGAAGGTCGGGGTCGTGAAGCGTCACGCTCGACGGCAAGCCGCTCGGCGAGTACCCGGTGATCGCGCTGGAGACCGTGCCGGTCGCGGGGCTCGTCGGCCGCGCGTGGGACAGCTTGCGGCTGTGGCTCAAAAAGTGAGGAGGGGACGATGGCGCACATCTGCTACCTGAACGGCGAGTTCCTGCCGCTCGCCGACGCGAAGGTTCCGGTGCTCGACCGCGGCTTCATCTTCGGCGACGGCGTCTACGAGGTGGTGCCGGTCTACGGCCGCACGCTCTTCCGCCTGCCGGAGCACCTCGCGCGCCTCGCCTACAGCCTCGGCCAGGTGCGCATCACGAACCCGCACGACGTCGCCGGCTGGACGAAGCTCCTGCAGACGCTGGTCGACCGGAACCCCTGGGACGATCAGAGTGTCTACTTCCAGGTGACGCGCGGGGTCGCGCCGCGCTCGCAGGAGTTTCCGAAGACGCCGGTCACGCCCACCGTGTTCGCGATGGCGAATCCGCTGCGGACGCCGCCCCCGGAGCAGCGTGCGCAAGGCGTGGCGGTGGTGACGCGCGAGGACTTCCGGTGGCTCCGGTGCGACATCAAGTCGGTGTCGCTGCTCGCCAACTGCCTGCTGCGCCAGGAAGCGGAAGAAGCGGGCGCGGTGGAGTCGGTGCTGGTGCGCGACGGCTACGTCACCGAGGCGTCGACCTGCAACGTGTTCCTGGTGAAGAACGGCATGATCGTGACCCCGCCGAAGGACAACCTGATCCTGCCCGGCATCACCTACGACGTGGTGGTCGAGCTCGCGCGCGCGGCCGGCCTGCCGGTGGAAGTGCGCCGGATGCCGCTGGCCGAGCTCTTCGCGGCCGACGAGGTGTGGGTCTCGTCGTCGACGAAGGAGGTGCTGCCGGTCACGCGCGTCGACGGTCGCGCGGTCGGCTCCGGCAAGCCGGGGCCGATGTACGCGCGGATGCACCAGCTGTTCGAGGACTACAAGGCCCGCGTCCGGGCGAAGGCGCATGCCTGAGCTCGAGACGCTCGCGCTTCTCGCCTTCCCCTGCGACTTCCCGATCAAGGTGCTCGGG
>CAWHBL010000002.1:0-102173 GCA_963827555.1 uncultured beta proteobacterium
GGCGGTGTGCGGGTGAAACCGCGCGCCTGCCCGGACCGCGTGCTCGAGCAGCAACTGGTCGAGCTCGGTGCGCAGCGTCATTCCCGCCGCAACGCCGCCGGTGTCGTAGAACACCGTCCGCTCGCGGTGCGCGAGCCAGGCCCCGGTCACCCGGCCGTGGATCACCGGCGAGAGGTCGAGGTCGACGAGGTCCAGGGCCTTGCGCGACAGCGCGCCGCCGCACGGCTTGTCGCGCGGAAACGCCGATCGGTCGAGGAGCGCGACCGCGGCGCCCCGCTGCGCGAGGAGATAAGCCGCGTAGCTTCCCGCCGGACCGGCGCCGACGACGATCGCGTCGTAACGCATGCTCGGCGAGGCATAGCATAAGCCGCGCCCGAAATCCATTAAGCTCCCCGGCCGATCCCGGTCGACGCGAAGGAGGCCCAGCATGGCAGGCGGACCGAACGTGGCGCTCGTCGCCGGCGTCGGCGACGGGCTTGGCGGCGCGGTCGCACGGCGGTTCGCCCGCGAGGGCCATCCGACGGTGCTCGTCGCCCGCGGCGCGGAACGCCTGGCGCGGATCGCGGGCGAGATCGAGCAGGCCGGCGGGCGCGGCATCGCCTACGTCGCCGATCTCCGCGAGGAGTCCGCGGTGGCGAAGCTCTTCGACGACGTCGAAGCGGAGATCGGGCCGATCGACGTCGCGGTCTTCAACACCGGCGCGAACTACCGGGCGTCGATCCTCGACACCCCGGCCGACATGTTCGAGAAGGTGTGGCGGCTGGGCTGCTACGCCGGCTTCCTGGTCGGCCGCGAGGCCGCGCGCCACATGGTGCCGCGCGGCCGGGGCACGATCATCTTCACCGGCGCGACGGCGAGCGTGCGCGGTTCCGCGCACTTCGCGGCGTTCGCCGCGGCGAAAGGCGCGGTGCGCCAGGTTGCGCAGGCCATGGCGCGCGAGCTGGGGCCGCAGGGCATCCACGTCGCGTCGGTGATCATCGACGGCATGATCGACTCGCCGCGCGTGCGCGAGCGCTTCGCCGAGCGGATCGCCGAGCTGCCGCCCGACGGGATGCTCAAGCCGGCCGAGATCGCCGAGGTCTACTGGCAGCTCCACCGGCAGCCGCGCTCGAGCTGGAGCTTCGAGCTGGATGTGCGGCCCTGGGCGGAGCGGTTCTGAAGGCGGAAACGATGGCGGCGCTCGTGGCGCTCGCCGTCGGCGCGGCCGCGGCGGCGTGGCTCCTCTGGTACATGGTCGCGATGCCCGGGCGGTCGTGGAGCGGCCCGCCCCCGCCGCCCGCGGACGATGCACGACGGCTCGCCGAGCGCCTGCGCGCCCACGTCGGCACGATCGGCGCGCGCGAGCACAACGTCTGGGCGCTCGCCGAGCTCGAGGCCGCGGCCGACTACATCGAGCGCGAGCTCGCATCGGCCGGCTACGCCGTCCGCCGCGAGGAGTTCCGGAGCGACATCGCGCCGGTGCGCAACGTTTTCGCGGAGATCGGGGGCGCTTCGCGGCCGGACGAGATCGTCCTGGTCGGCGCGCACTACGATTCGGTGCGCGGCGCGCCGGGCGCGAACGACAACGGCTCGGGGGTGGCTGCCGTGCTCGAGCTCGCGCACGCCTTCCGCGGCTGGCGGCCTGCCCGCACGTGGCGGCTCGCGCTGTTCGTGAACGAGGAACCGCCCTTCTACAAGACCGGACAGATGGGGAGCCGGGTCCATGCCGAGCGCGCGCGGAGCCGCGGCGAACGGATCGTGGCGATGTATTCGCTCGAGACGATCGGCTGGTACTCGGACGCGCCCGGCAGCCAGATGTATCCGTTCCCGTTCAGCTGGTTCTACCCGGACCGCGGCGACTTCCTCGCCTTCGTCGCCAATCTCCCCTCGCGCGGGCTGCTGCACGCGACGATCGCGGCGTTTCGCACGCACGGCGAGTTCCCCTCCGACGGGCTCGCCGCGCCGGCGTTCATCCCGGGCGTCGACTGGTCCGATCACGGGTCGTTCTGGGACGCCGGCTACCCCGCGCTCATGATCACCGACACCGCGCCGTACCGGTACCCGCACTACCACACCGCGCGCGACACGCCCGACAAGGTCGGCTACGAGCACCTGGCGCGCGTCGTGCGCGGACTGGAGCGGACGTTCCGCGCGCTGGACGGGGCGCTGTGATACAACTGCCTGTGAGGCGAGCGCATGCGTCTAGAGACGTCCTTCTACGGCAAGGCAGAGAAGCTGGCGTTCTCGGCGTTCGTCTATCGGCTCCAGCCCGCGCTGCTGCGTGCCCAGATCCGCTTCATCCCCAAGGACGCATCGCCCGACGCGACGAGCCCCATTCCCGGCGCCCGCCGCTCGCCGCGCGAAGTGATCGAAGGAACGACGCTCGACGAAGTGCTCGCCAAAGCGCGCGCCGCGATCGAGGCCCACGCCGGCCCCATCGTCGAGTGGATGCAGGCGCCGCCGGCTGCCTGACGCCGGTCAGCCGGCGAACGCGACGCGCTCGACGAACAGTTGCCGACCCACAGCTGCTAGGCCCGGCGGCGGCGCGGCGCGGGCACGCGCTTGCGCGGCGCGGGCGCGGCCGCGGCGGCGCCGTCGCGCAGCAGCTCGGCGAGCGTCTGCCGCAGCCAGACGAGCGCCGGATCGCGGTGCGTTCGCTCGTGCCAGACCTCGGCGATCGTGAACGGCGGCATCTCGAACGGCAGCTCGAACACCCGGAACCGGTCCCGGTACCCCCGGGCGAGCCGCTCGGGCAGCATCGCGACCATGTCCGAGCGCACCAGGATTTCGGGCACCAGCAGGAAGTGCGGCACCGACAGCCGCACCCGTCGCTGGCGGCCGATCGCCGCGAGGACGTCGTCGGTCGCGGCGGTGAACCCGCCGCCGGACGGCGACACGAGGAGGTGGTCGAGCGCACAGAAACTGTCGAGCGTCAGCCGGTCCCTGACCTGCGGGTGGTCGCGGCGAACGACGCAGACGAAGCGCTCGAGGTAGAGCGGGCGGGAGCGCACGTTCGGCGGTGCGAAGCCGGCGCCGAGGATGCCGAGGTCGACCTCCGCCGCTTCGAGCTGGCGCCCGACCGCGCCGAAGTCCATCGGCCGCACCGCGAGGCGGGCGAGCGGCGCCGCGACCTCGAGGCGGTCGACGAGCTGCGGCAGGATCGCGTACTCGACGTAGTCCGACGCCGCGATGGTGAAGGTCGCCTGCGCCGTCGCCGGGTCGAACGCGCCCGCCTGCTGGACGAGCCGGCCGACGTCCGCGATCAGTTGTTTCACCGGCGCGGCGAGTTCCAGCCCCTTGGACGTGGGGAGCATCCCGCCGGCGGTGCGCAATAGCAGCGGGTCGTTGAAGAGACCGCGCAGCCGGCCGAGCGTCGCGCTCATCGCCGACTGCGAGAGCTTCAGCCGGCCCGCCGCGCGCGTGACGTTGCGCTCGCTCAGCAGCGCGTCGAGCGCGACGAGCAGGTTGAGGTCGACCGCCCGGATATCCACCGTACCGATGAGTCAGATCGGAAAGATCGATTTGAAGGATATCGCGTGGCGGACTATCTTCCAAGTGTGAGCTGCGCCCCGCGCAGTCAGGCCCTGAACCGGACATGGATATGCGCTTCGACCACCTGCTCGGCGCCGTGACCTACGCCGCGCTCGCCATAGCCGCGCTGGCCGGCGCGTGGCTGCTCGCCGACGCTGCTCGGCGGCGCGGTGACGGGAACGTTTCCCACGGTGCCGTCACGGTTATTCGGCTGACCGACCCATGACGGGGACATATCGACCCCGTCGATGGTCGGAATTCACCTAATCGATTGGACTGATATCTGGCAGGCGCACTAGACTTGGTTTAAGGATCAGCCGGGCGCGGAGATGGCCCGGCGAGTGAAGGCGGTTTCGTCGTCCCCGGCTCGCGTTCTCCACAGAACGCGCTTCCGGGATCCTCCTCTCCTGTGGACCCTCGGGGCGGCACCCCTCCTCCTCAGCCGCCCCGAGGAATTTTTTTGGCGCAGCCAAAAAAATCCCTCGGGTCCCGAGCCAACTACGAACAAGGGGAGATTCCCCTTGTATATCCCCCAACGAACAAGGGGGCCGAGCCCCCTTGTAGATCCCCCCGAAACGCGCGCGGTTATTAGGTTGCCGCTAGCAGCTTCGCGGTCTTGTTGGCGTCGCGGGGCTTGACCCAGAAGATCGCTCCGTAGCGGCCCATCCCGGCGCTGACCGCCTGCGAGGCGGTGAGGTTGATCTTCGCCTCGGCGAGCCGGGCGAAGGTGTCGGTGAGCGCCCCGACGCGGTCGTCGCCCTGGACCACGAAGCACGTCTTGGCGGGACCGAGCTTGAGCTTCAGCTTCTTGGCCGCGGCCTTCAGTGCCGCGGCGTCCTCGGGCACCAGGTCCACCTGCGCCTTCTTGCCGACCGGGAACCCGGTGATCGCCAGCAGGTTCACGTTCTCGTCCTTCATCGCCTGCAGGAGCCGGGCGCCTTCGCCCGGCTTGTCGGGGACCTGCAGCGCGAAGTACTGCAGCCTGCGAATGTTGTCGGCCATTCCAGTTCCTCCTCCTCGGGTAGGAACGGTGAGTTTACGCCCGGCGCCGACCGCGCTGCCCGCCCCGGCCGGAGCGGTCACACCGCGTCGGGCAGCCGCGCGACGCCGATGAGGCTGTCGCGGGTGACGAGGCCGGCGAGGCGCTCCTCGCTCCAGCTCTCGGTTCCCGCCGGCCGCATCGGGAGCACGAGGTAACGCATGTCGGCCGTCGAGTCGTGGACGCGGATCCGCACCCCGTCCGGGACGTGCGTGCCGAACTCGGCGAGCACCGCGCGCGGCTCGCGCACCGTCCGCGACCGGTAGGCTCGGCTCTTGTACCACTCCGGCGGGATGCCGAGCAGCATCCGCGGATAGCACGAGCAGAGCGTGCACACGATGACGTTGTGGACGTCGGGCGTGTTCTCGACCACGATGAGCCGCAGCGGGCCGACCTCCAGTCCGAGCTCCCCGGCGGCGGCGGAGCCGTCGGCGAGCGCGCGCGCCTTGAAGGCCGGATCCACCCAGGCGCGCGCGACCAGGCGCGCGCCGCGCTCGGGGCTGCGGCTCGCCATCGCCTCGACCTGGCGATCGACGTCCGCGGCGGTCACCACCCCTTTCAGGATCAACAGCTCTTCGACCGCCGCCTGCATGCGGCGGTAGTAGCCGCGGGAATCCCCGCGGCCGGGACCGGCAGGCTCGTTCATGACGCGTCCTCCAACCAGTGCTGGTAGAGCTCGATCTCCACCACGTCCGAGGGGTCCTCGCGGTAGTCGGGCCAGAGCTCGAGCGCCTTGAAGCGGACGCGGTAGAGCGGCTGCGCCGGCAGGCCGGGGCGGTTGTACGCGAGCTCCTCGGGGTTGGCGAACGCGCCGCACAGCCGTTCGACCACGCCGACGTGCCCGCGGCAGTAGTACGGCGTCCGGACGTGGCCCGGCGGGTACGCGGTCCGCACCCGCACGCGATCGCCCGGCCGGAACCGCGCCGTCGCGGCCTCAGCGCCCATCCGTTTCGTCCTCGCGCGCCAGTGCGCGCCCGAGCTCGTCGATCGAGATGACGCCGCGCTGGATCAGCGTCTGGACGATCGCGTGCATCCAGCGCTCGTAGTAGCCCATGCGGTCGTAGGCCTCGGCGCCGAGGCTCTCGATGTTCCGGCGCAGCTCGTCGACCTTGAGGAGCTGCCGGTCCTTGTGGGAGAGCAGCATCATCAGCGCGTCGACGCGCTGCTCCCACTCGTCGTACGCGTGCTCGTCGCGCTCGACCGGCCCCGCCGGCCCGCCGCCCATGTCGTGATGGCTCCTCAAAACCGCGCGCCTCCCGCGCCCGGCGGCGAGCGGTCGGAGTCGGCGAGGCCGCGCTGCATCAGCACGCTGTCCACCCAGCGCCCGAACTTGAAGCCGACCGACGGCAGCGTCCCGACGCGCGTGAAGCCGCACGCTTCGTGCAGGCCGATCGAGGCGCGATTGTCGGTGTCGCCGATCACCGCGACCATCTGCCGGCAGCCGCACGCCGCGCACGCCTCGACGAGGCGCTCGAGCAGCCGCCGCCCGACGCCGCGCCCGACCGCGTCCGGGTCGACGTAGATCGAGTCCTCGACCGTGTAGCGGTAGCCGACCCGCGTCCGGTACGGCGCCGCGTACGCGTAGCCGAGGATCCCGCCGCCGTCCTCGGCCACGAAGTACGGCAGCTCCGTCGCGAGCACGTTCGCGCGCCGGCGCGCCATCTCGGCGTCGTCGGGCGGGACGACCTCGAACGTCGCGAGGCCGGTCAGCACGTGATGCGCGTAGATCGCGGTGATCCCCGGCACGTCGCGCTCCTCGGCGTCGCGGACGACGAGGCTCGCCGGGCGGGCGTCGGCGTTCACTCGGCCGGCTCCCCGGCAAAGCCGATCGTGATCCGCTTGTTGCGCTTGCCTTCGCTGCGGATCTTCAGCACCGCGACCGGGCCGATCTCGGCGGTGTTCGCGACGTGCGTGCCGCCGCAGGCCTGGAGGTCGACGCCGTCGACCTCCAGCAGCCGCACGCGTCCCTGTCCGAGCGGCGGCGCGACCGACATGGTGCGCACCAGCTCGGGGCTCGCCGCAAGCTCCTCGTCGGTGATCCATCGCGGCGCCACCCGGTGCCCGGCGCGGACGAGCGCGTTCAGCTTCGCCTCGACCGGTTCCTTCTCGACCGCGGCCCCTTGCAGGTCGAAGTCGAGATGCGCCTTGTCGGCGGCGATCCGCCCGCCGGTCACCGGATAGGGCACGGCGGCGCACAGCAGGTGCAGGCAGGTGTGGAAGCGCATGTGCCGGTAGCGCCGCTCCCAGTCGATCTCGGCGACTACGGCGGTCCCGCGGCGGCGGCGCGGCGCCGGGCGCGGGAACGTGGATCACCTCGTCCGGGCCGTCGCCCTTCACGGTGTCGGCGATCGCCGCCTCGCCGCCGGCGAAGCGGAGCACGCCGGTGTCGCCCGGCTGCCCGCCGCCCGCCGGGTAGAACACGGTGTGGGCGAGCCGGATGCCGCGGTCGTCGACGCCCGTCACCGTCGTTTCGCAGCGACGGAGGTAGGGATCGTCGCGAAAGAGGAGCGCCGTCGTCGTCACGGCCGAAGTTTGGCGAATCCCCCGCGCGACTGCAACGCGGGATAATCGCGGGACGTCCATGCTGACCGCGCTGCACATCGTATGGGGCGAGCGCCGCTGACGCCCGCGGCGTTCCGCGACTCGCTCGCCGCGCCGCACCCGCCCGCCGACCTCGGCAAGCCGCTCGAGGCGCTCTGGCACGCCGGGCGCGGCGACTGGGAGCGCGCGCACCGCATCGTGATGTCGGCGAAGAGCCGCGACGCCGCGTGGGTGCACGCCTTCCTCCACCGCCAGGAGGGCGACCTCGACAACGCCCGGTACTGGTACCGGCAGGCAAGGCGTACCGAGTTCGCGGGCTCGCTCGAGGACGAGTGGACGGCGATCGCCGCCGAGCTGCTCCGACCGGCCTAGAGGGCCGCGTACCGCCGGACGAACCGCCGGTCGATCCAGTCCTTCCAGCGCCAGACCCAGCGGCCTTCCGCCACCCAGGCGCCGCGCGAGGCGACCGCGTACCTGTCCCCGGTCGAGATCAGCGCGAGCGCGCGCTCCTGCGGCACGTAGCGCGCGAGTCGCTTGCCCTCGAGCGCCGCGTGCAGGTTGGCGGCGAGCGGCGGGCCCTGGCGCACGGCGAACACCCCCGAGCGCGGGCGCGGATGCCCGATCATCGTCGCGCAGTCGCCGGCGGCGAACACGCGCTCGTCCGAGATCGACTGCAGCGACTCGTTGACCGCGACGAACCCCGCCGCGTCGAGGGCGACGCCGAGCTCCCGCAGCCACGGCAGCGCGGCCGCGCCGGTCGCCCAGACGATCGCGTCCGCCGGGATGCGCTCGCCGGTCGCGGCGATCATCGCGCCCGGCTCGACCCGTGCCGCGGGCGTCGCGAGGTGCAGGCGGATCCCGCGCTCGCCGAGGATGCGGCCGAGGATCTGCTGAACCCGCGGCGGATGCATCGGCAGCAGCCGGTCGACGTCGGTCGCGAGCGCGCACGCCACCGCGTCGTCGCGCCCGGTCTCGCGCGCGAGCCGGTGATGCATCGCGAGGATGGTCTCGACGCCGGCAGCGCCGCCGCCGACTACCAGCAGCTGTCGAAGCGTCCCGGCGCGCGCGCGCTCGCGCCAGGCGTCCCAGGCGTGGAGGAAGCGGTCGACGGGCTTCACGCCGACCGCGTGCTCGGCCGCGCCCGGAACTCCGGCGGTCGCCGCCGCCGAGCCGACGTCGAGCGAGACGAGGTCGAACTCGAGCGCGCGCCCGTCGGCGAGCGTCGCGACCCGGCGGCGCGGATCGACGGCGGCCACCAGCGTCGTCAGGAAGCGCGCACCGGCGAAGCGGCTCACGCGCTCGAGGTCGATGTGCACCGCGGCGTGGTCGTAGTGGCCGGCGACGAGTCCCGGCAGCATTCCGGAGTAGGGCGTCAGGCGGTGCGGGCTGACGAGGACCAGCTCGACGCCGGGGAGTGGCGCGCGGCCGAACCGGCGCAGCACCTCGACGTGCGCGTGGCCGCCGCCGACGAGGAGCAGGCGCTTCACGGCGCGTCGACGAGCGACGCCCCGCCGGCGATCTCGCGCCGGAGCCGCCCCAGGTCCTCCGGGCGGTCGACGTCCCACAGCGTCGCGAGCTCGCGCCAGCGCCAGCCGAGGGCGGCGAGACGATCGCGCGTGTCCGCCATCACGGTCGATTCGCCCCAGCGGATGCCCTTGAACAGGCGCTCGCGTGACACGCGCGAGCCCGATCAGCACGTAGCCGCCGTCCTCGGCCGGCGCGAGCACCGCGTCCGCGCCCTCGTCGAGCGCCCCGGCCGCCTCGCGCAGGTGGTCAGGCGTGAGCGCCGGACAGTCGCAGCCGATCACGATCGCCGCCGGCGCGCCCGCGAGCGCGCGCCGGAACGCGGCGTTCATTCGATCGCCGAGGTCGCCGGGACCCTGGGCCGTGAGCATCGCGCCGTGCGCGCGCGCGAGCGCGGCGAGCGCCGGATGAGAGGCGTCCGGCGCGCAGCAGAGCTCGACCGGCCCCGCCGCAGCGGCGGCGGCGGTCGCGAGCGTCCGGCCGACCAGCCGCTCGTGCAGCGCTGCCGCGCCGGCGGCACCGAGCACGGAGGCAAGGCGCGTCTTCACCTCGCCGGGGACCGGCGCTTTGGCGAAGACGAGGACCGCGGTCAACCGTAGTAGATCCGGCGCAGGCGCTCGGGCGAGGCGCCGAGGAAGTAGCGCAGGCGCAGCCACCACATCAGCACGACCGTCCGCACGACGCCGCGCGATTCCCAGCGCCGCCCCGAGGTGACCACGCGGTCGCGGAGGCAGAGCGGCGGCGACCGGCGCCTGCAGCCGCGCGCTCAGTTCGACGTCCTCCATCAGCGGGAGCGCCGGGAACCCGCCGACCGCCGCGAACGCGGCGCGAGTCACGAAGATCGCCTGGTCGCCGGTCGCGATGCCGGTAAGGCGGGAACGGCGGTTCATCAGCCAGGCGACCGGCCCGAGGAGCGGACTGCGGCCCTCGATCCGCACGTCGAACCGCCCCCAGCTCGCGCCGGCGGCCGCGAGGCCGTCGAGCACCGCGCGGTCGGCACCCGGCGGGAGGCGCGTGTCGGCGTGAAGAAACAGCAGCACGTCGCCGGTTGCGGCATCGGCGCCGGCGTTCATCTGGCTCGCGCGACCGCGGGCGGCGGCGAGCACGCGGTCGGCGAGGGGCTGCGCCGCCGCCGGCGTGCCGTCGCGGCTGCCGCCGTCGACGACGATCACCTCGTGGCCCGCGGCGCGCAGCGGTTGCAGCGACGCGAGCGTCGCCGCGATGCCGGCGGCTTCGTCGAGCGCGGGAATGATGATGGCGAGCCGCACGATGCGCGAGAGTGTACCGAACTGCGGCGCCGCCGCTACCGCTTCGCGTCGTTGAGCGTCCAGTCGTAATCGAGGAAGACGAGCGCAACCTTGCCGCCCTCGATCAGCTGCTGTTGCGCGGGGTCGTCGGCCAGCAGCTTCGCGTGGCGCGCGAAGTACTGCTCCCGCGAACCGATCGCCGGCGTTTTCCCGTCGAACCCGCGGTAGCCGCTCTGCCAGTCCTCCTTGAACCAGTCGAAGATCTTCGACACCTCGAGCGTGCCCTGCGCGGCGTTGAAGCGGTTGCGCGAGCGGTCGGACAGGAACCGCCGCGCCTGCTCCTCGAGCTGCGCGTCGAGCCGGTCGGCGACGTAGGCCTCCTCGCGCAGCATCGGGCAGCCGATCGACGCGCAGTTGACCGCGTAGTGCACCCGCGGCTCGTCGTAGACGCCCTTCGCGCGCAGCGTCTCGTGCTCGATCCGGTCGAGCGAGCCCTCGCGCCCGAGCAGCGTGAAGAACCCGTCCTTGAACGGGTTCCCGAACACCTTGCCGAAGTCCCAGATCGACTTGATGTCGGGATAGCGAGTGAGGATCTTCTCCACCGTGTACGCGTTGTAGGCGTTGATCAGGAACGCCATCTGCTGCGGCTTCGTCCAGCCCTTGAACTCGGCCTCGCTCACCCTCGACAGGCTGTCGAGATAGGCTTTGAGCTGCGCGCGTTCCTGCGCGAACCCGGCGTAGCGGACCTGCGACGCCTTCCCGCCGTCGACCACGACGACGTGCTTCTTCAGCAGCGCCGTCCACGCCGCGTGGCTGTGGTCGAACTGCGCGAAAACGGCGCCGCAAGGCGCCGTCAGGAGGACGATCGCGGCGATCAGCCGCTTCATGCATGTTTCTCCGCTGCGCCGCGCGCCGGCTCGCGCGCCGGCGCGCGAGCCGCGCTGCCGCCGCCCCCGCGCATCCAGCGGTGATAGCGCTCGGAAACGCGCAGCGCCCACTGCGGCGCGTGCGCGCGCTTCCAGTTGCCGGCCGCGTACTTGTTCGCTTCGGTGAGCGTCGGGTAGATGTGGATCGTGCCGAGGATTTTGTTCAGCCCGAAACCGTGCTTCATCGCGGCGACGTACTCGGCGATCACGTCGCCGGCGTGCTCGCCGACGATCGTCACGCCGAGGATGCGGTCCTTGCCCGGCACGGTGAGTACCTTGACCAGGCCCTCGGCCTCGCCGTCGGTGATCGCCCGGTCGAGGTCGTCGAGCCCGTAGGTCGTGACCTCGTAGGCAATGCCGCGCTCCTTCGCCTCGGTCTCGTTCAGGCCGACTCGCGCGACCTCCGGCTCGGTGAAGGTCGCCCACGGGATCACCGAGTAGTCGACCTTGTACTTCCTGAACCGTCCGAACAGCGCGTTCACCGCGCAGTACCACGCCATGTGCGCGGCGGTGTGGGTGAACTGGTAAGGCCCGGCGACGTCGCCGCAGGCGTAAATGTTCGGGTAGATCGTCTGCAGATGCTCGTTCACCTCGACGGTGCGGCTCTTCGTCACCGGGATGCCGAGCTCCTCGAGCCCGTAGCCCTTGGTGCGGGCGACACGCCCGACGGCGCAGAGCAGCACGTCGAACGGGATCTCGACGTCCTTCCCGTCGTGCTCGGCGACCATGATCTTCTCGCCCTTCACGACCTTGAAGCTCTTCGCCTTGGTGTCGACGCGCACGTCGATGCCTTCCTGGCGGAAGCGGTGCGCCACCATCTCGGAGATCTCGGGATCCTCCTTGATCATGATCCGCGGCAGCATCTCGACCTGGGTTACTTTCGACCCCAGGCGAGCGAAGCACTGCGCCAGCTCGGAGCCGATCGGTCCGCCGCCGAGCACGACGAGCCGCTGCGGCAGCTCGCGGAGCTCCCACACCGTGTCCGACGTGACGTAGCCGACCTCCTCGATGCCCGGGATCGGCGGCACGAGGGGCGCCGCGCCGGCGGCGATGACGATCGCGCGCGTGGTCAGCGTCTGCTTCGCACCGTCGGCGCGCTTGATCTCGACCGACCAGGGGGAGGTGATCTGCGCCTCGCCCTGCACGACGTCGACGCCGAGGCCGGCGTAGCGCTCGGCCGAGTCGTGCGGCTCCACGGTCTTGATCACGCGGTGGACGCGGTCCATCACGTCCTTGAACTGGAAATCGGCCGCGGCGCTCCGTACTCCGAACTCGCGCGCGCGCTTCACGTGCGACAGGAACTTCGCCGAGCGGATCAGCGCCTTCGACGGCACGCAGCCGAAGTTGAGGCAGTCGCCGCCCATCTTGTGCTTCTCGACCAGCGTGACCTTCGCCTTGACGGCCGCGCCGATGTACGCCGACACGAGCCCCGCCGACCCGGCGCCGATCACGACCAGGTTGCGGTCGAACTTCGGCCGGCTTCTCCCATCTCGCGTAGACCTTGCGCGCCTTCAGCCAGTCGACGACCCGCTTCGCGATCAGCGGGAAGATGCCGAGCAGCACGAACGAGCCGATCAGGCCCGGCGACACGAGCCCGGCGAGCGAGTCGATGCGCGCGATCTGCGTCCCGGCGTTCACGTACACGATCGTCCCGGCGAGCATGCCGAGCTGGCTCACCCAGTAGAACGTGCGCGTCTTCATGGGCGTGAGGCCCATGACGAGGTTGATGACGAAGAACGGGAACGCCGGCACGAGCCGCAGCGCGAAGAGGTAGAACGCGCCCTCCTTCTCGACGCCGCGGTTGATCGCCGCGAGCTTGTCGCCGAACTTCGCCTGGATCGCGTCGCGGAAGAGGTAGCGGCTGGCGAGGAACGCGAGCGTCGCGCCGATCGCGGAGGCGAACGACACGATCACCGTGCCCCACAGGAGCCCGAAGATCGCCCCGCCGACGAGCGTCATGATCGCCGCGCCGGGAAGCGAGAGCCCGGTCACCGCGACGTAGATCGCGAAGTAGATCGCCGCGGTCTGAAGCGGATGCGCCCGGAAGTAGGCGTCGATCACCGCCTGCTGCGCCTTGAAATAGCTCGAGGCTGAAGAGGCTCTTGAGATCGAAGACGAAGAACGCCGCGATCAGCGCGGCGATGGCGACGAGGACTGCGAGACGGCCCTTGCTCATGCTGCTCCCCTCTATCCGGTTGCAGCGTTCTGTCGCGGTGCAGCGGGGCTCCTTACGGCGCGGCGCACCGCTTGGGCGGGATCGTAGCCCGGGCCGTCGGCGATCCGCTTGCGGTAGGACACCGCCGCCGGCGAGCCCTCCGGCCACAGGCGGTCGAACTGCGCGAGCCAGCGCTCGTGATCGTAGCGGACCGCGAGCGTTTCGACGACGACCGGGCCGAGCCGCTCGCCGTAGAGCGCGTCGGCGCGCCCGTCGGTCGCGATCCGGGTGACGAGCCCGAACCGCGTGCCGCGGAAATTCGGCATCCCGGCGGCGCCGTTGTTCGCGATCACGCCCGCGGGCACTCGGTACGTCACCGGCAGGCAGGTGTGGCTCGAAGCGAACACGCTCACGTCCGCGGCGTCGAACGCGCGCTCGATCGCCTCCTCGTCGAGCCTCTCCTGCGCGAAGCGCCAGCCGGCGAGCGACCAGGCGTCGCCGTGCACGATCCCGATCCGCACGCCTCCGACGGCCGCCACGGCGTGCATCGGCAGGCGCCCCAGGCGCTCGCGCAGCCCCGGGAACCCGCTCGCGGTCGCCCGGAGCGACGCGAGGATCGCATTCGAGCGCGCCACGTCGGCGTCGCCGACGTACTCGGGATAGGCGCAGCCGCAGCCGGCCTCGCCGTCGTCGTTGGCGAGCTCCGTCTCGACGTTCCCGCGGAGCGCTGCATGCTCGAGCACGCGCGCGTTGAGCGCGGCGAAGCCGCCCGGATCGACGTCGAACCAGTTGAAGTCGCCGTTGAAGACGAGCGTCGGCGCGGGCGACTCCTGCGCGGCGAGCTCGACGATCGCGTCGAGCGCGAACGGGTTGCCGTACAGCCCGCCGATCACGTACAGCGTCTCGGCCTCGATCTCCGGCGCCCGCCGGAACACGTCCGGCGAGTACCGGTACGAGAGCGGGCAGTTCCTGCCCGGCGCGTCGGGAGCCATCGGGCGTCTACCCGAGCGCGCCTCCGCAGCTCGACCCCTGCCCCGCGGTGCAGCCGAAGCAGTGGTCCGCCACGACGATCGGCCGCCCGGCGAGATCCGTGCCGACGAGGTCGGCGAGCCGCGTGCGCCGCCTCGCCCCGAGGCGCGCCGGCAGCTCGAGCATCTGGTTGAAGTCGCAGTCGTAGACGTAGCCCTGCCAGTCCACGGAGATGAGCGTCCGGCACATGACGTGCTCGAGATTCTCCTCGCGGTAGCTGTCCTGGAGCAGCGTCATGTAGGCGTTGAACTGCCCCTTCGAGATCAGCATCGAGCCGAAGCGCGCGATCGGCATGTTGGCGAGCGTGAAGAGCCGGTTGAACTCGACGCCGTACTCGGCGCCGAGATGCGCGCGGTAGGCGTCCTCGAGCGGGCCCTGTGCGGGCGGGAGCGACGGTCCCTGCGGGTTGTAGACGAGGTTGAGCACGAGCCCGGAATCGGCCTTGCCGTAGCCGAGCGCGTTCAGCTTCTGCAGCGCGACGATGCTGCCCGAGAAGACGCCCTTGCCGCGCTGCCGGTCCACGTTGTCCTCGAGGTAGCACGGGAGCGAGGCGACGACCTCGACCCGGTGCGCGGCGAGGAACTCGGCGAGATCCTCGTGCCCCGGCTCGTTCAGGATCGTGAGGTTGCAGCGGTCCATCACTTTCACGCCGAGGCGCCGCGCCTCGGTCACCAGGTAGCGGAAGTGCGGGTTCAGCTCGGGCGCGCCGCCGGTGATGTCGAGTGTCTTCACGTCCGAGTTGCGCAGGAACGCCAGCACCGTGTCGGCGACCTCGCGCGGCATCGTCTCGGTGCGGTTCGGCCCCGCGTTCACGTGGCAGTGCACGCAGGTCTGGTTGCACTTGTAGCCGACGTTCACCTGCAACGTTTCCAGGCGCTTGCGCGCGATCGCCGGGAAGTCGCGGCTGCGGAGGAGGGGAGGGTCGCGTGCACCGGGGTCTTTTCCTTCGAGTCGCGTTGACGGTTCGAGCGGCGTCGGGATTGGTCGGAGGCGGCGCGCCGACCTTGCAGGGGCGCCGGGTCCGCCCCGAATTCGGGTACGGACCGGGACGCGGATCGGATGCGCCTGCCCGGCGAGTGTAGGCGTAAGGGCGCCGGCGCGCTGCCGACGAACCGTCGGCGTCCGTTGGCGCGGGCGCCGGTGCGGCGCTACGCTCATGCCAACCCGGAAAGTGCGCGGAAGGACCGGCCATGAAACCCGAAAAGACGATCAACCTCGCCCTGCAGGGCGGCGGCTCGCACGGCGCGTTCGCCTGGGGCGTGCTCGACCGCCTCCTCGAGGACGAGCGGATCGGCATCGAGGGCGTAGTCGGAACCAGCGCCGGCGCGATGAACGCGGCGGTGCTCGCCTACGGCCTGTCGGTGGGCGGCAACCGCGGCGCGCGCGAGAAGCTGCGCGAGTTCTGGACCAGGATCGGCGAGGTCGCGGCCTACTCGCCGCTGCAGCCGTCGTGGCTCGACAAGGCGACGAGCCCCGGCAGCATGGACCACTCGCCGCTGTGGATCTGGCTCGACGCCATGACCCGGTTCTTCTCGCCCTACCAGCTGAACCCGCTCAACCAGCACCCGCTGCGCGACGTGCTGATGGAGGTGGTCGACTTCGAGCGGCTGCGGCGCGAGTCGAAGGTGCGCCTCTACACCTGCGCGGCGAACGTGAAGAGCGGCCGCATCCGGGTGTTCGAGTGCCACGAGATGTGCATCGAGGCGGTGCTCGCCTCGGCCTGCCTGCCGTTCATGTTCCAGGCGGTCGAGGTCGACGGCGAGCACTACTGGGACGGCGGCTACATGGGCAACCCGCCGATCTTCCCGCTGATCTACAACTGCGCCGCGCGCGACGTGCTGCTGGTGCTGATCAACCCGATCGTGATCGACGAGGTGCCGAAGACCGCGCAGGCGATCTTCGACCGCATCAACACGCTGTCCTTCAACTCGTCGCTGATGCGCGAGATGCGCGCGATCAACTTCGTGACCAAGCTGGTCGACTCCGGCTTCGACGACGGCGGGCGGCTGAAGCGGATGTTCATCCACTGCGTCGACGCCGAGGAGGAGATGCGCAAGCTCGGCGCGTCGTCGAAGCTGAACGCGCAGTGGGACTTCCTGCTGTACCTGCACCGGCTCGGCCGGGAGCGCGCGGGGGCGTTCCTCGAGGCGAACTACGACAAGCTCGGCCGCGAGTCGTCGACCGACCTTACCGCCCGCTTCCTGTAGGCGGACGCTGCATCCAGCCCGCCCGCGCCCCCGTATCTGTATCTATCGCGACGGTCCTCCCCTCTAGCAGTGCCGTCGTAGCCCGTCCCCCTCCCCCCGACGGGCGTCTCCGGCCCCGCCAAGTGGCGGGGCCGTTTCTTTTTCGCGCGCCGGAGGCGCCCGAAAAAGAAGGACGCCCGAGGGGCAATCGTACGAACAAGGGGACGAGGGAAGGGGTGGGACCCTTCCCTTCCCACCCGGTCCCCTTGTATATCCCCCAACGAACAAGGGGGCAGAGCCCCCTTGTAGATCCCCCGGGGGTGCTGCAACGCAGGAGGTGGGGACCGGCTGGGATATATTCCGCCCCCATGGGCCATCGGCTGTCGAAGATCACGACGCGCACCGGCGACGCCGGGGAGACCGGGCTCGCGGACGGCTCGCGCGTGCCGAAGGACAGCCCGCGCATCGCCGCGCTCGGCGAGGTCGACGAGCTGAATTCGGCGCTCGGGGTCCTCGCCGCGGAGGAGCTGCCGGCCGACGTCCGGGCGGCGCTCACCGGGATCCAGCACGACCTCTTCGATCTCGGCGGCGAGCTGGCGATCCCGGGCCGGCCGATGATGACCGACGCGCAGGTCGCCAACCTCGAAGCGCTCGTGGCGCAGTTCAACGCGGATCTCGCGCCGCTCAAGGAGTTCATCCTGCCCGGCGGCACGCGGGCGGCGGCGCTCGCCCATCTCGCGCGGACGGTGTGCCGGCGCGCCGAACGCTCGCTGGTGGCGCTCGGGCGGGCGGAGCCGCTCCCCGCCACCGGCCGGATCTACCTGAATCGCCTCTCCGACCTGCTCTTCATCCTCGGGCGGGTGCTTAACCGCGCCGGCGGCGGCGCGGACGTCCAGTGGCAGCGCAGCAAACGGCCGTGAACTTCTCCGCCCGGCGGGGGGTCTGAGGCGTGGACCCGGCCCAGAACCAGGTCCTCGCGGGCCTGCTGGCCGCCTGCGCGCGCAAGGACCAGGCGGCATTTTCCCGGCTTTATCAGAGTACTTCCTCGAAACTGTTCGGGGTCGCGGTGCGTATATTGCGGCGGGAGGACTGGGCGGAGGAGGTCCTGCAGGACTGCTACGTCAGCATCTGGAACCACGCCGGATCGTACGAGGCGGGGCGATCCGCGCCGATGACCTGGATGACCAGCATCGTGCGCAACCGGTGTCTGGACTGGCTCCGGCGGCCCAACCTCGAGGTGACGCTGGCCCGGCCCGACGACGACGCCGACGATCCGCTCGAGAGCGTGCCGAGCGACGACCCGGGGCCGCTCGACGAGCTTGCGCGCTCGGCCGACGCGAAAGCGCTCGGCGACTGCCTGCGCCGGCTCGACCCGAAGCAGCGCCAGGCGATCATGCTCGCGTTCTACGAGGGCCTGTCGCACTCCGAGCTCGCGGGCCACATGCGCGAGCCGCTCGGGACGGTGAAGACGTGGGTGCGGCGGGGATTGGAGCGGCTGAAAAGCTGCCTGGGGACGATGTAGGGAGATGAGGTGAAGTACCGAGGAAAACCGGCGCTGCAGGACAAGCTGGCAGCGGAGTACGTGCTCGGCACGCTCCGCGGCCGCGCGCGCCTGCGCTTTCAGGCCTGGCTTCGCGACGACGCCGCGCTGCGTGGCACGGTCGCGGAGTGGGAGGCAAGGCTCGCGCCGATGGTTGCGGGCGTCGCCGAGGTCCGCCCGCCCCGCCGGGTGTGGACGGCAATCCAGTCGCGGATCGGTGGCCCCGCCCGCGAAGCCAAGCCCGGGTTCTGGGACAGCCTCGCGTTCTGGCGGAACTGGGGCCTGGTCGCGACCGGCTGCGCGGCGGCGCTCGTCGCGGCGGTCGCGCTGCGGGCGCCGCAGACGATCGAAGTGCCGGTGGTGAAGACGGTGGAAGTACCGCTCAAAGGCATGCAGCCGTCGTACGTGGCGCTGCTGCACGCCACCAAGGACGGCGAGAAGCTCGTGTTCGTCGCCTATGCCGGGCGCGAGTCGGACGAGCTGTGGGTGAAAAAAGTCGCACTCGGCGACGCGCCGGCCGACCATGGCTTCGAGCTGTGGGGTCTGCCGGCCAAGCCCGGCGAGGCGCCGAAGTCGCTCGGGATGCTGCCGGCCGGCGAGCAGGGCACGATCAAGCTGGCGGCGGCGGCCGACCAGTCGTTGCGGGACTTCCCGGCGCTCGCGATCAGCATCGAGCCGGCGGGCGGGTCGAAGACCGGGCTCCCCACCGGGCCGGTGATCGCGAAAGGCGACTGCCTGAAGTTCTGGTAGCCGCATGTTCCTGCGGGTGCCCCGCATAGGCCCGCAGGTGTGCCGTTTGTCGGCCCGCCGGCGCCGCGCATCCTGCGCGCGCCGGGAAAGCGGTACGAGTGCCGCGCCCCCGGCCGCCTATGCCATTAGCATTTCAGCCACCTCCCCCCACCGTCGGGGCGCGGACACCGGGAACGACCATGGACGCCGGCTCGCCTACCCTCTTCGTCGCTGCGGCGCTCGGCGCGCTGGCCGCGATCGCGCCGGCGGCCGTGTGGTTCCTGCGGCGGCAGACCGTCCCGAGCGACGATCCGCGTGCGCGGGAGCGCCGCGCAAAGGAGCTCGGCTGGCAGTACGACGCGACCGCGGTCGGCGACACCGTATTCACCATCCGCGGCGAAGGGTCCGGCGTGAAGTGGAAGGTGCGCTACCGCGACGACCCGGCCCGCCCCGAAAGCCGGCCGACGCTCACCTGGGCGACGCGGAGCGTGCAGGGCTCGGCGACCGAGC
This sequence comes from uncultured beta proteobacterium, assembly GCA_963827555.1. GTDB lineage: Bacteria > Pseudomonadota > Gammaproteobacteria > Burkholderiales > SG8-39 > DATEDA01. The sequence continues at coordinate 18,937 of CAWHBL010000002.1, forward strand.
TCCGCCTGATCGGCAAGGAACGCTACGACCGCGGCAAGGCGCTCGTCGAGCCGGTGATCGAGAAGCTCTCGAGCCTCATTCTCAGCCCGCGCGAGATCGCGCTCGCGCAGGCGCGCGCCGAGTTCGTGGAGCGCACGCCGCCGGCCGAAGTCGGCAGCCGTACGTTCCGCGAGCGCTACGTCGTGCTGGCGCGCAACCACCGCCTCGGCCGGGCCATCGTCGACGAGAAGCTCGAGTCGCTGCTGCTCGACTGGGGCCGCGTCGCGCCGGCGCCCGAGGACGTGATCTCGGTCTGGATCGACTGGCAGGGCCTGCGCATCGACGTGGACGCGCCGTGGACCGGCATCCGCGAGATCGAGCACCTCGTCTCGCTCGGGCTGTGCTTCGCCAACGGCTTCCGCCGCCAGGCCGCCGCGCCCGGCGTGACGCGCTGGATGGAGACGCAGCCGGGCAGCGTCGCCTGACGCGCCCGCTCTAGTAACATCCCGGTCGCGTCCGCGGCCTTCTCCGGCAGGTCCGTTCGCCGCTTTTGGTTTGTCGGTCATTGTATTAACCTGATCAGACAAGCAGCTGTGGATCTGATCGCGCGTCGCGCGCCCGCCGCCGGCGCATGATCGCCGCGGCGCGACGTTCGCGACGAAGAAGGAGGAGGCAATGAACAAGTTCGGCATCGGCCAGGCGGTGCGGCGCGTCGAGGACCAGCGCTTCCTCACCGGTCGCGGGCGCTACGTCGACGACATCAATCTCCCCCGGCAGTGCTACGGCGTGGCGGTGCTTTCGCCGCACGCTCATGCGCGCATCAGGCGGGTGGACGTCGCGCGCGCCGCGAGCGCGCCGGGCGTCGTCTGCGTGCTCACCGGCGCCGACGCCGCGGCCGAGAAGCTCGGCGCCTTCACCTCGGTGCTGATGCCCGAGGACGTCGGCGCGCCGAAGGGCCACCGCGTCTTCCAGCCGTTGCTGGTGGCCGACCGGGTGCGCTTCGCCGGCGACCGCGTCGCGTATGTCGTGGCCGAGACGGCGTCGCAGGCGCGCGACGCCGCCGAGCTGGTCGAGGTCGACTACGAGCCGCTGCCGGCGGTGGTGCACCTCGACGACGCGGCGCGGGACGGGGCGCCGAAGGTGTGGGACGACTGTCCGGCCGGCAACGTCGCCTTCCGCCTCATGTTCGGCAACAAGGACGCCACCGACGCCGCCTTCGCCAAGGCGAAGCACGTGGTGCAGCTCCGCCTCGAGAACAACCGGCTGGCGCCGAGCGCGATGGAGCCGCGCGCGGCGATCGGCGACTACAACGCGGCCGACGACGCCTTCACCCTCTACACGACCTCGCAGAATCCGCACGGCTGCCGCATGGAGATGTCGCACGTCTTTCACGTGCCCGAGAACCGGATCCGCGTCGTGTCTCCGGACGTCGGCGGCGGCTTCGGCATGAAGGGCACCGGCGGTCCGGACGAGGCGCTGGTGCTGTGGGCGTCGCGTCGCTCCGGCCGCCCGGTGAAGTGGGTCGCGACGCGCGCGGAAAGCATGCTGACCGACACCGCCGGCCGCGACCAGGTGATCTCCGGCGAGATGGCGCTCGACGAGAACGGCCGCATCCTCGGCCTGCGGGCGCAGTCGCTGAACGCGGTCGGCGCCTACTTCGTCGGGCCCGCGCTGGTGATGTCCGCCTTCGCGCTGCGGTTCATCCCCGAGGCCTACGACGTGCAGGCGATCCACGTGATGGCGCAGGGCCTGTTCACCAACACTTCGCCGCTCGGCCCGTATCGCGGCGCCGGGCGTCCCGAGGCGGCGTACTTCACCGAGCGCCTGATCGAGAAGGCGGCGGGCGCGATCGGCATCGACCCGGCCGAGATCCGCCGGCGCAACCTCATCCCGCCGCAGAAGCTGCCGTACGCGACGCCGACGTTCTGGAACTACGACAGCGGCGAGTTCGCGCGCATTCTCGACCAGTGCCTGGAGACGGCCGACTGGACGGGCTTCGCCGCCCGGCGTGCCGCCTCGGAGAAGAGCGGCAAGCTGCGCGGCCGGGCGGTCACCTACTACATCGAGCAGGGCGGCATCTTCAACGACCGCATGGATCTCCGCTTCGATCCGAGCGGCTCGCTCACCATCCTCGCCGGCACGCATTCGCACGGGCAGGGCCACGCGACGGTGTTCGCCCAGATGGTGTCCGAATGGCTGGGCGTGCCGTTCGAGAACATCCACTACGTGCAGGGCGACACCGCCCAGGTCCCGTTCGGGCGCGGCACCTATGCGGCGCGCAGCTCGATGGTCGGCGGCAACGCGCTCAAGGTCGCGGCGGACGCGATCGTCGAGAAGGCCAAACCGATGGCCGCCGCGCTGATCGAAGCGGCGGCCGCCGACCTCGAGTTCAAGGACGGCAAGTTCCGGGTCGTGGGCACCGACAAGGCGATCCCGCTGGTCGACGTCGCCAAGGCGTTCTACGCGCCGATGGGCCTCACCGACAAGCTCGGCGTGGGCCTGGAGGCGAGCGGCACCTACGGCACCCATCCGCCCAACCATCCGAACGGCGCCCACGTGTGCGAGCTCGAGGTCGATCCCGAGACCGGTGCGGTGACGGTGGAGCGCTACACCGTGGTGGACGATCTCGGCCGGGTGCTGAACCCGATGATCGTCGCGGGGCAGATCCACGGCGGCGTGGCGCAGGGCATCGGCCAGGCGCTGCTCGAGCACGCCCACTACGACCGCAAGTCCGGGCAACTCCTTGCCGGCAGCTTCATGGACTACGGCATGCCGCGCGCCGACGATTACCCGCCGTTCACCGTCGCGCTCGAGGAGATCCCCTGCAAGACGAACCCGCTGGGGGTCAAGGGCATCGGCGAGTCGGGCACGATCGGCGCGCCGCCGACGATCGTCAACGCGCTGCTCGACGCCCTGCGGCCGCTCGGCGTGGCGCACATCGACATGCCGGCGACGCCGTCGCGGATCTGGGAGACGATCCGGCGCGCGCGGCGGGGCTGAACCGCCGTCAAGGGTGCGCGCCTCACGCACCCCACTCGTTCGCGCGGTGCAGAGACTACGCGACTGGGCGCGCCGGCTGAAGGCCGAGACGCTCGCGCTCTACCTCGCCGCCCGCGACCGGCGCACGCCGTGGTACGCGCGGCTGCTCGTCGCCGGGATCGTCGCCTACGCGCTGTCGCCGATCGACCTGATCCCGGATTTCATCCCGCTGCTCGGCTTTCTCGACGACGTCATCCTGATTCCGCTCGGCATCGCGCTCGCCCTGCGGCTCATTCCGGCCGAGGTGATGGTGGAAGCGCGCGAGCGCGCGCGCGTCGAGCTCGACGGCAAGCGCCCGCGCAGCCGGGTCGCGGCGGCGGTGATCGTCGGGGTGTGGGTCGTTGCGCTCGCCGCGCTCGGCTGGGGCGGCTGGTACGCGTGGCGCGTGGCGCAAGTCGCGACCGGGTTCGCCGCGAAAACCGTCTGCTCGGGCGTGTTCGTCTCCGGCCGCACGCCCGAAGCGGTGGTCGCCGAGGACATCGACGCCTACCGGAACCCGGCGCTCGCGCCGGTGCGCGTCGAGATCGACCGCGAGCGAGGCGTCGCGACCGCGCGATTCCTCGGGCTCGCCGAGCGGCAGGCCGTGCATCGCGCGGGCCTCGGCTGCACGCTCGCGATCGGCGCGAGCGTCGACGCACTGAAGGCGGCCGCGCCGAAGCTGCCACCGGTGGCGCGAGCATCGGTGCTCGACCGTGCGCCGCCCGACCCCGCGCTCGAGCAGGCGCTCGACGAGGCGTTCGCCGACCCCGCGTCCGCGCCGCCGCCGCGGACGCGGGCGATCGTGATCGTCCAGCGCGGCCGGATCGTCGCCGAACGGTACGCGCCCGGGTTCGGCCCCGACGTCCCGCTCCCCGGCTGGTCGATGACGAAGAGCGTCGTCGGCGCGCTCGCCGGGGTGCTGGTCGCGCGGGGCGCCTGGCGGCTCGACGCGCCGGCCCCGGTCCCGGAGTGGCGCGCGCCGGGCGATCCGCGCGGGGCGATCACGCTGGAGCAGCTGCTCGGGATGAAGAGCGGACTCGAGTTCGCGGAGAGCTACGGCAATCCGCTCTCGGACGTGAACGTCATGCTCTGGGCGAGCGGCGACACCGGCGCCTTCGCCGCGGCGCGACCGCTCGCGCACCCGCCCGGGACGCACTTCCACTACGCGAGCGGAACGACCAACATCCTCGCGCGCGCGATGCGCGATCTCCTCGGCGCGGAGTACGCCGCGTTCCCGCGGCGCGCGCTGTTCGCGCCGGTCGGGATGGCGAGCGCGGTGCTCGAGCCGGACGCGGCGGGCACGTTCGTCGGCTCCTCGTTCATGTACGCGACGGCGCGCGACTGGGCACGGCTCGGCCTGCTCTTCCTCGGCGACGGCGTATGGAACGGCGAGCGCATCCTGCCGGCGGGCTGGGCGCGCGCGGCGGCGACGCCGGCGGTACCCGGCAGCCGGTACGGCGCGCACTGGTGGCTCCGGCTCAAACGGCCGGGCGGCGCCGCGCCGCTCCCGCTGCCCGCCGACGTCTTTCACGCCGGCGGCCATGCCGGCCAGTACGTCACCGTCGTCCCGTCCCGCGCGCTCGTGATCGTGCGCCTCGGTCACTCGGTCCCCGGCGGCGCGTGGGACCAGGAGGCGTTCGTCGCCCGTATCCTCGCGGCCGCCTCGCCGTAACCGCGACTGCCTCGTCAGGTTCGCTGCCGGCGCGCTCAGCGCACCCCGTTCTACATTGACATTCGTTTGATTTCGCTTTACGATGGAATGTCCTTCATTCACCCGGAGGAGGGAACATGACGAAGCACAGAAAGCTGGCGGCGACACTCGCGCTTACCGTCGCCGCGGCCTTCGCCCCCATCGGCCAGGCCGGCATGGACGAGGCGAAGAAGTGGGTCGAAAAGGAATTTCAGCCCTCCACGTTGACGAAGGAGCAGCAGCTGAAGGAGATGGAGTGGTTCGTCAATGCCGCCAAGCCCTTCAAGGGCATGGAGATCAACGTCCTGTCGGAGACGATCCCCACGCACGAATACGAAGCGAAGACGCTGACCAAGGCGTTCGAGGAGATCACCGGAATCAAGGTGAATCACCAGGTGCTGGGCGAGGGCGAGGTCGTGCAGGCCGTCCAGACGCAGATGCAGACCAACCGGAATCTGTACGACGCCTATATCAACGACTCGGATCTGATCGGCACGCACTCGCGCCTGCAGTCGGCGGTCAATCTGACCGACTGGATGGCGGGCGAAGGAAAGGACGTCACGCTGCCGACGCTGGACGTCAACGACTTCATCGGCCGGTCGTTCACCACCGGGCCCGACGGCAAGCTCTGGCAGCTGCCCGACCAGCAGTTCGCCAACCTGTACTGGTTCCGCTACGACTGGTTCAAGCGCGCGGACTTGAAGAAGCAGTTCAAGGACCGCTACGGCTACGAGCTCGGGGTGCCGCTCGACTGGTCGGCCTACGAGGACATCGCGGAGTTCTTCTCCGTGCACGTGAAGCAGATCGACGGCAAGCGCATCTACGGCCACATGGACTACGGCAAGCGCGCGCCCGACCTCGGCTGGCGCATGACCGACGCCTGGCTGTCGATGGCCGGCGCGAGCTCGAAGGGCCTGCCGAACGGCCGCCCGATCGACGAATGGGGCATCCGCATGGAGGTGGGCTCATGCAATCCCGCCGGCGCTTCGGTCTCGCGCGGCGGCGAAGCGAACGGGCCCGCCGCCGTCTACGCGGTGCGCAAGTGGGACGAGTGGCTGCGCAAGTACGCGCCGCCAGGGGCCGCCGACTACGACTTCTACCAGTCGCTGCCGGCCCTGGCCCAGGGCAACGTGGCGCAGCAGATCTTCTGGTACACCGCGTTCACCGCGTCGATGGTCGCGCCCAAGAGCGCCGGCAACAACACCGTCGATGACAAGGGCAATCCGCTATGGCGCATGGCGCCTTCACCGAAGGGGCCGTACTGGGAAGAAGGCATGAAGCTCGGCTACCAGGACGCCGGGTCGTGGACGCTCTTCAAGTCGACGCCGGTCGCGCGCCGCAAGGCCGCCTGGCTGTACGCGCAGTTCACGGTCTCGAAGACGGTATCGCTGAAGAAGAGCCACGTCGGCCTGACCATCATTCGCGATTCCGACATCAACCACAAGTCCTTCACCGAGCGCGCGCCGAAGCTCGGCGGGCTGGTCGAGTTCTACCGATCGCCCGACCGCGTGCGGTGGACGCCGACCGGCATCAACGTGCCGGACTATCCGAAGCTCGCGCAGCTCTGGTGGCAGAACATCGGCGACGTGAACTCTGGCGCATTCACGCCCCAGCAGGCAATGGATCGACTCGCCAAGGAGATGGACCAGGTGATGGCGCGGATGGAGGAGGCCGACAAGAAGGACAAGGTCTACGGCGGCTGCGGCCCGCGGCTCAATCCCGAGAAGGATCCGAAGGAGTGGCTCGGCAAGCCGAACGGTCCGAAGGCGAAGCTCGCCAACGAGAAGCCGAAGGGGGTCACGGTCGACTACGACGAGCTCGTCCAGCGCTGGACCAAGCGCTGAGCGCGCCGATCGGTCGCGTCGCACGGACGGGGAGCCGGCCGGCTCCCCGTCCGTGTTAGTTTTGGCGGCATCGCGCATACCGTCCCTGCGGAATCGGAGTCGTGACGCTCGCGTTCAAGCAGGTCGTCCGGCGCGCCGGCGGCCAGACGCACATCCACGAGACGAGCATCGAGCTGCAGTCGCGCGGGTTCAACATCCTGCTCGGCACCACCCTCGCGGGGAAAACCACCCTGATGCAGCTGATGGCCGGGCTGGTTCCCCCGAGCTCCGGCGAAATCTGGTTCGACGGCCGCAACGTCACCGGCGTGCCGGTGCAGAAGCGCAACGTCGCGATGGTCTTCCAGCAGTTCATCAACTATCCGAATCTCTCGGTGTACGAGAACATCGCGTCGCCGTTGCGCGTCGCGCGCCTCAACCAGGCGACGGTCGAGGAACGCGTCGGCCGTATCGCCGAGCTGCTGCAGCTGACGCCGTTTCTCCAGCGCCAGCCGTCGGAGCTGTCGGGCGGGCAACAGCAGCGCACCGCGCTTGCCCGGGCGCTGGTCAAAGATGCGGACCTCGTCTTGCTCGACGAGCCGCTCGCCAATCTTGACTACAAGCTGCGCGAGGGCTTGCGCGAGGAGTTGCCGCGGTTGTTCGCCGACCGCTCCAGCACGGTGGTGTACGCGACGAGCGAGCCGTCCGAGGCGCTCTTGCTCGGCGGACACACCGCGACCGTCCATGAGGGGCGCATCACCCAGTACGGGCCGAACGGAACGGTCTATCGCCGCCCGGCCGACCTGACCACGGCGCGGGTGTTCTCCGACCCGCCGATCAATACCGCCGAGGTCGTGAAGCGCGGCGAGACGATCAGGCTGTCCGAGGGGGTGAGCTGGAGCGCCGCGGGGAGCCTTCGCGACCCTCGCCGACGGCGCCTACACCATCGGCCTGCGGCCGCATCACGTGCTTCCGGCGCCCGGCCGCGGCGGCGGCGTGCAGGTCGATGGCAGGGTGCTCGTCGCCGAGATCAGCGGCTCGGAGAGCGTGGTGCATTTCGACCTCGGCGGACTGACCTGGGTCTCGCTGTCGCCGGGCGTGCATGCGTTCAAGGTGGGCGAGACGGCGCGCTTCGAGCTGGATGTCGCGAGCTGTCTGTACTTCGGGCCTGACGGCTCGCGCGTCGCGGAGTGAAGTGACGGCCGGCGATGGCGCGCATCCGGATCGAGCAACTGCGACACAGCTACGCCCCGCGGCCGGCGCGCGAATCCGATTGGGCGCTGAAGGAGATCGATCTCGAGTGGACGGACGGCGGCGCCTACGCGCTGCTCGGTCCGTCGGGCTGCGGCAAGACCACGCTGCTGAACATCGTCTCGGGCCTGCTCCGCCCGACCGCGGGGCGCATCCTCTTCGGCGACACGGACGTGACCCGCAGTCCGCCGGGCGATCGCAACATCGCGCAGGTGTTCCAGTTCCCGGTCGTCTACGACACGATGACCGTGTACGACAATCTCGCCTTCCCGCTGCGCAACCGCGGCGTGCCCGAATCGCGAGTCGATCCCAGAGTGCGCGAGATCGCGGCGCTGCTCGACCTGGAGGCGATGCTGCCGCAGCGTGCCGCGGGGCTCACCGCCGACGGCAAGCAGAAGATCTCCCTGGGCCGCGGCCTGGTGCGCTCGGACGTGAACGTGATCATGTTCGACGAGCCGCTGACCGTGATCGATCCGCATCTCAAGTGGCGCCTGCGCTCGAAGCTCAAGGAGCTCCACCAGCGCATCGGCATCACCATGATCTACGTGACGCACGACCAGACGGAGGCGATGACGTTCGCCGACCAGGTCGTGGTCATGCACGAGGGAACGGTCGTGCAGGTGGGCACGCCGGTGGAGCTCTTCGAGCGGCCGCGGCACACGTTCGTCGGCCACTTCATCGGCTCGCCGGGGATGAACATCCTGCCGTGCCAGCTGCAGGACGGCGTCGCGCGCTTCGCTGGCCAGCCGATCCCGACCGCGAACGCGGTGGCCAGGGCGCCGAACGGCGCGCGCACCGAGGTCGGCGTGCGGCCCGAGTTCGTCCGCTTCGCCGGCACCGGGATTCCGGTGCGCGTCACCGCGGTCAGCGACACCGGGCGTCACCAGATCGTCGAGACCCGGCACGGCGACACGGTCATCCGGCTGCTGCTCGACGAGCACGACAAGGTGCCTGCCGATGCGGCGCACGTGAGCTTCGACACCGCGTTCACGCGGCTGTACGTCGACGGCTGGCTCGCCGGGTGAGGAAAGCGTGAGCGCGAAGACCGTCAATCAGAAGGCATGGTGGCTGGTGGTGCCGGTGCTCGTGCTCGTCGGCTTCAACGCCATCGTGCCGCTGATGACGGTCGTCAACTACTCGGTGCAGGAGACCTTCGGCAACAACCGGTTCTTCTTCGAGGGCGTCAAGTGGTTTGACATGGTCATGCACTCCGCGCGCTTCCACGACGCGCTGAAGCGCCAGCTGCTGTTCACGGCGATCGTGCTCGCGATCGAGGTCCCGCTCGGCGTCGCGGTCGCGCTCGCCATGCCGCGCCGGGGTGCATGGGCGTCGGTATGCCTGGTGCTGATGTCGATGCCGCTGCTGATTCCGTGGAATGTGGTCGGCGCGATCTGGAACATCTTCGCGCTGCCGGACATCGGCATGCTCGGCTGGACGCTCAACAAGGCCGGCATCGACTACAACTTCACGCGGCAGCCGGTCGCCGCGTGGGCGACGCTGATCGCGATGGACGTCTGGCACTGGACTTCGCTCGTCGCGCTGCTCGCCTACGCCGGCCTCAGCGCGATCCCCGACGCCTACTACCAGGCCGCCAAGATCGACGGGGCATCGGCGTGGGCGGTGTTCCGCCATGTCCAGCTGCCGAAGATGAAGCACGTGCTGACGATCGCGGTGCTGCTGCGGTTCATGGACAGCTTCATGATCTACACCGAGCCGTTCGTGCTCACCGGCGGCGGACCCGGCAACGCGACGACCCTGCTGTCGATCGACCTGGTCAAGATCGCGCTCGGACAGTTCGATCTCGGCCCGGCCGGGGCGATGTCGTTGATCTACTTCCTGATCATCCTGCTGCTGTCCTGGATGTTCTACCGCGTGATGACGCTCAGGGAGAGCGAGCAATGAAACGGATGTCGTGGCTGGTGCCCGCGCTTTACATCGTCTTTCTCATGCTGCCGATCTACTGGCTGCTCTGCATGTCGTTCAAGACCACGAACGAGATCCTCGGCCACTTCACGCCGTGGCCGCAGAACTTCACTCTGGAGAACTACCGCAAGATCTTCACCGAGCCGACCTGGTACCAGGGGTACATCAATTCGCTGATCTACGTGGTGATCAATACGGTCCTGTCCGTGACGGTCGCGCTGCCGGCCGCCTACGCGTTCTCCCGCTACCGGTTTCTCGGCGACAAGCACCTGTTCTTCTGGCTCCTGAGCCAACGGATGGCGCCGGCGGCGGTGTTCGCGCTGCCCTTCTTCCAGCTCTACTCGGCGGTAGGGCTGTTCGACACGCACATCGCGGTCGCGCTCGCGCACTGCCTGTTCAACGTCCCGCTCGCGGTCTGGATCCTCGAAGGCTTCATGTCGGGGGTGCCGAAGGAGCTCGACGAGCTCGCCTTCATCGACGGCTATCCGTTCTGGAAGTTCTTCGTCAAGATCTTCCTGCCGGCGATCGCCGCGGGCATCGGCGTCGCGGCATTCTTCTGCTTCATGTTCTCCTGGGTCGAGCTGCTGCTCGCCAAGACGCTCACTTCCGTCGCGGCCAAGCCGATCGCGGCCACGATGACACGCACCGCGAGCGCATCCGGCTACGAGCTCGGCCTGCTGGCGGCGGCCGGCGCGCTGACGATCGTGCCGGGCGCGTTCGTGATCTACTTCGTGCGCAACTACATCGCCAAAGGATTCTCGCTCGGCCGCGTCTGACGCGGGCGGCGCGAATTGCGAATGCACATCGAGCGAGGCATCCGATGGACCTGAGCTGGATGGCGTGGACGTGGCAGACGGCCGCGTTCTTCACGTGCATCGTGCTGCTGCTCGTCGGCATGGGCATCTGGGAATGGATCTCGCCGGGCGGTGCGCCCAGGCGCGGCATCCTGGCGATCACCACGACGCGCGGCGACCGGTTGTTCATCTCGCTGCTCGCGGCGGCCTACATTCACCTGATCTGGCTCGCGGTGTTCGGGACGCCGCTTTGGGGCGCTGCGGCCTTGTCGCTGATCGTCGCCGTGATCGTGTTCCGCTGGGCCTAGGTGCGCGCGGCGCCCTCCTCCTTCTAGCCTTCTGCGGTGTGCTCGTAAGATCGCGCAATGCGAAAGCTGCGGGACTGGGTGCGCTCGGCGGCGGACGGTAGCGCGATGGCCCGCGGCTCGCTCGTCCGTTTCGCCTGGCTGTCGATCCTCGCTGCCGTGGCGACGATCGCGCTCAAGGGCGCGGCGTGGTGGCTGACCGGCTCGGTCGGGCTCCTGTCGGACGCGCTCGAGTCGTTCGTGAACCTCGCGGCGGCGGTCGTGACGCTCGCCATGCTGACCGTCGCCGCGCGGCCGCCGGACGAGGAATACGCGTACGGCTACTCGAAGGCCGAGTACTTCGCGAGCGGCCTGGAGGGCACGCTGATCCTGGTCGCCGCGGTGCTGATCGGCATCGCCGCGTTCGAGCGCCTGCTCGCGCCGCAGCCGATCGAGCGCGTCGGCATCGGGCTGGCGGTCTCGGTCGCCGCCTCGGCCGTGAACTTCGGCGCCGCGCGCGTGCTCGCCCGCGCCGGCCGTCACTACCGCTCGATCGCGCTCGAAGCCGACGCCAAGCACCTGATGACCGACGTGTGGACCTCGGCCGGGCGTCGTCGTCGGCGTGGCGCTCGTCGCGCTCACCGGCTGGCTCTGGCTCGACCCGGTCGATCGCGCTCGCGGTCGCGGCGCACATCGTCTGGGCCGGCGTGGGAATCGTCCGCCGCTCGGCGGTCGGGCTCCTCGACCACGCGTTGCCGGACGACGAGCGGCGCGCGATCGAGACCGTGCTCGACGCCTTCCGCGCGCGCGGGATCGAGTTCCACGCGCTGCGCACGCGGGCCGCGGCCGGACGCTCGTTCGTGTCGATGCACGTGCTCGTCCCCGGCGCGTGGAGCGTCCAGCGCGGCCACGACGTCGTCGAGGAGATCGAGGAACGGGTCCGGGAAGCGGTGCCGAGTGCGAACGTGCTCACCCACCTCGAGCCGCTCGAGGACCCGGCGTCGTACCAGGACGAACGGCTGGACCGCGGGCCGGGCTAGCCCTGGCGCGATTCCCACCACCGATAGGCGACGAATCCCAGGGCGGCGGCGATGCCGAGCCACGCGACCACGCGCAGGGCGTTCGCGATGAGGACATCCTCCCGCAACAACCCCCAGCGCGAGAGGATCAGGTTCCAGTCGTGCAGGCTGTGCTCGCCGAACCCCGCGAGCGGCAGCCCCATCGCGCGCGCGTCGGCCATGTACCGGGCGACGTTCAGCAGGCTTTGCCCGAGCCAGATTCCGCAGAGCGCGTAGGAGAGCGTTTCGCGCCGCCGCCAGAACTCGACCATGCAGGCGGCCGGAAACAGGAGCTGGGCCAGCGTGCCGCCGTAGACGGCCAGCCGGGCGCTGAACACCCCGACGAGCGGATGCCCGGCCTCGTGAACGGCGAAGTTGGCGTCGTCGACCAGCGGCACCCAGCCGTCGCCGAGCCACGCGCAACCGGCGATGTAGGCGGCGAGGGCGGACGAGATCGCCAGACCGGCCGTTGAAACCGGCTTCCAGGGCTCGCGATTGATCCAGGCGATGCGGTCGAGCAGATTCATCTCGATCTGGGCATGTGCAGGGCAAACAGCGCCGCGGCAGCCGCCAGGAAGGCCCCGGCGAGCGCTCGGCCGATGCGGGATTTTCGCAAGCGGATCATCGGCATCCCTGCGGTTCGCTGGAATCTCCGTCCGGTATCCCTTGGGAGCCCAGGGGCATCGCCGCCCCGGCGGCGTCATCGCCCCGGCGTCTGATGCGTTGACGGTATCACCCGCCACGGCGAGTGGCCGTCGCCAGTCAATTGAATACAGGGCGCTTTTCCTGCGTTAACCCGCAGAGTAGACTTACGCTTACGAACGGCGACCCGCCGACCGGGATCTGGAGCTAGCCGGATTCGGTCTATAGAAGCGGGGGCCTTGCCTGGAGGTGGAGTGAAGCCAACCGATATCGGCAATCCCGATTACTTTCACAAGGTCGTCGATTGTCAGTGGGCGTGTCCCGCCCACACCCCAGTCCCCGAATACATCCGGTTGATCGCGGCAGGCCGTTACGGCGATGCGTACATGGTCAACTGGAGGTCGAACGTCTTTCCCGGAATCCTCGGCCGCACCTGTGACCGCCCCTGCGAGCCCGCCTGCCGGCGCAGCCGGGTCGAGGACGGTCAGTCGAAGGAGCCGGTCGCGATCTGCCGGCTGAAGCGCGTCGCCGCGGACTACAAGGAGGACATCCGGCCGCGGCTGCCGAAGCCGGCGGCGCAGAAGCTCGGCAAGCGCGTCGCGTGCGTCGGCGCGGGCCCCGCGTCGCTCACCGTCGCGCGCGATCTCGCGCCGCTCGGCTACGAGGTGGTGGTGTACGACGGCGACCGGCGCGCCGGCGGCATGATCCGCAGCCAGATCCCGAAGTTCCGCCTGCCCGAGGAGGTCATCGACGAGGAGGTCGGCTACATCCTCGACCTGGGCGTCGAGTTCCGGGGCGACGCGTACGTTTCGTCGATGAAGCAGCTGCTCGGCGAGGGCTACGACGCGATCTTCGTCGGCTGCGGCGCGCCGCGCGGCCGCGACCTCGACATCCCGGGGCGCAAGGAAGCGGCGGCGAACATCCACATCGGCATCGACTGGCTCGTCGAGCGTCTCGTTCGGCCACACGACGAAGATCGGCAAGCGCGTGATCGTCCTCGGCGGCGGCAACACCGCGATGGACTGCTGCCGCTCGTCGAAGCGCCTCGGCGGCGAGGACGTCAAGGTGATCGTCCGCTCGGGCTTCGAGGAGATGAAGGCGAGCCCGTGGGAGAAGGAGGACGCGATGCACGAAGGCATCCCGATCCTCAACTACCTGGTGCCGAAAGCGTTCACCCACGAGGACGGCAAGCTCACCGGCGTGACGTTCGAGAAGGTGCAGGCGATCTACGACGCCAACGGCCGCCGCACCCTCGTCCCCACCAACGCGCCGGAGCAGCACTTCGAGTGCGACGACGTGCTGGTCGCGGTCGGGCAGGAGAACGCGTTCCCCTGGATCGAGCGCGACTGCGGCCTCGAGTTCGACAAGCACGGCATGCCGAAGCTCGATCCGGTCACGCTCCAGTCGAGCCTGCCGCACGTGCTGTTCGGCGGCGACTCGGCGCTCGGGCCGAAGAACATCATCTGGGCGGTCGCGCACGGCCACGACGCCGCGATCTCGATCGACCGCTACTGCCACGGCGAGGACGTCGGCAAGCGTCCGCCGCCGGGCGTGACGGTGATGTCGCAGAAGATGGGCATCCACGAGTGGAGCTACGACAACGACGTGACGCTGGACCCGCGCTTCAAGGTGCCGTGGCGCGACGTCAACCAGACCCTGAAGAACATCAAGGTCGAGGTCGAGCTCGGCTTCGACCCGGCCACCGCGTTCAAGGAGGCGCAGCGCTGCCTGAACTGCGACGTGCAGACGGTGTTCGCCGACAAGCTGTGCATCGAGTGCGACGCGTGCGTCGACATCTGCCCGATGGACTGCATCAGCTTCGTCCCGGACGGCGAGGAGGCGGACCTCCGCACGCGCCTGCGCGCGCCGGCGACGAACGCGACGCAGGACCTGTACGTGTCCGCGGCGTTGAAGACGACGCGCGTGATGGTGAAGGACGAGGACGTCTGCCTGCACTGCGGCCTGTGCGCCGAGCGCTGCCCGACCGGCGCGTGGGACATGCAGAAGTTCCTGCTCGACATGACGCACGCCGGCCCGGCGTGCCGCGACCCGCGGAAGCGCCCGCTCAAAGTGGCCTGACCGCCAACCGGAGACCACAGCGTTGAAAGCCGCCCGCGCCGTCGAAGTCAGCCCAGCAGCCGGCGCGGAGCGCGCGTTGCGCGCGAAGCTCGCCGCTGCGTACCGGATCGCCGATCACCTCGGCTGGTCCGAGCTGATCTACACCCACATCTCCCTGCGGGTGCCCGGGCCCGAGCATCACTTCCTCATCAACCCCTACGGCCTGCGCTTCGACGAGGTCACCGCGTCGAACCTCGTCAAGATCGACGCCGACGGCAGGACGGTCGGGACGAGCGCGTACAAGGCGAACGAAGCCGGGTTCGTGATCCACGGCGCGGTGCACATGGCGCGCGACGACGACGCAGTGCGTGGTCCACACCCACACCCTCGCCGGCATGGCGGTCTCGGCGCAGGCGTGCGGCCTCCTGCCGGTGCACATGTACTCGCACAACTTCCACGGCAAGGTCGGCTACCACGAGTTCGAGGGGCCGGCGATGAACCTCGGCGAGCGCGAGCGGCTGGTGGCGAGCCTCGGCCGGCACCCGGTGCTGATCCTCCGCAACCACGGCCTGCTCACCCTCGGCCGCACGGTCGAGGAGGCGTTCCTGCTGATGTGGCGGCTCGAGCGCGCGTGCCAGATCCAGCTCGCGGCGCAGGCCGGCGGCGCGCTGCACCTGCCGCCCGAGGAAGTGTGCGCGCAGTCGGCGCGCATGGGCGACGAGTTCCTCACCGACCGCGGCGCGGTCGGCATCGGCGAGCTCGAGTTCGCCGCCCTCGAGCGCATCATCGAACGCAAGGACCCGTCCTACCGGGACTGAACCCGAACACCATGGCAAAAGCAATCGAGGCGATCAACGACTTCGTCGTCAAGTTCGCCAACGTCAACGGCTCCGGCTCCGCTTCGGCGAACACGCTGTTCGCCAAGGCGATCCTGCGGATGGGCGTGCCGGTCAGCCCGCGCAACATCTTCCCGTCGAACATCCAGGGGCTGCCCACCTGGTACGAGGTGCGCGTCTCCGAGCAGGGCTACCTCGGGCGGCGCGGCGGCGTCGACCTGATGGTGGCGATGAACCCGCAGACCTGGGACAAGGACGTCGCCGAGGTCGAGCCCGGCGGCTACCTCTTCTACGACTCGACCAAGCCGCTGCCGAAGTCGAAGTTCCGCGACGACATCACGGTGATCGGCATGCCGCTCACCGCGATCGCCAACGACACCTACACCGATGCGCGTCAGCGCCAGCTGTTCAAGAACATCATCTACGTCGGCGCGCTGTCGGCGCTGCTCGACATCGACCCCGGCGTCATCGCCGAGCTGATCGGCGAGCAGTACAAGGGCAAGGAGGCGCTCCTCAAGCCGAACGTCCACGCGCTGCAGGCTCGGCCGCAACTACGCGCTCGCCAAGCTCGCCTGCCCGCTCGGGATCCGGGTGAAGCGGGCCAGCGCGGTCGGGACGAAGATCTTCATCGAGGGCAACAACGCCGCCGCGCTCGGCTGCGTCTTCGGCGGCGCGACCGTCGCGGCGTGGTACCCGATCACGCCCTCCTCGTCGATGGCCGAGGCGTTCCAGCGCCACTGCAAGCGGTTCCGCCACGACCCGGAGACGAACAAGGCGCGCTACGCGATCATCCAGGGCGAGGACGAGCTCGCCTCGATCGGGATCGTGATCGGCGCGGCGTGGAACGGCGCGCGGGCGTTCACCTGCACCTCGGGCCCGGGCATCTCGCTCATGCAGGAGTTCATCGGCCTCGCCTACTTCGCCGAGATCCCGGCGGTGCTGGTCGACGTGCAGCGCGGCGGCCCGTCGACCGGGATGCCGACCCGCACCCAGCAGTCCGACGTCCTCGCATGCGCGTACGCGTCGCACGGCGACACGAAGCATCCGCTGCTCTTCCCCGAGGACCCGAAGGAGGCGTTCGAGTTCGCCGCGCTCTCGTTCGACCTCGCCGACCGGCTGCAGACGCCGGTGTTCCTGATGCTCGACCTCGACATCGGGATGAACGAGCACCTCGCCGAGCCGCTCACCTGGGACGACTCGCATCGTTACGACCGCGGCAAGGTGATGAGCCACGACGACCTCGAGTCGGGCAAGGACTTCGGCCGCTACCTCGACGTCGACGGCGACGGCATCCCGTTCCGGACCTATCCCGGCACGCATCCGACCCGGGGCGGCTACTTCACGCGCGGCACGACGAAGAACGCGTACGCGATGTACTCGGAGGCGGGGCCCGACTACATGTACAACATGCAGCGGCTGCTCAAGAAGTTCGAGACCGCGAAGGCGCTGGTGCCGAAGCCGGTGCTGACGCCGGCCGAGCATCCGGCGCGGTTCGGCGCGATCTTCTACGGCTCGACGAGCAACGCGATGCACGAAGCGCTCGAGACGCTCGCGGCGCAGGGGATCTACGTCAACGCGCTCCGCGTGCGCGGCTTCCCGTTCCAGGACGAGATCGCCGACTTCGTCGCCTCGCACAACAAGGTGTTCGTCGTCGAGCAGAACCGCGACGCCCAGCTCAAGACGCTGCTGGTGAACGACGCCGGCGTGAATCCCGCCAGCCTGATCCCGATCCTGCACTACGACGGCACGCCGATCACCGCGCGCTTCATCACCGAGGCGATCGCCGAGCGCGTGCGGCGGATGAACGTGCAGCCGCTGAGAAAGGTTGCGAAGTGACTTACCTCGCCAAGCCGAAGCTCCACCACCCCACCCTGCCGCAGAACCGGCTCGGTTACACGCGCCGCGACTACGAGGGCAAGATCTCGACGCTGTGCGCCGGCTGCGGCCACGACTCGATCTCGGCGGCGATCATCCAGGCGTGCTGGGAGCTCGCGATCGAGCCGCACCGCGTCGCCAAGCTCTCGGGCATCGGCTGCTCGTCGAAGACGCCCGACTACTTCCTCGGCAACTCGCACGGCTTCAACAGCGTGCACGGCCGGATGCCGTCGGTGGTGACCGGGGCCAACCTCGCCAACCGCGACCTCCTCTACCTCGGCGTGTCGGGCGACGGCGACTCGGCGTCGATCGGCCTCGGGCAGTTCGCGCACTGCATGCGGCGCGGGGTGAACATGGTCTACGTCGTCGAGAACAACGGCGTCTACGGCCTGACCAAGGGCCAGTTCTCGGCCACCGCCGACCGCGGCTCGAAGTCGAAGCGCGGCGTGCCGAACACCGACGCCCACATCGACATGGTCATGCTCGCGCTGCAGCTCGGCGCGACCTTCGTCGCGCGCGGCTTCTCCGGCGACAAGGACCAGCTCGTGCCGATCATCAAGGCGGCGATCGAGCACCAGGGCGCGGCGTTCATCGACGTGATCAGCCCGTGCGTCGCGTTCAACAACCATCAGGGCTCGACCAAGAGCTACGACTACGTCCGCGAGCACAACGACGCGGTCAACTTCCTCGACTTCATCTCGCCGCGCGCGCCGATCACGACCCAGTACGATCCCGGAACGGTGCAGCCGGTGACGCTGCACGACGGCTCCACGGTGCTGCTGCGGAAGCTCCACGACGGCTATGACGCCCACGACCGCGTCGCGGCGATGAACTACCTCGCGCATCACCAGGCGAAGGGGGAAATCCCGACCGGCCTGCTGTTCATGGAGCGCGAGCCGGAAGACCTGCACGCGCACCTGAACACCGTCGACGTGCCGCTCAACAAGCTCGGCGAGCGGGAGCTCTGCCCGGGCTCGGCCGCGCTCGACAAGTTCAACGCCAGCCTGCGCTGACGCGGTATCCCGGCGAACGCCGGGATCCTGGGTCTATCGGGGTTTCTCTAACCCGTGCTGCCGCACAGCGCACAAGATCCTGTTCGTTGGGCGTCATGGAGGAGGCGACACCACCACCTGCTGTTCGTTGCAGCGATCGCGCTCCGAAGCGTAGTCTTGTGTTCACTGCGGGGCCCGGCAGTCGCGGTTCGCCGGATCACTCCATGGCGGGGCCGATGAAGTACGACCGCTGCACCGCGGCATCGCGGCAAAGAACCACGAAGAACGTGTGGGAAGACCACCAGCCAGAGATAAAGGAGAGCGCGATGAAGCATCTTGGATGGGCATTGGTTGGCGCCATGGCCGCTACGCCCGTTTTGTGCGGCGGAATCTCGGTGGCCACGGCTGCGGAGCCGAAAGTGATCGCAACGAAGCCCCAAAAGGTCGGCAATGGATTGGCTCGCGCCTACGTCGCGCTGGACGCGAGCGGAAGTCCGCTCGCGCTGGGGGTGAGCCTGGACAAGGATGCGCTTTCAGGATTGCCCAAAGAGCCGGACCCCACGAGCCGATGCTTCGACAAGAACGGCAACGGGAAAATGGACGAGCACGAATGCATCGGGGACTACCCCTTCATCTTCACGCTACCGGAGGGCGAGGCGGCGAAGGCGGTCTCACCGTTCAAATGGGTGGGCCTCAACTGGAATCCGCACGGCCATCACATCCCGCCCGCTCCGCCGCCCTGGGCGGTGCCCCATTTCGACTTCCACTTCTACATCCAGGAGCGCGAGGCGGTGAAGGCGATCCGGCCGGGCACGTGCGGTGAACTGGTCGACTGCGAGGACTTCAAGAAGGCAACCAAGGAGGTTCCGGCGAAATACATTCACCGTGACCACATCAACGTCGGCGCTGCGGTGCCGGACATGGGCAATCACCTCATCAATTCCAA
Organism: uncultured beta proteobacterium; assembly: GCA_963827555.1. GTDB lineage: Bacteria > Pseudomonadota > Gammaproteobacteria > Burkholderiales > SG8-39 > DATEDA01. The sequence goes on from CAWHBL010000002.1 coordinate 38,103, forward strand.
GGCACCGGAGCTCGCGAAGAACGGCCCCCCGTTCACGCACACGTTCATCTTCGGGGCCTACGACGGGCGCATCAGCTTCCTGGAGCCGATGATCACCCTTGCCTATCTCGCCAGCAATCCCAGCATGTGTGTGGGCATCAAGCAGCCGCAGGCATGGGAGGTCGCCGGCTCGTATCCGACCAAGTACTGCGTCCGGTATCTGGATCGGGCGGGCAGGTATACGGTCTCGCTCGAGGGCTTTGTGCGGCATCCCGCGAAATAAGACCAGAGCCAATGCTGGGCGCTGAGGCCCGGGGTCCAGCGATCGCAAAGGCAACGGGACTAAGGAAGAGAAACGGGCATGAAGAAGAGCGGGTCGCAGAAAAGCAAGTCTCCTTCTCAGCTGATAGACGCGAGAATCAAGGAGCTAGGCGACTGGCGGGGCAAGATGCTCAGCCGGCTCCGTACCTTAGTCAAGGAAGCCGATCCCGAAGTCGTCGAGGAGTGGAAGTGGAGAGGCGTTCCGGTGTGGTCGCACGACGGATTGATCTGCACAGGCGAGACTTACAAAAACGTCGTGAAGATGACCTTCTCCAAAGGGGCGGCTCTGAAGGATCCTTCGGGCCTCTTCAACTCCAGTCTTGACGGGAACACGAGGCGTGCCATCGACTTCCACGAGGGCGATAAGATAGACGAGGAGGCGTTGAAGGCTCTCGTTCGCGCCGCCGTAACCCTGAACAAGTCCACAGCCCAAAGCTAATCCGCAGCCGCTGAGTCGTCGAAGCACTGTGGCTTCCTCAAGGAGGAGAAAGCACAGCACATTGGCCTGAGCTGCACCGTCCGACCCCGGCGGCGCGGCTGCATGAAGCGGAAACGCCAAGACGTGAAAAGCGAGGATCATTCTCCGTTCAGTGTTTCGCTGGTCCGTCGGCTAGCCCTGCGCCCCAACCACGCGTTCAAGCCGACGGTGTCGCCTTCGGCGCCACTGCCCTCCGTGCGCTGCGCGCACGTCGGCGCGGCTTAACGCGACCGTTTCGGCGACGGCTCGGGCGCCCTCTGACAGGGATTGGACCTCATGAACGACGCACGGCCTGTCGAGAGCGTAGAAGAGCTGTACGGCACCTGGCGGCTCGTGAGTTGGACGCGCCGACTGTTGGACACGGGGGAGACTGTCCAAGCGTTCGGCAAGGCACCACACGGCTTTCTGAGCTATGGTCGTGATGGTCGCGTGTTCTTCATAATGACGAGGGAGCAGCGCGCGAAGCCTGAGGATCTGACGAAGTTGACGGATGCGCAACGCGCTGAACTCTACGACAGCATGGTCGCGTACGCTGGAACGTTCACGTTCGACGGCACGGTGGCTACGTGCAACGTGGAGATATCCTGGAACGAGGCGTGGACCGGAACGGCTCAGGTCCGCAAAGTTCGGCTCGAGGGCGGCAGACTGATCTGGAGCACGAATCCGCAGACCGGCATCGATGGGAGGCGAGTCGTGGGTATCTTTGTCTGGGAGAAGCTGCAATAGTCGCCGCCGGATCGAGACGCGTTGGATCACTCGCCGACGGCTGAGAGCTCATGAAGTGATGCACCGCGCTGGAACATTTGGAACGTTCCATGGATGAGCAGATTCCGTCGGATACGCTGGTCGAGCTGATCGATCGCTACTGCGCAGTTTGGAACGAACCGAACCCTGGTCGAAGGGCGGAGCTTCTTGCCCAGGTCTGGGCGCAGGACGCAACATACACCGACCCGAGTGTTCACGCGGCGACTCCTGATGAGCTACTCGCTCACATCGAGAAGGTTCGCGCCCGCCGGCCGGGGTCCAAGGTGCTGCGTACGAGCGGCATTGACTTCCATCACGGGCTCGCTCGCTTTTCCTGGCATGTGGTTCAGGCTGACGGACCTGCGCTACCGGAAGGACTCGACATCGCCGAGGTTTCCTCTGATGGCAAGCGGATCCGGCGCATTGTTGGGTTTTTCGGTCCGCTACAACGGCTCTGACCGCATGAGCTCAGTCATTTCGACAGCCGAGCGCCGTGGGCGTCCGGAGGAGGGCCAGCAATGATTCTGATTACTGGTGCGACAGGGACGGTGGGCAGCGAAGTCGTGAAGAGACTGTCTGCCCAAGGCACACAGGTGCGTGCGGTCACGCGCGATCCGGAGAGAGCGGGCGCGCATCGGGTCCCGCACGTACAGTTCGTCCAGGGCGACTTCGAGGACGTTGAATCTATGCGCCGGGCGTGCTCTGGTGTAGACCGAGCATTCTTGCTAACCAACTCGACCGAGCGCACGGAGGAGCAACAAATCGTCTTCACCCGCGTGGCACACCAGAGTGGCGTGCGGCACATCGTAAAGCTGTCTCAGTTGCACGCCGACCCAAACTCACCGGGACGCTTCCTGCGCTATCACGCTGCGGTCGAAGCTTCCATCCGTGCATCTGGCCTGACCTTCACGTTTCTCCGTCCGAATCTCTACATGCAGGGCCTGCTCAACTTCCGGCAGAGTATCCGGGAAAAGGGCGCCTTCTTCGCCGCAGCTGGTGACGCGCGCATCAGTGCAGTTGATGTTCGCGACTTGGCGGACGTGGCGGTTGCAGCGTTGACGACCTCGCAGCACGACAACAAGGTCTATGCGCTCACCGGCCCAGAGGCCTTAACGTTCGCCGAGATGGCCCATCAGCTATCGAAGGCCGTCGGCCGCACCATCGCGTTCGCTGATGTGCCACCCGAGTCCATGCGGGCGGCGCTCGCGGACCTGGGTTTCCCGGCGTGGCAGGCGGACGGTCTCCTCGAAGAGTTCGCGATGTACCGTCGTGGCGAGGCTGCTGACATCGAATTCGGCGTGCATGACGCCTTGGCTCGCCCTCCACGTGCGTTTGAGGAGTTCGCGCGTGACTACGCTTCGCTGTTCTCCTGAAATCAGGCACGAGCAGAAGCTGCATAGCCGGCCCATGCAGCGAACCCGCTCCGGCGGGCTTCGCCCGCCTGCGCCGGCCGCCGAACTCTAGCGTTGCACCGCTCAGGCAATGGTGTGGTGATGCCTCGCTACGTTGCGTTCCTTCGCGGCGTGAGTCCAATGAATGCAAAGATGCCAGAGTTGAAGCGCTGCTTCGAAACCGCGGGCTTTACCGACGTTAGGACAGTGCTTGCGAGTGGCAACGTCGCCTTCGGGGCACGCGCCAAATCGGATACCGCGCTCGCACGCGAAATCGAGGCCGCGATGGCGAAGCAACTCGACCGTACGTTCTATACGATCGTGCGCCCGGCGAGGGTGTTGCGCGAGCTCCTCGAGGCTGACCCCTACGCTGCCTTCCGGCTGCCACCGAACGCAAAGCGGGTCGTTACGTTTCTGCGTGAACCCTACAAAGCAAGACTCCGCTGCCGATCGAGACCGATGGCGTACAGATTCTCGCCATGAATGGACGTGAGGTCTTCGCCGCTTACGTCCCAAACCCGCGGGGACCTGTATTCATGGCGCTAATCGAGAAGCTTTTCGGCGCTGCTGTAACTACGCGCACCTGGGATACCGTCAAGAAATGCTCTACCGCGTGAGCACAGCGGCCCAACCAGCGAACGAAATGAAGTAAGGGGATTACTCAGATGAAGCTCGTCATCTTTGGATCCACCAATGGCGCTCGACACCCCCGCGCGGGACCAGCCGGTCGCCTCGGTCATCGGCTGCAGGAAAACCGCCAGCGAGAACATCGCGCCAGCGGCGACGCAGGGCATCAGCGCGCCGATGGCCACCATGACCCAGCGGTAGTGGATCTTCATGTCGAGGCCAGCCTAATCCCGCCGCATGCCGAGCGTTGCAAGTGAAACGGACAGGCGCCCCGTTCCGGTATAAGTGGGCACGCGTGCCTGGAACAAGCATCACGCTCGCAACCGACGGCATGCGCGGGACCGCGCCGCTTCGTCGAGGCAGGCCACGAGCCGCCGCTGCCCTCGTGGTGCTCGAGCACGCCGATCGGAGGACATATCGATGGAGGTGATCAATCTGGCTTCCAAGCTGGCCGGATTCGAAGGCCACTGGCAGCCGCGCACGGTCGGCCAATTCAACGGGCACGACCTCATGGTGGTGAAAGTGAAAGGCGAATTCGTGTGGCACAAGCACGACGACACCGACGATTTCTTCCTCGTGCTCAAGGGGCGCATCACGATCCGCATGCGCGAAGGCGACGTCGCGCTCGGCCCGGGCGAGCTCTTCGTGGTGCCCAAGGGGGCGGAGCACTGCCCGACGGCGGACGAGGAGGCGCACGTCCTCCTCATCGAACCGCAGGGCACGGCCAACACCGGGAACGCCGAAACCGCGGCTCCCCGCCGGGTCATCTAGCCTTACGCAACGCACGAGCCATCTGGAGGCAGCCATGACGAAACCGCGCGTTGCACGGATCTGGCAGGGGCGGACGCCCGAAGCGAAGGCCGAGGAGTACGCGGCGTATCTCTACGAGGAGGGCGTCAAGAAGCTGCGCAGCATCAAGGGCAACCTCGGCGTGCAGGTCCTGCGGCAAGTGCGCGACGGCGAGGCCACATTCATGACGATCTCCTATTGGGGATCGCGCGACGAGATCCACGCCTACGCCGGCGAGGACATCGAGAACACCCGCCACCTGCCCAGGGACGCGGAGTACCTGCTCGAGCTCCCGCCCCATGTGCAGCACTTCGAAGTCATCGTAGATGAATGGGCCGAGCGCAAGACGCGCCCCGACTGAGGCGCCCCCGATGGAAATCCGGCCCGATGATCTGACGGGCGCCGAGATCGCCGGCCTGCTGCAGGAGCATCTGCGGAGCATGTACCTGCATTCCCCGCCGGAAAGCGTGCACGCGCTGGACCTCGACGCGCTGCGCCAGCCGGGGATCACGATGTGGACCGCGTGGCAGGGCGCCGAGCTGCTGGGTTGCGGCGCGCTGAAGGAGCTTGATCCCCGCCACGGCGAGATCAAGTCGATGCGCACCGCCGCGGCGCACCTGCGAAAAGGCGTCGCGAGGGCGCTCCTGCGCCACATCCTGGAGGAGGCGAGGCGGCGGGCCTACCGGCGGCTGAGCCTGGAGACCGGCTCCATGGCGGCCTTCGCGCCGGCTCGACGCCTCTACGCGAGCTTCGGCTTCGGCTACTGCGCGCCGTTCGGCGACTACGTCGAGGATCCGAACAGCGTCTTCATGGCCCGGGATCTGTGACGCGGGCAGAATTGTTTTCGCGCTTTCGCCGACATGGTCGTTAGACCTCGGCATTCGAAAACCCATGATCGCTACCGGGAACACGCGTGAGCTGCTGTTCTCCTACGGAACACTCCAGCTGGAGTCCGAACAACTCGCCACCTTTGGACGAAGGCTCAGCGGCTCGAAGGACGCGTTGCCGGGGTTCTCACCATCCACGGTCAAGATCGAAGACGCGGACGTTGTTGCGAAGAGTGGGAAGAGCGATCATCGAATCATCAGATTACCGGCCGCGGCTCGGACGTAGTGCAAGGCACCGTGTTTCGAATCACCACGGAGGAGCTTGGGAATGCCGACAAGTATGAGGTCGCCTCATATAAGCGGGTCGCCGTCGCTCTAGTCTCTGGCCTCAGGGCGTGGGCGTATGTAGATGTCAAGTACGCCCTCCGGATTCATGAGCATGCCAGTCGCGTGGTGAATAGCCCAATGACGGCGCCGACAGGAGCGAGCGCGATGCCAAAGAGAGCAGGCCGCCATCCGCACGGGGTGGGTTCCGATTTCATGCGGTACGCGGCGGCACTCCGCGGAACCATGGGCGCCCGACGGGACCCTGGCGGCGCCTGTCTCGGCAGAGAATGGTGATCTTCGGTTGAGCTGCCCGTCGATTTCGGGCCGGCCCGTTCGACAAGGAAGTGAGCGGTTCAACCCACGGAGAGACGAACATGCGATTCATGATCATTGTGAAGGCGAGCAAGGACTCGGAAGCCGGCAAGATGCCGAGCCAGGAGCTGCTGGCGGCGATGGGCAAGTACAACGAGGAACTGGCCAAGGCCGGCGTCCTCCTAAGCGGCGAAGGGCTGCAGCCGAGCAGCAAGGGCGCGCGCGTGCGCTTCTCGGGCGACCGGCGCACCGTCATCGACGGCCCATTCACCGAGACCAAGGAGCTGATCGCCGGCTACTGGCTGTGGCAGGTGAAGTCGAAGGAGGAGGCCATCGAGTGGGTCAAGCGTTGCCCCAACCCGATGCCCGGCACCGAGGCCGAGATCGAGATCCGCCAGGTATTCGAGAGCGAGGACTTTGGCGCGGAGTTCACGCCGGAGCTGCGCGAGCAGGAAGAGCGCCTGCGCGCCCAGGCCTGCCGCAGAAGCGCTGAGCCGAAGACGCCGATAAGCCTATTTCGCTCGAGGGCACAGCGCATGTCGGCAGCGCTAGACAACTTCACATTTCGGCCGCTCGTGCGCTCTGACCTGCCGATGTTTCATGAGTGGCTGCAGCGACCACATGTCGCCGAGTGGTGGAGTTATCCACGCACCGTCGAGGAGGTCGAGTCGGAGTACTTGCCTGTGGCGCTCGGCCAGTCGACGACGCGGGCGTACATTGCAATGCTTCACGGTCAGCCTATCGGGTTCATTCAGTCGTATGTAGTGCTAGGCTCCGGCGACGGCTGGTGGGAGCAAGAAACGGATCCCGGTGCCAGAGGCATCGATCAGTTTCTATGCAACGCCGACCAATTGAGCCGCGGCCTCGGCAGCGCCATGGTCGCGGGCTTCACGGCCTCGCTGCTGAGCGACGCCCAGGTCACGAAGATACAAACTGACCCGTCGCCGGAGAATGAGCGAGCGATCCGCAGCTACAAACGTGCCGGCTTCGAGGCGGTACGCGAGGTCGACACGCCAGACGGGCCTGCACTTCTCATGATCAAGGCGCGCACAGACGAAGCTGATCAGGTGGCGGAGCGGTCCAACAACAGGTTCCAGCCGAGGTCCACGTCTCCGCTGCCGCTCCGGCGTGGCCGCAGCTGAACCCGGGCGTTGAACGGCTTAGTGGAGTCCGCTCGATGAACGTCCCGATCCTCAAGGGATACTGGGTAGCGCTGGAGCCGCTCACCGAAGCTCATCGCGCGCCATTGCGCAGTGCCGCTGACGACGAACGCATCTGGGCCTCGACGACTGTCCGCGCCGACGGCGACGGCATTTGACGGCTGGTTCGCCGAGGCCTTGTCCGAGCGGGAGCGCGGGCGCAGATTTCCTTTTGCGGTCCGCCGCCTGGCGGACATGAAGTACGTGGGCAGCACCAGTTACCTGGACATCACTCCGAAGCACAGACGGCTGGAGATAGGGGCAACCTGGTACCACCCGGATAGCTGGGGCACCGTGATAAACCCGGAATGCAAGCTGCTCCTGCTGACGCATGCGTTCGAGGCTCTCGAGGTTCAGCGGGTTGCGTTCATAACCGACGTGCTCAACCGGCACTCCCAGGCCGCGATCGCGAAACTCGGGGCCACTCGCGAAGGCGTTCTGCGATCACACATGGTCTCTCAAGGCGATCGCATACGCGACAGCGTGGTCTTCAGTATCGTGGCCGGCGAGTGGCCGCGCATCCGACAAGCCTTGCAGGCGCGGATTGCGACGACCCCGACGCCCACGTGACCCGGAACTGAAGGAGAGAACATGCATGCCGGCAGCTGCCTTTGCGGTGCGGTGAAGTACGAAGTCCGCGGCGAGTTCCAGTCCGCGGTTTACTGCCACTGCTCCCGCTGCCGCAAGGCGAGCGGCTCCGCCTTCGGCTCCAACGCCGTCGCCGCGGCCAAGGACTTCGTCGTCGTCCAGGGCCAGGACTCGCTCAAGAAGTTCAGCACTCCCGCCGGCGTGCACCGCTTCTTCTGCGCGAACTGCGGCTCGCCCATCATCAGCACGCGCGACAGCCTGCCGGACGTCCTGCGCGTGCGGCTGGGCACGCTCGACACGCCGGTACCCGCTTCACCGAGCGCCCACATCTTCGTCGGCTCGAAGGCCCCATGGTGGGAGATCCGCGACCAGCTGCCTCAGCACGCGGAGCGGCCGTAGGAGGCGCGAGACTGCGCTAACATCGCGCCACCATGACGACCGCACCCTCCCCCGCCGTCCGCGCCGAGCTCGCGCCGACCGGCAAGCTCCGCGTCGGGCTCAACTTCGGCAACTTCCTCCTCACGAAGCGGCCGCCGCCCGGCGGCGAGCCGGGCGGCATCGCGCCCGACCTCGGGCGCGAGATCGCCCGCCGCTTCGGGCTCGCGGTCGAGTTCGTGCACTACGAGCAGGCCGGCAAGCTCGCCGACGGCGTGACGGCCGGCGCCTGCGACCTCGCCTTCCTCGCCAACGAGCCGGTGCGCGCGGCCGAGATCGACTTCTCGCCCGCGTACCTCGAGATCGAGACGAGCTACCTCGTCCCGGCCGGGTCGCCGATCCGCACGATCGACGACGTGGATCGCCCGGGCGTGCGCATCGCGGTGTCGGACCGGTCCGCCTACGATCTCTACCTGAGCCGATCGCTGAAGCATGCGCAGCTCGTGCGCGTGGAAGGGCTCGACGCCTCCTATCAGCTCTGGGTGAAGGACAAGCTCGACGCGCTCGCCGGACTGAAGCCCCGCCTCGTCGCCGACGCCGAGAAGCATCCCGGTTCGCGCATCCTCGACGGCTGCTTCACCGCCGTCCAGCAGTCGATCGGCACGCCGAAAGGCCGCAACGCCGTGGCGCAGTATCTCCGCGACTTCGTCGCCGAGGCGAAGTCGTCCGGGCTGGTCGCGAAGGTGATCGCGGCGAACGGCGTGCGCGGCGTCTCGGTCGCGCCGTAGGACCTAGCGCCCGACCGGCGGGCTGCCCTAGCCCGCGAACTTGCGCCAGCTTCCGAGCGCGGAGATGTCCTTCGCGCCGGCGACGGCGTAGCCCTCGCACACGAACCCGCGCACCTGCTCGCCGTCCTCGAGCTCGACGGTGCCGATCCCGAGCGGCGGCGGAATGCCGTCGACGAAGCTGCCGACGGCGTCCGCCGGCAGCGCCCAAACCTCGACCTCGATCGCTTCACCGCCCGCATCGGCGCGCACCATCCCGGGGCGCGGCGGCGTGAATCCGGCGAGCGCGTACAGACGATAGCGCGGCGCGGTGCGGCACGTCCGCACCAGGCGCGCCCCGCGCTCGGTCAACTGGTGGTTGAGCGGCAGCCCCGACATGTGCGCGCCGCACACCGCGAGCCGCACGATCCCGGACGTGGGCGAAGCCGCGCCCGCCGGCGCGGGCAGCGGGGTCTCGTCGCGCCCATCCGCTGCACGAGCTGGCGATGCACCGCGCCGCCGAGCCGGCACAGCCCGTCGTCGCTGAACGCCGGCGCGGCGAGCGTGATGCCGAACGGGAGCCCGTTCTGCTGGAACCCGGCCGGCACCGCGATCGCGGCGAGATCGAGCAGGTTCATGAAATTCGTGTAGTAGCCGAGGTTGGTGTTCAGCCGGATCGGGTCGGCGTTCACCTCGTCGATCGTGTAGATCGTCCCGGCGGTGGGCGTCACCAGGAGATCGATCTCCTTCCACACCGGCTCCACGGCGCGCCGGATTTCCTGCAGCCGGTACTCCGCGGCGAACGCGTCCGCAGCGCGGTACTTCGCCGCGCCGGCGACGATCTCGCGCGTGACGGGGAAAACCGCCTCCGGCCGCCGCTCGAAGAATTCGCGGATCGCGAGATACCGCTCCGCCACCCACGGCCCGCCGTAGAGCAGCCGTGCCGCCTCGGCGAACGGCGCGAAGTCGATCTCGACGCGGCGCGCGCCGAGCCGCTCGAGCGCCGCGACCGCGGCGCCGAAGAGCCGCTCCGCGTCGCGGTTGCCGAAGAACTCGAGCTGCGACGCGCGCGGCACGCCGATCCGGCAGCCCGCGAGCGCATCGGGTAGCGGCGCGGCGCCGGCCCGCCGGGACCACGGATCGAGCGCGTCGAAGCCGCGCACCACATCCAGCACGGCCCTGGCATCGTCCGTCGTAAGCGCGAAGATCGACACGCAGTCGAGCGACCGGCACGCCGGCACCATGCCGCGCGTGCTCAGCAATCCCTTCGTCGGCTTGAGCCCGACGATGTTGTTGAACGCCGCGGGCACGCGCCCCGACCCGGCGGTGTCGGTGCCGAGCGCGAAGCTCGCGAGCCCGGCGGCGACCGCCACGCCGGACCCAGAGCTCGAGCCGCCGGACACGTAGTGCTTGTCGAAAGTGTTCGTACAGGCGCCGTACGGGGAGCGCGTGCCGACGAGGCCGGTCGCGAACTGGTCCAGGTTCGTCTTCCCGATCGCGATCGCGCCGGCATCGACGAGCGCCTGCACCACCGGCGAAGACTCGGCGGGCGTGTACGCGAACTCGGGACAGGCCGCGGTCGTCGGCTGGCCCGCGACGTCGATGTTGTCCTTGACCGCGAACGGAATGCCGTAGAGGGGCAGGCCGCCGGGCCCGCGCCGCTCGAGCTCGTCCACGCGCGCTGCGAGCGCCGCGACCGGCGCGAGGTGGATCCACACCTTGTCGTCGCCGCGCGCGGCGATCCGCGCGAGCACGCCGTCGACGACCTCGCGCGGACGCAAGCTCGCCGGCGCGCAGGCGCGCGCCAAGCGCCGCGAGATCCAGGCTTTGTCCAGCTTCCAGCATGGCGCCGTCGTCCGGTGCCGGATCTTGCCACACGCGGCCGCCGCCGGGCGCTGTGCGAGAATTCCCCGCGATGCCCACCGCCCGCCCCGCCGTCCAGTCGCTCCGCGGCTCGAAGATCCGCGAGGTGGCGAACGCCGGCTTCGGCGACCCGGACGTGCTGCCGTTCTGGTTCGGCGAGCCGGACGAGGTCACGCCCGAGTTCATCCGCGAAGCGGCGATCGAGGCGCTCCGCGCCGGCGACACCTTCTACACCCACAACCTCGGGATCGCGCCGCTCCGCGAAGCGCTCGCGTCCTACGTGTCCCGGCTCCACCGCCCGGCGGACGTCGAGCGCATCGCGGTGACCAACTCGGGCATGTCCGCGCTCATGCTCGCGACGCAGGCGATCGTCGGCCCGGGCGACCGCGTCGTCGAGGTGACGCCGCTGTGGCCGAACCTGGTCGAGATCCCGAAGATCCTCGGCGCGGCGGTCGAGTGCGTGCCGCTCGCCTTCGGTTCGCGCGGGTGGACGCTCGACCTCGATCGTCTCCTCGCTGCCCTCACGCCGGGCACGCGCGCGCTCTACGTCAACTCGCCGAACAACCCCACCGGCTGGACGATCGCGCGCGACGAGCAGGAAGCGCTCCTCGCGCATTGCCGCAGGCACGGGATCTGGATCGTCGCCGACGACGCCTACGAGCGGCTCTACTACGGTGCGCGCGCGGACGGCGGAGCAGCGCCCTCCTTCCTCGACCTCGCGGAGCCCGCCGACCGCGTGATCAGCACGAACACGTTCTCGAAGAACTGGCTGATGACCGGCTGGCGGCTCGGCTGGCTGGTCGCCCCGCCGGCGCTCATCCCCGGCATCGGCAAGCTGATCGAGTACAACACCTCCTGCGCACAGGGCTTCGTCCAGCGCGCCGGGATCGCCGCCGTGACGCAGGGCGAACCGGTCGTGGCGCGCTTCGCGGCGCGCCTGCGCGGCGCGCGCGACTTCCTGATCGGCCGGCTCCGCGCCCTGCCGGGCGTCGACGCGCACTCGCCCGCCGGGGCCATGTACGCGTTCTTCCGCGTCGACGGCTGCGCCGACAGCCTCGCCTTCTGCAAGCGGCTGGTCGCCGAAGCGAAGCTCGGCCTCGCGCCCGGCGCCGCGTTCGGCCCCGAGGGCGAAGGGTTCGTGCGCTGGTGCTTCGCGGCGAGCGAGGCACGGCTCGCCGACGGCGTCGACCGGCTCGAGCGCGCGCTCGCCGCGGCCGGCGAGCCGATCTAGCCCGCCGGACGGCCGTTCAGCCGCGTCCGGCCGCGGCCGCGTCGCTGTCGGTCGCTCGACAGCGTCCGACAGGAACAACGTCACGGTTGGCACGATGCCGCCCGCCCATCCAGCGCGCGTCTGCGGCAAATTTCTCACTGAGTAAGATGCGCGAAACACCGATCTTCGTCGTCTACCCCGGCCCGGTGTACGGCTGGGCCGTGACCGCCAAGGGCAGCACCCAGAATCACTTCTTTTCCGACAAGAAGGTGGCGGTGAGCTACGCCCGCAGCTGGGCCGAGGCGAACCGCCCGGCGCGAGTCCGCGTCGAGACCCGCGAAGGCCAGATCGAGGCCGAGTGGGTCTACGAGCCGTTCAACAGACGGCGCTAGCGCGGGCGGAGTCTGAGCCAGCCGTAGGGCTGGGGGTGTGACCGGGAAGTGCCCTCCAACTGAGAGTTGGAGGACGACATGCGCGGCGGAGCAAATCTCGTCAGGCGGGGCGCTCGGTACTACTTTCGCTTGCAAGGTTCCGCAAGACCTCCTCGGGTGGTTTCCCCGAGGCGACATCAGGATTTCCCTCAAACGCGATCTCAGCGTTGGCTGAACCAAACGCCCCGGAGGTCCGCGAAGTCCCACTGGCTGCCGCGCCGCTCCCGTGTGCAGATGACAGGGGTTGGCTTCCTATCGAGCAGCACGACGAAACCAGTGGAGTCGCTCAAGAACGGGCTAGGTATCGCAGCGACTTGGCCGAAGGCGCGGCCCCCGTCGTACGTGACCCACACGCGCTGCCCTACACGAACTCTCCGGTTCGTATCCATCGTGTGCCCCCTCCCCAAGGAGCATGGACCTGCGGCAAGCCGGCCAGCTGGACTCAGCTCTCCTCTCGGCCGGTCAGCACATCCCACTGGCTCCCGCGGCGCTCCTCCACGCAGGTAGCCGACTTGCCATCGAGGAGGACGACGAACCCGGGGCAATCGCTAAGGAACACCGGGGGAAGGGTGGCGATGCGGCCGTAGGCACGCCCCTCCTCCTGCACCACCCAAACGCGCTGCCCAAGACGAAGACCTACCACGACACCCTCCCCTGCCCCTGTTCGTATCGTACTGTTTCGGGTCGAGAACGACGGCCGGCCGCGCGGCGACTCAGGGCAAAGATCACAGAACCGGGCGTCGGGTGTGGTTCAAAACGCGACGAGGCGAGCGTGCTGATCCGCGAAGATGGCCAGCCGGCTTGTGGTGGTGCCGTGGAGCGCCGAGGGTGACGACCGCGCCGACCGGAATGGCGAGCAGTTCACGGACGGTACATGGTCAGACTCAGGATCTGTAGGGTTTCATATAGCGAGGCATCCAGAGCCAGGCGCTTACTGACGATGGCACGAGGACTAGACGCTGGTTGCGATTCTACTTGGGTCCAGACGCTTTCTCGATGTCGCCGAAGAAGGATTTGATTCGCAGATGCTGCTTGATCCACTTGAAGAACAGTTCGACCTGCCAGCGGCAACGGTAGAGCTCGGTAATCGTCATCGCGGCCAGCGCGAAGTTGTTGGTGTAGAACACCGGTGTCTTGCCCTCGTCGGTGTTGAACCGAATGCGGCGCAGCGCCTCGGGATAACCCGTCTTGGAATAGAACACCGTGAGCGTGATCGTCTGATCGCAGATGAGTCCGGTGGATCGATCTACGGCGTGGGAGTAGCCGCGCGTGGCCTTGAGATTGGATTTGTCGCGGGTCGCAAGAAGGCTCCTTCACAAGTGCATCCATCAGCCGCTCGAAAACGAGATAGCCGGGTACATGACGTAAAGTGCCGGGCTCGGGCTGTTTCTCTCGAGCCGTTGACCTCATCGCATTTGCCGTCGGAGATGTGGATGAAGCTCGGGATGTTGCCGCGCAGGTCGATCAACGTGTGCAGTTTGATCGCCGCCTTGGTCGATCGGAAGGGTGCCTACGGGAACAGCGTCAAACACAAGTAGATCGTGGTGGAATCGAGCGCGTAGACGGTGTTCTTGAGATCCACGCCGAAGGGCTCGTCGAGATAGAGCCGGCGCGCGATGCGAATGAGGTGCTGCGCGAACTCGGCGTAGATACGCCATTCGCGCGCTTCGTTCGCGTCGGCCAGCGTGCTGCGGGCTACCGTTCCGCGAATCCCAAGGTGATAGAGCTTGGCCGCTTGCGCACGCAGGCAGGTCTCGATGTCGCGAAGACTCTCGCGATACGCGAGCTGCGCGAAGGCCATGCAGCGCAATTGATTCGCGCAACTGAAATCGCGTACGCGACGTCGACGGCGTAGGCGCTCACGGATGGCTTACGGATGGGCAAAACATGGCCCGGACGTCATCTGCCCTCCCCACACCGCTCCGGTGAACGGACCGCCAAGGGCAGCACCCAGAATCACTTCTTTTCCGACAAGAAGGTGGCGATGAGCTACGCCCGCAGCTGGGCCGAGGCGAACCGCCCGGCGCGAGTCCGCGTCGAGACCCGCGAAGGCCAGATCGAGGCCGAGTGGGTCTACGAGCCGTTCAACAGAAGGCAGGGCAAAGCGGGGGGTCTGGTAGCTAGCGCGGTCTCCCGCGCGCGCTACCGCTTCCGTCCCACCAGCAGCACGTTCGCAAACAGCGCCTGGCCGTTCATCGGCTCGGCCGTGACCGCCAGCCCGTGCCGCTCGAGCGCGGCGGTCCAGTCCGCAACGCTGCGGCGGTGGAACCGGTGGAAGCCCTGCCCGCGGGCGACGGCGACCGCCTGGTCGATCGCCCACGTGAACGCGGCCGCGAACCCGGCCGACGGATCGCCGACCCGCGTCAGGAACAGCCCCTGCGGACCGAGCGCCTCGCGCGATGCGCGCGAGGAGCCGGTCCTGCGAGTCGGCGTCGAGGTAGTGCAGCACGTCCATCACCACGACGACGTCTCCGGGCGGCAACGCGACCGTGCGGAGATCGCCGCGCTCGACCGTGGCCTGGTCGCCGAGCGCCGCGTGGGCGCGCGCGACGTCCTTCGCCAGGAAGTCGATGCCGCGCAGGGCAAGGCGCGCGGGCGGCGGCGGCCAGCCCGCCGGCCAGCGGCCGGCGCGATGCTCCTCGCGCGCGGCGACCAGCAGCGCGAGGAGGCAGCCCTGCCCGCAGCCCAGGTCGAGCAGGCGCGCGCCGTCCGGAATCAGCCCGCGCCGCAGGATCTCGACGAACACCGGGTCGCCGCGCAGCTTGCCGGCGGCGAAGTGGCGGGCGAACCGTCCGGCCGGCGCGTACCGGCGGGCGGCGGCGGCGAAGAGGCGCTCAGCGGCCGGATCCGTCACCGCAGGCGGCGCCGAGCGTGACCGGCTTCAGCCCCCGCGCCGCGGCGAGCTCGAGCAGCCGCGGCAGCGCCTCGAGCACCGCCGGCCGCGCGCGCCCCGCGCCCGCCGCGACGCCGTCGTGCAGCACGAGAACGTCGCCGGCGTCGAGCCGGCCGGCGAGCCGCCGCAGGACGCGGGCAGCATCGCCGTCGACCGTGTCGTAGCCGCGCCGCGTCCACGACACGTAGGCGAGGCCGAGCCGGGCGAGCACCGGGTCGACGAACGGGTTGCGCACGCCGAACGGCGCGCGGAAGAACGCCGGCGTGCGCCCCGCGAGCGCCGCGAGCGTGCCTTGCGCGGCCGCGATCTCGCGGCGCAGGCGATCGGGCCCGTACCAGCCGAACGCGGTCGAATGATGCTGGCTGTGGTTCTCCACCGCGTGGCCGCGGCGCGCGATCTCGTGCACGATCCCCGGGTGCGCCTGCGCACGGGCGCCGACGCAGAAGAAGCTCGCCCGCGCGCCGCCGCGGTCCAGCGCATCCAGCACCCGCGGCGTGATGTCCGGGTCCGGACCGTCGTCGAACGTGATCGCGATCTCGCCGCGGCCCGCCGCCGCGTCCGGCAGCCGCGTCAGGTTCGGCCCGAGCAGCGCGCTCCGCGGCGCGAAACTCGCGCCGAACAGGGCGACGTGGTTCGCCGCGACCGCGACGAGGACCGCGGCCCAGGCTTCCGGCGCCGCGGCGAGCGCCGCGACGCCGCCGGCGTGCAGCACCGCGCTCGCCTTGATCGCGGCCGGGGCGCGCCACGGGCGCGCCGCCGGAACGCCGCCGCCGGCGCGGATCCAGTCGGTCGACATGCGGCGATTATTCCAGACCCGCGGCCCGCCGTCGGCACGCGCATCGTGGTAGATTTTCGGCGCATGCCCGAGGTCGCCGTACCGCCGTCCGTGTCCGCCACCGCCACCGCTGCAGTGTCGGCCCCGGCCGACGGCTGCGACGTGCTCGTGATCGGCGGCGGCCCCGCCGGCTCCACGATCGCGAGCCTCCTCGCCGGCCGTGGCTACGGCGTCGTCGTCGCCGAGAAGGACCGCCACCCGCGCTTCCACATCGGCGAGTCGCTGCTGCCGCTCAACCTGCCGCTGTTCGAGCGGCTCGGCGTGCGCGCGAAGGTCGAGTCGATCGCGATGATGAAGTACGGGGCGCAGTTCTGCTCCGCCGAGCACGGCCGCTCGCTCACCTTCGACTTCAGCCAGCAGCTCGACCCGGCGTGGCCGTTCGCCTACCAGGTGCGGCGGTCCGAGTTCGACCACCTGCTGCTGCGGCACTGCGCCGAGCAGGGCGCGCAGGTGCGCGAGGGGACGCGGGTCACCGCCGTCGAGTTCCGGCCGGACGGGATCGAGGCCGCGACCGCGGACGACGGCGGCGCGACCGGCCGGATCCGCGCGCGGTTCCTCGTCGACGCGTCGGGGCGCGACACGTTCCTTGCCGGCAAGCTCGGCATGAAGCGGCGCAACCCGAAGCACTCGAGCGCCGCGATCTTCGGCCACTTCACCGGCGCCGAGCGGCTGCCCGGGCGCGAGGAAGGCAACATCAGCATCTTCTGGTTCCCGCACGGCTGGATGTGGTTCATCCCGCTCAAGGACGGCACGACGAGCGTCGGCGCGGTGTGCTGGCCCTACTACCTGAAGACGCGCAAGGGCGACCTCACCGAGTTCTTCCTCGAGACGCTCGCGCTCTCGCCCGAGCTCGCCGGGCGGCTCCGCGACGCGCAGCTCACCGGCCCGCCGACCGCGACCGGCAACTACACCTACTACGCCGACCGGATGGCCGGCGACCGCTACATCCTCGTCGGCGACGCGTACGGCTTCATCGACCCGGTGTTCTCGAGCGGGGTGTATCTCGCGATGAACAGCGCGTTCCTCGGCGCCGACGTCGTCGAGGGCGTCCTCCGCGACTCGCGCGCCGCGCCGCGGCTCTACCGGCGCTTCGACCGCGACGTCCGGCGCGGACTGCGCACCTTCTCGTGGATGATCTACCGCATGACCTCGCCCACGATGCGCGACCTCCTGATGGGCCCGAAGGACGTGTTCCGCGTGCCGTCGGCAGTGGTGTCGTTCCTCGCCGGCGACGTCTTCCGCTTCCGGCCGGTCATGCCGCGGATCTATCTCTTCCGCGGCATCTACTACTTCCTGTGCTTCACGCGGCTGCGCACGAGCGTGCGCGCCTGGCGCCGCCGGCGCGAGGCCATCCGGCCGGTCGAAGCGGCGTAGCGGTGCGCGCCGCTCTCGCCGCCGTCGCGCTCGCCACCGTCCTCGTCCCGCCCGCCGCATACGCGGTTGAGCGGCCGCTGTGGGAGGCGGGCGTCGGCGGGACCGGCCTCTACCTGCCCGACTACCGGGGCGCCAACCAGAGCCGGGGCTACCTCTTCCCGCTCCCGTTCTTCGCCTATCGCGGCGACTACTTCAGAGTGGACCGCGAGGGCATCCGCGGCATCTTCTTCCAGTCCGACCGGGTCGAGCTCGACGTGAGCCTCTTCGGCACGCCGCCGGTCGACTCGAGCGACAACACCGCGCGCCAGGGCATGCCCGACCTCGACGCGACGGTGGAGGTGGGCCCGGTGCTCGTGTTCACGCTCGCGCGCGACCGGCGGATCGACTACAACTACCGCCTGCAGCTCCGCCTGCCCGCGCGGACTGCGATCGCGACCGATCTCTCGCACTGGCACAACATCGGCTGGGTCTTCTATCCGCACCTCAACCTCGACGTGCGCCCCGAGTTTCTCGGCGGGCGGTGGAACGTGGGGTTCAGCGCGGGACCGCTCTACGCCACGCAGAAGTTCCACCAGTACTTCTACGGCGTGTCGCCGCAGTTCGCGACGCCCGAGCGTCCGGCGTACAACGCGCCCGGCGGCTACTCCGGCGCGACGTTCATCGCGGCGATCAGCCGCCGCATCGACAAGTTCTGGGTGGGCGCGTACGTGCGCTACGACAACCTGAGCGGGGCGGTGTTCGACCCGAGCCCGCTGGTGAAGCAGAACTACGCCTGGGCCGGCGGGTTGGCGGTCGCGTGGGTGTTCGCGGAGTCCGGCACCAAGGTGGAGACGCCGGATTGACCGGCTCGGGTTGTCACGCCGGACTAGCCGGTTCGTCGGCCGCGACCGATTCCTTCGCGGCGCGCCGGGCGAGGCTGCGGTACAGGCCCGCGGGAGACATCCCCCGGCGCACGAGATGCCACAGGATCATGCGCGAGATGCGCGCGATGTCGACCACCGGTCGGAAGTGGCTCGGCCGGGCGTCCGGCGGGTACACCGCGGCGATCGCGACGCTGCGGACCCGCACGCCGAGCCGCCCGGCGGCGATCAGCGCCTCGCTCTCGAACACGAACCCGCGTCCCGGGCCGTGCTTCACCTCGAGCCGCCGCAGGAGCGACGCGGGGTAGACGCGAAAGCCCGACTGGCTGTCGTCGAGCGGCTGCCCCGCGGCCCAGCCGATGAAGAAGTCCGCGACGCGGTTCGCGGCACGGCGCGCGCGCGGCGCGCCGGCGCGGCCGACGAGCCGGGCGCCGATCACGATGTCCTCCGGATGCGCTCGTGCGACCCGCACCAGCCGCGGGATGTCTTCCGGCGCGTGCTGGCCGTCGCCGTCGAGCGTGACCACGCCCGCGGCGCCGAGCGCGAGCGCGTGCTCCATGCCCGCGCCACAGGCTCGCGCCCTTGCCGAGGTTGCGCTCGTTCCGCAGCAGCACCACCGGGAAGCCGGCAACGCGCTCGTGCGTGCCGTCGGTCGAGCCGTCGTCCACGACGATCACGCTCGCCGCGACCGCGGACGCACGCGCGGCGACGTCCGCGATCGTCGCGGCCTCGTTGCGGGCCGGGATCACGATTGCGTAGCGCTGCTCGAGGTCGCTCACCCCAGCCCGCCCGCGACCGCTACGACCTGACCGGTGATGTAGCCGGCGTGGTCCGAGACGAGGAAGCCGATGAGCGCCGCGACCTCCTCCGGCGTGCCGGCCCGCTGCATCGGCACCAGCGCCTTGATGCGCTCGGGCGGAAAGGCCTTCGCCGTCGCCGGCGACTCGACCACGCCGGGCGCGACGACGTTCGCCGTCACGCCGCGCGAGGCGACCTCGAGCGCGAGCGACTTCGTCGCGCCGTGCAGCGCCGCCTTCGCCGCGGCGTAGTTCGCCTGGCCGCGGTTGCCGATCAGCGCCGTCACCGAGGAAACGCTGACGATCCTGCCCCACCGCGTCGCGAGCATGGGCAGCAGCAGCGGCTGGGTGACGTTGAAGAAGCCGTTGAGGTTCACCTCGACGACGTTGCGCCACTGCGCGCGCGTCATCCCGGGCAGCGGCGCGTCGGCGTGGATGCCGGCGTTGTTCACGAGCACCTGGATCGCGCCGTGGCCGAGCACCCGCTCGAGGGCGTGCGCCGTCTGGTCCGCGTCGCTGACGTCGAACGCGACGTGCTCCGCCGCGCCGCCGGCCGCGGCGATCTCGGCGACGAGCCGCGCCGCCGCCTCGGCGCGACGGTTCCCGTGCACGATCACGTGCAGGCCGGCGCGCGCGAGCTCGCGGCAGATCGCCGGGCCGATCGCGCCGGTCGCGCCGGTGACGAGCGCGCGCTTCATCCGCTCATGCCGCGCCGAACGGCGTCGCCGACGCGGCGAGCCACAGGTCCGGCAGCCACTCGAGCGTGGCGGCGCGGCCGGCGCGCCCGGCGGCAAGCGCCGCGAGGAGCGGCAGCCCGCGCGCGGCGGCGTTGCCCGTCCGCAGCCGCTCGAGCGCCGGGTCGGCGAGCGTCGTTTCCCCGCCCTCGCGCGCGAGCTCGAGGTCGACCGCGGCCAGGCTCGCCGCGCCGCGCACCGGCGCCAGGAGCAGCGCGAGCCCGCACGGTGCCGCGCACGGCACGACCGCGGCGAGCGGCGCGGGCGGCGGCAGGTCGTAGGCGACGAGGAGCACGAGGCGGCCTTCGGCGCTCGCCTGCACCGCCGCCTCGACGAGCCCGGCGGCGAAGCTGCCCCGATCGGCGCAGAGGCTCGTCGAGGCCGCGCGCGCACCGGTCGCGATGCTCCAATACCCCGCCGCCGCGTTGTGCACCGAGTTGTGGAAGCGCGTCGGCGAAACGTCGCGCGCGCTGCCGGCCAGGGTCTCGCAGATCTGGTGGAGCACCTCGCCGTTGCCGGTGGCGCAGGTGAACACGGTCGCGAGGTCCGCGGCCCGCGCGCCGTCCGGCGCAAGCGCCTCGGCGCCGACGTGCAGCGCGAGCTTCACCAGGTCGCCGCAGCGCCGCCGCTCGGCCGGCGGCAGCAGCTCCGCCGCCGGGCGCGGCATCTCGCCGGGCGCGTAAGGCGTTTCGCCGGCCAGCACCGGGCGCGCGGCGCGCCAGCTCGGGAGGCCGGGAGCGAGCAGACCGATGCCGTCGATGTAAACCCTCACGATCGGGCGCGTCCGAATATCACGCTGCAGTTGTTGCCGCCGAAGCCGAACGAGTTCGACAGCACGTGCCGCGGCGCCGCTTCCTCGCCCTCGACCAGCACCCGGCAGGCGATCTCGACGTCGAGCGCGCGCGTGTTCGCGGTCCCCGGCAGGAACCCGCGCTCGAGCGCGGCGAGCGCGACGATCGCTTCGGTGATGCCGGCGGCGCCGAGCAGGTGGCCGTGCGCGCCCTTGGTCGCGCTGCACGGCGTCCGCGGGCCGAACACGTCCCGGACCGCGCGGCCCTCGGCGACGTCGTTGGTGCGCGTCGCGGTGCCGTGCAGGTTGACGTAGCCGACCGCCTCCGGTGCGAGCCCGCCCGCGGCCAGTGCGCGCTCCATCGCCAGCCGTGCGCCGAGTCCTTCGGGATGCGGCGTCGACATGTGATACGCGTCGCAGCTCTCGCCCACGCCGACGAGCAACGGCCCCGGGCCGGAGCGCTCGAGCAGCGCGAACCCGGCGCCCTCGCCGATCGAGATGCCGTTCCGCTCGGTGTCGTACGGACGGCAGGGCGCACCCGACAGCAGCTCGAGCGACCGGAAGCCGTACAGCGTCGTGAGGCAGAGGCTGTCCGCGCCGCCGACGACGGCGGCGTCGGCGAGGCCGGTCTCGATCATCCGCGCCGCGCTCGCGAACACCTTCGCGCTCGACGAACAGGCGGTCGACACCACCTGCGCCGGCCCGGCCAGCCCGAGCGCCGCGCGAACGAACGCGGCCAGGGAGTACGTGCTCTGGGTTTCGGCGAAGCGGTAATCGGCCGGCAGCGCGCCGGAGCCCGGATCGCGGCGCTGGTAGGCGCGCTCGGTCGCGAGCACGCCCGAGGTGCTGGTGCCCATGATGACGGCGACGCGGCGCGCGCCGTAGCGCTCGCGCGCGGCGAGCACGGCTGCGCGGAAGCCGTCCGCCTCGAGGCCGAGCCAGGCGAGGCGGTTGTTGCGGCAGTCGAACGCCGCGAGCGGCTCCGGCAGCGTCGCCTCCTCGACACCGTCGACCCGGCCGATGAACGTGTCGAGCACCGCGTCCTCGAAATCGCAGGGAGCGAGTCCGGAGCGCCGCTCGCGCAGGCCCTCCCACCACGCGTCGACACCTCGGCCGAGGCAGTTGATGCCGGTGTAGCGGGTGACGATCAGGGGGGTCACGGTCTGCGGATGCCGGGAACGAGCGGCTGGGGACGAGCGCTCGCGTGCCGTCGATTTTATCAGCCCCGGCGGGGCGCGATCAGCGTCGCAAACGCGAGGCTCGCGACCGCGCCGATCGCCGCGGTCGCGCCGATCATCTTCAGCACCGGGACCTGCGACCAGGCGAGCAGCCCGAAGGCGAGCGCGGTGGTGGCGGCGCAGAACGCGACCGCGAACACGGTGCGCCGCCGGTCGTGCTCGTCCGGCGGCTCGCGCTCGAAGAAGAGCGCGTAGTTCGAGCCCACGCCCGCGACCAGCAGCAGGGCGACGAGGTGGAACAGCGTGAGCTTCGTCCCCGCGGCGAGGAGGATCGCGGCCGCGACCGCCACCGCCGCGGCGATCGGAGCAAGGACCTGGACGACGCGCAGGGCGCGGCGCAGGTGGAGCGCGAGGAGCGCCACGATGATCGCCAGCCCGACGCCCCACAGCACGAGCGCGCGCTCGCGGTAGCTGGCGAGGAGCCGCGTCGACTCGGCCCGGATGTCGAGGAGCGCCGCGCCCGGCGGCCCGTCCGCGGCGATGCGCGCCGCGAGCGCGCCGGCGTCGACGACGCCGCGCAGCGGAACGAGCGCATGCCAGCGGTCGTCGCGGCGGACGAGGAGCGCGTCCGTCCGCAGCCCGAACGCGGTCCCGGCGAGGCGCGCGCGCTCGAGCGGAGGCGCGGCCCGCGCGGCGGCGACGTCGCGCACGAACGGCTCGAAGAGATCGGGCTTGAACGGCGACGACGCCACCACCGCCGCGAGATCCGCGCGCAGCGTCGCTTCGTCCGGGAGCGCCGCGCGGCGTGCGGCTTGCGTGCGGCCGCTCGGCAGGTACGACGCCGGCGTGTCGAAGCCCGCGATCGCCTTCGCCTCGACCAGCGTCGCCAGCGGACGCGCGAGCGCCTCCGCCGCCTCGAGCGCCGCGTCCTCGGTCGCGCCCGACACGACGACGAGCCACCGCGCATCCGGCGCGCCGAGCGCCTCGCGCAGCCGCTTGTCGAGCGCCTGCTCGGCCGCGCCGACCGGATTGAGCCGGGCGAGATCGTCGTCCCAGACCGGCCGCTCGTGCCAGATCACCGCGGCGCACACCGCAGTCACGAGTCCGAGGACGGCGAGGCGCGCCTTGAGCGGCGACCGCCAGCGCGGGACGAGGCGTGCGACGAGCGCGACGCCGCGTCGGCTCCGCGGCGCGAACCGGGATGCCGGGCAGCACCCAGCGCGTGACTGCCGCCGCGACGACGAGCCCGACCACGGCGAAGAGGCCGAGCTGCGCGAGGCCCGTGAAGCCCGAGAACAGCATCGCGCAGAAGCTCGCCGCGGAGACGGCGAGGCCGAGGCGCAGGGTCGGCCAGATGCGCGCGAACGAGGCCGCCGGCGGCTCCGCGCGGCGAGCGCTGCGCGAAGAAGTAGATCGCGTAGTCGATCGCCTCCCCGATCAGCACGACGCCGAAGCCGAGCGTGATGCCGTGGACGGTGCCGAACGCGATCGCGACCGCCGCGACACCGGCGAGCGCGCCGGTGGCGACCGGGACGAACGCGAGCCCGAGCACGGCGAGCGACCGGAACGCGAGGAGGAGCATGCCGGCGACGATCACCGTCGCGATCGCGGAGAGGCGCCGGACGTCGCCCCGGATCGTCTCGCGGGACAGCACCGCGAAGACCGCGGGACCCGAGCGCTGCAGCACCGCGCCCGGCGCGCCGACCTCGTCGCGCGCCGCGGCAAAGGCCTCGCCGATCAGCGCGAGGTTCGCCTCCTGCGCGTCGAGATCGAAGCCCGGCGCCGCGGTCTGCACCAGCAGCAGCGCGGTGCGCTGATCGCGGGACATCCAGACGCCGAGGTGGGTCGGCGGCCGCTCGCCGCCTTCCAGGCTCCCCAGCACGCGCAGGAATTCGCCGGTCGGATCGGCCGGCAGGTAGCGCCGCACGAGCGCGCCCGCCGGCGAGGCGAGTGCCTCGTAGCCGCGCTCGAGCGCCGCGGCGAGCGACGCACGGTCGAAGCGTCCCGGCGCCACGCCCGGGCTGAGGACGTACCGGTGCGCGAACAGAAAATCGCGGTCGGCCTGCGCCAGCGCCGCGTCGCCGTTCGCGACGTAGACGAACTCGGCCCGGCCCTGCAGGCGCTTCGCCAGCGCGCGGCTCAGCGCGGCGAGCTTGTCGGGTTCGGCGCCCTCGATGCCGACCAGCAGCAGCCGCGACGCGACGCCCTCGCGCAGCTCGCCCACGAGCAGCCGCTGCGCCGGCGTCGCCGCCTCCGGCAGGAACGCCGACATGTCGGCGGTGAAGCGCGCGTGCGCCGCGACGGCCGCGCACGCGGCGACGAAGACGAGCCAGGCGAGGACCGGCCCGCAGCCGCGCGCTCAACCGCGCTCCTTCGGCTTGGTGATCGTCATGACCGTACGGTCGCCGCTCGCCTCCAGGATCTCGATCCGGCGCACCTCCCCGCCGGCCCCGCCGATCACCACTTTCTGCACGAGCTCCGCCATCTGCTGGTCGGACGGCAGGAGGTGCAGCCGCCAGTCGGACCAGGCGCCTTCGAGCTCGACCCGGTAGTAGCGGCGCAGGCTCGCGAGGTCGCCGGCGAGCGTGCCCCGGATGCTCTCCACGAACGCGCGGATCGCCGGGTAGTCGCCGAGCCGGAGCTCGAGGCGGGTTTTCCGCGCGGCGTTCTCGATCAGGACGGTGTCGCCGTCGACCACGAAGCGCTCGTCGCGCGGCGCGAGCGTGTGCTTCTCCAGCCGGGCCGGCGCCGCATAGGTGAGCGTGCCGCTCGACTCGATCGGCGTCTTGAGGAACGCGCTCGTCTTCGTCTCCGCGAAGCGCACCGTGCCCGGACCGTTCTTCGCGAGCGCCGCCATCAGCGGCTCGAGCGCGAGCGGCGGGTCGGCCGCGCGCGCGCCGAGGGCGCAGAGGGGCGCGAGCACGAAAGCAAGTGCACGGGTCGGCATGCGTCGAAGCATAACAAGCCGCTGCATCAGGCCGGTCGGCGTTACTCCGCGTTACACTCGCGGGGTGGTGACTGCGACGAATCGTGCGCCCGGCGACGCCAGAGCCGCGCTCATCCCCGCCGAGATCCTGCCGCTCTTCGACGACGCGTTCGTGCGTTCGTGCGGACTGATCGAGGAGTACGTTCCCCGGCTCGCACTCGGCGCGTTCCGGTCGACGGGGCTCGCCGACGCGTGCGCGGAGCCTGCCACGCGTCGGACGAGGCGATCGGCCGCGCCGGCCTCGCCCCGGACGTGGCGCGCGTGCCCGCGACGTGGCTCCTCGCAACGCTCGCCGCGCGCGGCTGGATCGAGCGAGCGTCGGGGACCGGCGACGGCGCGCGCTTCCACGTGGCGAGGCCGTTGCCGGCGCTCGACCCGGCAGGAGATCCTCGCGGCGCAGGCCGCGAACGACGAGCGTTGCCTGCCGTCTTTTCGCATCGCCGCGATGGCGGCCGAGCGCTATCCGGCGGTGCTTCGCGGCGAGCTTACCGGCGAGCAGGCGCTCTTCGACGCCGAGGGCATCGTCGCCTGGTCGAAATACTTCTCGAACGCGAACCCGCTCTACGGCATCGCGAACGCGATCGGCGCGGTCGCGGCGGCACGCGCGCTCGCCGACCGGAGCGGCGCGGTGCTCGAGCTCGGCGGCGGGCTCGGCAGCGGCGCCGAGGCGCTGCTCGAGCGGCTCGACGCGGCGACGGCGCCGTCGTACCGCTTCACCGAGATCTCGCCGCTGTTCCTCCGGCGCGCCGAACGGTCGCTCGCGCGCGTTTCGCGACCGCGGCCTCGCGTTCGGGACGCTCGACATCGACCGGCCGTTCGGCGTCGCGCCCGGAACGTTCGCCCTCGTCTACGGGGTCAACGTGCTGCACGTCGCGCGCGATCTCGCCGCGACGCTCGCCGAGGTCCGCGCCGCGCTCGCGCCCGGGCGGGGCGCTGGTGATCGCGGAATGCGTGCGCCCGTTCGCCGGGCGGCCGGTGTACGTCGAGCTCGCGTTCAACCTGCTCGCGTCGTTCCGCGACCCGGTGCTCGTCCCCGGCTGGCGTCCGAACGGCGGCTTCCTCACCCCGGAGCAGTGGACCGCAGCGCTGGCGGCGAACGGGTTCACGGACGTGGAGGTCTATCCCGACATCGGCGCGATCCGGGAGACCTTCCCCCAGTTCGTCGTCGCGGCGGTCACGGCGAGGCGCAAGTGAAGGCGAGCATCACCCTCGCCCCGGACGCGCCGTACTTCGCCGGCCACTTCCCCGGGCGGCCGATCCTGCCGGGCGTGATCGAGCTCGCCTTGATGGCGCAGACGGCCGCGCGCGTCTCGGGTCGCGATGACCCGCTGCACACGATTCCGTTCGCGCGGCTGCGGCACGTGGTCGTGCCCGGCGACCGCCTCGAGCTCTCCGCGCGCAAGGGGCAGGACGGCCGCATCCGCGTCGACGTGATGCGCGGCGACACGGTCGTCGCGAACGCCGCGCTCGAGCTGGGCGCGCTGCAGCCTGCCGCAGCAACGGCGGCGCAAACCACGCTCGTCCTGCCGCCCCCCGGCGCACCTGCGCCCGAGGCGCTGCTACCGCAGCAGCCGCCGATGCGCTTCGTCACCGGGATCGTTGGCGAAACCGCCGATGGGCTGGTGTGCATCGCCCGTGTTCCGGCGGCGTGCGCGCTCGCCACCGACGGAGCCGCCCCCGCGCTCGCCGCAATCGAAGCGGCGGCGCAGACCGCGGCGATGTGGGAAGGTCTGCGGCGCTGGCGCGAAGGCGGCGACGTCGTGCCGCGCTTGGGCTACCTCGTCGCGCTGCGCGACGTCGTCTTCTTCGCGGCCGACGTGCCTGCCGATACCGATCTCGTTGCGTCGGTGCGGCTCGTCGCGGCGGCGCCGCCGCTCACGCACTACGCGGTCGAGGTGGACCACGGCCCGCGGCGCATCCTGCGCGGGACGATCGCGACGGTTCTGGCCGAGAGGAGTGAGTCGAGTCGGGCCCGAGGGCCGACGCGGATCCTTTTGCGCCTACGATTTCTTCGGGTAGTCGAGCGCCACTTTTGTGGGCTTGACCTTGCCGATCTTTGACCACGACTTCGCATCGAACCTGAACTCGGCGACGGCGCACGTCGGAAGATGGGAGATCTTGCCCGAGAGGCGATGCGCGAGTTCGGTCAACTCGGGGTTGTGGCCAAACAGCATCACCCGCCGCAGCTTGTCGTCAAGCTTGTGAATGACGTCGAGCAGGTCATCCGCCGCGACGGCATACAGCCGGTCATCCACGACGATGTCCTTGCGCCTGTAATCGAGCTTCTTGGCGATGATCTCCGCCGTCTCGAGCGCGCGCACAGCCGGACTCGACAGGATCAGGTCGGGGCTCACATCGCGCTTTGCCAATCGCTCACCCATCTTCGGCGCGTCGCGCTTGCCGCGATCGTTCAATGGCCGGTCTCTGTCGGCCAAGCTAGTGTCGTCCCAGCTCGACTTGGCGTGGCGAATCAGAAACAGCGTTTTCATGCGACATCCCGTAGTGGCGGGAAGCCTCCGCTCTAGGATCGCTCAAGGGGGCGGGCGAAGCTCAGCTCGTGGCCGTCCGGATCGCTGATATGGAAATACCGCTCGCCCCACGGGGCGTTCTCGGGCGCGGTGGTCGGTGCCAGCCCGTGCTCCAGGGCGCGGCGATGGAATGCGTCGACGTCGGAGACGTGAAGGATCACCCGCCCCCACCATGACCAGCGGCGATCGGGCGGCTGCGCGATCAAGTTGAGATACGAGGCGCCTGCGAGTAGGCTGGTGAACTCGGCGCGCTCGCCGCCGTATCGCACGGCGAACCCTAGCGCGGTATAAAAGCGCACCGAGCGGCTCATGTCGTGCACCGCCAGCGTCACGGCATTGATCGACTCGATATGCATTTCTGCGATGGCAACTGCGCCTGAGAACGCCCTGCTTGCCCTCGAGGGCCTGTCCGTCGGAGACGCATTCGGCGAATGCTTCTTCTCCGCCCCGGGCGAGTGCCTGCGAAAGAGAGAACTTCCCTCGCCGCCGTGGGTGTGGACCGATGATACCCATATGGCGCTATCCATCGTGGAGACGTTGCAAACCCATGGCGAGATCCATCAGGACACCCTGGCAGCAGCGTTTGCCAGGCGCTTCATGGCGGAGCCGTATCGGGGCTATGGAAAGGGCGCTTTCGCACTGCTCGGCCGGATCGCAAGCGGCGAGGATTGGCGCATCGCCGCCCCGAAACTGTTCGGGCATGGGTCCTACGGAAATGGTGCGGCGATGCGCGCCGCCCCGATCGGCGGCTTTTTCAGCGGCGACCCGTCCCGCGCCGCATTCGAAGCGCAACGCTCCGCTGCAGTGACCCACGGCACATCCCGAGGGTCAGGCCGGCGCCATGGCCGTCGCTGCCGCCGCGGCGCTTGCCGTCGGCCGCGGACTCGCAGGGCGCACACTGATCCAGGCAACCCTCCCATACGTCCCCGATGGCGAGACGCGCAACCGAATCGCGACTTCGCTCGACATCCCCGCTGAAGCGTTCGACGAAGCCGTTCGCGTGCTCGGGACGGGCTGGGAGGTCTCCGCTCGAGATACCGTGCCGTTCTGCCTGTGGTGCGCCGCGCATTGCCTCGACGACTTCGAAGAGGCCATGTGGCATACCGTAGCCGGGATGGGCGATCGCGACACCACCTGCGCGATCGTCGGCGGTATCGTCGCCCTGTCTTCGCGACAGGTGCCCGCTGCGTGGATCGCGCGCCGCGAGCCTCTTCCGGAGGGTTTCGAGCGGGGATGAGGCTCGGAAACGGGTGGCAAGCAGGCGCCGTCAGGCCGGCGAGCCGCCGGCAAGCAACTCGGGCCGCACCATCCACGCGAGCACCCATCGGTTTCCCGCATCGCGTTCCACGCACGCGACGGCCCCCGGCCGGTAGTCCACTACCGGCGGCTCGGCGCGGCCGGCGATGAGCAGGGCGACGAGCTTGCCCATGAAGGGCTGATGACCGGCGACCAGCGCGTCCTCGCTCCAGCCGCGCAGGCGCTCGGCGAGCGGCTCGACCGGATCGTTCGGATTGATGCCGTCGAGGGGCTCGGGTGCGACACCCGGTGCGAGGCGCGCGGCGAGCAGCTCGGCGGTCTGCCGCGCGCGGGTCTTGCCGCTGTGATAGACGTTGGCGACGCGCACGCTCCCGCCCGCGAGCAGGTTTGCCACGCGCTCGACGTCGCTTCGCCCGCGGGGCGTGAGTTCGCGCTCCGCGCTCACCGCCTCGGGTTGCGCTTCGCCGTGCTGCACCAGATATACACGCATCGCTCAGCTCCTTTCCCAGGCGGGTTGCGCGAGCCGCTCGCGCACCCAGCCGATCACTTCCTCGGGCAGGCGGTCGCGGTTCTGGGTGGCCACCTCCCGGAGGACGATTCCGGGCAGACGCTTCACCTCTGCGATCAGCCCGTCGCCCTTGAGCGCCACGCTCGCCACCACCACGCGGTCGGCGGCGAGCAGCCGCCGCACCGCCGCGACGAAGCTCGCCGAAGCGCACTCCATCTTCCCGATCTCGTCCACCAGGAATACCTCGGCAACCTCCGATGCGAGCGTCGTTTCGGCCACCGCGTCGATCGCCGCCACGTCGACCCCGTATTTTCCGACGCGCTGCGGCGAGCGGATGTCGATGCCGGCCATCGGCCGCGAGCGCCCGTCGAGCGTGATGATTTGAAAGCCGGTGCGGCTGCCCCGCGAACGCCGCTCTTCGGTGTAGAAGCCGGCGATCCGTTCCCCGCGCAGCGCCTCGGCGACCCGGCGGATCACCGTGGTCTTGCCGATCCCGGGGCGGCCGGTAAGGAGAAGCGCGTTCATGAGCGGGTTTCCGCGCGGGTGAGCACGCACGCCGGAGCGAGCTCTTCCGAGTCCGGCCCGCGGAACCACTTCTCCTCGCCGCGGACGGGGTCGACGACCCAGCCGAGGCTGAAGGCGTGGGGAAAGAACGCCTGCTGCGTCCTGCGGTCGCGCGCGCTGAAGAATGCGCCCAGGCCGGGGTGGCTGTGATACCAGCCGACGACGAGCTCGCCGTCGCGCAAGGCCTCGCGCGCACGCGACCACACCCCGGCCTCCATCCGCAGCGAAACGGCCGTGGCCGCATCCTTCATGCTCGGCGCGGCCGCGCGGACGTGCACGAGCGCGGGGTGCTGCTCGCCGTCCGCTGCGCGCGGTCCGTGGACGCGACCGACGAGGAGTCCGCCCCGCTCGTCGGCTGCGGCGAGCTGCTGCGCAATCGCCCTCCGGACATCGGCCTCGACCACCACGAGCACCTCAACCGTCGCGCGGCAGGCCTCGAGCGCGATGACGTCGATCGCGGCAAGCTCTCGATAGAAGCCCTCGAGCGGCGCGATCGGCAACTCGGTCGGCTGGTCGACCCACCTGATCATGTCGCCGTTTCGAACGCGCTGCCGCACTTCGGGCAGCGAACGGTGCCGCTGCAACCGGCTGGGAGCCTGAGCTGCGCGCCGCAGCGCGGGCAGCGACGGATGACGCGCTCGGAGTGTTCCGGGTGTCCCTCCGTGTCCTGCCAGCGCACGCGCATGGGGTGCTCATCCGGAAGCATTACGTCGATGCGCTCGCTCGGGAACGCGCCCGGGTGACGCCGGAGCGCGTCGAGATACCAGAAGAGGGCGTCCGGGTTCGCAGCCGAGTGCACGTTCACGAGCTGGGGATCGAACGTGAGCAGCCGCGCCACCCGCCGCACGAAGAGATCCATGCCCTCGCTCGGCAGCCACTTCGCGCCGAGACACACGACCCCCGAGGGGTGGACGTTCGGGTGGAATATCGGCGTCGTCACCGTCGCAATGGGCGGCTGGAACGGATAGCGCGCCGGGAGCTCGATCACTAGCCGCGTCCGCGTCTGATGCACGGTCGGGTATGCGCGCGAGCCGGCTGTCGCGTAGTCGAGCTCGAGCACGAACCGGCCTGGCGCCGGCGTGCCGACGAGGCCGATCCTGCCGGCGGAGACCGCCGCAAGCGCGCGCAGGCGCTCGAGGTCGGCGGCGACGCGGACCCCAGCCGGATGCATGCCCTCTACCGGCCCGCAACGAGCACCGGCTGCACCTCGAGGAGGTCGCCCTCCTTCACCTCGCTCTCGTCGAGGGTCGCATCCGGCGCGAGCGCGCGCCCCGTGGTCGTGTTCACGAGCGCATAGTCGGTGTCGCCGGGAAGTCGCCAGTTGTCCACCGCCGCCTGGATCAGGTCGGCGCCCGTGCGCGAGCGCTCGAGCGTGAGCTCGGCGCGCCGCGTCTGATCGGCGGTGCGCACGTACAGCTTAAGGTCGTTCGCCATCGTCAGTCTCCTCGAGGTCGATGCAGAGCGTGCCCGAGCCGTTCCGCACGAGCACGAACTTCGCCGGTATCGGTCGGCGGTCGAAGCGCGCGGCGAGCTCGCCGAGCGTGAGCTGGTCGCGGATCTCGATCCGCACTGCCCGTCGCCCGCACGCGGCGCACACGGTGATGCGATCGTCGAAGTCACCCGCCCGGCGGAGGCAATACTCGGCCGCGCGCGAATCGTCGCCGCACTCCGCGCACGCGTACCCGGTGACGATCGGGTCGCTCAGCCGCACGACCACGTCCTCGAGCCCGGCGTGCGGGGCGAGTCGCGGGCGCCAGTCGTTGCGCGCCGCGACAAGCGACGGCCGCGCGCTGAATGCGCCGCAACCCGCGCACGCCTTGCGTCGCACGAGCGCCGCCAGCGTGGCGCCGCCGCCGATGGTGTCGACAAGG
This sequence comes from uncultured beta proteobacterium, assembly GCA_963827555.1. Lineage (GTDB taxonomy): Bacteria > Pseudomonadota > Gammaproteobacteria > Burkholderiales > SG8-39 > DATEDA01. The sequence goes on from CAWHBL010000002.1 coordinate 69,503, forward strand.
ATGCGTCGCGGGCGAATGTCCGTCTCGGGCCCGAGCCTGAGCGCTGCCGAGGCGGCGAGCGCGCCGGCAACGCTCGCGGTGATCGCGGTCGTCGGTACCTTGTGCTCGGTTGCACCGCGCTTGCGCAGCCAGCCGCACGAGTAGCGCTCGGCGATGCGCCGGTATGCCGAATCGGGCAGGCCGCATTCGTAGCAGGCCGCAGGCTCGGGTTGCGACAGCGGGAAGACCTCGACTGCTGCGTAGCGGCTGTCGACGCCCGTGTTCACGAGGTCCACGCCGACGATGAGGCACATCTGGTTCAGCCGGATGCGGGCCTCGAAGTTGTCGACGCAGGCGATGGCGCAGTCGTAGCGGCGCAGGCGGTGGAGCGAGAGCGTCCGCCAGAAATCCCCTTCGATCGCGCGGACAGCGACCGACGGATCTACCCCGGTCGCCCGCTCGGCGACCGCCTCAGCCTTCGCGCGGCCGACATCCGACGCGCGCAGGAAGATCGAGCGCGTGAGGTTGTGGGGCTCGACGCGGTCGAAGTCGAAGATGTCGATGGCCCCCGCGCCGAGCAGCGCGAGGTTCTTGACCACCTCGTTGCCGACCGCGCCGGCGCCGATCACGGCTATCCGCGCGCTGCGCACGCGTTCCAGCGGGAACCAATCGATCAGCGCGTGGCGGAGGTAGCGCTCGGACTGCATGGCGATCGCCCCGCACCGGCGACTCGCGTCGCTCTCTCAACCGTCGGCGACGTGGACGGCGGCAAGGTCGCTGCAGCGGCACACGACGCAGCGCCCGCCGTTCGTCCGGTCGAGTTCCTGGACGCTCGTCGCGTGGTACATGGCGAGGCAGCCGCCGCAGCGAAGCAGCGGCTCGCCCGGGTTGATCGGTGCGCTCGAATAGGCGTCGCGCAACGCCTGGAGCTCGGAGCGCTTCACGAGGTGCATCGTACCGGGCTCGTCGCCCGGCTCGTTGTCGAACCACCAGCGCGGCCACGGTCTGTAGGTGTGCTGCGGACGCGCGCCGCCGAAGCTCACGAAGGCCGCCACGACCCAGATAGCGAAGCCGAAGAAGACCGCGAATGCGAACAGTCTGACCATCATTTTCGACGCCGCCAGCCACGGCGGAGAGCAGCAACCTAACCTACCCATTATATGAGCCCGAGGGACGGGCGGCGGGCCCGAGGGGATCGGCAAAGTAGGCGGGGCGGCCGATGGAGTAGGCTCGAGGAAGCGAGAGGCGGCCGATGTGATCGACGGCGAGGAGGTCAGCGATGGAAATCCGATCCAGCCACACGCAGCAGCCCGAGCCCTCGGTGCTCCAGCCTGAGCAACCTCAGCCGCCGATGGTCTACGTCTACGATGACCTGACGTGGGAGTACAAGTTCGTCCCCCGGAACGCAAGCCACGAGTGGCGGATCCCGGGCCAGGAGTTGAACGCCTTGGGCGCGGAAGGCTGGGAGCTTGCGGGCATAGCAAGCGTACCGAATGAGGTCCACTTCTACTTCAAACGGCCCCGAAAATAGGTCATCTTCTATCGAGGGATGGTGCGGCACCGGCCGGCACGGGACTATGGCCTTGCGCTCGCACCACCGGTCTCAAGACCGCGGCCACAGCTCCCGAAACGCGAACCACTGCTCCGGCGCGCGCCGGATCGCGTATTCGATCTCGCCCGCAACGCTGCGCATCGCCGCGGCGAGATCCGCGTTGCGGTCGGCGGTGCGCGCCACCTCGATCGGCGGACGGAACACGAGGCGGAAACGCCGCCGGCCCGCGCGCAGCGCGAACACCGGCAGCATCGGTACCCGGGCCGTGCGCGCGAGCACGGCGGGGCCGGCCGGCAACGGAAACGGCCGCCCGAACAGCATCGCGTCCACGGTCTTGCCTCCCGCGTGCGGACGGTCGGCCTGGACCGCCACGATCTCGCCCCGATCGAGCGCTTCGACGAGCGCCACGGCCTGCAGCGGGTTGCCGGTCTGGAAGTGCATCCGGTAGTCCGCTCCCTGGACCGCCGCAACGGTCTCCTCGATGAACGCCTGCGCCCGCGGATCGAGCTCCGGCTCGCGCACGAGATGGACGCGGCGCGCCTCCTTCGCCACCGGCACCATCGAGCCGGCTTCGTACAAACCGATGTGCCCGGTGACCATCACGAACCCGCGCCCGCCGTCCGCCACCGCCCGCCAGTGTTCGAGCGCCTCGACCTCGACCGTGAACGGACGGTCGGTCGAGAACCGCTCGTAGCGCTCGATCAGGCACATGCCGAAGGTGCGGATCGTGCGCAGCACCCGGCGCTGCCGCTCGACGAAGCCGGCCGGCCCGAGCGCCGCCGCGAGATTCGCGCCCAGCGCGCGCCGGACGCGAACGAGAACCGCGTAGGAGGGCGGCGTCATGAAAGCGATCAGCGGCGCCATCAGCCAGTCCGGCGTCGCGGTCACGAGCCAGCGATTGAACCGGTACCAGAAGATGCCGGTGAGATGAAACCGCCCGAGGAGGCGCGCAGACCAGCCGGCCTCCGGCGCGTGCGGCGGGCGCTCGGCGGCGTGCGTCCGCGTCGCCCTCATCGCCGCGCGGGAACGGCGGCGAGCGCGCGCAGGCTGTCGAGCGAGATCTTGCCGGTGGCGTTGCGCGGCAGCCGCTCGACGAGCCGCAGCGGCCGCGGGAGGAACGCCGGATCGATGCGCCGCCGCAGCTCGGCGAGCAGGCGGCGGGCGTTGAGGCCCGGCGCCACGACGACGGCCGCGACCCGCGTCACGCCCTCGCCGGCCGCTTCCGGGAGGTAGAACGCCCCGTCGACGACGCCGGGGATCGCAAGGAGCTCGGCGTTCAGCGCGGCGAGCGACGCGCGCTTGCCGGCGACGTTCAGCAGGTCGGCGGCGCGCCCGCTGACGACGAACCGCGCGTCGTCGATCATCTCGACGATGTCGGTGAACCGCGCCGGCTGGGGGATGTGGCCGCCTTCGGCCCAGAGGGCGTCGCCGTCCGCACGGAGGCGGACCCCCGGCAGGAGCCGCCACGCGGCCCCTTCGGCCGTGCGCCGCGAGGCGACCATGCCGGCCTCGGTGAAACCGAAGATCTCGCACACCGGCGCGCCGTAACGCGCTTCCGCGCTCGCCGCCGCCTCGGCAGCGAGCGGCGCGGTCGCGGAGAGGATGAGCGCGAGCGGGGGCAGCGCGGTGCCGTCGAGCTCCAGCGCGCGCAGATGCACCGGCGTCGTGATCAGGACGCGCGGCGCCGGGAGCGCGGCGAGCGCGGCGCGCACGTCGTCGGGATAGAACGGCCGACCGCCGTGCAGCGCCAGCCGGTTCTGGAGCGCGAGCAGCACGGTCGACTCGAACCCGTACATGTGCTGCGGCGGCACCGTGCCGATCAGCGTCGCCCCGGGGCTGCGGTCGAGCCCGAGCGCGTGCGCCTCGGCGACCGCGCCGCGCGCGAGCGCGCCCCACAGCTTCACGTGCGGCGTCGGCGCGCCGGTGGTGCCGGAAGTGAACGCGATTGCCGCCACCTGCGCCGCGGGCAGGACGGGCACCGCCGGCTCCCCCGGCAGCGGGTCGAGTCGCTCCGGATAGCGCATCGCCTCGAGCGGGCACCAGTCGACCGTCTCGTCGGCGAGGCAGTACAGGTCCGGATACTGGTCGGCGAGCCGCAGCAGGAACTCCGGCGCGCGGCTCGGCGGCAGCAGGCTCACCTGGCCGCGGACGAGCGCGGCGGCGAACGCGACGGCGAAGTGGTAGCGGTCGACGCAGAGGTTCACGACCTGCGCGTGACCGGGCAGCCGTGCGGCGAGCGCGGCCACGTCGGCCAGAAAATCGCGGACGCTCACGCGGGCGCCGCCGGACCAGGCGAACGCCTCGGCCGCCGGACGCGGCGCGAGGAGCGGAACGCCGGCGATGTCGGGCGCGCCGCTCACTTCGCGGACGGACGGGCGACGGCGAAACCGGCGGCAGCGAGCCGCCGCAGCACCGCGAGCGGGGGGACGTGCTCGTGGCCGGCGAGCCGCCGGCGACGGACGGCGTACTCGCCGGCGAACATCGCCGCGACGAGCGGCGCCGTGAGCACGTTCGCGAAGAGCGACCACGCGGCGAGCGGGGCGAACGCCGCGAGCGCGGCCGAGATCGCGGTCAGCGCGACGAAGAAGAGGCACCACGCCCAGGTCGCAGCCCGCGTGTAGCGCTCGCGCTCGGGCCCCAGCGTCGAGGCGCCGTGCACGAGGCGCGCGAACAGGGTCACGAACGGGATCCGTCCCGGCAGCAGCGTGCGGGCGAAGAACCAGGCGAGCAGGAGGTTTGCCGCGAGCGACGGCAGGAACACCGCCCAGCGCGTTCCCGCGGCGAGATACCAGGCGAGGCCGAGCACGGCGGCGATCGCGGCGCCCTCGGCGAGCGCGACGCCCGCGGCGCGCGCGAGCCCGATCGCGAGGAGCGCCGCCCCGATCCACGAGAGCGCGACCGCGAGCGGCCGCGCGGCGTCGATCACCGTCAGGCAGTGGAGGGCGACCGCCGAGGCGGCGAGCGCCGCCGCCGCGACGAGGACGCCCCGGCGCGCCATGGCGCCCGGCTTACTTCGCGCGCCGCGCCTGGACGTGCGCGGCGAGGCTCCGCAGCGAGCGGAAGATCCGCTCGTTGTCGGGGTCGTCGGAGCGAAGCTGCACGCCGTAGGTCTTGGAGATCGCGAGCGACATCTCGAGGACGTCGATCGAGTCGAGCCCGAGCCCTTCGCCATAGAGGGGCGCCTCGGGGTCGATCTCCTCGGGTCGCGTGTTCTCGATGTTGAGCGTGCCGACGATCAGCCGGGCGAGCTCGAGCTCGTCGGCCGACAGTGCGCGCGGGTCGGGGGTGGCGGTGCCGGTGGAAATGGTCTTGAGGCTCTGCATGTCGTGTCGGAATTACGTCCTCTGTGTGCTGGCACGCGCCGGCCAATCCTGGCCCGGCGATCGCCAATCCTCCGTCGCCCCCCCGGGTCGATCCTGGCGCCCTGCCGAGCGTATATATCACAACCTGCCGCCGCCCTAGTCGGCGGGATCGCGCGCGCTCGGCAAATGCCCGCTCTTCCGCTGACTCAGCGCGAGCCCACGCCCGCTTTCGACGCGGACACCCGGCGGAGGCCGGGCAGGCCCGCCTTCGCCTTCGGCGCCGCGCGCGCGGTGACGAACGTTGCCAGCAAATCGGCGTCCCGGCCGTGCGCGCCGCCGGGGCGCGAGACGAGCGCGATCGTCCGCGCCGGCACGCGGCTCGCGAACGGACGCGCGACGAGCGAGGTCCCGTTGAGGATGCCCGCCTTCAGGGTCATTTCGGGCAGCAGGGTCACGCCGAGGCCGCCCTCCACCATCTGGACGAGCGTCGCGAGGCTGGTCGCCTCGACCGCCGGCGCCTCGCCGGGCGCCCGGGCGCCGCAGGCGACGATGGCGTGGTCGCGCAGGCAATGCCCCTCCTCGAGCAGCACGATCTCGCGCGGCGCGAGCCGCTCGACGGCCACCGCCTTCTCGCGGGCGAGCGGATCGTCGCCGCGCGCGACGAACCAGAACTCGTCACGGAAGAGCTCGCGCACGGCGAGCTCGCCGGTCTCGTAGGGAAGAGCTATCAGTGCCGCGTCGAGCTCCGCCGAGCGCAGGCGGTCGAGCAGACGCTCGGTCAGATCCTCGCGCAGGTAGAGCTTGAGCCGCGGGTAGGCCGCGCGCAGCTGCGGCGCGATCCGGGGCAGCAGAAACGGCGCGATCGTCGGGATGACGCCCAGCCGGAACGCGCCGGTCAGCGGCTCGGCGGCGCGCTGCGCGGTCTCCACCAGATCCTGTGCGCCGGCGACCAGCGTCCGCGCCTTTGCGACCACCTCCTCGCCGGCGCGCGTCAGCCGGACGTGCCGTTTGTCGCGCTCCACCAGCTCGGTCCCGAGCACGCTCTCGAGCTCCTTGATGCCGGCCGAGAGGGTCGACTGGGTGACGAAGCAGCTCTCGGCCGCGGCGCGGAAGTTGAGGCGGTCGGCGACGGCGACGAGGTAGCGGAGCTGGCGGATGGACGGCAGGGCGCTCATGACGGTGATCGACGGACCCGATCACTCTAACCGAAAAATACCGTTGGATCGATCACTGGATGGACGACAGACTCCGCCCCACATACCGTTTCGAATACCCGTTCCAAGGAGACCTGCAATGCTGACCGTTGGCGACCGCATCCCCCAGTTCGACCTCCAGGCCGTGGTGGCGCTGGAGCAGGACAAGGCCTTCGCGCGCATCACCGACAAGTCCGACGCCGGCAAGTGGAAGGTGATCTTCTTCTGGCCGAAGGACTTCACCTTCGTGTGCCCCACCGAGATCGCCGCGTTCGGCAAGCTGAACCGCGAATTCAACGACCGCGACGCCGTCGTCTACGGCGCCTCGACCGACAGCGAGTTCGTCCACCTCGCGTGGCGGCGCCAGCACCCGGACCTGAAGACCCTGCCGTTCCCGATGCTCGCCGACATCAAGCGCGAGCTCTCGCGCGGCGTTCGGGATCCTCGACCGGAGGGAAGGCGTGGCGCTGCGGGCGACGTTCATCGTCGACCCCGACGGCGTGATCCGCTTCGCGTCGGTGCACGACCTGAGCGTCGGCCGCAACGTCGACGAAGTGCTGCGGACGCTCGACGCGCTGCAGTCCGACGAGCTCTGCCCGTGCAACTGGCAGAAGGGCGACGAGTTCCTGAAGGCCGCCTGAGCCCGGGCGGCGAGGGGGCGCGGGCCCCCTTGCCCCTCCCGCGAACGACCAAGGAAACCATCGATGTCCATTCAAACCCTGCGCGACCGCCTCCCCGAGTACGCGAAGGACCTGAAGCTCAGCCTCGGTACCCTCGCGGGCGAGACCGTGCTCGACGACGCCAAGAAGGCCGGGACGTTCATCGCGTCGGCGATCGCGAGCCGCAACCCGGCGGTGATCGAAGCGGTGGTGGCCGAGTTCGGCCCGCGCCTCGACCCGGCCGCGTTCGCCGCGGCCAAGGCCGCTGCCGCGATCATGGCGATGAACAACGTCTACTACCGCTTCCTGCACCTCGTCGAGGACGAGGAGTACTCGAAGCTCCGCGCCGGCCTGCGCATGAACGCGATCGCCAACCCGGGCACCGCGCGCGAGAACTTCGAGCTGTGGTCACTCGCGGTGTCGGCGGTGAACGGCTGCGGCAAGTGCATCACCGCGCACGAGAAGGTGCTGCGCGAGGCGGGGCTCACCCGCGAGCAGATCCAGGCCGCGGTGCGCATCGCCGCGGTGGTCCATGCGGTCGCGGTGACCCTCGAGACCGAGCCGGCGGCGGCGGTCCAGCCGCTCGCCGCTGCGGCTTAGCAGCGTAGCGCTGCTACGGGACGAGGTAGCGGCTCACCGCCGCCTCGTTCCACGCGAGCCCGTTTCCCGGGCGGTCGGGAATGACCGCCGCCCCGTCGCGGATCTCGAGCGGCTGCTCGAGGATCGGGCTCGCCCAGTCGACGTACTCCAGCCAGTGCGCCGTCGGCGTCACCGCCATCAGGTGCGCGGAGACTTCGGGGAAGAGGTGGCTCGACGTCGGCATCCCGCGCGCCTCGGTCAGCGCCGCCGCCCGCAGCCAGCCGGTCACGCCGCCGATGCGGGCGAGGTCGGGCATGAAATAGTCGCAGGCGTTCGCTTCGAGCGCGTGCTGGACGTCGTGCGGCCCCCAGGCGTTCTCGCCGATCTGGATCGGCGTCGCGACCGCCGCGGCGACGCGCGCGCAACCCGCATAGTCGTCGTAGCGCACCGGCTCCTCGATCCATGCGAGCCCCTCGCCGTCGAGGGCGCGCGAGCGCGCCTCCGCCTCGGGCGGCAGCAGGAACTGGTTGTAGTCCGACATCAGGATCATCGACTCGCCGACCGCGCGGCGCACCGCGCGCACGACCGCGAGATCTTCGGCGAGCGTGGGGTAGCCGAGGCGCACCTTGATCGCCGTGAAGCCCGCCGCCAGCTCGACCGCCTCCTTCGCCGCGCGCTCGGCGCCCATGATGCCGAGCCCGTTCGAGTTGTAGGCCGGGATCGGCCGCAGCTCGCCGCCGAGCAGGCGCGCGAGCGGCATGCCGGCCGCTTTCGCCGAGGACGTCCCAGCACGCAACGTCGACACCCGACAGCGCGACCGCCTGCAGTCCGTGCGGCCCGAGCAGGACCAGTCGCCGTCGCAGCTTCTGCTCGATCGCGATCGGCGCGACCGGATCGCCCTGCAGCAGCTCGCCGAACGCCTCGACGAGCTGCGCAACCGGCTTCGCGGCGTAGGGAGCAGGCACCCAGACATAGCTCGCGCCGCGGATCCCCTCCTCGGTCTCGAGGTCGATCAGCACCAGCGACGAGTGCGTGACCGCGCCGGTCGCGACCGGGAGCGGCCGCTTTATCGGAACGTTCAGGGCGCGCGCGCGAAGCGCGCGCAGCTTCGGCGTCGTCATCGGGGCCTCCTCTCCTCGGCGGGCGCGGCTAGCCTAGCGCATCCGGCGCTCCGTCACCTGCCCTGCTATCCTTCGCACGCCTCGACCATCCGGGATCCCGCCGATGAAACCTGCCCGACTCGCGCTCGCCGCCGCGCTGGCCGCGTCCTGTGCCCTGGCCCAGGCGCAGAGCAACTTTGCGTTCCTCACAGGACGCGCCGATCCAGAAGATGACCAAGGAAGACCTCGCGCTCCTCATGAAGAACTCCAACGAGGCGTTGAGCCGCAACGCCGACGGCGAGACGAGCGGCTGGACGAATCCCAAGACCGGCGCGTCCGGAACCGCGACGCCGCTGCGGACGTTCACGCAGAAGGGCATGAAGCTGCCGCGAGACCGAGTACACGAACCATGCCGGCGGGTTCAACGGCGCCGGCAGGTACACCCTCTGCCGCGTGCCCAACGGCGAGTGGAAGCTCGTGAGCTGAGTCTCCCCGGCCGCGCGCGCACCGGCCCGATGGAACTCGACCCGCTCCTCCTCTCCCGCCTCCAGTTCGCGTTCGTCGTCGCGTTCCACTTCCTGCTGCCCGCGTTCACGATCGGGCTCGCCTCGTACATCGCCGTCCTCGAGGGACTGCATCTCGCGACCGGCCGGCGCGTCTACCTGCGGATCTCGGCGTTCTGGATCAGGATCTTCGCCGTCTCGTTCGGCATGGGGGTCGTGTCCGGCATCGTGATGCCGTTCCAGTTCGGCACCAACTGGAGCCGCTATTCGGACGCCACCGCCAACGTGGTCGCGCCGCTCATGGCCTACGAGGGGCTCACGGCGTTCTTCCTCGAGGCGGCGTTCCTCGGCGTGCTGCTCTTCGGGCGCAAGCTCGTCCCGCCGTGGGCGCACTTCGTCGCGGCGATCATGGTCGCCCTCGGCACGCTGTTCAGCACGTTCTGGATTCTCATCGCCAACAGCTGGATGCAGACGCCTGCGGGGTTCGAGATCGTCGACGGCCGCTTCATCCCGACCGACTGGCTGGCGGTGATGTTCAACCCCTCGTTCCCGTACCGGTTCCTGCACACGGTGACCGGTGTGTATCTCACGACCGCGTTCACCGTAATCGGCGTCGCCGCCTGGTACCTCCGGCACGGGCGCTACGTCGAAGAGGCGAAGGTCATGATCGCGATGGGCGTCCTGCTCGCTTCGGTGCTCGTGCCGGCGCAGGCGCTCATCGGCGACGCGCACGGCCTGAACACGCTCGCCCACCAGCCGCAGAAGCTCGCCGCGATGGAAGGAATCTGGACGACGCGCGCGGGGCAGCCGGCGGTGCTCTTCGCGCTGCCGGACGAGGCGGCCGAGGCGAACCACGCGGAGATCTCGATTCCGAAGCTCGCGAGCCTCTACCTCACGTACGAGTGGGACGGCGTCGTGAAGGGGCTCAAGGACTTCCCGCGCAACGAGCGCCCGCCGGTCGCGCCGGTGTTCTTCGGGTTCCGCGCGATGGTGGGCATGTGGGTGATCATGTTCGCGCTCACCGTCTGGGCGTGGTGGCTGGCGTGGCGGCGGCGGCTCTTCGCGACGCCGGCGTACCTGCGCGCATCGACCTGGGCGATCCCCGTCGGCTACGTCGCGGTCACCGCCGGCTGGATCACCACCGAGGTCGGCCGGCAGCCCTACGTCGTCTACGGACACCTCCGGACCGCCGACGCGGTGACGCCGACCCTGACCGGCCCGGACGTGCTGCTGTCGCTCGCCGTGTACGTCGCGGTGTACTTCGTCGTGTTCGGCGCGGGGTTGTACTACCTGGTCCGGATGGTGCAGCGGGGCCTGCCCGAGCAGCTCGCCGGGCACGACCTCAAGCCGCGGGAGCGCGCCGCGCGGCCGCTGTCCGCGGCAACGGAACGCGACGGCTAGCGGGCCAGCGCCATGGTCCTCGATCTCGTGCCGATCTGGACGCTCGTGCTCGCCCTGGCGGTTTTCATGTACGTGCTCCTCGACGGCTTCGACCTCGGCGTCGGCATCCTCTTCCCGTTCGCTCCCGACCACGCGAGCCGCGATCTGATGATGGCCTCGGTCGCGCCGATCTGGGACGGCAACGAGACCTGGCTCGTGCTCGGCGGGATCGCGCTCTTCGCCGCGTTCCCGCTCGCGTTCGCGATCATCATCCCGGCGGTGTATTTCCCGATCCTCTTCATGCTGCTCGGGCTCATCTTCCGCGGCGTCGCGTTCGAGTTCCGGCACACGGCGCGCACCAGCCGTCATCACTGGGACCGGTCGTTCTTCTGGGGCTCGCTCGTCGCCACCTTCGCCCAGGGCTGCGTGCTCGGGAAGTTCGTCCGCGGCTTCGCGGTCGAAGGCCGGCAGTACGTCGGTACCAGCTGGGACTGGATCGAGCCGTTCGTGCTCGCGGTCGGCGTGGGGCTCGTCTTCGGCTACCTGCTCCTCGGGGCGACGTGGCTCGTGCTGAAGACGGAAGGGCCGCTCCAGGAGTGGGCGCGCGGGAAGGCACGCCTCGGCCTGTTCGGGGTGCTCGCGTTCATCGCGATGGTGAGCATCTGGACGCCGCTCCTCGACGCGCGCATCGCCGAGCGCTGGTTCGGCTGGCCGAACGTCGCGTTCCTCGCGCCGGTGCCGGTCGTCACCGCGGCGATCGGCTGGTGGCTCTGGCGCTCGCTTGCGCGCGGGCGCGAGCTCGCGCCGTTCGTGGCGGCCCTCGGCCTGTTCGCGATGTGCTATCTCGGACTCGCCATCAGCCTCTTTCCCTATGTCGTGCCGCCGTCGATCACGCTGTACGACGCGGCGGCCGCCCCGCAGTCGCAGGCGTTCCTGCTGATCGGCACGCTCTTCCTGCTGCCGATCATCCTGATGTACTCCGGCTGGTCCTACTGGGTGTTCCGCGGCAAGGTGCGCGCCGAGCACGGCTATCACTGACGCCCCGCTGGCGGATAGCGCCGCGCTCGGGCGCGTCGGCGGGTGCTAGGATGCGGGCCGCGACCCTCATCCAGGCGACCTCATGGCCACCTCCCCCGACACCCGCAGCATGGCGCTCTTCTGCGACTTCGAGAACATCGCGCTCGGCGTGCGCGACGCGAAGTACGAGAAGTTCGACATCAAGCGGATCCTCGAGCGGCTGCTGCTCAAGGGCCAGATCGTCGTGAAGAAGGCCTACTGCGACTGGGACCGCTACAAGGAGTGGAAGCGCGGGATGCACGAAGCCGCGTTCGAGCTGATCGAGATCCCGCACGTGCGCATGTCGGGCAAGAACTCGGCCGACATCCGGATGGTGGTCGACGCGCTCGACCTCTGCTACACGAAGAGCCACGTCGACACCTTCGTGCTGATCACCGGCGACTCCGACTTCTCGCCGCTGGTGTCGAAGCTGCGCGAGAACGACAAGGCGGTGATCGGCGTCGGCGTCAAGAACTCGACCTCCGACCTGCTGATCGCCAACTGCGACGAGTTCATCTACTACGACGACCTCGTCCGCGAGCAGCGCAAGCACACCGCGAAGCGCAAGCCCGAGCGGCCCGCGCCGACGGAGGAGAAGCCGAAGGCCGCCGCGACCGACGACGAGAAGAAACAGGAGGCGCTCGACCTCGTGATGGAAACGATCGAAGCGCTCGCCGGCGAGCGCGTCGCCGGCGAAAAGCTCTGGGGCTCGATGGTCAAGCAGGCGCTGAAGCGCCGCAAGCCCGGGTTCAACGAGAACTACTACGGCTTCCGCTCGTTCGGCAAGCTCCTCGAGGAGGCCGCGGCGCGGCGGATGATCGAGATCGAGGAGGACGAGAAGTCGGGCGGGGTGATCGTCAAGGCGTTCAACCCCGACTGGTGACTTCCCCTTCCCCCGTCACAGGCCCTTCGCCCGCTCCCGCAGCACGAACTTCTGGATCTTGCCGGTCGCGGTGGTCGGCAGCGGACCGAACACGACCTTCTTCGGCAGCTTGAAGCCGGCGAGGCTCTCGCGGCAGTGCCGGATCATCTCGTCCTCGCCGACGTTCGCGCCCGGCTTGAGCTGCACGAACGCGCACGGCGTCTCGCCCCACTTGTCGTCGGGGCGCGCGACCACCGCCGCCAGGGCGACCGCCGGGTGCCGGTAGAGCGCGATCTCGACCTCGACCGAGGAGATGTTCTCCCCGCCCGAGATGATGATGTCCTTCTTGCGGTCCTTGATCTCGACGTAGTTGTTCGGGTACCAGACCGCGAGGTCGCCGGTGTGCATCCAGCCGCCGTCGAACGCCTCGGCCGTGGCCTTGGGATCCTTGAGATAGCCGAGCATCACCGTGTTGCCCTTGACGAGGATCTCGCCCACGCTCTTCCCGTCCTGCGGCACCGGCTGGCAGGTCTTCGGGTCGGCGACGATGTGCCCGTCGACCACCGGGTAGCGCACGCCCTGCCGCGCCATCTGGACCGCGCGTTCCTCCAGCGGCATCGGCGCCCAGGCTTCCTGCGGCTCGCACAGCGTCGACGGGCCCTGCAGCTCGGTCATGCCGTAGATGTGCGTGACGCGGAAACCGAGCTCCTCCATGCCCTTGATCACTTTGGCCGGCGGTGGCGAGCCGCCGGTCTGGATGTCGACGACCTGCGGGAACTTCCGCTTCTGCTCGTCCGGCGCGTTGACCAGCATCGAAAGCACCGTGGGCGCGCCGCACATGTGCGTCACGCCGTGCTCGACGATCAGCGGGAAGATCGCGGCCGGGTCGACCGCCCGCAGGCAGACGTGCGTGCCGCCCATCGCGACCACCGACCACCCGAAGCACCAGCCGTTGCAGTGGAAGAGCGGCAGCGTCCACAGGTAGACCGGCCGCGGCGGCAGCGGCCAGGCCATGATGTTGCCCACCGTCTCGAGGAACGTGCCGCGGTGGTGGTACACGACGCCCTTCGGCCGACCGGTGGTGCCGGAGGTGTAGTTGAGCGCGATCGGCGCCGACTCGTCCGCCGGGGGCGACCAGGTGAACGCCGGGTCGCCCTGCTTCAGGAACGCCTCGTACTCGATCTCGCCGAGCCGCTCGCCCGGCCCGGTGTAGAGCGGATCGTCGTTGTCGATCACCAGGAGCTTGCGCTTGAGGCTCTTCAGCGCGGGACCGACGACCGCGGCGAACGAGCGGTCGGTGATGATCGCCTTCGCCTCGCCGTGCTCGAGGATGTAGGCCACCGTGTCGGCGTCGAGGCGCGTGTTGATCGTGTTCAGGACCGCGCCGAGCATCGGCACGCCGAAGTGCGCCTCGATCATCGCCGGCACGTTCGGCAGCATCGCCGAGACGGTGTCGCCCTGTTTGACGCCGCGCTTCGCGAGCGCGGAGGCGAGCCGCCGGGCGCGCTCGTAGAGCTGCGCGTACGTGAACCGCCGCGTTCCGTGCACGACCGCGATGCGGTCGGGATGGATCTCGGCCGAGCGCGGCAGGAACGCGACCGGCGTCAGCGTCGCGAAATTGGCGGGGCCGGGCTTCAGGCCGGCCCAGACGCCCGCGCCCGCCCGGGCCGCCGGGCGCCGTCGCGCGCGGGCCGGGGACTTCGCGAGGGCGCGGCGCTTCGCCGCCGGCGCGGTCTTGCGTCGCGATGCCGCGGTGCGTCGAGACTTGGTGGCCATTGCGTCCTCCCTGCGCGTTCGGCTTGCTCGTTGACACCCCCGGGCGGGGGCCACTAGACTGCTTCGGAGTTCCGTTTTCGGGCGGCGTTTCGGCCGCGCCGTCCGTCAGCAGAATATAGCCGATCCCCGAAGGAGGAACGCATGAAACCCCTGGCTCTCGCGGTCACCGCCGCGCTCACTTCCCTCGCGCTCGGCCTGCCCTCCGTGGCGGTCGGCGCAGGAACGCACCGTCAAGATCGCCGGCATGGGCGCGAAGTCGGGCGTCGTCCGCTCGTTCGGCGTCAACAGCGAGGCGGCGATGCTCGCGGCTGCCGACGAGATCAACAAGGCCGGCGGCGTCAAGCTCGCCGACGGCACACGCGGCAAGATGGTGGTCGAGTTCTTCGACGACCGCTGCACCGCCGAGGAAGGCATTTCGGTCACGCGCCGGATCGCCTCCGCGGACTGGCTCGTCATCGTCGGCCCGACCTGCTCGAACGTCGCCGAGCCGCAGTTCGGCATCCTGCAGAAGAAGGTCGGCGACGCCGGCGACTCCGGCCTGCAGATGCCGATCTTCACCGACGTCGCGATCAAGGGCGGGCTCGCCAAGATCTCGGAGTGGGCGTTCCGCAACGTCCCGAGCGAGGCGACGATGTACTCCTCGCTCTTCAACTACGTCCGCACCGAGTATCCCCGACGTGAAGACGGTCTACGGCGGCGTCGAGGAGGACTTCGCGCACTCGCGCGCCACGTGGTACGTGGTGATGAAGGACCGCGCCAACGCCAACGGCTTCAAGGTGCTCGGCGAGTCGAAGTGGCTCCTCAACGACACCAACTTCGCCACCCAGGTCCGCGAGATGAAGAAGGCGAACCCGGACGCGATCGCGATCTCCGCGCATCCGTTCACGACCTGCGGCGTGCTGAAGGAGATGCAGCGCCAGGGGGTGAAGCCGAAGCTCCTGATCGGGCTGTCGAGCACCTCCAGCCTCGAGACGCTCGAGGGCTGCGCGAAGCAGGCCGAAGGCATGATCATCCCGACCAGCTTCGCGCCGGTGAATCCGAAGGCGATCGCGGCGGCGAAGTCGACGGCGAAGTTCAAGGGCAGCGCCGACCTGCACAGCATGGCCGCGTGGGAGAACATGTTCATCCTCAAGGGCGTCATGGAAAGCGAGGGCGTGCTCGCCAAGCCCGACACCCTCCAGGCCGACCGCCGCAAGATCCGCGACGGGCTGGCGAAGCTGAAGACGACCGACGGCCTGCTCGGGACGACCAAGCGCGACGAGCGCGAGGCCGAGAAGCCGTACGTGTTCGTGCGCGCCAAGAGCGGCCAATGGGCCGTCTACCATAACCCCCTCTAGGGCGAGCCAAACGAGACAACGCCGTCTGCGGGCGTGAAGCCCGTAGGCGGCGTTGGCGTCTATGCTCGACCTCCTCCAGGCCATTCTCGACGGGCTGCTGTTCGGCGCGACCTACGCGCTGATCGGCATCGGCTTCACGCTGGTGTTCGGCGTGATGCACAAGCTCAACCTGGCCTACGCCGCCGCGTCGGTCGGCGGCGCCTACTGCGGCCTGCTCGTCATGGGAGTCGTCCAGGGCGCCGCGCCGGCCTGGGCGGTGTTCCTCGGCGCGTTTCTCGCCGGCGGCGTGCTCGGGTACCTCGTCTATCTCACCTGCTTCCACTTCATCCCGCTCGCGAGCCCGCTCGCGACGCTGATGGCGACGGTCGGGATGCTGCTCCTGATCGACGAGATCATCGTGCACGCGACCGACGGCATGCCGCGGAACTACCCGGCGCTGTTCGACGACGTGATGTTCCAGGCGGGCGAGGTCACGCTCCGCGGCGACCTGCTGCTGGTGTTCGCGGTGAGCGTCGTCTGCATGGCGGCGCTCCTCGCCCTGCTCTTCAGGACCCGGCTCGGGCTCGCGACGCGCGCGGTCTCGCAGCAGCCGGTCGCGGCCGAGCTCTGCGGCATCCGCGTGACGCGGGTCAACGCGGCGACGTTCGTGATCACCGGGCTCCTCGGCGGGATCGCCGGCGCGATGATCGGCGCCTCGGTCGGCACGCTCTCGCCGCTGCTCACGACGCCGCTCACGGTGAAGGGCCTCATCGTGACGGTCATCGGGGGCCTCGGGTCGATCCCGGGCGCGATCGTCGCCGGCCTGCTGGTCGGCGGCTTCGAGAACCTGTTCCAGATGTACCGCGGCGTCACCGAGCGCGACCTGTACGTGATGCTCCTGCTGTTCGTGTTTCTCGTGTTCCGGCCCGGCGGCATCTTCGCGCGCGGCGGCGGGCCGCGATTGACCAGGCCTGCTGACCGGCCGGTGGACTTCTACTACGGCCTGGCGCAGATCATCGGGGTGCACACGCTCCTCGGCTTGTCCGCGTACGTCGTCCTCCTCACCGGCCAGGTGAGCCTCGCCCAGGCGGGCTTTCTGGCGATCGGCGCCTACACCGCCGCGATGCTCACCGTGCTCGCCGGTTGGGCGCTCGTGCCGGCGCTCGCGGTGAGCGAGCCTGCTCGGCGCGCTGGTCGCCTGCGCCGTGGGCTTTCCGGCCCTGCGCGTACGCGGGCTGATCCTCGTAGTCGCGACGCTCGCGTTCGGCGAGGGCGTGCGGCTCTTCTTCTTCAACTTCGACTACCAGATCGCGCGCGGCGACGTGAAGGTGGGCCCGCTCGGCGGCGAAGGCTTCCGCCAGATCCGCTACTTCCCCGAGAACGGCTGGACGACGCTCGAGGTGATGCTCTTCATCTGGGCGATCGTCGCCGTGGTGATGGCGGCGCTGTGGTGGTTCGACCGCTCGCGCTACGGCGCGGTGCTGCGCGCCGTCGGCGAGGACGAGCTCGCCGCGCAGTCGGTCGGCGTCAACCTCACCGCGGTGAAGGTGAGCGCGATGACCGTCGGCGGCGCGATCGCCGGCGTCGCCGGCGGCCTGTTCGCGCACTACACGACCCACATCGAGCACACGAACTTCAACATCCTGGTGGCGACGTTCGCCATCGCCTACCCGATCGTCGGCGGACTCGCGAGCGTGTTCGGCACGCTGGCCGCCGTGGTGTTCGTGCAGGGCTTCCTGATCGAGGGGCTGCGCTTCCTCGGCGACTGGCGCAACCTGCTCTTCGGCGCGCTGATCGTGCTGGCGATGAACCTTCGCCCGCACGGCCTCCTCGACGCGCAGGCGCTCGCGCGCCTCAAGCGGCTCTTCGGCCGATGAGCATGCTCGAGCTCACAGGCCGCCTCGCGGCACTTCGGCGGCGTCCGCGCGGTCGACGGGCTCGACCTCGCCGTCGCGGAAGGCCAGATCTTCGGCCTCATCGGCCCGAACGGCTCGGGCAAGAGCACGACGGTGAACCTCGTCACCGGCCTCTTCCCCCTGACCACCGGGCGGATCCTGTTCCGCGGCGCGGACCTCGCCGGCGTGCCGGTGCACCGGCGGCTCGGCCTCGGGATCGCGCGCACGTTCCAGAACATCCGGCTCTTCGGCCATCTCACCGTCTGGCAGAACCTGTGGGTCGCGCAGAACTCGCCCGAGGACCGCGCGCGCAAGGGCTTCTTCAGGCGCTGGCTCGGCGGCTCCGCGGGCGTCCGCGCCGAGATCGGCGAGCTGCTCGAGTTCGCCGGCCTCGCCGCCAAGCAGGACGAGCTCGCCGGCAACCTCGCGTTCGGCGAGCAGCGCCGCCTCGAGCTCGCGCGCGCGCTCGCCGCGCGGCCGAAGCTCCTGCTGCTCGACGAGCCGGCCGCGGGCATGAACGCGGAGGAGATCGGCCAGCTCCGCGAGCGGATCCTCAGCCTCCGCGGCCGCGGGGTCACGATCCTCCTCGTCGAGCACGTGATGGAGCTCGTGATGGGCGTCACCGACCGGATCGCGGTGCTCAACTTCGGCCAGAAGATCGCCGAAGGGACGCCGGCCGAGGTCCAGGCCGATCCGGTGGTGCGCAAGGCCTACCTCGGCGGCGACGCGAAATGACCGCACCGCTCCTCGAGGTCGCCGACGTCGTCACCGCCTACGGCAAGATCGAGGCGCTCAAGGGCGTCACGCTCGCCGTCGCGCAGGGGTCGATCACCTGCCTGCTCGGGCCGAACGGCGCCGGCAAGACGACCCTCATGATGACGACGAGCGGCATCCTGAAGCCGCGGCGCGGCTCGATCCGGTTCGGCGGCGAGGAGATCGCGGGCCGGGCCCCGCACGACATCGTCGCGCGCGGCGTCGCGCTCGTGCCCGAGAACCGGCTCGTCTTCCCGCACATGACGGTCGCCGACAACCTCGCCGCCGGCGCCTACCAGCGCAACGACAAGGCGGAAATCGCCGCCGACGTCGAGCGTCTCTACGGCCGTTTCCCGCGCCTCAAGGAGCGCGCCGCGCAGGAAGCCGGGACGCTGTCGGGCGGCGAGCAGCAGATGCTGTCGGTTGCGCGGGCGCTGATGTCCAGGCCGAAGCTGCTGCTGATGGACGAGCCTTCGCTCGGCCTCGCGCCGCTGGTGGTCGAGGAGATCTTCGCGATCGTCACCGAGCTCAACCGCGACGGCACCACGATCTTCCTGGTCGAGCAGAACGCGCACATGGCGCTGAAGGTGGCGCACCACTTCTACCTGATGGAGCAGGGGCGCGTGACCTTCAGCGGCTCGCCGGGCGCGCTGGCGGAGGACGAGGTGATCCGCCGGGCCTATCTCGGGTCCGCCCGGCAATAGCCGCGCCGGCTGCGCTACCCTAGCGTCTGTCCGCACCCAACCAAGGAGCTGCCATGGCCTACGAGCTCGAGGACCTCTGCCGGGACTGCCACGAAATACTCGCGCGGGGCGCGGGCCCGGCCGAGCTCGAGGCGGTGCGCCAGTCGCTCGCGCGCCTCCTGACGAACGAGGCGTTCGTCGAGCGGACTTGCGGCGCCGCGGCGCAGCAGGGCCTGCACCTCCTGCACGAGGACCCGAACTCGGCTTCCAGGTGCTCGCGCACATCAACGAGAAGCCGCGCGTCTCGCCGCCCCACAACCACGGCGAGTCCTGGGCGATCTACGGCCAGGCGACCGGCTACACCGACATGACCGAGTTCCGGCGCGTCGACGACGGCGCCGATCCCGCGCACGCGAAGCTCGAGATGACCCGCAAGTACCGTCTCAACCCGGGCGAGGTCGGCGTCTACCCGAGCACGGCGATCCACTCGATCGACTACCCGGCGAAGTCGCGCTTCATCCGCATCACCGGCACCAACCTCGACCGGATCTACCGCGACGCGTTCGACCCCGCGACCGGCGCGATCAAGCGGATGGCGCCGCAGCAGGCCTCGTAGCGGGCGCGCCGCCGCGCGGGGCGACGGCAGCGGCATGCTCGCGGATCTTCGCCCAGAACACCCTCGACGGGCTGATGCTCGGGAGCGCGTACGCCCTCCTCGCCCTCGGCTTCACCCTGATCTTCGGCGTGCTGCGGCGCGCGAACCTCGCGTACGGGCCGGCGATCATGCTCGGCGCCTACGCGGCGACCTGGGCGAACCTGAGCTTCCGCCCCGGCATGTTCGTGCTCGCGCTCCTCACGATCGCCGGCGCGACGCTCGCCGGCGCGTAC
This sequence comes from uncultured beta proteobacterium, assembly GCA_963827555.1. Lineage (GTDB taxonomy): Bacteria > Pseudomonadota > Gammaproteobacteria > Burkholderiales > SG8-39 > DATEDA01. The sequence goes on from CAWHBL010000002.1 coordinate 88,979, forward strand.
GTCGAGCGGCTCTGCTTCGCGCCCCACGGACGGCGCACGCTGTCGCGCGACGCCGCCGCGATCGCGTCGATGGTCGGCAGCTTCGCGCTGTGGATGCAGCTCGAGGAGATCGCGACCCTGTGGCTGCCGAAGCACCTCTACAGCTTCCCGCCGCTCTACGACGGGCCGCCGTTCGCACTCGGGCCGTTGACGGTGCGCGTCGAGTATCTGGCGATGCTTGCGTGCGCGGCCGGCGCCTGCTTCGGACTTCACCGACTCCTCTCCCGCACGCGCTTCGGGCTCGCGGTGCGCGCGGTCGTCGACCAGCCGGACGCGGCGCGGCTGGCAGGGATCAACGTGCCGCGCGTCTTCCTCCTCGTGTTCGCGCTCGCCTCGGCGCTCGGCGGGCTCGCCGGCTACCTCATCGTCGCGGCCCACGAGCAGGTGACGCCGATGCTCGGGATGTGGTCGACGCTCAAGGGCATGATCGCGATGATGCTCGGCGGGCTGGGGTCGCTGCCCGGTGCGGTCGTCGGCGGGCTCGTGCTCGGCCTGATCGAATCGCACAGCCAGTCGCTCTTCGGGCCGCAGTATCGCGACCTGATCGCCTATCTCGTGCTGTTCGCGCTGCTCGCGGCGCGGCCGGCCGGGCTGTGGGCGATCATGACGCGCCGGACAGCGGCCGCCTGACGATGGACGAGTACGCGCTCGGCGTCCTCACCAACATGGGACTCTTCTCGTTCCTCGCCCTCTCGGCGTACCTGCTGCTGATCGCCGGCGAAATGTCGTTCGGGCAGCAGGCGTTCTTCGGCGTCGGGGCGTACGCCGCGGGGATCGGCACCGCGATGTGGGGCCTGCCGCTGCCGCTCGCCGCGCTCTTCGCCATGGCGCTCGGCGCCGCGGCGGCATGGCTCGTCGGCCTGCCGACCCTGCGGCTGCGCGGGCTCTACTTCGCGATGGCCACGCTCGCCGCAGCGGAGATGTTCCGCATCCTGTTCGAGCTCTTCCACTGGCAGCGGGAGGTCGACGGCGAACCGGTCGGACCGGACGGCACGCAGGGGTTCCGCGGCATCCGCTGGGTCCTCGAGCAGGGGATCGAGCAGGCCGGGTATGCCGCGATCGTGTTCGCGCTCCTCGCGCTGGTGCTGGCGGCGCTCTTCCTCGCCGAGCGCTCGCGGCTCGGCGCGACCGTGCGGATGGTCGGCGAGGACCCGGAGCTCGCTGCGGTGCTCGGCATCGACGTGCAGCGCGTGAAGCTCGGCGTCGCCGCCGTCGCCGGCGCGCTCGCCGCGCTCGGCGGGGCGCTCTACGCGCACCACAACACTTACATCGAGCCGCGCAACTTCGACATCATGCTCGGCGTGCACAGCCTCGCCTACGGGCTGATCGGCGGCCTCGGGACGGCGCTCGGGCCGCTCCTCGGCGTCGCGCTCGACATCGGCCTCCTCGAGTCGACGCGCGTGTTCCAGGGCTACCGGATGATCGTGTTCGGCGGGCTGGTCGCGGTGCTGCTGATCGTCCGGCCGCGCGGCCTCCTCGACGAGACCGTCGTCAACCGCATTGCCGGACGCCTCCGGCACGGGGTGCGAGCGTGACCCGCTTGCCCGCCGCGCTCGCGCTCTTCCTCGCGGCCGCGCCCGCTGCCGCGCAGCGCCTCGCCGCGGACGTCGATTGCAAGCCGACGAAGCACGACCTCGTCTACGACTGCCGGATCGCGCTGAAGGAAGCGAAGTCGGGCAAGCCGGTGAACGGCGCGGAGGTCTCGGTCGGCGCCGACATGCCGTCGATGCCGATGGCGCACAACGTGAAGCCGGTGAAGGCGAAGCCGGGCGCCGCGCCGGGCGAGTACGAGGCGCGCATCGAGCTCGAGATGTTCGGCGAGTGGGCGCTGCGAGCTCAACGTCCGCGGCCCGGCGCGCGACGTGATCGTGAAGAAGCTCGACTTCCGCGAGCCGCGCTGAGCTCCCGACCGCCGGCGCCCGCCGGCCGCGACCGCGCTACTTGCGGTCCTTGTCCCCCGTGCCGCGCGCGCCCTGCTGCATGCCTTCGGACAGGCCGATCAGGATCCCGCTCGCGAGCGTCGTGAAGTTCTCGGTGAGCGCCTCCGCCACCTTCACCGCTGTCCGCCGCTGCTCGCGCATCGACGCCCGGGCGCGCTCGCCGAATTCCTCCATCGTCGCGGCGACCTGCGCGGCGGTCTCGGTGCCGGCGAGCTCCTTCTGCTGCAGGACGCCGGCCCACTGCGTCTTCATGGTCTCGCCCGTGCGGCTCGCAGCCTGCTTGACCGTCTTCAGGAAATCGTCCTCCAGTCGCTCGAGGTCCGTGAGCGCCTTCTTCACATGCGATTCCCGGAAGCTCTGGCCCTGGCTCGCCAGCTGTTGCAGGGCGAGGTGGTTCGCCTGCACCGCCCGCAGCACGGCGTCGTCCATGCCGGCGAGCGCCTGGTCGAGCACGCCCTGCACGTCGCCGCCGGACTTGCCGGCGCCGAGGCTGACGCCTTCGGTCACGTTCTTGAGCACCTGCTTGATCTGCGCGAGGCTGAGCTCGCGGCTGCGCAGCGCGTTCAGCGTCAGCTCGCGCACCGCCGTCCGCAGGTTCTCGCCCTGCCTTGCCGCTTCGGCGGCGAGCTGCTTGAGCATCTCGTCCGGATCCGGTTGAAGTGTCTTGGTCGCCATGTCCTCCTCCTATTGCATGTGTTGCCCGCCGTTGATGGCGATGTTCGCGCCGGTGACGAACGCCGCCTCTTCCGAGCAGAGGTAGATGATCAGGCCGGCGACCTCCTCCGGCTTGCCGAGGCGGCCGAGCGGGATCTGCGGCAGGATCTTGGAGTCGAGCACCTCCTTCGGGATCGCGATCACCATCTTGGTGCCGATGTAGCCGGGGGAGATGGTGTTCACCGTGACGCCCTTGCGCGCAACCTCCAGCGCGAGCGCCTTGGTGAAGCCGTGCATCCCGGCCTTCGCCGCCGAGTAGTTCGTCTGCCCGAACGCGCCCTTCGAGCCGTTCACCGAGCTGACGTTGATGACCCGCCCCCAGCCCCGCTCGACCATCCCGTCGCACACCGGCTTGGTCATGTTGAAGGCGCTGTCGAGGTTGGTCTTGATGACCGCGTCCCAGTCGGCCTTGGTCATCTTCTTGAACGTCGTGTCGCGGGTGATCCCGGCGTTGTTCACCAGGATGTCGACCGCCCCACCTCCGCCTGGACCTTGGCGATGCAGGCCTGGCAGGACTCGAAGTCGGCCACGTCGACCGGGTAGGCGGCGAAGTTGTAGCCCTTCGCCTTGTACTCGGCGAGCCAGCCGGCGGCGTTCTTGTTGCCAGGGGAATGGGTCACGATCACCCGGTAGCCGGCATCGTGCATCTTGGTGCTGATCGACTCGCCCAGGCCGCCCATGCCGCCGGTGATCAGCGCGATCCTCTGTGCCATGTTCCTTTCTCCTCAACGTTTAACTGCGAGCGCGACGGGCATGCCGTCGCAGATGCACACACTCGCGTGCGGTGCGTCCTGCGACCACGATGCCGGTCATTTCACTCTCCTTCGGTTGACGCCTGCTACAGCGCAATAGGCGGTTTCGGGTCGCGCGGGAGCTCGGGGAGGCCCAGCACGTACTGCACGAGCTCGGTCACGATGGGCCCGGCTTCCTCGACTACGTTTGCAGAGTGCACCCACAGCTCCGCGGGTTCACCTTCGACCAGGATGGCGCTGCCCTCGTAGCGGGCGAGGTCGATCTCGCCCTGCTCGGGCGGCCCCTTGCCGGGGGAGTCGCGCGTCAGCCGGCAGCCGACGCCGAGATCCCTGACCGGCGTCAGCCGCCGCAGCAGGCCGTTTTGAACGATGCCGAGGATCCGCTCTTTGGCCATGTTCGACTCCGTGCGCTCGACTCTCGTTCGAGGTCACCGTCATTCCGCCTTGACCTTCACGTACCGTCCCGGCGCCGGCTCGATCGCCCGGTACGGCTCGTTCCCCAGCGCGGCCCGCGCGGGCACGTCGGGTCCGGCGTGCTGCGCGAGCCACGCGGTCCAGGCCGGCCACCAGCTGCCACGGATGCTCTTGGCCGTCGACATCCAGTTTTCGGGATCGGGCCCGGCCGTCCCGCCGGCCCAGTAGTTGCGTTTCTGCTTCGCCGGCGGGTTGATCACGCCCGCGATGTGCCCGCTCGCGCCGAGCACGAACGTCGACTCGCCCGACAGGATCTGCGTCGACGCGTATGCGGTGCGCCAGGGAACGATGTGATCCTCGCGCGAGGCGTACACGAACGCCGGGACGTCGATCTTCGCGAGGTCGACCGGCACGCCGCACTGGACGGTCTTGCCGGGTGAACGCAGGTTGTTCTCGAGGTAGGTATTGCGCACGTACCAGCAGAACATCGGGCCCGGCAGGTTGGTGCTCTCGGAGTTCCAGTAGAGGATGTCGAACGCCGGCGGCGCCTTGCCCTTGAGGTAGCTGTTGACGACGTACTGCCACATCAGGTCGTTCGCGCGGAGCGACGAGAAGGTGAAGGAGAGCTCCTTGCCCTGCATCACCCCGCCGGTGCCGATCGCCGCCTCGCGCGCCGCGACGCTGTCCTTGCTGACGAGCGCGCCGATCTCGCCCGTGTCGGAGAAGTCCAGCATCGACGTGAGGAGCGTCATGCTCGCCACCTTGTCCTCGCCCCGCGCCTTCATCACGGCGAGGGCCGAGGCGAGGAGCGTGCCGCCGACGCAGAAGCCGAGCGTGTTCACCTTGTCGGCGCCGGTGACGTCGCGCGCCACGTCGATCGCCTTCATGATGCCGTCCCGGAGGTAGTCGTCCCACGTGAGACGGCCCTGCTCCGCGGACACGTTGCGCCAGGAGACGAGAAACACGGTGTGTCCCTGTTCCACCGCGTAGCGCACCAGCGAGTTCTCGGGCTGCAGGTCGAGGATGTAGAACTTGTTGATGCACGGCGGGATCAGGACGAGCGGCCGCGCGTGGACCTCGTCGGTGAGCGGCGCGTACTGGATGACCTGGATGAGAGCGTTCTCGTAGATCACCGCGCCCGGGCTCACGGCGACGTTCCTGCCCACCTCGAACGCGGTCTCGTCGGTGGTGGAGATGCGGCCCTTCGCCAGGTCCTCGAAGAAGAGCCCCATGCCCTCGGCGAGGCTCTGTCCGCCGGTCTCGACGGCAAGCTCGATCGCCTCCGGATTGGTGGCGAGGAAATTGGCGGGACTCATGGCGTCGACGAACTGCCGGACGCCAAAGCGCAGCGGACCCTTGGTCTTCTCATCGACCGGGGCCGACTCGACGGCGTCCCGCAGGAAGCTCGAGTACACGAGGTAGGTGCGCTTGACCGCGTCGAAGCGAGGGTCGTCTTGCCACGCCTTGCCCGCGAAGCGCCGGTCCTCGTCCTTCGCCATCGGCGCGGCAGCCTCTTCGGCGGGCGTCGCCGCTCCCAGCATCGCGGACCAGAATCCCGTCATCTGCTTGAGGAAGTTCTGGTGCATCTCGGCGTAGTGCTGCGACGCCGCCGCGAACGCCGCCGTGGGGTCCTGTTTCGCGTTGCCGGTCCCAGGGGCAGCGCTGAACTGCCGCATCTGCTCCTGTCCGGCCTGGAAGATCTTCGCCAGCAGTTGGGCCGGATCGTTCGGTTGGGTAATCACGGGAACCTCCTTGCTCAGTGCAGCTTGACGTGCGGCTCGGTGCGCCGGGTGATCAGCCGCGCCGCCGTGTCGAGCGTCACTTTCCAGAAGCCGTGCAGCGCGAGCTCGTGCATCTTGTACAGCGAGAGATACATCAGCCGCGCGAAATATCCCTCGATCCACAGGTTGGCGCCGACCAGGCCGCCCATGAGGCTGCCCACGGTCGAGTGCTCGCCGAGCGAGACCAGCGAGCCGAAGTCGCGGTAGCGCCACTCGGCGAGCGGCTTGCCTGCGAGACGATTCCGGATCTGCTTCACCATGTGCGACGCCTGCTGGTGCGCCGACTGCGCACGCGGCGGAACGAGGGCGTCCGGCTTCCCGATCCACGGGCACGCGGCGCAGTCGCCGATCGCGAAGATGTTCTCGTCGCGTGTGGTCTGGAGCGTCGGCAGCACCACCAGCTGGTTGATGCGGTTCGTCTCCAGCCCCTCGAGATCTTTGAGCAGATCCGGCGCCTTCACACCCGCCGCCCAGACCACGAGCTCCGCGGGGAGCACTTCGCCGCTCGCGAGCTTGACGCCCTTCGGCAGCACCTCGGCGACCCGCGCGGCAGTCCGCACGCTCACCCCGAGCTTCGCGAGGAGCTTCGCCGCCGCGTTCGACAATCGCTCCGGCAGCGCCGGCAGGATGCGGTCGGCGGCCTCGATCAGGATCAGCCGTATGTCCTTCTCGGGGTCGATGCGGTCGAGGCCGTAGGAGACGAGCGTGCGCGCCGTGTTGTGCAGCTCGGCGGCGAGCTCCACGCCGGTCGCGCCGGCGCCGATGATGGCGACGTTCAGCTGTTCCGCGCGCAGCGCCTCGGGCTGAGCATGCGCGCGGATGCACGCGTTGACCAGGCGGCGGTGAAAGCGCTCGGCCTGCGCCGGCGTCTCCAGTGCGATCGCGTGCTCCTTGACGCCCGGCGTGCCGAAATCGTTCGTGAGGCTCCCGACCGCGATGACCAGCGTGTCGTAGCCGAACACGCGCCGCGAGGTCACGCGGTCGCCGTCCTCGTCGATGAAGGGCGCGACGTGCACCTCGCGCCGTGCGCGGTCGAGTCCGACCATCTCGCCGACCCGGTAGCGGAAGTGGTGCCAGTGCGACTGCGCGAGATAGTTGGTCTGGTATACGCCGATATCCATGCTGCCCGCGGCGAGCTCGTGCAGGTGCGGCTTCCAGAAATGCGTCCGCGCCGTCTCGATCAGCGTGACGTGAGCCTTGTTGCGCTTGCCGAGCTTGTCGCCGAGTCGCGTCGCAAGCTCGAGCCCCCCGCCCCGCCGCCGACGACGACGATCCGGTGGAGCCGAGCGTGGCGCGGCGTGTCCCGACTCATATCCACGGTCGCTGTCACCGGGTGGTCTCTGCTCTCACCGCCGTCGACCTGGCGGAGTGCGTCGGGATGCGCCATGACTTAAGCGGTCCTCACAGCCATATGCTCATCCACGGCGTCGAGGATCTTCTCCGGCGCTTCCGCATCCTCTGGTGTCTCGTTGTCGAGGACCCTTCGCATGCGATTCTCGTCGAGCTCGTTGCACCACTTGCCGACGACGACGGTCGCCACGCCGTTGCCGATGAGGTTGGTCAGCGCGCGCGCTTCCGACATGAAACGGTCGATGCCGAGGATCAGCGCAAGACCTGCGACCGGCACATTGCCCACCGCCGACAGGGTTGCCGCCAGCACGATGAACCCGCTCCCCGTAACGCCTGCCGCGCCCTTGGAGGTCAGCAGCAGCACTCCCAGCAGCGTGAGCTGCTGCGTGAGCGACATGGGCGTGTTGGTGGCCTGGGCGATGAAGACCGCGGCCATGGTCAGGTAGATCGACGTGCCGTCCAGGTTGAAGGAGTACCCGGTCGGGACGACCAGGCCGACGGTCGATTTCTTGACCCCGAGGTTTTCGAGCTTCGCCATCATGCGCGGCAGCACCGACTCCGACGACGACGTGCCGAGGACGATCAGCAACTCTTCCTTGATGTACTTGATGAACTTCCAGATGCCGAAGCCGTGCAGCCTGGCGATGATGCCGAGCACGACCAAGATGAACACGAGACATGTGAGGTAGAACGTCCCCATCAGTTTGCCGAGCGACACCAGCGAGCCGACGCCGTACTTGCCGATGGTGAACGCCATCGCGCCGAACGCGCCGATCGGGGCGACCTTCATGATGTAGCCGACGATGACAAACAGGACGTGCGAAGCCTTTTCGATCAAGTCGAAGACGAGCGTTCCCCGGCCGCCGAACTTGTGCAACGCGAAGCCGAACAGGACCGAGAACAACAGCACCTGCAGGATCTCGCCCTTCGCGAACGCGTCCACAACCGTGCTCGGAATCACGTTCAGCAAAAAGTCCGTCGTGCTCTGCATCTGCCCCGGCTTCGCGTAGGCCGCGATCCCCTTGGTGTCCAGCGTCGCAGGATCGATGTTCATGCCGGCGCCGGGCTGCACGACGTTGACGATCAAGAGCCCGACGATCAGGGCGATGCTGCTGACGATCTCGAAATAGAGCAGCGCGTAGCCCCCAGTCTTGCCCACCTTCTTCATGTCCTCCATGCCGGCGATGCCGACCACGACGGTGCAGAAGATGATCGGCGCGATGATCATCTTGATCAGCCTGATGAAGCCGTCGCCCAGGGGCTTCATCGCGGCCCCCGTTTCGGGGTAGAAGTGCCCGAGCAGGACCCCCAGGACGATGGCGACAATGACCTGGAAGTACAGGCTCTTGTAGAGCGGCGTTTTCTTCTTCTCGACCACCTGGGTGACGATCGCCTCGTGTGCCATTCGGTCCTCCTGTATCGCTCTCAGGCGAGCCGGCTTCGGCCGCTCGCGTTCGCCTCAACGCTGCGCGCGCGCGTCCACGACGGCCAGCGCCGTCATGTTGACGATGCGCCGCACCGTCGACGACGGCGTCATGATGTGAACCGGCTTCGCCGCGCCGAGGAGGATGCCGCCCACGGTGATGCCGTGGCCGCTCGTAACCCGCAGCACGTTGTAGGTAATGTTCGCGGCGTCCACGTTCGGCATGACGAGCAGGTTGGCGTCCGTCTCGAGGCGCGAGTCGGGAAACGTGTTGTCGCGGATCGTCTTCGACAGCGCCGCGTCGCCGCGCATCTCCCCTTCGACCGCAAGGTCGGGCGCCCTCGCCAAGATGAGCTGGAGCGCATCGCGCATCTTCTGCGCCGACGGCGCATCCGAGCTGCCGAAGCTCGAGTGCGACACCAGTGCGATGCTCGGCTTGAGGCCGAAGCGACGCACCTCCTCGGCGGCGAGCAGCGTCATCTCGGCGATCTCGCCGGCGTCGGGATCGCGGTTCACGTGCGTGTCGCAGACGAAGATCTGGCGGTCCGGCAGGATGACCATCTGCATCGCCGCGAGCGTCTTGACCCCCTCGCGCATGCCGATCACGTTGCGGACGTACTTCAGGTGGTCGGCATAGTTGCCGACCGTGCCGCACAGCATCGCGTCGGCGTCGCCGCGGCGGACGCCCATCGCGCCGACGAGCGTCGGCCGGGTGCGCATGTCCTCCATCGCCTGCGACCGCGACACGCCCTCGCGCCGCGCGATCTTGTAGTAATCGGACCAGTAGTCACGATAGCGCGGGTCGTCGAGGATGTTCACGACCTCGGTGTCGGCCCCGAGCTTCATGCGCAAGCCGAGCTTGGCGATGCGGGCCGTTATGACGTCGGTGCGGCCGACGAGGACCGGGCGCGCGAGGCCCTCGTCCACCGCGACCTGCGCCGCGCGCAGCACGCGCTCGTCCTCGCCCTCGGCATACACGACGCGCTTCGGTGCCTGCTTGGCCGCGGCGAAGACCGGCTCCATCGTGGTGCCGGACTGGTAGACGAAGCGGTTGAGCTGGTCCCGATAGGCATTGAAGTCCTTGATCGGCCGTGTCGCGACGCCGCTGTCCATCGCCGCCTGCGCGACTGCGGGGGACATCTTGATGATCAGACGGGGATCGAACGCGCGCGGGATCAGGTAGTCCGGACCGAACGCCGGCGTCTGCTCGCCGTACGCGAGCGCCACGATCTCGGAGGGCTCGGCCTGTGCGATCTCCGCGAGCGCCCGGACGGCGGCGAGCTTCATCTCCTCGTTGATCGTGGTCGCGCCCACGTCCAGCGCGCCGCGGAAGATGAACGGGAAGCAGAGCGAGTTGTTCACCTGGTTCGGGTAATCCGAGCGGCCGGTCCCGATCAGGCAGTCCGGACGGACCTCCTTCGCGAGCTCGGGCCGGATCTCCGGCTCGGGGTTCGCCATCGCCAGGATGATCGGCTTGTCGGCCATCTCCTTGACCATCTCCGGCTTGAGCACGCCGCCCGCGGACAGGCCGAGGAAGATATCGGCGCCGGGGACGATGTCGCCGAGCGTCCGTGCGCGCGTGTCCCTGGCGTAGCGCTCCTTGTTCGGGTCCATGCCTTCCTTGCGACCCTTGTAGACCACGCCCTTCGCGTCGGTGACGAGGATGTTCTCGGGCTTCAGCCCCAGGCTCACCAGCAGGTCGAGGCAGGCGATCGCCGCCGCACCGGCGCCCGAGCATGCGAGCTTGACCTTGCCGATGTCCTTGCCGACGATCTTGAGCCCGTTCAGCACCGCCGCGGCCGAGACGATCGCCGTGCCGTGCTGGTCGTCGTGGAAGACCGGGATCTTCATCCGCTCGCGCAGCTTCTTCTCGATGTAGAAGCATTCGGGCGCCTTGATGTCCTCCAGGTTGATGCCGCCGAAGGTCGGCTCGAGCGCGGCGACGACCTCGACCAGCTTGTCGGGGTCGGTTTCCGCCACCTCGATGTCGAAGACATCGATGCCCGCGAACTTCTTGAAGAGGCAGCCCTTGCCTTCCATCACCGGCTTGCCGGCGAGCGCGCCGATGTTGCCCAGGCCGAGCACCGCGGTGCCGTTGGTGACCACCGCCACCAGGTTGCCGCGGGCGGTGAGGCTCGCCGCCTCGTGCGGGTTCTCCTGGATCGCGGTGCACGCGTACGCAACGCCGGGCGAATAGGCGAGCGAGAGATCGCGCTGGTTGGCGAGCGCCTTGGTGGGCGTGAGCGAGATCTTCCCCGGCGTCGGGAGCCGGTGATACTCGAGTGCGTCGATCTTCAGTTGCTGCTCTTCAGCCATGACCTCTCTCCTCGAAACCCATTCGCTGGACGCGTCTCATTTCTTCCTCGCCGGCGGCAGATCGGTGCAGACGCCCTCGAACACCTCGGCGGCCATGCCGACCGACTCGCAGAGCGTCGGGTGCGGGTGGATCGTCTTGCCGACGTCAACCGGGTCGCAGCCCATCTCGACCGCCAGACACACCTCGCCGATGAGGTCCCCCGCGTGGGTGCCAACGATACCGCCGCCGATCACCCGGTGAGTCGCCTCGTCGAAGATGAGCTTGGTGAAGCCTTCGTCGCGGCCGTTCGCGATCGCCCGGCCGCTCGCGGCCCAGGGGAAGACCGCCTTGCCGAACTTGATGCCCTGTGCCTTCGCCTGCTCTTCGGTGAGACCCGCCCAGGCCACCTCGGGATCGGTGTAGGCGACCGACGGGATCTGGCGCGCGTCGAAGTGGGAACGCTGACCCACCGCCGCTTCCGCAGCGACATGCCCTTCGTGCACCGCCTTGTGGGCGAGCATGGGCTGGCCGACGATGTCGCCGATGGCGAAGATGTGCGGCATGTTGGTGCGCATCTGCTTGTCGGCCGGGACGAAGCCGCGGTCGGTCACCACCACGCCCGCCTTCTCCGCGTCGATGCGCTTGCCGTTCGGGCTGCGGCCCACCGCGACGAGCACGAGATCGTAGACCTGCGGCTCCTGCGGCGCCTTCTCACCCTCGAACCCGACCTTGATGCCCTGCGATGTGGCTTCCGCGGAGACCGTCTTGGTCTTGAGCATCACGTTCTCGAAGCGCCCGGCGTTCCGCTTCTCCCAGATCTTGACGAGGTCGCGATCGGCGCCGGTCATCAGCGCGTCGAGCATTTCGACGACGTCGATGCGCACGCCGAGAGTCGAGTAGACCGTCGCCATCTCGAGCCCGATGATCCCGCCGCCGATCACGAGCATCCGCTTGGGCAGGAAGGCGAGCTCGAGCGCGCCGGTCGAGTCGACGACGCGCGGGTCTTCGGGAATGAACGGCAGCTTCACCGCCTGGCTGCCGGCAGCGATGATCGCCTTCTCGAAACGGACGACCTTCTTCCCGCCGGACTTCTCGTGGCCGGCGCCGGAGGTCAGCTCGACTTCCAGGTGATTCGGACCGACGAAGCGCCCGACGCCGCGCACGACTTCGACCTTGCGCGCCTTGGCCATGCCGGCGAGCCCGCCGGTCAGCTTGCCGACCACCTTCTCTTTCCAGCCGCGGAGCTTGCCGAGGTCGAGCTGCGGAGTGCCGAACGCCATCCCGTGGTCGCCCAGCGCGGCGGCTTCGTCGGCGACGGCGGCGACGTGCAATAGCGCCTTGGACGGAATGCAGCCGACGTTGAGGCACACGCCGCCGAGCGTGGCGTAGCGCTCGACGAGCACGGTCTTCATGCCGAGATCGGCGGAGCGGAAAGCCGCGCTGTACCCACCCGGGCCGGCACCGAGCACCATCATCTCGCACTCGACGTCCGCGGCGCCGGCGTAGGACGCCGCCGTCGGCGCGGGTGCAGGTGCGGCCGGCGTCGCCGTGGGCGCGGCGGGTGCGGCCGGCGCGGCGCCGGTCACGCCCGTGGTCAACGTGAGGAGCAGGCTGCCCTCGCTCACCTTGTCGCCGAGCTTGACCTTCACCTCCTTCACCGTCCCCGCGGCGGGCGACGGGACATCCATCGTGGCCTTGTCGGACTCGAGCGAAACGAGCGGCGCCTCGGGCTTGATCGCGTCGCCCGGCTTCACGAACACCTCGATGACCGGGACGTCCTTGAAGTCCCCGATGTCGGGGACGCGCACCTCGACCGTCTCGTACACACCCGACGCGGCGCCGTAGTCGGCGACCGGTGCGCCCTCGCCGGTGGAGTGGCCGCCTTCTTTCACCTTCTCGCGTGGCGCCACGCCGGCCGGCGCGGCCTCGGTCTCCGCGGTGAGGAGCACCGCGCCCTCGGAAACCTTGTCGCCGACCTTGACCTTGATCTCCTTGACGACCCCGTCGAGCGGCGATGGCACGTCCATCGTCGCCTTGTCGGATTCGAGGCTGACGAGCGCCTGCTCGGTCTTGATCGCCTCGCCCGGCTTGACGAGGATCTCGATGACCGGCACGTCCTTGAAGTCGCCGATATCGGGGACCTTGACTTCGATCGTTGCCATCGTGGCCTCCCCCTACATCAGCACGCGGCGCAGATCGCCCATGGCGCTGGCGAAATACGAGTTGAAGCGCGCCGCCGCCGCGCCGTCGATCACGCGGTGGTCCCACGAGAGCGACAGCGGCAGGATGAAGCGCCACGACGAGGTCTTGCCGTCCGTCGACACCTGCCGCCAGAACGAGCGGCACACGCCGAGGATCGCGACCTCGGGCGCGTTGATGATCGGCGTGAAGTAGGTGCCGCCAATCCCGCCGAGGCTCGAAATCGTGAAGGTCCCGCCCTGCATCTGCTCGCCTTTCAGTTTGCCGTCGCGGGCGAGCTTGGCGAG
>CAWHBL010000003.1:0-56427 GCA_963827555.1 uncultured beta proteobacterium
ACGAGCAGCAGTGCGAGGCCGCTGCGTAGCATCAGCCGCATGGAACCTCCTGGTCCGTACCTTGCCGACCGCGATGATGCAACAAGCGGGCGATCGTCCGCTACTTGCGTCGCAGCGGTCCGGCGCCCTGAGCCGGGCGAACGGGCGTTCATTTCGGGTAATCTCGGCTGGCAGACGGAGGAACAGCAGGCATGCAGGACGTAGACATCGTCGTTCAGGGCTATCCCGGAAAAGCGGTCTGCCACGGGGGCCTGGGCTGGAGCACGATCGCGCTCATCCGCGCCGGGAGTCGCGCCGCGCTCGTGGACGTCGGCGGCTTCGGCATCCGCAAGCCACTGATCCAGCGCCTCGCGGCACGCAAGCTCGTCCCGGCCGACGTCACCGACGTCCTGCTCACCCACTCGCACTACGACCACGCGGTGAACTGGACGCTCTTCAGCCGTGCGCGGATCGTGATCGGGGCGCACGAGCTCGAGTGGTCGCTGACGGTGCCGTGGGGCGAGACGCCCGTGCCCGAGCTCTACGTGCGCGAGCTCGACCGCTGGCCGACCGTGCACCGGGCCGCCGACGGCGAAGAGGTGTTCCCGCGAGTGACCGCGCACGTGGCGCCGGGCCACACGCCGGGGCACCTGGTGTTCGTGCTCCACGGCGCCGAGCGCGACGTGATCTTCACCGGCGACGCGGCCAAGAACCGCGCCGAGCTCCTCTCGCGCCGGGCCGACGCCACCTACGACCCGGCGGTGAGCACCGCGTCGATCGGGATGATCTGGGAGCTGTGGCGCCGGCGCCCCGGCAGCATCCTCGTCGCCGGGCACGACGTGCCGATGGTGCAGCACGACGGGCGGATCGAGTACGTGGGCAAGCGCGAGGCGGCGATCCAGGCCTGGTTCGGCGCCGACCTCGAGCAGACCACGCTCATCGAGCTCGCCGTCGCTTAAGGGGAACAAGACCGTCATGACGACCGAACCGAAGCTCCTCGGCCGCGTGCCGCGCGAGGCGATCCACCGCCTCGATCTGCCGCGCCTGCCGGCGGCGGTGATCGAGGGCTTTCGCGGCCTCGCCGGCCCGACCGGCTCGGTGTCCGACGCGCTCGACGAGCTCGGCCTGCCGGGCGCGATTCCGGCGAGCGTGCTCGCGCCGCTCACGCCGGGGTCGAAGATCGTCGGACCGGCGCTCACGGTGCGCAACGTCGCGCACGAGCTTCAGCCGCACCGGGCGGCGCGCGAGAAGGCGAACGGGCAGGGCGAAGGCGAGGCGCACAACCTCGCTCGCGCCGGCGACGTGCTGGTGATCGAGGGCGTCCCGGGCGTGTCGAACCTCGGCGGGCTCTCGGCGACGATCGGCCGCCGGCAGGGCGAGATCGGCGCGGTCGTCGACGGCGGCGTGCGCGATCCGGACGAGGCGCGCGCCGCGGGCCTCGCCGTCTGGGCGCGCGGCGTGACGCCGATCTCGGGCAAGTGGCGCCTGCGCACGGTCGCGATCAACGGCACGGTGCACGTCGCGGGGGTGCGCGTCGAGCCGGGCGACCTCGTCGTCGCCGATGAGGCGGGCGTCTGCTTCATCCCGTTCAAGCACGCCGAAGCGGTACTCGCGGAGGTGCGCAGGATCGAGGACGGCGACGCGCGCCGGCGCGCCGACGTCGCCGCCGGCGTGAGCGTGCCGGAGCTCTTCCAGAAGAAATACAAGTAGCCATGACCGCGACCATCCACGGCGTCACGCATACCGCACCCGGGTTCGACGTCCCCGCGGACGCCTGCGACAGCCACGTCCACGTGTTCGGGCCGTACGACCGCTTCCCGCTCTGGTCCGGACGCAGGTACACGCCGGGGCCGGCGTCGGTCGAGAACCTGCTGGCGTTACAGCGCGCGTTGCGGCTCTCGCGCGTCGTCGTCGTACAGGCGAGCCCGCAAGGCACCGACAACGCCTGCCTCGTGGACGCCCTGCAGCGCCTTCCCGCCGGCGGCTCGCAGGCGCGCGGCGTCGCGGTCATCGACGAGCACACCACCGACGCCGAGCTCCGGGCGATGCATCGCGCGGGCGTCCGCGGCGTGCGCGTCAACCTCGAGTCGCAGGGGCAGCAGGATCCCGCGGTCGCGCGGCGCCAGCTCGAGCAGGCGGCGGCGCGCGCCGCACCGCTCGGCTGGCACGTCCAGACCTACACGAAGCTGCCGGTGCTCGTTTCCGTCGCCGACACGATCCGCGCGCTGCCGGTGCCCCTCGTCGTCGACCACTTCGGGCATGCCGTGGCGGCGCTGGGACCGGCCCAGCCCGGCTTCGACGTGCTGCTCGCGCTCGTCCGGGAAGGGAAAGCCTGGGTGAAGATCTCGGCGGGGTACCGGATCTCCGACCATCCGGACTGGACGGACGCGGGACCGCTCGCGCGGGCGCTCGCCGACGCGAACCCCGACCGGATCGTGTGGGGTACCGACTGGCCTCATCCGGGCGCCGGCCAGGCCGGCGTGCGGGCGCCGGACGTCGTCGAGCCGTTCTTCCCGATCGACGACGGCCGCGCGCTGAACCGGCTGCACGAGTGGATCGCGGATCCGGTGCGGCTGCGCAAGATCCTCGTCGACAACCCGGCGCGGCTCTACGATTTCTGACCGACTGGAGGAATACGGAATGACTCGCGAACGTCTGTCGCGCGCGGTGAGCGCGTTTCTGCTCGCCTGCGCGCCGCTCGGCGCGGGGCTCGCCGCGTATCCCGAGAAGCCGATCCGGTTCATCGTGCCGGTCGCGCCCGGCGGGACCGTGGACATCGTCGCCCGCACGCTCGCCGAGCCGATGTCGAAGAGCCTTGGCCAGCCGGTCGTGGTCGAGAACCGGCCGAGCGCGAGCTCGCTCGTCGGCACCCAGCTCGTCGCGAAGTCGGCGCCGGACGGCTACACGCTGCTCACCACCTCCACGACGTTCCTCTCCGCGCCCGCGATCGTCGCGAGCCCGGGCTACGACCCGATCAGGGACTTCATCCCGGTCAGCCTGACGTGCCGCGCACCGATGATGGTGGCGTCGCATCCGAGCGTGCCGGCGAAGACGCTGGACGAGCTCGTCGGGCTCGCCAGGTCCAAGCCCGGCGAGCTGACGACCGCGAGCTCCGGCAACGGGTCGACCGGCCACATGGCGGCGGAGCTCTTCGCGCGCCGCGCCGGCGTGAAGTTCAACAACATCTTCTACAAGGGCAGCGCGCAGGCGCTCACCGACGTCATCGGCGGGCAGACGATGATGCTGTTCGACCAGATCGGCACCGCCGGTCCGCACGCCCGCTCCGGCAAGCTGCGGCCGATCGCGGTCACGACGACGACGCGCTCGCCGCTCTTCCCCGACGTGCCCACCATCGCGGAATCGGGCTATCCGGGGTACGAGGACGTGACCATCAACCTGATGCTCGCGCCGGCGGGGACGCCGCGCGAGGTCGTGACCCGCCTGCACGCCGAGGTCGTGAAGGCGTGGAGCTCGCAGGAGCTGGTGAGCCGCTTCGCCGAGCGCGCGATCGAGCTGAGGGCGAGCGGATCGCCGGACGAGTTCGCGGCCTACGTCAAGGCCGAGGTCGAGAAGTTCGCGCGGCTCGCGCGCGAGGCCGGCATCAAGGCGGAGTGAGGGAATGAAGATCTACGTACTCGATGAGATCTACCCGGGGGGCGTCGAGCTCGCCTCGAAGCGCGCGGAGGTGGTCCGCTGGGACGATCCCCGGAAGGCGAACTGGCACGACGACGCCGACGGGCTGATGATCCGCCTGACGCGCATCACGGCGGACGACTTCGCGCGCGCGAAGCGCCTCAAGGCGGTGGTGAAGCAGGGCGTCGGCGTCGACAACATCGACCTCGCCGCGGCGCGCGACCGCGGCGTCGTCGTCTGCAACACGCCGGGCGTCAACGCCGACGCGGTGGCCGAGCTGACGCTCGGCCTCACGCTCGCCGTGGCGCGGCGCATCGCCGAGTGCGATCGCCGGAACCGCGCGGACGGCACGATCGACCGGGCGCGGTTCCTCGGCCTCGAGCTCGGCGGCAAGACGGTCGGCGTCATCGGCATGGGCAACATCGGGACGCGCGTGGCGCGGCTGTTCCACGCCGCGTTCGGCGCGCGGATCGTCGCCTACGATCCGTACGTGCCGGCGAACCACTGGCCGGACATTCCGCACGAGCGGCTCGCCTCGCTCGACGACCTGTGGCCGCAGGCCGACGTGATCACGCCGCACGTGCCGCTTACCGCGGAGACCCGCAGCATCGTGGGCAAGGCGGGCATCGCGCGCATGAAGCCGACCGCGATCGTGGTCAACGCTGCGCGCGGGGGCGTCGTCGACGAGCAGGCGCTTTACGATGCGCTCAAGGCCGGGAAGATCTTCGGCGCGGGGCTCGACGTTTTCGTGACCGAGCCGCCGTCGAACCGCGATCCGCTGCTCTCCCTGGCGAACGTGGTCGTCACGCCGCACGCCGGCGGCGGAACGCTCGAGACCCAGGCGAAGAGCTCGATCGCCGTCGCCGAGACGCTGCTCGCGGTGCTCGACGGCAACATCCCGGCGAAAGCCCGCGTCGCCTGACCTTCCGGAGATCCGCCATGACCGACGTCAAGCTCGTCAACCCGGCCAAGGAACGCATGCGCGCGGGCGAACCGGCGCTCGGCATGAACGTGCGCCTCGGGCGCTCGGGCGACATCGCGCGCATCGCCAAGGCCACCGGGCACGACTTCATCTTCATCGACATCCAGCACTCGATCTTCAACCTCGAGACGATCGCCCACATAGCGCAGACCGCGCTCGCGATCGGCATCGCGCCGCTGGTGCGCGTGCGGAGCGTGAACGACCCGGACGTGTCGCTGCTGCTCGACAACGGCGTCACCGGCATCGTGTTCCCGGACGTGGCGACCGCCGCCGACGCGCGGAAAGCGGTCGACACGTGCCGGTTCGCGCCGCTCGGCAAGCGCTCCGTGAGCGGCGGCTATCCGCACTTCGACTACCGCTCGGTGCCGGTCGCGCAGGCGGTGGCGGCGCTGAACGACGTGTGCCTGCTCGTGTGCATGATCGAGACCGTCGAAGGGATGAAGAACCTCGATGCGATCGCCGCGGTGGACGGCGTCGACGTGCTGCACCTCGGCAGCAACGATCTGCTCGCGAACATGGGCAAGCCCGGGCAATTCGCCGATCCCGAGATCGTCGCGGCGCAGGAGCGGCTGATCACGGTGTGCAAGGCGCACGGGAAGTACGCCGGCATCGGCGGCCATCGCGACGTGGGGCGGCAGGCCGAGCTCGTCCGCAAGGGCGCCCTGTTCCTGACGACGCAGAGCGACATCGGCTTCCTGAGCGCGGCGGCGAGCGCGTGGACGAAAGACCTCCGTAGCGCGCTGCAGCGCTGAAATTCGCGTCCGCGTCCGCCTGCGGCTCGTCCTCCGGGCCCGCCGCCCGCTCCGCCGCTACGGCTTTGCGTACTCGACGAACACGCTCTTGCCGCCCTTGATGATCCACTGGCCCATGCCGCGGCCGAGCTGGTCGCCGTTGGGGGTGAAGTCGCACGTCGATCCCGCACCCTGGAAGTTGACCGGCTTTCCTTCGCGCACCAGCTTCAGGGCCTCGACCACGTCGTCGACCTCCTGGCCGGGGCCGTTGCCGACGGTGATGATCTGCTTGGACCAGTCCACCGCCATCGGGCTCTTCGCCCGCTCCATCGCGAGCGCGGTGATCGCCATCTGGTCGTGCGTGTTCGGCGGGAACAGGAACAGGCGGTCCGGGGGCGCGCCCATCAGCTGCACGAACTTCTTGTAGCCGGAGGCGGAGACGTCGGGCATCGGCTGGAAGTGCCGGATGCCCTCGGCCACCTGCGGGCCCACCGCCTGCACGAACTTGCCTTCCGCGTCGGCCATGATCGAGAGCGCGATCACCTTGCTCTCGAACCCGCCGCGGTGCACTTCGCGGATGATCGAGACGAAGTCGGGCAGCAGGCCGAAGCAGAACACCGCGTCGGGCTTCTTGCCGAAGACGCGCTCGACCTCGGCGCGGTAGGAAGGCTGCTCGGGGTTGTAGATGAGCGAGTCGACCACCTGCACGCCGGCGGCCTTCATGCGTTCCTCGAAGACCTTCATGATCGGGAGCACGAACGCGTTCTGCAGGCCGAGGATGCCGACCGACTTGAACTTCATGCCCGCGGCGGCGCGGCCGATGACGATGCCCCAGTCGGTCGCCTTCATCTGGAAGCGCCAGACGTAGCCCTGCGTGTCGCCCTCGGTGATCGCGTTGGCGGCGCTCGAGACCATCAGCACGACCTTGTTCTGGACCACGATCGGGCGCGAGGACATCCCTTCCGGCGTACCCCAGTAGCCGAGGCACGACTGGCATTTGTGCACGTTGATGAACTTCTGCGTCAGGTTGGCCGCAACGGCCGCGCTCGATTCCGAGTCCTCGATGAACAGCTCCAGCCGCCGCCCGCCGAGGATGCCGCCGGCGTTGTTGATCTTCGCCGCGGTGCGCTTCGCGGCCTCGGCCATGTCGGGCCCGTAGGGCCCGGCGTTGCCGGTGAGCGGCACGGCGACGCCGATCGGAACCGGCGCGGCCTGTGCGTGCGCGAGGTTGAGGAACGGGAACCCGAGCGGTCCCGCCGCGGCGGCGGCGACCGATTTCAGCATCCGACGACGGGTGAACGTGCGCATATGTGCCTCCTCCGGGTGAGTGGGTGAGTCGGGGCGCCGGACCTGCGGCGCCTTATCCTCGAATCGACGCGGCATCGCCGAGATCGACCTGTAACCGGTGCTCGCGCAGGAACCCCTGCGGGCGGAAGATCAGCAGCAGGATCAGCCCCACGCCGATGATGATGATCCGGATCGCCGCCAGCTGGTCGGCGTTGAGCGCGGGAATCACGTCCTTGAGGAAGCGCGAGCCCTCCAGCAGCACCATCACCACCGCCGCGCCCCAGATCGTCCCCCGGTGCGCGCCGCGCCCGCCCGCGATCACCGCCATGAAGGCGTAGGCGATGACGATGTTCGTGAACTGGGTCGGATCGATGTACTGGTAGTAGAAGGCGTGCAGCGCGCCGGCCAGGCCGATGAATGCGCCGCCGATCGCGAAGATCCGCACGCGCGCCCAGAGGACGTTCTTGCCCAGGGTCGCGGCCACCAGGTCGTCCTCGCGCACCGCGCGCACGATGCGACCGAAGGGGGACCGGGCGAGCACGTTGAGCACCCAGAGGGTGCCGAGCAGGATCGCGACCGACAGCGCGAGCAGGAAGTACGAATACAGCTCCGCCGGAACCACGTCGCCGAGCGGCCGCGGGATGCCGGCGAGCCCGAGCGCGCCCTTGGTCAGCCAGTCCTCGTTCAGCGAGACGAGGCGCAGCATCTCGCCGACGCCGAGGGTGACGATGGCGAAGTAGTCCTCCTCGGCGACGCGCAAGGTGACCAGCGCGACGAGGCCGCTCAGGAGGGCGACGATCGCCATCGCGCCGAGCGTGGCGACGAAGGTGTTGGCGCCTCCCCTGAGTATCAGCAGCGCGCAGGCGTAGGCCCCGAGCGTGTAGAAGCCGGCCAGGCCGAAATTGACCATGCCGCCCAGGCCCCACTGGAAGTTGAGCGCCAGCGCGAGGATGGCCGAGAAGCAGACCACGATCCCCAGCAGGACGAGGAACGAGATCATCGGCGTCTCTCCTGCGGCGTCACTTGCGGATGTGCGGCTGGCCGAACAGGCCCTGCGGCCGGAAGATCAGCACTACCGCGATCACCACCAGCGGGATGCCGATGCGGTAGTTGGGCGGCATCACCAGCGTCGAGAGCTCGCTCACGATGCCGATCAGCATCGCGCCGACGAAGGCCCCGAGCGGGCTGCCCAGGCCGCCGAGGATCGCCGCGGCGAAGACCGCGACGAGGTAGTTCGACCCCATGAGCGGTTCGAGCGCCCGGTCCATGCCGATCAGCACGCCGCCGACGCCGAGCAGCAGCCCGGCGATGAACCAGGTCCAGCGGATGACGCGCGGGCTCTCGATCCCGCGCACCAGGGCGAGCTGCGGATTGTCGGCCACCGCGCGCATCGCCCGTCCGATCGGCGTGCGCGTCAGCAGCAGATACATGAGGACCATCGCGAGGAAGGAGACCGCGAGCGTGGTCATCTGCTCCCGGTTCATGCGGATGTCCAGGACGCGAAACGGGCGGGCGAGCTCGACCGCGAAGCTGCGCGCCGCGTTGCCGTACACGAACCGGGCGATGTTCTCGAGGATGAAGCCGAGGCCGAGCGAGGCCACCATCAGCGTGATCCCGCTGCGCCCCCGCAGCGGCTTGAAGGTGAGCGCGTCGAGGAGGATGCAGATCCCGCCGAACGCGATCGCGGCGACGCAGGTGGCTGCCGCCAGCGGCCAGCCGAGCTGCGCGTTCAACGCGAAGGTCATGTAGGCCGCGACCGTCATCATCGCGCCGATCGCGAAGTTGGGGAACTTGAGCACGCCGAACAGCAGCGTCACCGCCAGCGCAGGCAACGTCATGATGACCCCGGTGATGAGGCCGTTGAACGCGGTCTGCAGCATCAGGTCGTCGTCTCGCGCGCATCGCCGAGGTAGAGGCTCTGCAGGTTCTTCATGCCGAGCACCTCGTCCGCGGGCGCGTTGAGCCGCACGCGACCGCCGGCGAGCACGACACAGGCGTCGGAGATCCGCAGCGCCTCGGTGGCATTCTGCTCGACCATCAGCACGCTTACCCCCATGGCGTTGACCTTCTTCACGGTGTCGAAAATCTCGCCCATGTACCTCGGCGACAGTCCGGCCGACGGCTCGTCGAGCATCAGCACCCGGGGACGAACCGTCAAGGCGCAGGCGAAGGCGAGCATCTGGCGCTGGCCGCCGCTCAGGTTTCCGGCGAGCGTCTTGTGCCGCGCCGCGATCTCCGGAAACAGCGTCGCCACCTCGTCGCCGGGCGATGTGCCCCGGCCCATGAACTCGCGTGCGATCTTCAGGTTCTCGAGCACGGTGAGATTGCGGAACACGTTGTATTCCTGCGGGACGTAGGCGAGCCCCGCGCGTACGCGGCGCGGCGGCGAGAGATCGTTCAGGCGTTCGCCCGCGAGCCGGATCTCCCCCTGGCGCGCCGGCAGCAGCCCGGCCAGCGTCTTGACCAGGGTCGACTTCCCGGAGCCGTTCGGCCCGATCAGGGTGAGGATGTGGCCGGCCGGCAGCGCGACGTCGATGCCCTTGAGAATGTCGCCCGCGCCGTAGCCGGCATGCAGCGCGCTCACGGTCAGGACGTCGCTCATGCCACCTTGCCGAGATAGGCCTGCATCACTTCCTGGTTGGAAGTCACTTCGCGGAACGTCCCGGTCGTGAGCGTGCGGCCTTCCGCGAGGACGTAGATCGGATTGCACAGCTCCGCGATCACGTCCATGTCGTGCTCGATGATCGCGAAGGTGACGCCGCGATCGCGCAGGCTCACGACGGTCGCGCCGAGCGCCTCGGTCATCACCGGGCTGACGCCGGCGGTGGGCTCGTCGAGCAGGATGATCTTCGGCTCGAGCATCAGCGCGCGCGAGATCTCGAGCAGCTTCTTCTGCCCGCCCGAAAGGTTGCGCGCCGGCTCGTTGGCGAGCCGCCAGAGGTCGACCTGCTCGAGCAGCGGTCGTGCGCGCGCGACCGCCGCTGCCTGCTCCGCGCGCACGCGCCCGGGCGAGCCGAAGCAGCGCCACGCCGAGTCGCCGCTCTGGTGCGGGCTCGCGAGCAGCATATTCTCGAGCACGGTCAGGCCGCCGAGCTCGCGGGAGATCTGGAACGTGCGCACCAGCCCGGCGCGGGCGCGCTGGTCGGGCCGCAGGCCGAGGATGCTGGCGCCCTCGAACCGCACGTTGCCGGCGTCGGGCTCGATCGCGCCGGCGAGCACGTTGAACAGCGTCGACTTGCCGGCGCCGTTCGGCCCGATGATGCCGGTGATGCTGCCGGCCGCGATCGTGAGCGAGCATCCGGCGAGCGCTTGAAAGCCGCCGAAGGACTTCACGACGTCGGTCGCCGCGAGCATCTACGTCTGACCCCCTCCCGGGACGTCTGGTCCAGCTCCGAGGCATCGCCGCGAGCCGCGGCGCGCGAGCGCCGCCGCCGCCGCAGTTGTACCGTTTGTGCCGAGCGTATTTCCGCGCGCGCTCAGCCCACCGGGCGGAGCCGGCGCGGCAGCGACCTCGCGGCCGCGAGCTGCCAGACCGCCCCGACCGCCGCGACCAGCGCTTCGATCACCCCATCGTCTTCGCGATCGCGCGCATAGACGAACGACAGCGTCGTCGACGCGCCGCCGCCGCCCCAGACGCAGACTTCGCCTGCGCGCTCCGCGGCGAGCGCCAGATCGTCGCGCATCAGCCCGAGGCCGACGCCGGCCTTGACGAGCGCGGAGATGCTCGATTCCTGGTCGGCTTCGACGACCGTGGCGGGGTTCAGCTTGCGCGGCTCGAACAGGCTCTGCTGCATGCGCTGATGCGGCGAATGGCGCGGCGGCCTGATCCAGGGCAGCGCGGCGATTGCGCTCCAGCCCGCCGACTCGATCTGCGCGCGCCAGGCCGCCGGCGCGACCACCCGGTAGGCGAGCTCCACCAGGGGCAGGGCGCGCACGTTGCTGTGCAAGCCGTCGCCCATGAAGAACGCGGCGTCGAGCGAGCCGTTGCTCACGCACTCCATCGCCCAGGTCGAGATCCCGTGCGCGAGCTCCACGTCGAGCCACGGATAATGTTCGAGCAACGTGCTGGCGAACGAGCCCAGGCGAATGACGCCGGGATCGAGGATGGTGCCGACGCGCGCTTTGCCGGTGAGGTGTCCGGCGAGCTTCTTCGCGTTCGTCGTGAACTCCGCTGCCGCCGCCAGCGCCGACCTGGCTCTCGGCAGCAGCGCTTCGCCCGCCTTGGTGAGCCGTACCCCGGTCGGGCTGCGCTCGAAGAGACGCAGGCCGAGCGCTTCCTCCAGCGCCTTGACCTGGCCGCTGACCGCCGGCTGGCTGACGTGCAACAGCGTCGCCGCCTTGGTCAGGTGACCCTGCTCGGCGACGGTGACGAAGGTGCGCAGCAAATAGAGTTCCATCGGCGGCCAACCGAGCGGTGCCCCAGTATAGGGGCTGACCCCCGCGCGCGTCGCTCTACGCGGCTTTCTGCGCGGGCGCGTTCCCGTAGCCGATGTTGCCCGTCTCGAGCTTGGCGAGGACCTTGCGGCAGCGCAACAGCGCCTGATCCGAGCGGAGATAAACCTCGTGGTAGTCGTGGTCGGGATACTCGAACATGCGCTGCTGGATTTCGAGCGCCCAGCGGTCCTCGTCCATGACGGTGGGAAACATCTCGGCGATGCGCGCGGTGCAGCTCTTCGTGGGATCGTTCGCGGCGCGGCTGCCGCTCGCCGTGCTCACCCAGAGCCGCCACACGTGGTTGCGGGCGTCGACCGGCGTGTGGGAGTGGTGGATGACGTAACCGAATTCGTGCTCCGCCTGACCGAGCTTTCCGGGCGGCGCGCAGCGCAGCTCCACGCGCGTCAGGCCGGGCGCCACCATGTGGTGCGTATGCCAGCGGTCCACCACCGGGACGCCCCACCACTCGACCATGAACGGGGGCTGCTTGTAGCCCTGCACGCGGCGGACCGTCTTCACCGTGGGCGTTCCCCACAGCGTCTCCTCGACCAGCTCTACCGGGATCTTGCTCTGCTCGATGTCGCCGATGTTGCCGTCGTGCAGCGGGTAGAAGTGGGTGATGTCGAGCAGGTTCTCGATCAGCAGGGCGTAGTTCGCCGGTACGTCCACCGGATCGAACATGTGCGTTTCCCAGGCCGCGCTGCCCAGCTCCGGCGTCCGCGGTGCCTGCACCTCCCCGATCTTTTCCGGATCGCCCGGCCAGACCCACACCAGGCCGTCCTGCTCGACCGACGGGAAAGGCCTCAGCTTGGCCTTGGAAGGGATCGGCAGGTCGAGCTGCGAGGGGATGCGTACGCACTTGCCCGAGGGCTCGTAGCAGAAGCCGTGATACGGGCATTCGAGGACGCCGTCCGCGAGCACGCGGCCTTCCGAGAGGCGCATGCGCTTGTGCACGCAGCGGTCGTCGAAGGCTGCGACCTTGCCGTCGCGCGTGCGCCAGACGAGCACCGGGCGGGTGCCGATCTTCTGGCCCCGCGGCTGGTCGGCGGGGAAGTCCTGGGAGCGGCCGGCGACGTACCAGGCGTTCTCGACAAACGTGTCCACGGACATAGCGCACCTCGGGCGAAAGCCACCGCTCCATGCGGCGGCAGGCGCGGTAACGATAATCGATCGCAGCGCGCGCCGCCAGCACGATTGGTGATGAGGGTCATCGGCGCCGCTGATGCCGGTGCGCGACGCCGAGCCGGCGCCTAGGCGGAAGCGGGTGTGGTGCGCGCCTCGAATTCGACCTGCAGGGCATCGTTGAGCTTGTTGAACAGGCCGCACAGGCCGATGCGGACGGTCAGCTCGACGATCTGGCGGTCGGTGAAGTGCCGGCGCAGCCCGTCGAACACTTGATCGCGAATCCCCCAGGCGCGCTCGGTCACGAGCTGCGCGTAGTCGCGAACCAGGCGCTCCACCTCGTCCAGCCCCGGGACATCGGGCTCGAGGATGCGATCGACCGTCGCGGCGGGAAGCCCCATCTCCTTGAGCACCGGACCGTGATGGCCGACGCAGTACTTGCATCCGTTCGCCGCGCTCGTCGCGACCACTGCGATCTCGACCAGGCGCGGCGGCAGCGCGCCTTCCTCCCGCATCGCGGCAGTCAGGCCGTAGAGATGACGAAAGACGACCGGGGAATTGCCGAGCACGCCCGCCTGGTTGCCGAAGCTGCCGTACTCGTGCGCGAACTTGCGATACAGCGGGCGCAGATCGGCCCCCAGCTCGTCTTCTGCGACGTATGGAACCCTTGCCATGCTCGGCACCCCTGTTGGTAAGCGGCGATTGCAGCAGGCCCTTGGGCAACGGGCCCGTGCGCTTCGGGTACATTCTGCCGGGGTCGAACGCGGAGTGGAAGCTCGCTCCGGGTGGAGAGCCGCGTGCTCGAAGAATGGATCGGCAGGCAGGAGGAGGCGCGCGACGAGGTCACGGCTCCGGCCGTGCGGCGGCTCGCGGCGCTGCTCGATCTGCCGCCGGATGACTGGCGGCGCGGGCGGGCGATGCCCGGCCCCTGGTACGTGGTGCTGTTCGGCCCGGAAACGCGCCAGTCCGCGCTCGGGCCCGACGGCCATCCCGCGAAGGGGCAGTTCCTCCCGCCGGTTCCCCTGCCGCGGCGGATGTTCGCCGGGCGGCGCGTGTGGTTTCACGCGCCGCTCTGCATCGGCGACGAAGTGACCCGCGTATCGCGCATCCAGAGCATCGCGCCGAAGCAGGGACGCTCCGGCGCGATGTGCTTCGTCACCGTGCGGCACGAGATCGCGGGGCCGCGCGGGCGTCGCGGTCGTCGAGGAGCAGGATCTCGTCTATCGCGAGGCGTCGCCGGCGGCGACGGCGAAGCGCGAGGCATCGCCCGCTCCGGACAACCCTGACTGGACGCGCACGCTTACGCCCGACCCGACCATGGTGTTCCGCTACTCGGCGATCACGTTCAACGCCCACCGGATCCACTACGACGCGGCGTACACCCGCGAGAAGGAGGGCTACCCCGATCTCGTGGTCAACGGCGGGCTCACGACGTCGCTGCTGTGGGAATTCGCGACCTCGCAGACCGGGATGGCGATCAAGTCGTCCGCGTCCCGGAACGTCAAGGCGCTGTTCGTGAACCGGCCGGTCACGCTGTGCGGCCGCAGGTCGGAAGGCGAGAAGGTGCGGGTGTGGGCGCTCGACGCGGACGGCGAGCTCGCGCTCGACGCCGCGCTGGAGATGGGACCACATGAGCGGCGGGCCGCTCGAAGGCGTGCGCGTCGTCGACCTGACGTCGGTCGTGGTCGGCCCGCTCGCGACCCAGATCCTCGCCGACCACGGCGCCGAGGTGATCAAGGTCGAGACGAAGGCGGGCGACCTGATCCGGGTGATGAACGGCAAGTCGGTGACGCCCGGCATGGGCGCCAAGTTCCTGCACCTGAACCGCAACAAGCGCTCGATCGTCCTCGACCTGAAGCAGCCGGCCGGACACGCCGCGCTGCTCAAGCTCGTCGCGCGCGCCGACGTGCTCGTCTGGAACGTCCGCCCGGCGGCGATGGCGCGGCTCAAGCTCTCGTACGACGACGTGCGCGCGGTGAACCCGAAGATCGTCTACTGCGGGATGTTCGGCTTCGGACAGGACGGCCGTTACCGCGACAAGGCCGCCTACGACACCATCCTCCAGGGCGCGGGCGGCATGGCGGCGCTCAATCACCGCGCGACCGGCGAGCCGCGGTTCGTGCCGATGGTGGTCGTCGACAAGATCTCCGGCCTGATCGCGGCGCAGATGATCGCGATGGCGCTGTATCGCCGCGCCACGACCGGCGAGGGGTGCTCGATCGAGATCCCGATGTTCGAGAACCTGGTCAAGTTCGTCCTCGAGGAGCACCTGTACCTCAAGACCTTCGAGCCGCCGCTCGGCGAGACCGGCGATCCGCGGCTGCTCGATCCGCTCGGCAAGCCGATCAGGACGAAGGACGGCTGGATCTCGATCTCGGCCAACACCGACGAGCAGGCGTTCGCGTTCTTCGCCGCGATCGGCCGGCCGGAGCTGAAGAGCGATCCGCGCTTCTCGAGCGTCCAGGCGCGGTTCGCGAACGTCGGCGAGTACTTCAAGCTTCGCGCCGACGCGCTGCAGGCGAAGACGACGGCGGAATGGGTCGAGCTCTTCGACCGCCACGACGTGCCGGCGATGCCCTATCACACGCTCGACAGCCTGCTCGAGGACCCGCACCTCGCCGACGCCGGGTTTTTCGAGCTGAAGGACCATCCGACCGAAGGGAAGATCCGCAACATGCGGTTGCCGAACAAATGGTCGAGCGGGACGCGCCGCGAATGGACGCCCGCGCCCAAGCTCGGCCAGCGACTCGGTCGAGATCCTGCGGGAGCTCGGCTACAGCGGGCCGGAGATCGACGCGCTCGTCGCGGCCGGCGTCACCGTCGACGGCCGGCTCGCCGGCTGAAACGGCGCGGTGCGCCAAGCACAAAGCGCGGCCGCGACAAGGCCGCCGCCTGGCCGGGTGCTACGCGAGCAGGAAGAGCTGCGGCTTCAGCCCCAGGTAGTACTGCCCGACCGACTGCATGCGCGCGATGCTGCCCTGCACCTGCTGCGCGACGGTGTGGACGTCGCGCAGCCGCCGCTCGAACGCGTTGCTCTTGAAGATCGCCGTCGCTCCGGCCTCGAGGAAGATCATGTCGACCGCCTCCCGCGCCTCGTTGATCTGGTGCGTGCAGGCGGTGCGGATCTTCACGCGCATCGGGAAGCTCGGCTCGCCGGCGGTCTCGCACTCCTCCCACGCTTCCTCCAGGAGCTTCACCAGCCAGGCGCTCGCCGCGCTGATCTTGGCGTCGGCCTGCGCGATGCGCGCCTGGATCCAGGTGTCGTCGCGCAGGGACTGGAGCGCGCTCGACGGGCTTTTCTTGCGTGCGAGCTCGATGAAGTCGTCGATCACCGCCCGCGCGATGCCGATGGCGACCGACGAGAGCCCGGTCTGGAACACCGCCTGGCTGGTGAACCGGTAGAGCGTGCCGCGCTCACGCCGCTCGGGCTCCGGCTCGGCGCGCACCCCTTCCGGCAGCTGCTGGTCGCGCGCGATCGCGCGCGGCACCACCGAGTACTCCGTGGGCACGAAGAGGTCGGTCACCGAGTAACTGTCGCTCCCGGTGCCGCACAAGCCCATCACCTCCCACAGGTCCTCGCGCACCATGGCCGCGGAGCGGGGAAAGAGCATCGTCCGCTCCACGAACCGGCCTTCGGGAGTCTTGAGCGGCGTCCCGTTCTCGTCGCACAGCTGGCAATGCCCGCCCAGCCACTGGCAGAGGCGGTTGCCGCTCGCGAACGTCCAGGCGCCGTTGACGATCCAGCCGCCCTTGGTCGGCACCGCACGGCAGGGCGGCTGGCCGCTGGTGAAGCCGAAGGTGAACACCGCGCGCGGATCGCCGAAGATCTCCTTCGCCACCCGCGGCTCGAGGTACGCGGCGGCGATCGAGGAGCCGGCGGTTTGCGCGACGCACCAGGCGGCGCTCGCGTCGCCCTCGGCGATCGCCGCCACCGTCTGGGCGTACGTCGCCAGGTCGAGCTCGGCGCCGCCGATCGAGCGCGGCACCACCATGCGGAACAGCCCGGCCTCGTGCATCGCATCACGAACGTCCGGCGTCAGGTCTTTCGCCTGTTCCATGCGGGCTGCCGCGCCCTCGAGCAGGGGCTTCAGCGCACGCGCACGCTCGATCCACGCCCGCGCGGTCTGCTTCGGGGTCGCGCCGTCGCTCTCCATCTTCATACGCGCTCCTTCCTTTCGCGCCGGTTCGGGATCGAAAAACACGTTAGCAGAAAAGCGCTCGTCGTGGCTCCGGGCCGGTTGCCAATAATTTGGATCAGGGCATACAGGATCCGAATCACCACCACGGCGCGGTTTGTTATGCTCGTTCCACCTGCCCGGACCCGGCAGGACGATCACCGGAGGAGGAAACCATGGCGGCGTCACGGTTTGCCAAGCTGGTTCTGCTCGCGCTCGTCGCTGCCGGTGCCGCACCGGCGTCCGCGCAGGAGAGCCTCAAGATCGGGGTGCTCACCATCCGCAGCGGCCCGGCGACGCCGGTCGGCGACGACATCATCGCCGGCATCGAGACCGCGACGCGGATGTACGGCCCGGTCCTCGGCCGGCCGGTCGAGCTCATCGTCGAGGAAAGCCAGTGGAACGCCCAGCAGGCGGTGACCAAGGCGACCAAGCTCGTGCAGCAGAACCGCGTCGCCGCGATCCTCGGCACGAGCACCGTCGAGGCGCTCGCCCTCCTGCCGGTCGCCGATCGCCTGGGCGTGCCGATCGTGACCTCGAATTCCGGCTCGGCCGCGATCACGCGGCAGAACTGCAACAAGTGGGTGTTCCGGACCAACGCCGAGGACCTCATGTCGGCGGAGGCGCTCAAGTATCTGCTCGCGCAGAACCCGAAGCTCGGCGGCGCGAAGTGGTTCACCCTCGGGCACGACTATCCGTTCAGCCGGCTGGTGGCCGGAACGGTGAAGGGCGTGACCGGCCAGAACTACGTCGGCGACGCCTTCGCGCCGCTCGACACCGCGGACTGGTCGCCGTTCATCGCGCGCGCGCGCGCCTCGGGCGCGACCGCGGTCATGATGTCGGTGACGCTCGGGACGCCGCTCCTGCAGTTCGTGCAGCAGGCGAACGAGTTCGGCCTGACGAAGGAGGCGCAGCTCGTCGCGCCGATCGGCCTGCCGGACTGGCTGGTGGCGAAGCTCGGGCCGCTCTCGACGAACATCGTCTCGGCGGGTTCGTGGGCGGCCTGGCGCTACGAGGAAGTCGAGCCCGCGACCAAGCAGTTCAACGACGCCTTCTTCAAGCAGCACGGCCGGGTGTCCGGCATGCAGTCGCTGCAGTCCGCGGCCGCGACGCTGATGCTGTACAACGCGATCACCAAGGCGGGCTCCATCGAACCCGACGCGGTCGTGAAGGCGCTCGAAACCGTCGACGTGCGCACCCCGCTCGGGCCGCTGAAGTTCCAGCCGGGCGGCCGCCAGGCGCTGGTGCCGATGTTCCTCGGGCCGTACGAGGCGGTCAACCCGCCGCGGTACGGCGCGCAGTACGCCCAGGTCGTGCAGGTGTTTCCGGCGAGCAGGTCGCTGCCGCCCACCGGGCCGGAGGTCGGCTGCAAGCTCAAGTGAGCGTGCTCCGCGAGCGGCGCGCCGGGTGAGCCGGCGCACCGCGCCCCGGGCATGGACCTGAACTTCCTGTTCGCGAACGCGTTGAACGGCGCCGTCTACGGCGCCTTTCTGTTGCTGACCAGCCTCGGGTTGAGCCTCGTGTTCGGGCTCGGCCGCGTGGTGAACTTCGCGCACGGCGCGCTCTACGCGCTCGGCGGCTACGGCCTGGTCGCGGTGATGCAGCGGTTCGGCACCGGGTTCTGGCCGGCGCTCGTCATCGCGCCGCTGCTCGTGGTGCCGATCGCGATCGCGATCGAGCGGGTCACGATCCATCCCATCCGCAGCCGGCCGGAGATCTACACGCTGCTCGTCACGTTCGGCGTGTCGTTCATGGTGATCGGCGCGCTCGAGTACGTCTTCGGCACCAGCACCACCCTGGTCGAGGTGCCGCGCCTCTTCGCCGGCACGGTCGTGATCTTCGGCAACGAGTTTCCGATCTACCGGCTGGCGGCGGCGGGCCTCTCGCTCGCGGTGTCGGGCGCGGTGTTCGCGTTCGTCCAGTTCACCGCGGTCGGGCTGCGAATCCGCGCGGTGACCGACGACCCGGGCATGGCCGAGGCGCTGGGCGTCAACACGACGCGGCTCCTCACGGCGGTGTTCGGCGCCGCCGCGGGGCTCGCCGCGCTCGCCGGTGCGCTCGGCGCCCCGATCTTCGCCGTCCACCCGGAGATGGGCTCGGGCATCCTGCTCGACTCGTTCCTGGCGGTGATCCTCGGCGGCCTGGGCAACCTGCCGGGATCGGCCATCGGCGCGTTCTTCGTCGCGCTCACGAAGTCGATCGGGGGCGGATACGTGGCCGACTGGTCGATCGCGATCCTGTTCGTCGTCGTCGCGATCGCCCTCGTCTTCCGGCCGACGGGACTGTTCGGGCGCGGACGGGTGGCCTGACGCGTGCGCGCGCCGGCCGGATTGCCGAGCCTCGCGCCGGCGCTCGTCGTGGCGGCATTGCTGGCGGTGCTGCCGTTCGCCGGCGCTTCGCCCTTCACCATCACGCTCCTCACCGAGAGCCTGATCTTCGCGATCTGGGCGATGAGCCTCGATCTGCTCGTCGGCTACACCGGCCTCGTCTCGTTCGGTCACGCCGCCGCGTTCGGTCTCGCCGCCTACGCCGCCGGCTACTTCGCGCGCGAGGTGACGGGCGACTTCTTCGCGGCGCTGCTCGTCGCCGAAGCGGTGGTGATACCGGTCGCTTGCGCGTTCGGCTTCGTGGTCGCACGCGTCTCGGGGATCGCCTTCGCCGTCATCTCGCTGTGCATCGCCCAGGTGCTGTTCACGATCGCGGTCACCTGGCGCTCCGTCACCAACGGCATGGACGGGTTCGTCGGCGTGCCGCTGCCCAAGGTGGTCGGCCTCACGGTCGGGCCGGGCGTGCCGTTCTATCTGCTCACGCTCCTGTGCCTCGTGGCGGCTGTACCTGTGGCTCGCCCGTCTCGTGGACTCGCCGTTCGGCCGCACGCTCCAGGCGATCCGCAGCAACGAGGAGCGCGCCGCGTCGATCGGCATCGACGTGCATCGCCACAAGTGGCTCGCGTTCGTCCTGTCCTGGGCGGTGGCGGGGCTCGCCGGCACGCTGATGGTGTTCCTCAAGGCCGGCACGACGCCGATGTCGCTGCACTGGACCGAGTCGGGGAACGTGCTGATCATGACGATCTTCGGCGGCATCGGCACGCTGCTCGGCCCGGTGATCGGCTCGACGGTCTTCGTCTTCGTCCGCGACGAGTTCACCACCCGCTTCAAGGCCTGGCAGTTCGTGTTCGGCCTGGTGTTCGTGGTCGTCGTGCTGGTGTTTCCGACCGGGCTCGTCGGCGCCGTCAACCGGATCCGGAGCGTGGTGTGGCGGGCGCGCTCGTAATCCGCGGCCTGTCGAAGTCGTTCGGCGCGTTCCGCGCGGTCGAGGCGGTGAGCCTGGAGGTCGCGCCCGGCCACGTGCACTCGCTGATCGGCCCCAACGGCGCCGGCAAGACGACCGCGTTCAACTGCGTGTCCGGCTTCCTCCGGCCCGACGCCGGGCAGGTCTTCCTGGACGGGCGCGAGGTGACCGGCTGGGCGCCGCATCGCCTGGTCGCCGCCGGCATGGCGCGCACCTTCCAGATCACGCGGATCTTCGGCGAGCTGACCGTGCTGGAGAACGTCGCGCTCGCGGCGCGCTCCCGGGAGGGCAGGAACCTCGAGATGTGGCGGCGCGCGCACGACGTCGCCACCGCGCAGGCGCGCGCGCTCGACGTCCTGGCGATGCTCGGGCTCGCCGAGCGCGCCGGCGCGAACGCCGAGCACCTCGCGCACGGCGAGAAGCGGGTGCTCGAGATCGCGATCGCGCTCGCGCTCGAGCCGTCGGTGCTCCTGCTCGACGAGCCGACCGCCGGGATGTCGAGCGGCGAGACCGAGCGCATCGCCGCCCTGATCCGCGGCCTGGCGGCGCGCGCGAGCGTCCTCCTCGTCGAGCACGACATGGAGATCGTGCTCGGCATCTCGGACGTCGTCACGGTGATGACGCAGGGAGCCGTCATCGCCAGCGGCGCGCCGTCGGAGATCAGCCGCGACGCGCGCGTGCAGGAAGCCTATCTCGGCGCCGCGGCGGAGAGCGCCTGATGCTGACGCTGGAAGCGGTGCACGCGCACTACGGCTCGGCGCACGTCCTGCACGGCGTGAGCCTGACCGTGGCGGCCGGCGAGATCGCGTGTCTCCTCGGGCGGAACGGCGTAGGCAAGAGCACCACCCTCAAGGCGATCATGGGCGTCGTGCGCCCGAGCGGCGGCACGATCGAGTTCAAGGGCGAACGCATCGACGGCCGGTCGCCGCACGCCATCGCCGCGCGCGGTCTCGCGTGGGTGCCGGAGGACCGGCGCGTGTTCCCCTCGCTCTCGGTCGAGGAGAACGTCCGCGTCGCCGGCCAGGCGACGCCCCGCTCCAGCCCGGCGCGCATCGCCGAGGCGCTCGCCTTCTTCCCCGACCTGGTGACGCGCGCCCGGCAGCGCGCCGGGAGCCTGAGCGGCGGACAGCAGCAGATGCTGGCGATGGCGCGGGCGCTCGCCAGCCGGCCCGACCTCATCCTCCTCGACGAGCCGACCGAGGGGCTCTCGCCGCTCATCGTCGAGACGATCCGGCGCGGCATCCTCGAGGCGCGCTCGCGCGGCGCGGCGATCCTGCTGGTCGAGCAGAACTTCTCGCTCGCGCTCGGCGTCGCCGACGTGTTCTTCGTGCTGAGCCGCGGCGCGGTGGTCTACAGCGGGACGCGGGAGGAGCTGCGCGCGCGGCCCGACGTCGTGCGCGAGCACCTCGGGGTCGGCAAATCGGCGCCGCCGGCGCCGCGCGCATGAGCGAGCGACGCGGACGGCGCGTAGCGCGCTACGCGCGGACGACGCGCGCGCTCGCCCCCGCGCCCTCGATCCGCACCGCGTCGCCCGCGCGCAGCGGCGCGTCCTCGAGCTGGGTGACGACGACGGTGACGCCGTTGTCGAGCCGCACCGTAACGAGCTGCCCGGCCTGCGGGACGGCGTAGATGATGTCGCTCGTGCTCGCGCTCAGGCTGCCGAGGGCGTTCGCGACGTCGGCGAACGCGCGCGCGTCGCCGCCCGGCACCGGGTTGCCGAGCACGGTGCCCGACACGCCGTTCATCACGCCCTCCACGCCGAGCTCGTGCTCCGCGCGGAGCAGCACGGCGTCCACCCGCACGATGCGCCCATAGCGGATGCCGGCTTCCCCGGGCACGCGCGTCGCGGAGCTCGCGGTCACCGGCGCCGGCGGCTGCTCGCGCGCCATCCGCTCCCGGATGCGCTCGCGGAGCTCGTCGCGCAGCGCGTCGGCCTGGGGCGTGGCGCTCGGCGCGGGCGCCGCCTCCGCTGCCGCGCCGACGCAAGCCGCGCGCACCACCCGCGCCGTCTGGCCCGAGCCGTCGATCCGCGTGCAATCGCCGGCGCGCAGGCCCTCCGCCGCGGGCTGGGTCACGCCGACCGCCACGCCGTTCGTCAGCGTGACGGTGACGTGCTGGCCCGGGCGCCGGACCGGGTAGTCCTCCGGCGTCGTCTCGCGCCCGTAGCCGCCGCCGAGCGCGCCGAGCACCTCCGCGACCGCGCGCCCGCTGCCGGTTCCGTGCGGATGCCCGAGCGCGGCGCCGGCGACGGCGCCGAGCACCGATCCGACGCCGAGCTGCTGATCGCCCTGCAGCGACACCGGGTCGATCCGCGCGATGCGCCCGAGCCGGACGTCCGTCTCGCCGGGCCGCGACGCGCAACCGACCGCGACCAGCGCGAGCACGGCGACGATCGTTCCGAGACGCATCACCGCTCCTGGGCCGGACGGCACGCGTGCGTCGTCACGACCTCGAGCACCCGCCGCCGCTCCTTGCCGGTCACCTCGGTGCGGACCACGGCGGTCAGCCGGCCGTGATGGACGATCTCCGACCGCGCCCGCAAGCTCGCGCCTTCGCCCGGGCTGATGTACCACCCCGAGATGCCGGTCAGCGCCCACGTCGCCGGCAATGCCGCGCTCGCCGTCACCGCCGCCAGCCCGAGCTGGATCCCGCCCTGGGCGTGGCCGACGCGGTTGCCGATGTGCGGACCGTTCTTCATCACCGCGGCAGCGCCGCCGGCCACGCGGCGCGGCGCATAGCCCCAGAAGCGGCGGACGAAGGCGCCGCCGTCGGCGGCGACGCGCGCGAGCGCCGCGTCGGCGCGCTGCAGGATCTCGAGCTCGTCGCGCTTGAGCCCGGTAGCGGCGAGCTGCGGCGGGGGCGCGTCGTCGCGGCGGCGGTTCGGCGCCGGATGCATCGTGACGCCGGCCGGCGGCCGCAGCGCCATGAACGAGCCGCTGCCGAACGCGACCTCGCCGGCGCCGCCCGTGACGACGACCCGGCTCTGACCGAGGCGTCCGGATCCTTCGCTGAAGAAACCGTGGAACTCGCCCGCGGCCTCCAGCCGTCCGGTGCGCGGCACGCCGGTGAGCTCCAGGTTCATGCTCACGGTCGCGAGCCGCTGTGCGCGCTCGAGATTGGCGCGGACGGTCGCGGCGAGCGCGAGGTCCGCCAGCATGGCGAGCGACCCCAGGTCGAGCTGGCCGTCGGCGTCCACGCAGTGCGGCCCGGGCTCGAGCGAGAGCCGGCTCGCCGCGCGCGACACGTGGTCGAACGAGACGTCGAGAAAATTGCCGGCGAAGTGGAACCCGGGCTCGCGGTTGAGCGCGAGCCCGCGCAGCACTCGGTCGCGGATCGCCTGCTCATCGCCGGTGGCGTGCGTCGCCGCCATCGGTCAGGGAATCGTCCAGAGGTAGAGGTGGCGGTCGCCCCACTCGCTCGGAACGCTGATGGCCGCGCGCGGCTTCCAGTCGCCCATGGCGTGCCAGTGCGAAACGACCCGTGCGCCCGGCTCGCAGCTCGCGCTGGAGCTTCGGCCGGAGCGCGAGGTTGAGGTCGTTCGAGAGGTACAGCGTCACCACGGTGGCGTCGCGGAGATCGGTCGCGAGCAGGTCCTCGGTCCGGAACGAGATGCGGTCGGCGATCCCGGCGTTCCGTGCGTTCGCCCGCGCTTCGGCGATCCGCTCGGGGTCGATGTCGACGCACACGCCGCGCGCGCCGAACTCGCGCGCCGCCACGATCACGATGCGCCCGTCGCCGCAGCCGAGGTCGTAGACGACGTCGGCCGCGGTCACGCCGGCGAGCCGCAGCATCGCCGGCACGACCGCCATCGACGTCGGCTCGTAGCGCGGGTTCGCTGGGCGCGCGGCCGGATCGGCGGCGCCGCCGGCTGCAACCGCGCAGGTCGCGACGAGCAGGGCGCAGACGATCACCGGACGACGCTTCATCGATCCCCCTTCTCCGGTAGATTATGCTGGAGAGCCGCCAGGAGCCGAATGAATGAGCCACGATCCCCGCATCGACCCCGCGCGGACGATCCGCGCGCCGCGCGGTACCGACCGGACCGCGCAGAGCTGGATCACCGAAGCGGCGCTCCGGATGCTCATGAACAACCTCGACCCGGAGGTCGCGGAGCGGCCGCAGGAGCTCGTCGTCTACGGCGGGATCGGCCGCGCGGCCCGCGACTGGCAGTGCTTCGACCGGATCGTCGCGGTGCTGAGGCGGCTCGGCGACGACGAGTCCCTCCTCGTCCAGTCCGGAAAACCGGTCGGGGTCTTCAGGACGCACCCCGACGCGCCGCGCGTGCTGATCGCGAACTCCAACCTCGTGCCGCACTGGGCGACCTGGGAGCACTTCAACGAGCTCGACCGGAAGGGCCTGATGATGTACGGTCAGATGACCGCCGGCTCGTGGATCTACATCGGCAGCCAGGGCATCGTGCAGGGCACCTACGAGACCTTCGCCGAGGCCGGCCGCCAGCACTACGGCGGCAACTGGGCCGGCAAGTGGATTCTGACCGCCGGCCTCGGCGGCATGGGCGGGGCGCAGCCGCTCGCCGCGACGATGGCCGGCGCCTCGATGCTCGCGATCGAGTGCGATCCGACGCGCATCGACATGCGTCTCCGGACCCGGTACCTCGATGCGCGGGCGAACACGCTCGACGAGGCGATCAACCTGCTCGAGAACGCCGCGCAGCCGATCTCGGTCGGGCTGCTGGGCAACGCGGCGGAGCTCGTCCCGCAGATCCTGAAGCGCGCGCAGGACTCGCGGTTCCGGCCGGCGCTCGTCACCGACCAGACCTCGGCGCACGACCCGGCGAACGGTTACCTGCCCGAGCGCTGGACGCTCGAGCGCTGGCGCGAGCTCCGCGCGAAGGACCCGGAGGAGGTCGCGACCTCCGCGCGCGAGTCGATGGCGAAGCACGTGAGCGCGATCCTCGGCTTCCGGGCGATGGGCATCCCGTGCGTCGACTACGGCAACAACATCCGCCAGGAGGCGAAGAACGTCGGGATCACGAACGCGTTCGACTTCCCGGGGTTCGTGCCGGCGTACATCCGGCCGCTCTTCTGCGAGGGCAAGGGCCCGTTCCGCTGGGTCGCGCTCTCGGGCGATCCCGAGGACATCTACAGGACCGATCGCAAGATCATGGAGCTCTTCCCGCACAACGCGTCGGTGAAGCGCTGGCTGGAGATGGCGAAGGACCGGATCGCGTTCCAGGGGCTGCCGGCGCGGATTCTCTGGCTGGGCCTCGGCGAGCGCCATCTCGCCGGCCTCGCGTTCAACGAGATGGTCGCGAAGGGCGAGCTCAAGGCGCCGATCGTCATCGGCCGCGACCACCTCGACGGCGGCTCGGTCGCGAGCCCGAACCGCGAGACCGAGTCGATGCGGGACGGCTCGGACGCCGTCTCCGACTGGCCGCTCCTCAACGCGCTGCTCAGCACCGCCGGCGGGGCGAGCTGGGTGTCGTTCCACCACGGCGGCGGCGTCGGCATGGGCTACTCCCAGCACGCCGGCGTGGTGATCGTCGCCGACGGGACGCAAGCCGCAGCGAAGCGGCTCGCGCGCGTGCTCTGGAACGATCCGGCGACCGGTGTCATGCGGCACGCGGACGCGGGGTATGACCTCGCGCTGCGCTGCGCGAGAGAGAAAGGCCTCGACCTGCCGATGCTGCCGTGACTGCCGCCGAAGCGATCTGGGTGAACGCCAGGCTGGCGACCATGGTCGCGGCGCCCGGACTACGGTGCCATTGACGACGGCGCGATCGCCGTCCGCGGCGGCCGGATCGCGTGGGTCGGCGCGCGGGCGGACCTGCCCGCGACGCTGCGCGCGGCCCGCGAACACGACGCCGGCGGACGCTGGATCACGCCCGGCCTGATCGACTGCCACACGCATCTCGTCTACGCGGGCAGCCGCGCCGGCGAATTCGAGCAGCGGCTGAACGGCGCGACCTACGAAGAGATCGCCCGCGCCGGCGGCGGGATCCGCTCGACGGTCGCTGCGACGCGAGCCGCGTCCGAGCCGGTGCTGCTGGAAGAGTCGAAGCCGCGCCTGAGGTCGCTCGTCGCCGAAGGCGTCACGACGGTCGAGATCAAGTCGGGTTACGGCCTCGAGACCGGCGCGGAAGCGAAGATGCTCCGCGTCGCGCGTGCGCTCGGAAACGCACTCCCGGTCACGGTGCGCACCACGTTTCTCGGTGCGCATGCGCTGCCGCCCGAGTTCGACGGTCGGGCCGATGCTTACATCGACGAGATCTGCGAGCGGATGCTGCCGGAGGTCGCGCGCGCGGGTCTCGCCGACGCAGTGGACGCATTTTGCGAGCGGATCGGCTTCAGCGCCGCGCAAACCGAGCGCGTGTTCGAAGCGGCGAGAAGGCTCGGCCTGCCGGTGAAGCTCCATGCCGAGCAGCTTTCCAACCAGGGCGGCGCGCGGCTCGCCGCCCGCTACGGTGCGCTCTCGGCCGATCACGTGGAGTACATCGACGAGGACGACGTCGTCGCGATGGCGCGGGCCGGGACGGTGGCGGTGCTGCTGCCCGGCGCGTTCTACTTCCTGCGCGAGACGCGGATGCCGCCGATCGAGCTCCTCCGCCGTCACGGCGTCGCGATGGCGGTCGCGACCGACTGCAACCCGGGGACCTCGCCGATGACCTCGCTCCTCCTCGCGCTCAACATGGCGTGCACGCTGTTCCGGTTGACGCCGCAGGAAGCGCTGGCCGGCGCGACGCGCGAAGCGGCGCGCGCGCTCGGGCTCGCGCACGAGGGCGGGACGCTCGAAGCGGGCAAGGTCGCCGACTTCGTCCTGTGGGACGTCGACCGGCCGGCGGAGCTCGCCTACGGGATCGGGATGAACCCGGTCCATGCCGTCGTGAAAGGCGGCGTCGCGCGGACGCGCGCCGAGCTCGTCGCCGTATGAGCGCCTTCTTCGCCGACCTCGCGCTGCTTCCGGGCGGCTGGGCGAGGAACGTGCGGCTCGAGGTCGATGCCGGTGGCGCTCTCGCCGCCGTGTCGCCGGCCGCGTCCGACGCCGGCGCGGTGCGCCTCGTCGGTCCGGTGCTGCCGGGGATCTGCGACCTCCACTGCCACGCTTTCCAGCGCGCGATGGCCGGGCTGACCGAGCGGCGGTCGGCGACGGCGGACAGCTTCTGGACCTGGCGGGACGTGATGTACAAGTTCGCCGCGCGGCTCACGCCGGACGATCTGGAGGCGATCGGCACGCAGCTCTACATCGAACTCGCTGAAAGGCGGCTTCACTTCGGTGTGCGAGTTCCACTACGTCCACAACGATCCGGACGGCCGCCCGTACGCGAACCGCGCCGAGATGGCGGAACGCCTCCTGCGCGCGGCGGCGAGCGCGGGCATCGGGATGACGATGCTCCCGGTGCTCTACCAGACTGCGAACTTCGGCGGCGTGCCGCCGCACGCGGGACAGCGGCGCTTCGTCACGACGGTCGACGAGCTGCTCAGGATAGTGCAGGCGCTGCGCGGTGCCGGCAGCGGGGAACGGCAACGTCCGCGTCGGCATCGCTCCGCACTCGCTCCGCGCCGTGCCGCCGGCCGCGCTCGCCGAGGCGCTCCGCGGCCTCGACGCGATCGACGGCGCGGCACCGATCCACATCCACATCGCCGAGCAGACGAAGGAAGTCGACGACTGCCTCGCGTGGAGCGGCCAGCGGCCGGTGGAGTGGCTGCTCGCGAACCATGCGGTGTCATCGCGCTGGTGCCTCGTCCACGCGACCCATCTCACCGACGCCGAAACGGCGGCGCTCGCCCGCTCCGGCGCCGTCGCCGGGCTGTGCCCGACGACCGAAGCGAACCTCGGCGACGGCTTCTTTCCGTTGCCGGCGTTCCTCGGTCACGGCGGCGCGTTCGGCGTCGGCTCCGACAGCAACGTGTCGACGTCGGCGATCGAGGAGCTGCGGTGGCTCGAGTACGGTCAGCGGCTGCTGCACCGGCGCCGGAGCGTGGCGGCATCCGCGACCACGCCGTCGCCCGGCCTGGCGCTCTATCAGGGCGCCGTGGCCGGCGGGGCGAGCGCATCGGGCCGTCCGATCAACGGGCTCGCGCCCGGCCAGCGCGCCGATTTCCTGGTCGTCGACCCGGACGCCCCGTTCCTCTGCGCGCGCGGCCCCGACGACCTCGCCGACGCGCTCGTGTTCGGCGGCAACGCCAATCCGATCCGCGACGTGTTCGTCGGCGGCAGGCAGATCATCGCGGACGGGCGACACGCGGACGAGGCCGCAATCCTCGTCGCGTACCGCGCGGCGGCGGCGCGACTGGCGTCAGCCCTGTGATCGCGCGCCGAGTTGGGTTAGATTCATCGGCCACGCGCGCGCCGGGACCTTCATGAACTATCAATCGCTGTTCGCGCCGCTGCGACGCGGCGCGTCCGCGCCGGCGTCGTCGGCGTGGGTGAGTTCGGAGTCTCCCTCGCCGCCCGCGATCGCCGCCTCGAGCGTCTGAGCGTCAGCGCGCTCGCCGACCTCGACGTCAACCGCGCCTGCGAGCGGCTCGTTCGCGCGGGCCTCGCGCGCGACGAGCTGGCGGTCTGCGACTCGGTCGGCGAAGGCGCTTGCCGCGCTCGAATCCGGCAAGCGCGTGATCGCCGCCGACGCCGCGATCCTGCCGGAGTTGCCGCTCGACGTCCTGGTCGACGCGACCGGCGATCCCGAGACGGCGGCACGCACCGCCGATGCCGGCATCGGCAACGGCAAGCATGTCGTGCTCGCCTCCAAGGAGGCCGACTCGGTGGTCGGCCCGATGCTGTATCGCAAGGCGCGCGCCGCAGGACTCGTCTACTCGCCGGTCGACGGCGACCAGCCGAGCCTGCTCATCAAGCTCGTCGCGTGGGCGCGCGAGCTCGGCCTCGAGGTCGTGGCGGGCGGGAAGGCGAGCGAGTACGACTTCGTCTACGACCCCGCCGCCGATACGGTCAGCACCCGCACGAAGTCCGTGCACGTGCCGCGGATCCGCGAGCGTCTGGGATCTGCCTCACGCGCTTCGCGTCGAGGCGATCGCCGCGCGTGCGGAGATGCTCGCGCTCCTGCCGCAGAAGTCCGCGCCGGACTTCTGCGAGATGGGCATCGTCGCGAACGCCACCGGGCTCAAGCCCGACCGCGCGTCGATGCATGCGCCGGTCGCGCGCACGATCGAGCTGCCGGAGCTCTTCTGCCGGCGCGAGGACGGCGGCCTGTTCGCGGCCGACGGCACCGTCGACATCTTCAACTGCTTCCGGCGCTCCGACGAGGCGAGCTTCGCGGGCGGCGTGTTCGTCGTCGTCGACATCCACGACGACGCGACGTTCGAGGTGCTCAAGGGGAAGTGCATCCCGGCGAGCCGCAAGGGCTCGCGCCTGCTGCTCTACAACCCGACGCATCTCCTCGGCGTCGAGGCGCCGATCACGATCCTCTCTGCGGCACTCTGCGGACACTCGAGCGTCGGCGCCGATTTCCGGCCGCGGTGCGACTTCGTGGCCCGCGCCGCGCGCGATCTGGCGGCGGGGACGGTGCTTGCTATCGGCGACCAGCACACCCATTCGGTGCCGCATCTCGAGCCGCACCTCGTCGACGCCGCAGCGATCGGCGCAGATCGCCCGCTGCCCTATTACATGGCGACCGGCAATCGGCTCGCGCGCGCGGTCAGGGCCGGCGAGTACCTCACCGCCGGGATGGTCGAGCCGCCGCGCGACTCGACGCTCTGGCGGCTTCGCGCCGAGCAGGACGCGGCGTTCTTCCCGGCGCGATGAGCGGGCGCCGTGTACGACCTGCCGGTGGTGGACGCGCACCACCACCTCTGGGACCTCAAGCGCGGCCGCTATCCGTGGCTGCAGGAGGACTACGATCCGCAGTCGTTCTTCCTCGGCGACTACGCGGCGTTCTGCCACGACTTCCTGCCCGACGACTACCGCGCGACGAGCCGCGGCTGCAACGTCATCGCGACCGTCCACGTCGAAGCCGAGCGCGACCGCTCGGAGCAGGTCGC
Organism: uncultured beta proteobacterium; assembly: GCA_963827555.1. GTDB lineage: Bacteria > Pseudomonadota > Gammaproteobacteria > Burkholderiales > SG8-39 > DATEDA01. Next base: position 29,591 of record CAWHBL010000003.1, read on the forward strand.
CGAGACGGTGTGGCTGCACGAGATGCACGCCCGGTACGGCATGCCGAACGCGGTGGTCGGCACACGCGTGGCTCGACCGCCCCGAGACCGAGGAGCGCCTGCTCGAGCACCTGCGCTATCCGCTGGTGCGCGGGATCCGCAGCAAGCCGGTCACGAGCCGCAACCCCGGCGAGAGCGTGCGCGGTCAGCCCGGCACGATGCAGGACGAGAAATGGCTGCGCGGCCTCGCGCTGCTCGGCAAGCACGGCCTGAGCTGGGACTTGCGCGTCCCGGCGTGGCATCTGCCGGAGGCGGCCGAGGTCGCGGCGATGTTTCCGACCCTTCCGATCGTGCTGAACCATCACGGCTTTGCCTGGGACCGGAGCGAGGAGGGGCTTGCAGCGCTGGCGCGGCTGGCTGGAGACCATCGCGCGCCAGCCGAACGTGCACGTCAAGGTGTCGGAGTTCGGCGTTCGCGACCGCGCCTGGGACTGGGCCGAGGTCACCCGCATCATCCGCGACACCGTCGCGGTCTTCGGCTGGCAGCGCTGCGATGTTCGCCAGCAACTTCCCGGTGTCGGGCCTGCGGATCGACTACCCCGGCCTGGTGACCGGCGTCGCGCGCGCGCTCGACGGGCTCACGCCGGCGCAGCAGCGCGCGGTGATGTGCGACAACGCGCTGAAGTTCTATCGGATCGAAGCGGCCTGAAGCCGCCGCGCATTCAGTCGGGCGTCTTCTCGATCGCGTCGACGAGGGTCGCGCCGAACTTGGCCACGTAGTCCGCCTTGACCGGACCGTAGACCTTGGCGCGGAACTCCGCGCGCGGGAAGTCGGTGGTCACCTGCATCCCCGCGGCCTTCAGCTTGGCGAGATCGCCGTCCTCGATCCTGCGGTTCGCCGCGCGCTGGTCGCGGATGATCTCCGCCGCGGTGGTCTCCATCACTTTCTGCGCCGCCGGCGGAGAGCGCCTGGAACTTCTTCAGGTTCATCACGAACGGCGCGGCGGTGTAGGCGTGCTGCGTCAGCGTCAGGTACTTCTGCACCTCGTAGAACTTCGCCGACTGGATGAGCGTGATCGGATTCTCCTGCCCGTCGACCGTTCGCGTCTCGAGCGCGTTGAACACCTCGGTGTAGGGCATCGGCACCGGGTTGACGCCGACGAGCTGGAACGCCTTGATGTGGGACGGGTTCGGCGTCGTGCGGATCTTCAGCCCGGCCATGTCCTCGAGCTTCACCACCGGGCGGCGCGAATTGGTGAGGTTGCGGAAGCCGATCTCGAGGAAGCCCAGGCCCTTGAAGTTGTACTGCTCGAGCTCGACGCGAATCTCGTTGCCGATCGGCCCGTCGAGCACCTTGTACGCGTGGCCGAAGGTGCGGATGATCCCGGGCAGGTCGAGCGCGCTCTGGCGCGGATTGATGCCGGCGAAGAACGGGTTGCCGGTGAGCGCGAGGTCGATCACCCCGCCGCGCGTCCCGGAGAGGATCGCGCCGTCGTTGCCGAGCTGGCCGGCGGGGAATATCTCGATCCGAACCTGGCCGCCGGTCCGCTCCTGCACGAGCTTCGCGAACTGCACGAGCGCGGCGTGCTGCGAATCGGTGTCGGGCTGGGTGTGGGCGAGGCGGAGCCGCGTTTCCTGGGCCCACGACGACGCTGGATGCCGCCAGCAGGAACCCGACGACGAGTCTGCAATATCCGGTGCCCCATTTTCGACTCCTTTGTCGTTCGCTGCGGCCAGCAGCCGGGGCGGCGATGCTATCACACGCTACCCGCGCATCCGCGCGGCTATTGCTCCGCCTGGAACAGCGCCTTGCCCTTCGCGCGCAGCAGCGAGACGAGACGGCGCGCGGCCGGCGAAAGATAGCCGTCCTTCCGGTAGATCAGCCGGAACGTCCGGCGCATCGTCGTTTCCTTCAACGGCACCTCCTTGAGCGGCGCGCCGGCGCGGCCGGGATCCAGGTGGCGCCGCGAGATGAAGCTGAGCAGCCCGCTCGCTCTCGATGAGCGGCGGCAGCAGCAGCACGAGATTGGTCTCGATCTGGACCGTCGGCCGCGGCAGGCCGTGAAGATCGAATGCCTGATCGAGCCACTGGCGGGTCTCGGCCGTCGGGGCGGCGAGCACCCATCGGTACGCGAGCAGGTCCTTCATCGCGACGCGCTTGCGATGGATCTCGTGCGAGCGCGCCGCCGCGACCACCGCGACGTCCTGGAAGATGTCGTGCGCGACGAAATCGTCGTCCGCCTTGGCGTCGAACGCGACGATCAGATCGAGCTCGCCCGCCTTCAGCTCCGCGGTCAGGACGTCGCCCTGGCCGATGACCGTCTTGAGCGTCACCCCCGGGGCATCGGCCAGGAAGCTGCGGCAAGCCGCAGGCAGCAGGTGCTGCGCGGCGGTCGGCACGACGCCCAGGCGGATGAGGCCCGGTCACGCCGCGCGCCACCTCTTCCATCTCCCGCGCCGTCTCGTCGGCGGCGAGGCGCAGGCGCTGCGCGCGCGCGAGCAGGAGCGCGCCGGCAGGCGTGAGCCGGATTCCCCGCCCGACGCGCTCGAACAGCGGCGTGCCGAACGCCGCCTCGAGCCGGCGCACGCAGCTCGTGAGCGCGGGTTGCGTGCGGTGCACCCGCTTCGCCGCCTGACCGAGGTGCCCGAGCTCCGCGATGGTCTCGAAGTAGCGCAGGTCGCGCAGATCCAATTGATAAGCCATGGCTATCGATTCCAAGAAATTAGGAAATGGACTCTATCGATTATGGCACCGAGAATGGCGCCGTCGTTCGCACCGATCGGACGACGCGACCGAAGGAGGCAGAGCCGTGAACCGCCGTGAATTTCTCGTCCGCACCGCCGCGCTCGCGCTGGCGATCCTTGCACACCCGGGGCAGGCGCAAACCTACCCCGCGAAACCGATCAAGCTGATCGTGCCGTTCCCGCCGGGGGGCGGCACCGATCTTTTCGCCCGGACGATCGGCCAGAAGCTCGCCGAGACCCGGAAGTGGGTGATCGTGGTCGAGAACAAGCCGGGAGTGGGCGGAAACCTCGGGGTGGAACAGGCGGCGAAGTCGCCGCCCGACGGCTACACCATGGTCATGGGCCAGACGAGCAACCTGGCGATCAACCCGACGCTCTTTCCCAAGCTGCCGTACGACCCGATCAAGGATCTTGCTCCGGTTGCGCTGGTCGCGTCGGCGCCGCTCGTGCTGGTGGTTGCCGGCGAACTCGCCGTTCAAGTCGCTCGCCGACGTCGTCGCGGCGGCGAAGGCCAAGCCGGGCGACGTGACCTTCGCTTCGCCGGGCAACGGCACCGTCGCCCACCTGACCGGCGAGCTCTTCCAGAACGCCGCCGGGATCAAGTTCCAGCACGTTCCCTACAAGGGTTCGTCGCAGGCGCTGACCGACCTGATGGGCGGCCAGGTGCAGGTGTTCATGTCCTCGGTGCCGACCGCGCTCTCGCAGATCAAGGGCGGCAAGCTGCGGGCGATTGCGGTGACCGGCGCGAAACGCGCCGCCGAGCTCCCCAAGGTGCCGACGATCGACGAGTCGGGATTCAAGGGCTTCGACGCGACGACCTGGTTCGGACTGCTCGTTCCGGCGAAGACGCCGCCCGAGATCGTCAAGCGGCTGAACGAGGAGGTCAACACGGTCCTCAAGGACCCGGAGGTGCGCGCGAAGCTCGCGACCGAAGGCGGGGAAGTCGTTGGGCGGCACGCCGGAGCAGTTCGCTGCGCTCCTCAAGGCCGACATCGGCCGCTGGGGGAAGGTCGTGAAGGATTCCGGCGCGAAGGTCGACTGACCGTAGCTCGCCCCCAGCAATCATTGAACTCACCAATCCAGGAGCAATCGCCATGAGCACCAAGTCCGATCCGCTGTCCGACATCCAACGCGATTTCGCGCGCGTTTCGCCCGAGATCGTGAAGAAGGCAGCCGGCTTCCAGGCCGCCATCCTCGCCGACGTGGCCGGCCGTCGCGGCACGCTGAACGGCCGCATCCGCGGGCTCGCGCCATCGATGAAGTTCGCCGGCCCGGCCCTCACGGTGGAGGTTCGGCCGGGCGACAACCTGATGATCCACGCCGCGATGGCGCTCGCCAAGCCGGGCGACGTCCTCGTGGTCGACGGCAAGGGCGACCAGACCTGCGCGCTGATGGGCGCGATCATGATGAACGCGTGCAAGAAGATCGGTCTCGCCGGCGTGATCCTCGACGCGGCGTGCCGCGACGCCGAGGAGATCTGCCAGCTCGACTTTCCCGTCTTCTCCGTGGGTACGAATCCCAACGGGCCGACCAAGTTCGTCCCCGGACGGATCAACTGGCCGATCTCGGCCGGCGGGATCGCGATCAGCCCCGGCGACCTCGATCGTCGCCGACTCGGACGGCGTCGTCGTCGTCGAGCGCGACAAGGCGGAATCGCTGCTCGCGCTCGCAGCGAAGAAGGTCGCCGACGAGTCGAAGCGCATCGACGCGATCCGACAGGGCGAGAGCCTCCGGCCGGCCTGGCTCGACGGCGCGCTGCGCGCCGCCGGCGTGCTGAAAGAGGGAGAGACGCTGTGACGAAGCCGGTCGATCCTCGTCACCGGCGCCGATCTCGCGCCGCAGGCGATCGAGCTCCTGCAGAAGTTCGAGATCGTGTACGCCGGCAAGACGCCGGACGAGGAGAGCCTCGTCAAGCTGTGCGAGCAGACGCAGCCGGTGGCGATCCTCGTCCGCTACGGGAAGGTCCCGGCGCGGGTGATGGATGCGAGCCGGAACCTGAAGGTCATCGCGAAGCACGGCGTGGGCATCGACACCATCGACAGTCAGGCGGCGGCGCGCGCGCGGGATCGCGGTGAAGGCGGCGGTGGGCGCGAACGCCGACGCGGTCGCCGAGCACACGTGGGCGCTCATCTTCGACTGCGCGAAAGGCATCTCGCACCTCAACGCGCGCATGCACAAGGGCCACTGGGACAAGGCGACGCACAAGAGCCTCGAGCTGCAAGGGCAAGACGCTGGGCCTCGTCGGCCTCGGCGCGATCGGCCAGCGCGTCGCGAACGTCGGCATGGCACTCGGCATGCGCGTCATCGCCTACGACCCCTACGCGGCCAAGGCGCCGACCGGCATCACGATGTGCGAGCTGGCCACCGTCGTCGCGGAGTCCGACGTCCTGTCGCTCCACTGCCCGCTCACGCCGCAGAACCGGAACATGATCGACCGCGACGTGCTCGCGCGGATGCGCGACGGCGCCATCCTCGTCAACACCGCGCGCGGCGGCCTGGTGGACGAGGCGGCGCTCCTCGACGCGATCAAGTCCGGCAAGCTCCGCGCAGCGGGGCTCGACAGCTTCCAGACCGAGCCGATGGAAGCGCTGCACATCTTCCACGGCGTTCCCAACATCACGCTCACGCCGCACACCGGCGGGGTCACGAGCGACGCCTACGTGAGCATGGGGACCGCGGCGGCGCGCAACATCCTCGCGGTGCTGGCCGAGGCGGAGTCCGAGCTCGTCGAAGGAGATGCATGATGCTCGCCCGCTTGCTTGCGGCTGCAGTCGCCGCCATCTGCTTCGCTCAAGCCGCCGTAGCGGCCTATCCCGAGAAGCCCGTCCGCATCGTCGTGGCTTACGCCCCCGGCGGGGCGGTCGACGTGGTCGCCCGCCGCCTCGCGCAGAAGCTGACCGAGCAGACCGGCCAGACCTTCATCGTCGAGAACAAGCCTGGCGCCACCGGACTCATCGGCACGCAGCAGGTCGTGCGCTCGCCGGCCGACGGCTACACGCTGCTCGCGATCGACAACACGTATTCGATCTTGCCGTACGCGTTCAAGAAGCTGCCGTGGAATCACGAGCAGGATCTCGTCCCGATCACGGTGAGCATCTTCACGCCGGTGATGCTCGTCGTTCGCGCGGACTCGAAGTACAAGGATCTCGCCGCACTCCTCGCCGACGCGCGCGCGAACCCCGAGAAGCTCACCTACGGGACCGGCGGGGCGGGCAGCGCGCCGCATTTCGCGTCGGAGGCGTTCCAGCAGACGGCGGGCGTGAAGCTGACGCACGTTCCGTACAAGGGCGCCGGCGACGCGGTGACCGGCCTCGTATCGGGCCAGATCGACATGCTGCTCCTCTCCACGCCGTCGGTCGCCTCGCAGATCAAGGGCGGCAAGGCGCGCGCGCTCGCGGTCACCGGGAAGAAGCGGCTCGCCGCATTCCCGAACGTGCCGACGTTCGCCGAGGCCGGGCGTCGCCGGCTACGGCGTCGTCAACTGGTCGGGGCTCGCAGCGCCCAAGGGCACGTCCGGCGACGTGATCGCGCGGCTGCACGCGGAAGTGAAGAAGGCGCTCGCATCGCGCGGACATGCAGGAGTTCGTCGCCGGGATGAGCGGCGAGCCCGGCGGCGTGGACCCGGCGGGCTTCACCCGCCTGATCAAGGACGAGAGCGGCCGCTGGGCCGGCGTCGCACAGAAGGCGAACATCGAACGTCAGTAAGATCGGCGCCGGAGGCCTTCCGTGAACTTCATCACCCCGCCCGCGGTCCGCGAGACCGAGGTCTTCGCCGCGATGCCGGAGAAGTTCCGGCGGCGCGGCGGGCGCACGGCGTGGGCGGCGGCGAACAGAGGCGGGGCCGAGACCGACTCCTTCCTCGAGGGCCCGGTGTTCGACGCGCGCGGCAACCTCTACGTCACCGATATTCCGTACGGCCGGATCTTCCGGATCGACGCCGCCGGCGGCTGGGAGCTCGTCGCCGAGTTCGACGGCGAGCCGAACGGCATGAAGTTCCTGAGCGACGGCGAGCTGCTGATCACCGACTACAGGAACGGCCTCGTCGCGCTCGAGATCGCGACGGGAAAGGTCCGCCCGTTCCTCGAGCGGCGGAACAGCGAGCGCTTCAAGGGCGTCAACGATCTCGTGTTCGACTCGCGCGGCAATCTGTACTTCACCGACCAGGGCCAGACGGGCATGCACGACCCCACGGGACGGGTGTACCGGCTCGCGCCGGACGGCAAGCTCGATGCGCTGATCACGAATGCGCCGAGCCCGAACGGCGTCGTGCTGTCGCCGGACGAGAAAGTGCTTTTCGTCGCCATGACGCGCGGGAACTGCGTGTGGCGCGTCCCGCTGCTCGCCGACGGCTCGGTAAGCAAGGTCGGCCAGTTCTTCACCTCGTTCGGCCCGAGCGGCCCCGACGGGCTCGCGATGGACGTCGCCGGGCGGCTGGTCGTCGCCAACCCCGGCCTCGGCTGGGCCTGGGTGCTCGAATCACCGGGCCGAGCCGGTCGAGATCCTGCGCGGACCGGCCGGCAGCTCGATCACCAACGTGGCGTTCGGTGGCGCGGGCAATCGCACGCTCTACCTCACCGACTCGTCCAGCGGCACGATCCGGTGCGCGACGATGTCGGAACCGGGATGCGCCATGGCCCGTCCGCCGGCATGAGCGTCACCGCTCGTGCGCGCGTTCGGAGACCGTCCGTCCGCTAACCGCACGCTACGTGCGACGGTCAGTTGGAGTAGATTGGCAACCCTCGCGCACGGCAGCATCTCCAGGAGACCGAGCACCATGACCGCCGCCGAACTCCTCGTCAAATGCCTCGAGAACGAAGGCGTCGAATGGATCTTCGGCGTCCCCGGCGAGGAGAACATCGACGTCATGGACGCGCTGCTCGACAGCCCGATCAAGTTCGTCACCACCCGGCACGAGCAGGGCGCGGCGTTCATGGCCGACGTCTACGGCCGGCTGACCGGCCGCGCGGGCGTCTGCCTCGCCACGCTCGGGCCGGGCGCGACCAACCTCATCACCGGCGTCGCCGACGCCAACATGGACCGCGCGCCGCTGGTGGCGATCGCGGGGCAGGGCGCGACCACGCGCCTGCACAAGGAGAGCCACCAGATCCTCGATCTGGTGAACCTCTTCCATCCGATCACCAAGTACTCGACCCAGATCCGCGAGCCGGAGATCGTGCCGGAAATCGTGCGCAAGGCGTTCAAGGTCGCGGTCACCGAGAAGCCGGGCTGCTGCTTCATCGACTTCCCGGAGAACATCGCCGAGATGAAGATCGACAAGAAGCCGATCGAGGTGCAGAAGGCCTACACCTCGACGCCGCCCGACTTCAAGATCGAGGAGGCGGCGCGCATCATCAACGCGGCGAAGGACCCGGTGATCCTCGCCGGCAACGGCGTCATCCGGCAGGGCGCCACCGAGTCGCTGCGCAGCTTCGTCGACGTGCTGCGCATCCCGGTCGCGAACACGTTCATGGCGAAGGGCGTCGTGCCGTTCTCGAACGACCTCTTCCTCGGGACGATCGGCCTGAAGGCGCGCGACCTGCCGTGGTTCGCGTTCGAGAAGGCCGACGTGGTGATCTGCGTCGGCTACGACATGGTCGAGTACCACCCCGACATGTGGAACCCGGACGGCGACAAGAAGATCGTGCACATCGACGCGCTGCCGGCGGAGGTGGACGAGCGCTACATCGTGGCGACCGGCGTGCTCGGCGACATCGGCGAGTCGCTCCGCGGCATCGCTTTGCGCACCAAGCCGCGCGCCGGCGAACCCGTTCAAGGGGGCTGCGGCAGGCGGTGATCGCGGACCGCGCGGAGTACGCCGAGGACCAGGGCTTCCCGGTCAAGCCGCAGAAGATCGTCTGGGACCTGCGCCGGGCGCTCGCGCCGGAGGACATCGTGATCTCGGACGTCGGCGCGCACAAGATGTGGATGGCGCGCATGTACCAGGCCGAGCAGCCGAACACCTGCATCATCTCCAACGGCTTCGCCTCGATGGGCATCGGCGTGCCGGGCGCGATCGCCGCGAAGATGGCCTACCCGGACCGCAAGGTCGTCACCGTGACCGGCGACGCCGGGTTCCTGATGAACTCGCAGGAGATCGAGACCGCGATCCGGATGAAGACGCCGATCGTGATCCTGATCTGGAACGACTCGGAGTACGGGCTCATCACCTGGCACCAGCTCCGCCACTTCGGCCGGCCGAGCCACATCGCGTTCAAGAACCCCGACTTCGTGAAGTACGCCGAGAGCTTCGGGGCGAAGGGCTACCGGGTGGAGAAGACCGCCGACCTCTTGCCGACGCTCAAGCGCGCGCTCGCCGACGACACGGTCGCGATCGTCGACTGCCCGGTCGACTACTCGGAGAACATGAAGCTCACCGAGCGGCTGAAGAACCTCAAGTCGCCGCTGTAGCCGGAGATCCGCAATGAAGATTCGCGCCGCAGTGCTCAACGCGATGGGCGCCGCGCTGCCCTACGCCAAGTCGCGCCCGCTCTCGATCGACGAGATCGACCTCGAAGGCCCGGGCCACGGCGAGGTGCTGGTGAAGATGGCCGCCGCCGGCCTCTGCCACTCCGACCTGTCGGTGATCAACGGCGACCGGCCGCGCCCGACGCCGATGGCGCTCGGCCACGAGGCCGCCGGCGTCGTCGAGGAGGTCGGACCCGGCGTCGACGACCTGAAGAAGGGCGACCACGTCGTCATGGTGTTCGTGCCGAGCTGCGGCCACTGCCTGCCGTGCTCGGAAGGGCGGCCGGCGCTCTGCGAGCCGGGCGCGGCGGCCAACACCAAGGGAACGCTGCTCTCCGGCGCGAAGCGCCTCAAGCGCAAGGGCGAGCCGGTCAACCATCACCTCGGCGTGTCGGCGTTCGCCGAGTACGCGACCGTCTCGCGGCGCTCGCTCGTCAAGATCGATCCCGAGCTGCCGCTCGACCAGGCGGCGCTCTTCGGCTGCGCGGTGCTCACCGGCGTCGGCGCGGTCGTCAACACCGCGAAGGTCCCGGCCGGCGCGAGCGTGGCGGTCATCGGCCTCGGCGGCGTCGGCCTCGCCTCGCTCATCGGCGCGGTCGCCGCCGGCGCCGGGCGCGTGGTGGCGATCGACCTCGCCGACGACAAGCTCGAGTTCGCGAAGAAGCTCGGCGCGACCGACACGTTCAACGCCCGTCAGGACACGACCGCCGACGCGGTGCGCGCCGCGACCGGCGGCGGCGTCGAGTACGCCTTCGAGCTCGCCGGCTCGGTCAAGGCGATGGAGCTCGCCTACAAGATCACCCGCCGCGGCGGTACGACGGTGACCGCGGGCCTGCCGCCGCCGAGCGCGAACTTTTCCTTCCCGCAGGTCGGCCTGGTCGCCGAGGAGCGCACGATCAAGGGCAGCTACATCGGCACCTGCGTGCCGGTGCGCGACCTGCCGCGCTACATCGCGCTCTTCCGCCAGGGGCGGATGCCGGTCGACCGCCTGCTCACCGGCCGGCTGAAGCTCGACGAGATCAACGAGGGCTTCGACCGCCTGCACGAGGGCAAGGCGATCCGGCAGGTGGTCGTGTTCTGAGGCCGGTTGCCGCGGCCGATGGCCGAGACCGATCAGGACAAGCTGCTGCAGATCCAGCGCCGCTACTGGGAGGCGCAGCAGGAGCTCGTGCGGCGGCTGAACGCCGGCGGCAAGCAGGAGCCGGTGATCAGCGCGCGAGCCCTCCGACCGGCGGTTCAAGGCGCCGGAGTGGGCCGAGCAGCCGTTCTTCGACTACCTGCGGCAGTCGTACCTGCTCTACTCGCGCTACGTGATGGAGCTCGCCGAGGCCTCGAAGCTGGAAGGCCAGGCGCGGGAGAAGCACCTCTTCTTCACCCGCCGGTATCTCGAGGCGATCTCGCCGGCGAACTTCGCCGCGACCAACCCGGAGGCGTTGAAGCTCGCCGCGGCGACCGGCGGCGAGAACCTCGCGCGCGGCCTGCGGAACCTCTTCGCCGACGTCGGCAAGGGCCGCATCGCCCTCGCCGACGAGTCGGCGTTCGAGCTCGGGAAGAACCTCGCCACGACGCCGGGCGCGGTGGTGTTCGAGAACGACGTGATGCAGCTCCTCCAGTACGCGCCGCTCACGAAGAAGGTGTACGAGCGTCCGCTGCTGATCGTCCCGCCGTGCATCAGCAAGTACTACATGCTCGACCTCAAGCCGGACAACTCGTTCGTCCGCTACTGCGTGGGCGAGGGCCACACCGTGTTCCTGGTCTCGTGGCGCAACCCGCCGCCCGAGCTCGGCCGCCTGACCTGGGAGGACTACGTCACCCAGGGCGTGCTGAAGGCGGTCGACGTGACGCTCGACGTCGCCGGCGGCGCGACGCTGAACGCCCTCGGCTTCTGCGTCGGCGGCGCGCTGCTCGCGGCCGCGGCGGCGGTCATGCGGGCGCGGGGCGACGAGCGGCTCGCGAGCGTGACCCTGCTCGCGACGCTCCTCGACTACCGCGACTCGGGCGACCTCGGCACGCTGATCGACGAGCAGTACGTGGCGGCGCGCGAAGCGGGCCTTCCGCCCGGCGGCGTCGTTTCCGGATCGGAGATCGGGATGAGCTTCGCGAGCCTGCGCGCGAACGAGTTCATCTGGACGGCGGTCGTCAACAACTACCTGAAGGGCGAGACCGCGCCGCCGATCGACCTCCTGTACTGGACCAACGACCAGCCGAACCTGCCGGGCGCGTGGTTCCTCTACTACATCCGCAACATGTACCTCGAGAACAACCTCTGCCCGTCCGGGCTGCCTGGAGGTCGGCGGCACGCCGATCGACCTGGGGAAGATCGACATGCCCGCTTACGTGCTCGGCGCTCGCGACGACCACATCGTGCCGTGGAAGTGCACGTATGCGAGCCGCGCGGCTCCTCGGCGGGGAGGTCGAGTACGTGGTCGGCGCGTCGGGCCACGTCGCGGGATCGTGAATCCGCCGGCCGCCAACAAGCGCAACTACTGGGTCGGCGGCGACCGCGGCGGCGACGCGGACCGCTGGCTCGCTTCCGCCGAGTCGCGGCCCGGGGAGCTGGTGGCCGCACTGGAGCGCGTGGCTCGCGCCGCGAGGCGGCCCGAAGGTCGCCGCGCGCACGAAGCTCGGGAACGCGCGTCACCGGCAGATCGAGCCCGCTCCGGGCCGGTACGTGCGTGCGCGCTAGGCGCGCGCTCCGGCCGGCGCGGCGTGAGGAGGAGCCCGCAATGAAGCACAAGCTCGTCACCGCCGGCCAGGCGCTCGCGCTCGTGCGCGACGGCGACACCGTCGCGTTCTCCGGCTTCGTCGGCACCGGGACGCCCGAGGCGCTGATCGGCGCGCTCGAAGTCGCGGTTCGAGCAGTCGGGCACCCCGAAGGACCTCACGTTCGTGTTCGCCGCCGCGCCGGGCGACGGCAAGGACCGCGGCCTGAACCGGCTCGCGCACGACGGGCCTCGTCCGGCGCGCGGTCGGTGGGCACTGGTCGCTCGTGCCGAAGCTCGCAGCGCTCGCCGTCGACGGGCGCATCGAGGCGTACAACCTCCCGCTCGGCGTGATCTCCCAGCTCTTCCGCGAGATCGGTGCGCACCGGCCGGGCGTCTTCAGCAAGGTCGGCGTCGGCACGTTCGTCGATCCGCGCCACGGCGGCGGCAGGATCAACGCGCGCACCACCGAGGACCTGGTGCGCGTGCACGCGATCGACGGCGTCGAGTGGCTGCACTACAAGGCGTTCCCGATCAACATCGCGCTGCTGCGCGGGACGACCGCGGACGACGCCGGCAACGTCACGATGGAGCGCGAGGCGCTCACCCTCGACGCGCTCGCGATCGCCACCGCGGCGAAGAACTCCGGCGGGTTCGTCATCGTGCAGGTGGAACGCATCGCCGCGAGCGGGTCGCTCAACCCGCGCCAGGTCGTGATCCCGGGCGCGCTGGTCGACTGCGTCGTCGTCGCCGGCGCCGCCGACCACATGCAGACGTACGGCACGCCCTACAGCCCGGCGTTCTCGTGCGAGACGCGCGCACCGCTCGGCGCCCAGGCGCCGCTCGCGCTCGACGAGCGCAAGGTCATCGCGCGCCGCGCGGCGTTCGAGCTGCCGCTCGGCGGCGTCGTCAACCTCGGCATCGGCATGCCGGAGGGGGTCGCGGCGGTCGCGGCGGAGGAGGGGCTGTCGGCCTACTTCACGCTGACCGCCGAGCCCGGCGTGATCGGCGGCGTGCCGCAGGGCGGCCTCGATTTCGGCGCCGCGGTGAACGCCGACGCGATAATCGACCAGAACCAGCAGTTCGACTTCTACGACGGCGGCGGGCTCGACCTCGCGGTGCTCGGGATGGCGCAGACCGACCGCGCCGGCAACGTGAACGTGAGCCGGTTCGGGCCGAAGCTCGCCGGCGCCGGCGGCTTCATCAACATCAGCCAGAACGCGCGCAAGCTCGTCTTCGCCGGCACGCTCACCGCCGGCGGGCTCGAGGTGCGGATCGAGGACGGCAAGCTCCGGATCGTGACCGAGGGAAAGCACCCGAAGTTCGTCGAGGCGGTCGAGCAGATCACGTTCAACGGTGCCCACGCCGCGGCGCAAGCCGGGAAGACGGTGCTCTACGTCACCGAGCGGTGCGTCTTCCGGCTGACGCCGGAAGGTCTCGAGCTCGCGGAGGTCGCGCCGGGGATCGACGTCGAGCGCGACATCCTCGCGCGGATGCGCTTCCGCCCGATCGTGCGCGATCCGAAGACCATGGATTCGCGGATCTTCGCCCCCGACCCGATGGGGCTCGAGGATGCGCTGCTCCTCACCGACTTCGCAGAGCGGCTGAGCTACGACGCCGAGCGCAACGTGGTGTTCCTCAACCTCGAGGGCCACTCGATCCGCAGCCGGGACGACGTCGACCGGATGCACAACGTGCTCGACGTCTACTACCGGCCGCTCCCGGCCGGCTTCTCGGTGGTCGTCAACTACGACAACTTCCGGCTCGACGACCGACTGGCCGAGCGCTATTACGGGATGATCCGCGGGCTCGCCGAGCGTTACGGTTACACTGTCACCCGCTACACGACGAGCGCGTTCCTCAGGACCAAGCTCGGCGAAGGGTTGGCGCGGCGCGGCATGGCGCCGCACGTGTTCGAGACGCGGGCCGAGGCGCAGGCGTTCGCCGCGGCGCACCGCGCGAAGTGAGGGGAGTTTCGGGAGGAGGATCCATGAAGCGGGCAATGATTCTTGTCGCGGCGCTCGCGTTCGCGGGTGCCGTATCGGCGCAGCAGTATCCCAGCCGGACCGTGCGAGTGGTCGTGCCCTGGCCGCCGGGGCAGGCCACCGATCTCGCGGCGCGGCTGGTCGCGGAGAGGCTCTCGCAGGCACTCGGGCAGCCGTTCGTCGCCGACAACCGGCCCGGCGCCGGCGGGCAGATCGGGACCGACGCAGTGGTCAAGGCCGCGCCGGACGGCTACACGCTGCTCGCGGCGTCGAGCGGACCGATCTCGATCATGCCGGTCCTGCAGAAGACGCCGTACGAGCCGCTCAGGGACCTGGCGCCGGTCAGCCTCATCGCGCGCGTGCCGTTCGCGCTCGTCGTGAATCCGTCGTTCCCGGCCGCGAACGCGAAGGAGTTCATCGCCCTCGTCCGGGCCAATCCGGACAAGTACACCTTCTCGTCGTCGGGCACCGGCGCGACCGCGCACCTGTTCGCCGAGCTCTTCAACTCGATGGCGCAACTGAAGGCGCGGCACGTCCCCTACAAGGGCACCGTGCCGGCGCTGACCGACATCATGAACGGTCAGATCGCCTACGACGATCGAGACGGTGGCCGCGACCGGGACGCACATCAAGGCGGGCCGGCTCAAGACGTACGGCGTTTCGACCAAGGTGCGCACTGCGGCGTTGCCCGAGCGTGCCGCCGCTCGCGGAAGCCGCGGACCTGCCCGACTACGACGCGGCGGCCTGGATCGGCTATGCCGCGCCGCCGGGGACGCCGCGCGAGATCCTCGCCCGCCTCTCCGGCGAGATCCGGAAGGCGCTCGACACCCGGACGAGGTCAAGGAGCGCTTCGTCTTCCTCGGGCATGGACATCGTGTCGAGCACGCCGGACGAGATGGCGGCGTTCATGCGCCGCGAGCAGGACCGCTACGCCGAGATCGTCCGGGAGCGCGAACATCAAGATCGAGCAGTAGCCGGAACGCCCCCGCCCCGGCGCGACCGGCTCGATCGCCGCAGGCCGTTCAGGCGGTCAATGCCTTCTTTACCCGCTCCGCCGTGAACGGGAAGCGCCGGACGCGCGCACCGGTGGCGTTGTAGATCGCATTGGCCACGGCCGCGGGCATGCACACCAACGCCGGCTCGCCCGATCCGCCCGGCGGCGAGCTCTGGCTGCCGACCAGCAGGATGTCGATCGCTTCCGGGGCCTCGGCGATATCGAGGATCGGATAGCTCACCCAGTCGTTCGCGGTGACCATGTTGCGGTCGAAGGTCACCTCCTCGTGCAGCGTGCGCGACAGGCCCTGGATCACGTTCCCTTCGATCACGAGCCTGAGATTGCCCGGGTTGATGACCATGCCGGAATCGTTGGCGACCGTGACGCGCTTCACGGCGACCTTGCCGGTGGCGCGATTCACTTCGACGTCGGCGACCACTGCGATGAAGGAGCCGTACGCGGCAAGCATCGACATGCCGCGCCCGCGCTGGACGCCGCCCGAGTCGCGCCGCGGCGTCCAGTCGGCCGGCCCCCACCCGGCCCTCTCGGCGACCGCTTTCAGCACCGCCACTTCACGTTCGTTCTTCACGTGCTTCAGGCGGAACGCGATCGGGTCCTGGCCGGTCGCCGCCGCGACCTCGTCGATGAAGCTCTCCTGCGCGAAGCGCGTCTGGAACTCCTGGGGCGCGCGCAGATGCGCGGCGCGCAACGGCGAGACCTGCTCCTGCAGCGGCATGATCGTCTGCCAGAACGAGCAGGCGTTCGGAAAAGCGTAGGACTCGGTCGGCACGTCGAAGTTGTGCATGTTCCACTTCTTGTGCCCGAGTTGCTGGCCGGCGAGCGTCTGCTCCGGACCGTCGGCGATCCACTTCACGTCCCAGCCGGAGAAGCCCTTGGCGCGGAAGTACCAGGCCGAGACGTTGCCGGCGGCGTCGAGCCCCGCCTTCAGGGTGACCACGGCCGCCGGCGACTTCGGATCCCACGCCATGCCTTCGGCGCGGCTCCACTGCACGCGCACCGGCCGGCCGACCTCGCGCGAGAGCACCGCGGCTTCGAACGCCGCTTCGTCGGCGTCGCTGCGCCCGTACGAGCCCGCGCCATCCTTGAAGAACACGCGAACGCTGTCCTCGGGGATGCCGAGCAGCTTGGAGATGCCCAGGCGGTGGAAGTGCGGCTTCTGCGTATCGCTCCAGATCGTCGCGGTGCCGTCCTTCACGTCGGCGATTCCGACCGAGGGCGACATCCGCGCGTGCGACTGGAACGCGCATTCGTACTCGGCCTCGATCACGCGCGCCGCGACCTTCAGCGCCTCGAGCGTCGGCTCTTCCTTGACTTCCTTCTTGCCGTAGAACGAGTTCGAGCCGTTGGAAGCAACCGGTGTGCCCTTGCGGAGATGGTCGAACACGCCGTCGTGCCCGGGGAAGTTGGGCGTCGCCGCCGACCAGTCGACCTTCAGCGCGCGCGCGGCCTTGATCGCGTCCCATTCGGTCTGGGCGACCACTCCGAGGAAAGCATCCTTGTGCACGACGCGCGCGCCGCGGATCGAAGCGATCGATGCCGCGTCGACCTTCACCGGCACCGCGCCCGACACCGCCGGGCGAATCATCCGGCCATGCAGCATGCCCGGCACCTTCACGTTGGTGAGGTAGTCCTCGGTGGCGAGGATCTTCGCCGGAATGTCCTTGCGCGGCACCGATCGACCGACGACCTTGTACGCCGAGACGGGCTTCGGTTTCGCCTGCCCGGTCACGTTCATCGGGTTCCCGGTCTGCTTGTTCCACTCCACTTTCGCGCCGAACGGCTTGCCGCCGACCAATTCGGCGTAGGACACGCGCTTCGCAGCGTCGCCCTTCACCGCGACGACCCCGTTCTCGGTGACGAGATTGTCGGCCGGCACTCCCAGCTTCTCTGCCCCGGCTGCCACGATGAGGCGCCGGGCTTCTGCCGCCGCATTGCGCAACGGGTTGCCGCCCGAACGCACACCGGTCGAGGCGCTCGCGCCGCCCTGGTTGCAGGTGCTGATCGTGTCGCCCATCAAAACGGTGACCTGGTCCACGTTGACGTCCAGCTCCTCCGCGACGATCTGCGCGAGCGCTGTGGCAAGCCCCTGGCCGTGATCGACCTTGCCGCTCCACACCGTGACGGCGCCGTTTCGCGCCACGGCGAGCCAGGCGTCGAGCGACTCCGGATTCGGGCTTGCCCATGAGGCAGTCTGCGCAGCCGCAGGGTCGAGGAACGCGCTGGTGAGCACACCACCGGCGCCGGCGCTCACGATCAGCGCACCGGAGCTCTTGAGGAAGTCGCGGCGATCCATTTCGAGTGTCATGTCGATCTCCCGCCTACGCCATCGCGTTCGCGGCCTTGCGCACCGCGCGCAGGATCGCCATGTGCGTGCCGCATCGGCACTTCACGCCCGCCAGCTCCTGCTTGAGCTCGGCATCGGTGAGCTTCGGGTTCTTCTCGAGGATCGCGACCGTGCTCATGATCCAGCCGTTCGCGCAGTAACCGCACGCCGCCGCCTGCTCCTCGATGAATGCCTTCTGCACGGGGTGCGGCTTGTCCGCCGTGCCGAGGCCGTCGAGCGTGCGGATGTTGCCGCTCACCTTGCCGATCGGCGTCACGCACGAACGCACGGCGCGGCCGTCGATGATCACCGTGCAGGCGCCGCACTGCGCCAGGCCGCAGCCGAACTTGGGCCCGAGCTGTCCGAGCTCGTCGCGCAGGACGTAGAGGAGGGGCGTGTCGGGCGCAGACGCGACTTCGCGCCGCACGCCGTTGACGGTGAGGACCGTGTTGGACATGGTGGATGGCTCCGGTGGGAGGGTTCGGGCGACCGATCGACGCGCCGAAAATCATACGCCTGCCGTCTGGCGGCCGAGGGCTTTCCGGTCGGTTCGCCGCCCGGAACGGGCGTGGAGCCCGTGAATTGCGGCGGATCAGTGAGTTAGCGTTCGAAGCACAGCCGCGGCGCGAGCAGGACCGCTACGCGGCGATCGTCCGCGACGCGAACATCAAGATCGAGCAGTAACCGCCGCGGGCTCGAACGCGTAGGCGTCCATCGCCAGCGCGCCACCCTCGATCGCGTCGTAGGCGCGCACCGGGCGCGCGGGCTCCCCGGCCGCGCCGAGCGCGAAGAAGAGCGGCAGGAAATGCTCGTCGGTCGGGTGGGCGCGCACCGCGTGCGGCGCACGGCTGCGGTACTCCATGAGTGCTTCGTGATCCCCGGCCTCGATGCGCCCGTGCACCCAGGACTGGAATTCCTTCGCATAGGGCGCCGGCGGGACGTCGTGCGCGCCGCGCAGCCAGTCGCGCAGGTTGTGCGTCATGTGGCCCGAGCCGACGAGGAGGACACCCTCGTCCGCGAGCGGCGCAACCGCACGGCCGAGCCGGTAGTGGTGCCGCGGCCCGAGCTCCGGCTGGAGCGAGAGCTGCACGACGGGGATCTCCGCCTGCGGATACATGTGCAGGAGCGGCGACCACGCGCCGTGGTCGAGTCCGCGGCAGCCGTCGACGGCAGCGGTGAACCCGGCATCGCCGAGCAGCGCGCGGGCGCGCTGTGCGAGGTCGGGGGCGCCCGGCGCCGGGTAGCGCAGCCGGTAGAGCGGCGGCGGAAAACCGGAGAAATCGTGGATCGTCTCCGGCCGCGCGTTACCGGTCAGCATCGGCACGTTGGTCTCCCAATGCGCCGAGACGATCAGGATCGCGCGCGGCCGGGGGAGCGAGCTGGCGAGCGCTGCCCACGCCTTTCCGGCCGCGCCCGGCTCGAGCGCGTGCATCGGCGAGCCGTGGGAGATGAAGAGGGTCGGCAGCATCGCTTCCTTCCTCAGGCGGCCTTCTTCAGCAGCCCCTCGGCGCTCAACGCCTCCTGGACCTTCGGTCGCGCGCCGACGCGCTTGTGGAAGGCGAGCAGGTTCGGCCAGCGTGCGAGGTCGATCTGCGTCGGCCGGGTCCAGCCGAGCAGCACGAAGAGGTAGGCGTCGGCCACGGTGAATTGGCTGCCCATCAGGTAATCCTTCCCGGCGAGCTGCCCGTCGAGCCAGTCGAAGCGCGTCGCGATGATCTCCTTCGCGACCGGCTTGTAGTCCTCGGGCGTGGTCGGCTTGAAGAGCGGCGAGAACTGCTTGTGGATCTCGGAGGTGAGGAAGTTCAGCCACTCCTGGAGGCGGTAGCGTGCGAAGGTGCCCGCCTTCGGCGCGAGCTCCGCCTCGGGCTTGAGGTCGGCGAGGTACTGCACGATCGCCGGGCCTTCGGTCAGGATCTCGCCGTTGTCGAGCTCGAGCGCAGGCACATAGCCGCGCGCGTTCACTTTCCGGTAGTCACCGCCGCCTTCGATCGTCTTCGTCTTGTTGTCGACTTTCTTCAGCTCAAGCGGGAGTCCGAGCTCGCGCGCCACGATGTGCGGAGAGAGCGAGCAGGCGCCGGGGGCGTAATAGAGTTTCATGCGTAGGCTCCTTGCAGTTTACGGGGGTTGAACAGCGTCAAGAGCGCGAAGCGGCCGTCACCCAGCAGGGCGACCGCCGTTGCGACGACGGTGAGGAACGCCGGATATTCCCAGCCGCCGTTCGCGGCGGTGAACAGCCAGCCGTTGCCGGCGTGTGCCCAGGTCGCGCCGATGAGGACCGGGATCAGCGCGGCCGACACCCAGCGCGAGTAGACGCCGGCGAGGATCAGCGTGCCGCCGACGAGCTCGGCCCAAAACGTCAGATAAGCGAGCGCGCCGGGCAGGCCGAGCGATTCGAAGAACTGGGCGGTGCCGGGAAGCGTGAACACGTAGTACTTCAGCAGCGCGTGCGCGATGAACATCGTGCCGAGCGCGACGCGCAGGACGAACGCGCCGTAGGGAGCAGTGCGGGAGTCGATCATCTCTTGCCTCCATGATGGTTGGTTGAGCAGCACGACAAGAGTGTGACCTTTCTTCTACAAGGGATAAACATCGTCTAGAGTTGATTGATTATGGCGAAATACGTAACAATGCTTGCCCATGGACCGCTTCAGTGCGCTTCGGGTATTCGCGCAAGTCGTTGAGTCGGGAGGGTTTTCCCGCGCAGCCGAGCGGTTGGGCCTATCGACTACGGCGGTCTCGCGCCAGGTCGCCGAGCTCGAGGCACACCTGCAAACGCGGCTCCTGAACCGTACGACCCGGCGGCTCAGCCTTACCGAGAGCGGGCAGGCGCTCTACGGGCGCGCCGTGCAGCTGCTGCACGACCTCCACGAGGCGGAGCAGGAAGCGTCGAAGGCGGCGATCACGCCGCGCGGCACGATCCGGCTCACCACCTCGATCACTTTCGGCACGCGCCACTCGCGCCGGCGATCGCCGGATTCGTCGCCCGACATCCGGACGTGAAGTTCGACGTCCAGCTCGCCGACCGCATCGTGGACGTCGTCGAGGAAGGGCTTCGACCTCGCCATCCGCATTGGCGGCACCGGCTCCGAGAACCTCGTCGCGCGCAGGCTCGGCGAAATGCGGCTCGTGCCGTGCGCCGCGCCGGAGTACCTCGCGCGGCACGGCACGCCGGCGACGCCGGACGACCTCGCGCGGCACAACTGCTTCACCTACGAGTACGCGTCGCCGCGCAGCCAATGGCGCTTCCGCGGCCCCGACGGCCGCGAGCACTCGGTGCGCGTCGCGGGGACGATGCATTCCAACAGCGGGGACCTGAACGTCGCGCTCGCGGCGCACGGCGCGGGCATCGCGTTCGAGCCCGACTTCATCGTCGGCGACGAGCTGCGCGCCGGGCCGGGTCGTCGCACTGCTGCCGGATTACGCGGCGCCGCCCTCGCCGATCTACGCCGTGTACCCGACCCGCAAGCACCTCTCGGCGAAGGTGCGCTTGTTCGTGGACTACCTCGTCGAGCGCTTCGCGGAGCGGTAGCCGCCTCTAGCGCCAGTACAGGCGCGCCGGGTTGTCGACCAGCACCTTCCGCCGCACCGCCTCGTCGGCGGAGAACAGCGGGAAGAGATCGACGAGCGCGCCGTCGTTCGGCATCCACTTGACGTTCGGATGCGGAAAGTCGGTGCCCCAGAGCACGCGGTCGGGCGCCGCGTCGATCAGCGCCGCGGCGAACGGGACCGCGTCCTGGAACGGCGGGCCCGCGGAGGAGACGCGCTCGGCGCCGCTCACCTTCACCCATGCGAGCGGGTTCGCCATCAGCTCGAGCAGCAGCCGGAACGGCCGCTGCCCGACGCCGTGCCCGGCCTCGACGCGCCCCATGTGGTCGATCACGAACGGCAACCGCAACCCGTCCAGGAACCCGCGGTACGCGGCGATGTCCTCGGCGTCGAGGTGCAGCACGACGTGCCAGCCGAGCGGCGCGATGCGCGCGAGCACGCGGTTCACTGCGTCGAGATCCGGCGCGCCGCCGAGGTGCTGCACGAAGTTGAAGCGCACGCCCCGCACGCCGCCGGCGTGCAGCGCCTCGAGCTCGCGGTCGGACACGTCCTTCCCGACCATCGCCACACCGCGCCACCTCCCGTCGGAAGTCGCGATCGCGTCGAGCATCGCGCGGTTGTCCTTGCCGTGGCAGCTCGCCTGCACCAGCACCGCGCGCTCGAGGCCGAGATGCCGGTGGAGCGCGGCGAGGTTCTCCTTCGGCGCGTCCGGCGGGGTGTAGCGCCGCTCCGGCGCATAGGGAAAGCGGTCGGCCGGTCCGAAGACGTGGCAGTGGGCATCGCACGCGCCCGGCGGCGCGGCGAACTTCGGCTTGACCGGATTCGGGTCCGGCGCGGCAATCGTCTTCATGGCGGCCGGGATTATGGCGCGGTCGTGCCCGGAATAGAATGGCGCCCGGTCCCGACAACGAACGACGCGAGGCGCGCATGATCATCGACTGCCACGGCCACTACACCACTGCCCCGGGCGAGTTCGAAGCCTGGCGCAAGGCCCAGGTCGCGGCGTTCGAGAGCCGCGGCACGGCGCCGGCGAAGAGCGCGCTGAAGATCAGCGACGACCAGGTCCGCGCGAGCCTCGAGGGCGCGCAGCTCAAGCTGCAGCGGGAGCGCGGCACCGACCTGACGATCTTCTCGCCACGCGCCGCGGGCATGGCGCACCACGTCGGCGACGCCGAGACGAGCCGCCTGTGGTCGGAGATCTGCAACGACATGATCCACCGCTGCGTCTCGCTCTACCCGAAGAACTTCGTCGGCGTGTGCCAGCTGCCGCAGTCGCCCGGCGTCGCCGCCCGCGAACTGCGTCGCGCGAGCTCGAGCGGTGCGTGAAGGAGCTCGGCTTCATCGGCTGCAACCTGAACCCGGATCCGTCCGGCGGCTACTGGAAGGACCCGCCGCTCACCGACAAGTGGTGGTACCCGATCTACGAGAAGATGGTCGAGCTCGACGTGCCGGCGATGATCCACGTCAGCTCGTCGTGCAACCCCAACTTCCACGCCACCGGCGCCCACTACATCAACGGCGACACGACGGCGTTCATGCAGTTCGTGACCGCCGACCTCTTCAAGGACTTCCCGACGCTCAAGCTGATCATCCCGCACGGCGGCGGGGCGGTGCCGTACCACTGGGGGCGCTACCGCGGGCTCGCGCAGGACATGAAGCGGCCGCCGCTGAAGGAGCATCTGCTGAAGAACGTCTTCTTCGACACCTGCGTCTACCACCAGCCGGGGATCGATCTGCTCCTCAAGGTGATCCCGGTCGACAACATACTGTTCGCCTCCGAGATGGTGGGCGCGGTGCGGGGGATCGATCCGGAGACCGGCAACTACTACGACGACACCAAGCGCTACATCGACGCGATCGACTGGGTGAGCGCGGCCGACAAGCAGAAGATCTTCGAGGGCAACGTGCGGCGGGTTTTCCCCCGCTTCAAGGCCTGAAGCGCTGCCTCGGCGCGCCGGCGCGCGCGGCCGCCCTCGCCGCGGTCAAGCCTGGAACCTGGCGACCTCCCCGGGCTTGCGCAGCATCTTGTCGACGTCGCCGGCGTGCATTTCTTCCGCCTGGATCATCTGCCGCGCGTACTCCTCCAGCGTCACCGACCGGTTGCTGGCGAGCTCGAGCAGCTCCCGGTACAGGGCGAGCGCCTCGCCTTCGGTCGCGAGCGATTCGCGCAGGATCGAGCCGACGTCGTGCTGGTGGGAGTCGAGCAGCGGGCCGATCGCGAGCGACGGGTAACCGCCGAGCAGCGTGATCATCTCGCCCGCCGCCTCCGCGTGCGCGAGCGCCTCGGCCGCCTGGGTCCGCAGCCAGGAGACGATCGGGATTCGCCCGTACCCGAATACCATGAACGAGTAGTGCGTGTAGCGGACGACCCCGGCGAGCTCCTGCTCGAGGATGCGGTTGAGGGTCGCGACCGCCTTGTCCTTGTCGAGGTCCGGCATCTGGCGCCTCCTTCGGGAGATGCGCGCGAGGAGCGCGCGCCGACTAGGCTAGCACTGCTCGACCAACGGTTCAGAGCACCCCGCGCTGCGCGAGATTGCGCATCAGCTGGCCCGCGCCGAAGGTCCACGGCGCGGCGTCGCACGAGCGCACCATCCGGTTGGTGAGCGCGCCGAGCTCGGGCGCCGAGATCGTCACGACGTCGCCGATCTTGTGCGTGAACCCCTGGCCGGGAGCGTCGCGATCCTCGACCGGCGCGAACATCGTGCCGACGAAGAGCACGGCGCCGTCCGGGTACTGGTGGTTCGCGCCGATCATCTGCCCGACGAGGTCGGCCGGATCGCGGCTGATGCGGGCGATCGAGGACGGCGCCGCTCATCCGGAACCCGTCCGGCCCGGAGACGTCGAGCTTCACCGTCATCGCGCGCACCGTGTCGAGCGTGAACGCGGCGTCGAAGAGGCGAACGAACGGCCCGACCGCGCACGAGGCGTTGTTGTCCTTGGCGCGGCCGAGCAGCAGCGCCGAGCGGCCCTCGACGTCGCGCAGGTTCACGTCGTTGCCGAGCGTCACGCCGACGATCTGCCCTCGCGACGAGACGACGAGCACCACCTCGGGCTCCGGGTTGTTCCAGGTCGAGTCGGGGTGCAGCCCGGCGTCCATGCCGTGCCCGACCGCCGACATCGGCTGCGCCTTGGTGAAGATCTCGGCGTCGGGGCCGATCCCCACCTCGAGGTACTGCGACCACATGCCCTTCTCGACCAGCAGCTTCTTGAGCGCCATCGCTTTCGGCGAGCCGGGCTTCAGCGCCTGCAGGTCGGTGCCGATCGTCGCGAGCATCTCCGCGCGGATCGCGGTCGCCCGCTCCGGCTGGCCGCGCGCCTGCTCCTCGATCAGACGCTCGAGCAGCGACACGACGAACGTGACGCCCGCGGCCTTGATCGCCTGCAGATCGATCGGGGCGAGCAGCCACGGCTTGCGCGAGTCGCGCGTGTCGGGCGGCGTGTTGGCGAGGATCTCGTCGAGGCTGCCGATCCGCTCGCCGGCGGCGGCCCGCAGGGTTGCGGCGGGGTTCTCCGCCTCGCAGAGGTCGCGCATCGTCGGCGCGGCCGGGGTCACGTCGTACACGCCGTCGGGCCGGACGGCGACCACGGCCGGTCCCCCGACGTCCGGCCGCCAGACGCGGCCGGCGAGGGTCGCGCGGGCCGCATCCGCGGGCAGGGTGGCGTCCTTCAGGATCTGCACGGTGCCCCCTCGCTCGGATGGTGCGCGCGCATATTAACCGACTGCGGAAGTTATAGACTTGCCGTTCCCAGGCGGCAGGAGGCCGGTCATGCCCCACCGATCCGTCCGCAGCATCATCGAGAACCAGACGCCCCTCACCGCGTCCCCCGAAACGACCGTGGCCGAGGCTGCCGGCATGATGAAGCGCGGGAAGGTCGGCGCCCTGATGGTGGTCGAGCGGGGGCGCCTCGCGGGCATCTTTACCGAGCGCGACGCGCTGTTCCGCGTGATCGCGGAAGGTCGCGATCCGCAGGCAACCCGCCTCGCCGACGTGATGACCCGCGACTGCCAGACGATCGCCCCCGACAAGCCGCTCGGCCACGCGCTGCACATGATGTACGAGGGCGGCTTCCGGCACGTGCCGGTGGTCGAGAACGGGACGCCGATCGGGATGATCTCGGCGCGCGACGCGCTCGGGACGGAGCTGCTCGACTTCGAGACCGAGCTCGTGAAGCGCGAGCACATCCGCGAGATTCTCTGAGCGCCTGCCGCTGGCGGCGGAGCGACGTTCAGTCGAGCTTCACGCCCGCCTGCTTGACCAGCCGGGCGTACTTCGCCAGCTCGGCGCGGAAGAACTGCGCCGCCGCTTCCGGGGTGCTCGGGTCGATCGCGTTGCCCCGGCGAACACGCCGAGCGTCCCCGCGAGGAACGCGCGCGGCCGATCACTTGGCGGCGCGCTCCACCTTGCGCTTCCACAGCTCCCACGGACGGCCGAGCACCGAGTCGTTCATCGCGGCCGCGAGGCGCGCCTCTTCAGGCTCGAGGAAGTTGATCGTGCCGAGCCGCATCGCCTCCATCTGCAGGCGCGCGTTCATCTCGGTGTAGATCGCCCGGTACACGACCTGCTGGATCGAGTTGCCGACCGCGACCGAGCCGTGGCCGCGCATCAGCGCCACCGCCTGCGGCCCGAGCGTTCGCGCGAGCGCGTCGCCGAGGAGGTTGTCGCGGATCAGCATGTCGGTCATCCCGCCCGCCTCGCGGATCTCGAAGATCGGCGCGCCGCCGCCGAGGAAGCCGCTCATGTGATAGATCGGACGCAAGCTCCCGCCGGTCACGCCGAACGGGATGACGCTCGGGCTGTGGCTGTGCACCACCGACGTCACGTCGGGCCGGGCCTTGTAGATCGCGCCGTGGATGAACCGTTCGAGATACGGCCGCCGCGTGTCGCCGCCGATCACGTTGCCGTCGAGGTCGAACTCCATGATGTCGCCGGCTTCGACGAGCGCCGGCGCCATGCTCCGCGCGAGCAGGAAGCGGTTCGCGTGCCCCGGATGGCGCGCGCTGATGTGGCCGAAGCCGTCGACGACGCCTTCCGCGTACAGGATGCGGTTCGCGACGACGAGGTCGTCGACGAGCGCCGGGTCCGCCGTGCTCACCGGGCTATCCGAGCCGCTCGCGCGCGAGCCGTGCGCCGGCCGCGAGCGCCTCGAGCTTGGCGCTTGCGATGTCCCGGTCCATCGGCGCCATGCCGCAGTTCGTGCAGGCGATGATCCGCTCCTTCGGCATGTGCTTCGCCGCTTCCGCGATCGTCGCGGCGACCTGCTCGGGCGTCTCGACCACGT
This sequence comes from uncultured beta proteobacterium, assembly GCA_963827555.1. GTDB lineage: Bacteria > Pseudomonadota > Gammaproteobacteria > Burkholderiales > SG8-39 > DATEDA01. The sequence goes on from CAWHBL010000003.1 coordinate 55,631, forward strand.
CGGTCGCGACGTCGATCACGCCGACCAGGACGTCCTTGCCCTGGAGCAGCGCCATCAGCCTCGCCGGCACCTTCGAGTTCGCGCATTCGAGCGACACCTGGTCGATGCGGCTCCGCGCGAGCGCCGGGAAGATCTCCTCGTACTGGCGCCACTCGCTCCCGAGCGTCTGCTTCCAGTCGAGGTTCGCCTTGATGCCGTAGCCGTAGCAGATGTGCACCGCGGTCTTGCACTTCAGGCCGTCGGCGGCGCGATGCAGGGCGTCGACCCCCCAGCGCTTGACGTCGTCCATGTACACGTTGAACGCCGGCTCATCGAACTGGATCACGTCGACGCCGTCGGCGGCGAGCGCGCGCGCCTCCTCGTTGAGGCACTCGGCGAACGCCATCGCCATCTTCACCTTGTCGCCGTAGTGGCTGTCGGCGATGGTGTCGACGATCGTCATCGGGCCGGGGAGCGTGAACTTGAGCCGCCGCTTCGTGTGTGCGCGCGCGAGCTGCGCCTCGGTCGCATGCACCCGGCCTTTGGGGCGTAGCGGGCCGACCACCGTCGGCACCAGCGCCTCGTAGCGGTTGTTGCGGATGCCGAGCTTCACCTTGCGGTCGAAGTCGATGCCCTCGATCGCCTCGAGGAAGCCGTGCACGAAGTGCTGCCGCGACTGCTCGCCGTCGGCGACGATGTCGATGCCGGCGTCCTCCTGCGCCTTGAGCCAGAGGAGGGTCGCGTCGTGCTTCGCCTCGGCGAGCGCTGCGCCTTCGAGCTTCCAGCGCGGCCACAGCTTGTGGGTCTCGGCGAGCCAG
>CAWHBL010000004.1:0-37028 GCA_963827555.1 uncultured beta proteobacterium
CCGCGGCGCCCTACCCGCCGCCGCTGAACGCTCCGCCGCCGCGCTGAGCCCGCCGCGCCGCGGCGGCCTTCCTGCTCCAGATCCACACATACTGGGTGCCCGACAGCGTCACGGTCAGACAAACAAGAACGAACAGCGGCTGGAGCCAGTCGCTCCCGTCGATGAGCGCCGCGGCGTGCGCGAGTAGGCCCGCGAGCGCGGTGAATTCCAGCGCGGTGTTGATCTTGGAGAGCCAGGTCGGCCCATCTCCACGTGCCCGACCACGAGCCGGTACGCGATCGCGCCGCCGGCGATGACGACGTCGCGCAGCACGATCGCCGCCGCCAGCCAGAGCGGGAGCCACCCCTGCCAGGCAAGGAGCACGGTCGCGGTGAGCATCGTGAACTTGTCGGCGATCGGGTCGAGCCGCGCGCCGAACTCGGAGACGAGTCGGTAGTGGCGCGCGATCACCCCGTCGGCGAAATCGCTGAACGCCGCCGCCATGAACACGGCAAGCGCCACCCGAAGTTTTCCCGAAAGAGCAGGTAGGCGAATACCGGGATGAGCAGCACCCGGACGACCGTGATCAAGTTCGGAAGGTTCGGCACGCCGCGAGCTTACGATGTGCCGCGCGGTCACGTTGCAGCGCCGCGAATGACCGCTTCTCTTGAGCACGACAGGCAGCAATGGGTCGGTGGTGCCAGTCCGGCGGGTCCTGATGCAGCCGTTCAGCTGCGATGGTCGCTCAGTCGTCGACTGCCGCCGCGAGCTACCGCTGTCACTGGATTCGGTTCTCCTCGACGATGGCGGCGAACGTCAAGTTCCGAAGTAGAGCGGCCGCTCGCCAAGAAAAGGTGTGGAGGGCTGCTTTTCGGCAGCCGCCGCCACTCCCCAGCGAAGCTCGAGCGACAGCAGCCAGTCTGAAGCGGTAGTAGCGTCGGGCATCTCAACGGACGACTCATGGCCGATCAGCGAAGTTCCGCGAAGGTCCGCTCTCCTCGAGCCCTACGGCAGCAACCTCGCGGTCTGCGGGTCTACTTGCCCCTTTGAGGATCTTGTCGACTCCGGCTGATCAACCGATTAGCGCGCGGTGTCGGTCGCGACCACGAACAGCGGCCACTCCGCCGGAACGCCTTTGAGCGCATGCACACCCCGCGGCATGAATTCGATCCCTGACCCGGCGACCAGGTCTTTGACCGTGCCCGACACAAGGACCTCTCCGCCGTTGGCCGCGCTGGCGATCCGGGCGCCAATGTGAACCGCGATGCCGCCCAGTTTGTCGCCCATCGTCTCGCATTCGCCAGTGTGCAGGCCGGCGCGAACCTCGAGACTGAGTGGATGCACGGCCTCCACGATCCGGCGCGCGCACCGGATCCCTCGGGCCGGACCGTCGAATGCCGCAACACTCCGTCGCCCGCGGTGTCCAGTTCTCGCCCGCGGAACCGTGTCAGCTCCTGGCGGACGACGGCATAGAAGCGCTCGATCAATTCCTTCCATCGCCGGTCTCCGAGTTCGGCGGCCCGTTGGGTGGAACCCACGATGTCGACGAAGAGCACGGGTGCCAGTACACGGTCGGGCTGCAGATCCGGGCGCGCGCCGGTGAGGAACTCCTGGATCTCCTCGATGACCGCGTCTTGATCGCCGACCCAGGGGAGGTGGTCCTCCCCGGGCAGCTCAACGTACTTCGCGCCGGGAATGCCCTGCGCGGTGTAGCGGCCGCCCTCGACACGGCAGACGCGGTCGCCCGCGCGGTGCATGACGAGGGTGGGAACCCTGATGGTCGGTAGTACGTCCCCGATGTCGATGTGAAGTTCATGCGCAGCAGCGTACACGCAGCGCCTGGACTCCGCCTAGCCTCTGCAGGCGCGCCCACCACGCTTTGTAGATCTCATCGTTCGCGCGCGATGATCATAAAACGGCAGATCAAGCCCCTCGCCCCAAGTCCGCTCGAGGGTCTCGAGTCGCTCTCGCATCCACTCCTTGGTCCTAAGGATTTGGTCGCCCGCGGTGGCGCGCCAAGTGCCGAACAGCGCGAGACTGAGCGTCCGGGCGGGATGCGTGGCGGCGAAGAGCGCCGACATGGAGCCGCCGTCGCAGACGCCGAGGACTGCAGCGCGCTCCGACCCGGCGGAGTCCATCACCGCGCGCACGTCATCCATACGCTGCTCGAGCGTCGGCATGTAGCGTTCGGAGACCCGATCGGACAATCCCGTGCCGCGTTTGTCGAACACGATCACCCGCGCGAACGAGGCGAGGCGGCCGAGGAAGCGTGCGAAGGACGGCTCTTCCCAGCCCAGCTCAAGGTGTGAGACCGCCGGGGGGACGACGACGAGGTCTAGGGCGCCATTGCCGACGATCTGGTAGGCGATGTGCACATCGCCACTCTTAGCGTATCGAGTCTTTGGCGGCACCGCCGGCGTCATCACTTCCTCGCAAGGCTAGGCCGGGTCGCCGCGGAGACGTCGTGTTCACGTCGCTGACTTGGGCCAACCGCGCTGCACCGCGAGCGTGCAGGTTTTCTCGTGGGCGGAGTCTGCGACGGAGGGGATGCGCGGGGTGACCCCAATGGCTGCGTATCATAGACCAGCCTTCGCGCGGTCAGCGTTCGGGCGCTGTCAAGGGCGCACGGCGACCGCAACCCCAGCCCGCAGCAGACACAAATGCTTTCTCCCTGCCGGTCCGGCGGGTGCCCGTGTGCATAGTTCACAGGATGCGGCTATCACCGTTCGCAGATCGGCCGGCGACAAACCGCGACACTGGCTACGCGTGGGCAGGAACAGGCCCGCCGAACAAGCCCCGACTCATCGACGAACTAACTTTCTTGAAAAGGAGCCCCTCACCATGAAACGCATTCTGAATCGCCCTCGCCCTCGGCGCCACCGCTGCGGTTGCCGAGCCCACCCTGGAAAGCGCGCAAAACGAGCACGCCTGGAACAAGGCGGAAGCGACCGCCTACCAGGCCGGCGGCCAGCTCGTCGACGACAACGCGCCCGGCTACCCCTTCAACCCGTAACCGCCTCGAACCGAAAGGATCAACAGCATGAAACGCACTCTGATCGCCCTTGCCCTCGCCCTCGGCGCCACCGCCGCGGTCGCGGAGCCGACCCTGAACCTGCAAAGCACGCAGGACGGGTCGGCCTGGAAGAACGCGCCGGAGCGGACCGCCTACCAGGCCGGCACCCGCCTCCAGCCGATCGCCGACAACGGCCCCGACTACTCCTTCAACCCGTAATGCAACGCACGGCGGGAGCCGGGGCGGGCAACGGCCCCGGCGCGCCAAGCCTAGGTGGGGGGGGGGGGGGGGGGGGGGGGGGGGGGGGGGGGGGGGGGGGGGGGGGGGGGGGGGGGGGGGGGGGGGGGGGGGGGAGGAGGCGCACCGTGTCAAAAGTGAAGGCGATCGATTGGAAGCATCTGGCCAAACGCGGTTGGCAGCTCGCCCTCCTCCTGATCGTGCCCGGCGGCTCGATCGTCGTGCTCGCGCTCTGGTGGCTTGAACTGAGTCGGGAGGTGCCCTTTGAAGTCCATCCTTGACCCTGCATTCCGTTACATACCGAGCATCGAGACCGATGTGCGGAAAACCTTCGACCGCATTCGCCGCGAGCAGCGGGAACAATCTCGAACGACATCGAACCGCGGCGCTGGGATGAACGTTCAGCAATTGCGCGCCGTTACCAACGGGATGAGCCGCGCGTCGGGTGAGATGGCGCACTGAGGCCCGGTGCAGTCGCCTGAATGCCCTGCTATCGTTATCCGGCCTAGCGCCGAGCCGCGGGCGGCATTGCCAAACTCCCACCTGAACGCCCGCCTGAAGGCGGCGTCCGGGGTCACCAACAGTAATCTGTGTGCGCGTTCATGCGTTCTCCGAGAGCCATTTGGCGAAGGCGTGTTTACGAGGTTCCATGTACCGCCGGGACGGTATTCGACAAGACGCGGACTCCACTGAGGACCTGGTTTGCTGCCGCCTGGTACCTCACCAATCAGAAGTTCGGAGTGAGCGCCTTGGGGCTGCAGCGGGTGCTGGGACTCGGAGGCGTTGCCGGACGGACTGGGCGATGCTGCATCGGTTTCGCCGCGCAATGGTGCGTCCAGGTCGGGAGCGCTTGGAACGGCAAGGTCGAGGTCGATGAGACCTATGTTGGGATCCGTGACCCGAGCGAGCCTCGCAAAAGGGCGAGGCGTAAGAGCCAGACTTTCAAGACCTTGGTCGCGATCGCAATCGAGGATGCAAGAGCCGAAGGGGTTCGGCCGGATCAGGTTGCGACGGGTACCGGCGGGCTCCGAAACGTACTTGCTCCCTTTCGTGCGCGAGGCCGTCGAACCCGGGGCAAGGGTGCACACGAGACTGTCAGAATTTCTGTGTGACGCGAGCCGTTTGATCAACGCGTCATATCAAACCGATCACCGAACGGGATCGCAAACTGCGCCCGCGCCGCGTGCCAAGTGATCGGCGGCATTTTCCAGTCACGCGCGATTTCGCGCAACACGAGCCAGATCAGTTTGGCTGCCGCCTCGTCGGTCGGGAAGTGGCCGCGGGCACGAACCGACCGACGCACTCGACTGTTCAGACTCTCGATCGCGTTGGTCGTATAGATGATCCGGCGCACCTCCGGCGGATAGACGAAGAAGGGGATCACCTGCTCCCAGTTGCGTCGCCAAGCCGCGGCGATCGCCGGATGACGCCGACCCAAGGACCCCGCCTCGAAGGCCTCCAGCGCGACCTGGGAGAATTTCACCGAGGGGTTTTTGGACGCCAAGGAGTACAACGAAGACGTCACCATTCCGCCCTTGACGAATCGCGACTTCTTCGTGTCAATCGCGCGACGACACGAAGAAGTACTCATGGAGTATCACAGAGGCTCGAGGCGCCAAGACTCAATGAGGAGTGCTGCAACCGGAGTTCCCTTGCGGATCTCCTGGGGCGGCAAACGGGCTACGCGACCCATTAGGTGTGCCGGCAAATCTGTGGCTCGTTTGTGGCAACGTTCTCTGGCTCCCCGAGTAGGGATCGAACCTACGACCTGCGGATTAACAGTCCGTCGCTCTACCGGCTGAGCTATCGGGGATTTGCCGGGCGCAAATTATAGCCGACGCGGTTAGGGCGTTCCAAGCGTCACTTGACGACCTTGGCAATGGCGTCGGCGACGTAGTCCACGTTGCCGGTGTTGAGCGCCGCGACGCAGATGCGTCCGCTGTCGATCGCGTAGACCGAGAATTCCTTGCGCAGGCGGTGAACCTGCTCCTTCGAGAGGCCGGAGTAGGAAAACATTCCGCGCTGCTGCATCACGAACCCGAGATCGAATCCCGGCGCGCGCGTCTTGACCTCCTCGACGAGGGCGCGGCGCATCGTCTTGATCCGGTCCCGCATCTGCCCGAGCTCCCGGTCCCAGAGCTCGCGCAGCTCCGGCGTCGTGAGGACCGCCGCCACCACCTTGGCGCCGAAAGTCGGCGGGTTCGAGTAGTTCATGCGCACGACGCGCTTGAGCTGGCTCAGCGCACGCTTCGCCTCGTCCGGACTCGCCGCCGCAACGCTCAGCCCCCCGACGCGCTCGCCGTAAAGCGAGAACGACTTGGAGAACGAGTTCGCGACGAAGACCGGGCTCATCGCCTCCGCGAAGCGCCGCACCACCTCGCCGTCAGCGTCGACGCTGTCGGCGAAGCCCTGATAGGCAATGTCGAGGATCGGGACCAGCTCACGCGCCCTCACGATCTCGAGCACCCGCGTCCACTGGTCGCGGGTGAGGTCGACGCCAGTAGGGTTATGGCAGCACGCGTGGAGCACGACGATCGTGCCGGGGGTGAGCTTCTCGAGCGCGCCGGTCATCCCGGCGAAGTCGAGGCCGTGCGTCGCGGCGTCGTAATAGGGATACGCGTTGACGGTGAACCCGGCGCCCTCGAAGAGCGCGCGGTGGTTCTCCCAGCTCGGGTCGCTGATCCAGACCTGGGCGCCGGGGTTCACGCGGCGCAGGAAATCGGCCGCGACCTTCAACGCGCCGGTGCCGCCGAGTCCCTGCACGGTGACGGCGCGTCCCTCCTTGACGACCGCCGAGTCGGCGCCGAAGGCGAGGTGCTGCACGGCCCGGTCGTAGGCCGGAATCCCGTCGATCGGCAGATAGCCCTTCGGCGTGACCGTCTCGAGCATGTCGCGCTCGACGTGGCGCACGCATTCGAGCACCGGCACCTTGCCCTGGTCGTCGTAGTAGACGCCGACGCCGAGGTTGACCTTCCGCGGGTTCTGGTCGGCGCCGTAGGCTTCGGTGACGCCGAGAATCGGGTCGCCGGGCGCCATCTCGACGCGGGCGAGGATCGATGCGGTCATGTCCGGGTTCGCGATGGTTGAGTCGACCGCGAATTCTACCGCCCCGACGCACCGCGCGGGGTCGCGCGGCCGGCCTGCTGTGAGAGAATTGCAGCCTGCTGTGTCGTCCAGTCCCCTCCCGCGCGTGTCCCAGGCATCCGCCGCCGCCCGCAAGGCCGAGCAGGGCAAGGTCCTGACGTTCCCCGGCAGCGCGTTCCGGCTGCACCAGCCGTTTTCGCCGGCCGGCGACCAGCCGGAGGCGATCGAAAGCCTCACCGAGGGCCTGCGGGACGGCCTCGCCACCCAAACGCTGCTCGGCGTGACCGGCTCGGGCAAGACCTACACGATGGCGAACGTCATCGCGCGGATCGGGCGGCCGGCGCTCGTCCTCGCGCCGAACAAGACGCTCGCGGCGCAGCTCTACTCCGAGTTCCGCGAGTTCTTCCCCGAGAACGCGGTCGAGTACTTCGTCTCGTATTACGACTACTACCAGCCCGAGGCCTACGTCCCGTCGCGGGATCTCTACATCGAGAAGGACTCGAGCATCAACGAGCACATCGAGCAGATGCGGCTCTCGGCGACCAAATCGCTGCTCGAGCGCGAGGACGCGGTGATCGTGGCGACGGTGTCCTGCATCTACGGCATCGGCGATCCGGTCGACTACCACGGCATGATCCTGCACCTGCGCGAGCGCGAGCACGCGAACCAGCGCGAGATCATCGCCCGGCTGGTGGCGATGCAGTACGAGCGCTCGGAGCTCGACTTCCGCCGCGGGACGTTCCGCGTTCGCGGCGACGTGATCGACGTCTTCCCCGCCGAGCACTCCGAGACCGCGGTGCGGGTGACGCTGTTCGACGACGAGGTCGACAGCCTGATGCTGTTCGACCCGCTGACCGGCCGCACGGTGCAACGCGTCTCCCGCTTCACCGTTTACCCGTCGAGCCACTACGTCACGCCGCGGGCGACGACGCTCCGGGCGATCGAGGCGATCAAGCTCGAGCTCGCCGAGCGGATCGAGTTCTTCCAGCGCGAGGGGAAGCTCGTCGAGGCGCAGCGGATCGAGCAGCGCACGCGCTTCGACCTCGAGATGCTGAACGAGATGGGGTTCTGCAAGGGGATCGAGAACTACTCGCGGCACCTCTCGGGGCGCAAAGCGGGCGAGCCGCCGCCGACGCTGATCGACTACCTGCCGGCGCAGGCGCTGATGATCATCGACGAGAGCCACGTCACGGTTCCGCAGCTCGGCGGGATGTACCGCGGCGACCGGTCGCGCAAGGAGAACCTCGTCGACTACGGGTTCCGCCTGCCGTCGGCGCTCGACAACCGGCCGCTCAAGTTCGAGGAGTTCGAGGCGATGATGCGCCAGACGGTCTTCGTCTCGGCGACGCCCGCCCAGTACGAGATGACCCGGTCCGGGCAGGTGGTCGAGCAGGTGGTGCGGCCGACCGGCCTGGTCGATCCGCAGGTCGAGGTGCGCCCGGCCTCGACGCAGGTCGACGATCTGCTGTCGGAGATCACGCTGCGCGTCGCGCGCGACGAGCGGGTGCTCGTCACGACGCTCACGAAGCGCATGGCCGAGGACCTGACGGAGTATCTCCGCGAGCACGGGGTAAAGGTGCGTTACCTCCACTCCGAGGTCGAGACGGTCGAGCGGGTCGAAATCATCCGCGACCTGCGGCTCGGTGAGTTCGACGTACTGGTCGGCATCAACCTGCTGCGCGAAGGCCTCGACCTGCCGGAGGTGTCGCTGGTGGCGATCCTCGATGCGGACAAGGAGGGGTTCCTGCGTTCTGAGCGCTCGCTCATCCAGACGATCGGCCGCGCCGCCCGGCACCTCCACGGGGCGGCGATCCTGTACGCCGACACGATGACCGATTCGATGCGGCGGGCGATCGGGGAGACCGAGCGCCGGCGGACGAAGCAGGTCGCGTTCAACGAGTCGCGCGGCATCACGCCCCGGGGCGTCACGAAGCGGATCAAGGACATCATCGACGGGGTCTACGACGCGGAGGGGGCGCGCTCCGAGCTGAAGGCGGCCGAAGAGCAGGCCCGCTACGAGGCGATGACCGAGAAGGAGATCGGGCGGGAGATCAAGCGGCTCGAGAAGCAGATGCTCGACCACGCGCGCAACCTCGAGTTCGAGCAGGCGGCGCGCGTGCGCGACCAGCTCGCCGACGTCAAGCGCAAGGTGTTCGGCGTGGAGACCGAGGAGGAGCCGGGCTCGAAGCGGGCCTCCGGATGAAACGGGTTCTGTTCGTCTGCACCGGCAACATCTGCCGGTCGCCGACCGCCGAAGGGGTGTTGCGGAAGCTGGTCGCGGATGCCGGGCTCGCCGACCGGATCGAGGTCGCTTCGGCCGGAACGCACGACTACCACGCCGGCGAAGCGCCCGACGCGCGCGCTCAGGCGCACGCCCGCAGGCGCGGCTACGACCTTTCCAGGCAGCGGGCGCGCCGCTTCGCCCGCGAGGACTTCCAGGCTTTCGACCTCATCCTCGCGATGGATCGCGAGCATCATGCGATGCTCGCGCGGCTCGCGCCACCGTCCGCCGGGCAAAAGCTGCGGATGATGCTCGAGTTCGCGCGCCGCCCCGGCGGCGACGAGGTCCCGGACCCGTACTACGGCGGGCCGGACGGCTTCGAGCTGGTGCTCGACCTGATCGAGGATGCGGCGGCGGGCCTGCTCGACCAGCTGAAGGCCGAGCTGACCCGCTGACGTCCGCGGCTCAGTGCGGCGGCGACTCGCCGTCGCCCTTGCGCGTTTCGACCTGCTGCAAGGGCGTGTCCAGGTCCTGCGGCGGCGGCCGGCGTTCCCTGCGCGCGCGGGGCACCTGGGCCTCTTCGAGCGGCGGCGCCGCAGCCTGCACCTTGTCACGGCTCGTCTCGATCATCACCAGACCGCTCGCGCGCAGCGCAGTGTCCAGATCGGCCTGCGGCGGCGGCGGGGCCGGGGGTCGCATTTGCGGCGCGCGCTCGGGCGATACCGGCACCGCAGCGACAGGCGCCGCGGCGGGTGGCCGCTCGAAGGACGGAGCCGGCGATTGCGTCGCCGCGACGTCCGCAGGCGGTGAAGCGAATGCCCGTTCTGCGGCCGGTACCTGTTGCGTAGGCGGTTCGCCCTCGCGATCCCGGTCGGCGCGCAGCTTGCCCTCGCGCAGCTGCTCCTCGCGGAGCTGATCTTCGCGCAGCCGATCCTCACGCAGCCGCACCTCCCGCGTGTGACCCTCTTGGCGCTCGCCGCGCTCGCCGCGCTCGCCGCGATCCCCGCGGTCGCCGCGGTCGCCGCGGTCGCGACGGTTGCGGCGCCCGCGCCGACGCTCGGCGTCCTGCTCGCCGCCGCCGCCACCGTCTGCGCGCGGCGGCCCGCCGATCGGCTGCATGCGCGGCTCCTGCTGCGGGCGTTCGCCTTGACGGTGCTCGCCTTGGCGCTGCTCTCCTTGGCGCTGCTCCCCCTGGCGCTGCTCGCCCTGGCGCTGCTCGCCTGGCGCTCTCGCCTTGGCGCTCTCCGCCTTGGCGCTCCCCGCCTGGGCGTGGCTCGCCGAGACGCTGGCGCTCGTCCGGCCGCGGGCCCCGTTGCTGATCCCGCTGCTGGTCACGGTGATCGCGCCGGTCGCGCCGGTCGCGCTGTCCCTGCTGGTCGCCACGCGGCTGGCGCTCGCCGTCACGACCCCGGCCCTGACCCTGGCCTTGGCCCTGCATCCGCTCGTGGCGCGGTGGACGATCCTCGCGCCCACGATCCCGGCCGTCGCCGCGACGCGACCGGTCGCCATCGCGGTCGCGACGGTCCGGACGATCGCCCCGGTCGCGACGCTGCTGCGGCTCGGGACGTGCCGGCGCTGCGGCCGGAGGCGGCGCCGCGGGCGCAGACTCCGCGGGGCGGAGCCAGCCGAACAGGCGGCTCATGATCCCTGGCCGTTCTGCCGCCGGCGATTCCGGTCGCACGGTCGGGACTGGCGGAGATGGCGGTGCGACCGGCCGTGGCGCCGCTATCGGGGCCGGTTGCTCGGGCGTCACCGCCTGTACCGCCGCCTGCTGGCGTTGCGGGCGCGCTTCCTGCGGCGAGGCGGCGGCCTCTTCCTCGGCCGGCCCCTCGACGAGGTTATAGCTCGGCGGCAACACGCCCTCCTGGTTGAGGTCGTCGTGGCGCAGCCGTTCCACCTTGTAGTGCGGGGTCTCGAGGTGGATGTTCGGGATGATGACCACGTTCACCTTGACCCGTGCCTCGACGGCGTGGATGTCGGCCCGCTTCTCGTTGAGGAGGTAGGTTGCGACGTCCACCGGGACCTGCACGTGGACCGCGGCGCTGTTCTCCTTCATCGCTTCCTCCTGCATGATGCGCAGGATGTGGAGCGCGGTCGACTCGATGCCGCGGATGAAGCCGATGCCGTTGCAGCGCGGGCACTGCTGGTGCGCGGTCTCCTCGAGCGACGGTCGCAGCCGCTGGCGCGAGAGCTCCATCAGGCCGAAGCGCGAGATCTTGCCCATCTGCACGCGCGCGCGGTCGAACCGCAGCGCCTCGCGCAACCGGTTCTCGACCTCGCGCTGGCTGCGCGCGATCTCCATGTCGATGAAGTCGATGACGATCAGCCCGCCGAGGTCGCGCAGCCGCAGCTGGCGCGCGATCTCGTCGGCGGCCTCCAGGTTGGTCCGCAGCGCGGTCTCCTCGATGTCGCCGCCCTTCGTGGCGCGCGCCGAGTTGACGTCGATCGAAACCAGCGCCTCGGTATGATCGATCACGACCGCGCCGCCGGACGGCAGCGACACCTGACGCGAGTAGGCGCTCTCGATCTGGTGCTCGATCTGGAAGCGCGAGAAGAGCGGGATGTCGTCGTGGTAGCGTTTCACGCGCCCGACGTTGTCGGGCATCACGTTGCCCATGAACGCCACCGTCTGCTCGTGGATCGAGTCGGTGTCGATCAGGATCTCGCCGATGTCGGGCTGGTAGTAGTCCCGGATCGCGCGGATGACGAGGCTCGACTCCTGGTAGATCAGGTAGGGGGCGGGGTTCGCGCGCTCGCCGATCCTGACGTCGAGTCCGTCGCGCTTCGCGCGCTCGATGTCGCGCTCGGTCCAGGCATGGACGCGGGTCTCGGGCCGCCCGTCGACCTCGCGGACCTCGGTCACCTCGAACTGCGTCTCGGCCGCCTCGCCGATCTTCTCCCAGAGCTTGAGCAGGTACGTGAGGTCCCACTCGAGCTCCTCCAGCGAGCGGCCGATGCCGGCGGTGCGCGCGATGACGCTCATCCCCTGGGGGACCGGCAGCTTCTCCATCGTCTCGCGGAGCTCGTTGCGGTCCTCGCCCTCGACGCGGCGGGAAACGCCCCCGCCGCGCGGGTTGTTGGGCATGAGGACGAGATACCGCCCGGCGAGGCTGATGAAGGTCGTGAGCGCGGCGCCCTTGTTGCCGCGCTCGTCCTTCTCGACCTGGACGATGACCTCGATGCCTTCGGCGACCGCGTCCTGGATGCGGGCGCGCCCCGGCTCGGCGTCGGGCCGGAAATAGCTGCGGGCGATCTCCTTGAACGGCAGGAAGCCGTGGCGTTCCGTGCCGTAGTCGACGAAGGCCGCTTCTAGACTGGGCTCTACCCGGGTGATGACGCCTTTGTAGATGTTGCCTTTACGTTGTTCCTTGCTGGCCGACTCGATGTCGAGGTCGATGAGCTTCTGACCGTCGACGATCGCGACACGGAGTTCCTCGGCCTGTGTCGCGTTGAACAGCATGCGCTTCATGTAGTTGTTCTCCTCGCGCGCCGCTGCAAACCACGCCGTCTAACTGGTGGGTGCCGTTAACGAAGCATCGTTGTGTCGCTGCTCTCGAAAGTGGGCGGATTCTCAGTTGGTGTCCGACGTGTGCTCACCCGGTCTGGTCTCCCCGTGCCGGGCTGGAGGAATCGGTAACGGATTCCAGCGCGCTACTCATTTAACATCGCTGCTTCTGGTGAGCGATCAAAACCAGCTGACGGGCTTGCCCCAGACCCTTGCGCAACCGCGCGGCAACCGGGTCGGGCCCACTTCGCGGCCATCGGGCCGGGGACGTGCTGGCGGCCGGGGAAACCCGCTCGGCCGCTGTCCCGCGAGCGAAGACAGCGGCTGGAGTATATGAAGAATGAAGGGTTTAGGCAACGCAGCGGCGACCGTGGTCGTGGTCGATGAAGGGCGGGCTGCACAGCGTGTCGACAATTTCCTGCTGCGCGAGCTCAAAGGGGTGCCCCGCAGCCACGTGTACCGCCTCCTCCGGGGAGGCGAGGTGCGGGTGAACAGCCGCCGGGTGGACGCTACCTACCGGCTGCAGGCGGGGGACCGGATCCGGATTCCCCCGGTCCGCAGGAGCGCCGCGCCGTCGCGCCGGCCGCCCGCGCCGCGCGATCCGGGGTTCCGGGTGGTCCTGGAGGACGACGCGCTGCTGGTCATCGACAAGCCCTCCGGCGTAGCGGTTCACGGCGGCAGCGGCGTGAGCTTCGGCGTGATCGAGCAGCTGCGCGCGGCGCGTCCCGAGTGCCGGTTCCTCGAGCTCGCCCACCGGCTCGACCGCGAGACCTCCGGCCTCCTGATCCTGGCGAAGAAGCGCGCGGCCCTGGTGGCGATGCACGCCGCGTTGCGGGAGGGCCGGGTGGTCAAGCGCTACCTGGCGTTGGTGCGCGGCAGCTGGACTCGCGGTCACCGGACCGTCGAGCTGCCGCTCCGCAAGCGCGTCACCCCGACCGGCGAGCGGCACGTGAGCGTGGGCGAGGGCGGGCAGTCCTCGCGGACCGAGTTCCGGCTCGTCGAGCGCTGCGGCGAGTTCACGCTCGTCGAAGCGACGCTCGCCACCGGCCGGACGCACCAGATCCGGGTCCACCTCGCCCACCTCGGGTTTCCGATCGTTGGCGATGACCGCTACGGCGACTTCGAGCTCAACAAGGCGCTCGCCAAGCGCGGCCTGAAACGGATGTTCCTGCATGCCCGCGCTCTCGGCTTCGACCATCCGCTGGGCGGCGGGCGGATCGAGCTCGAAGCCCCCTTGCCCGACGAGCTCGATCGATTCCTCGCGCAAGCCGCGCGCCGCGCCGATGCCGAAGCGGTTTGACCTGGTCGTGTTCGATTGGGACGGCACGCTGATCGACTCGGCCGGGGCGATCGCCGCGTGCATCCAGGCGGCCTGCCGCGACCTCGGCCTGCCGGTGCCCGACGAGGCGCGCGCGCGCCACGTGATCGGCCTGGGCCTCGCCGACTCGCTCGCGCACGCGGTGCCCGGCCTCGCGCCGTCGGAGTACCCCCGCGTGGCCGAGCGCTATCGGCATCATTTTCTGGCCCGGGACGCGGACCTCCCGCTCTTTCCGGGTACGCGGGAGATGCTGGAGAGTTTGCGCGCGAACGGGCACCAGCTTGCGATCGCGACCGGCAAGAGCCACGCGGGCCTCGCCCGCGCGCTCGCGCACACCGGGCTCGGCGATTTCTTCGACGCGACCCGGTGTGCCGACCAGTGCGCACCCAAGCCCGCGCCGGACATGCTGCTCGAGCTGCTGGCGATGTTCGCCGTCGAACCGGCGCGCGCACTGATGGTCGGGGACACGTCCCACGACCTGCGGATGGCGGCGCACGCGGGCGTCGCCGCTGTGGGCGTGAGCTATGGTGCGCACGACGCAGCGTCGCTCGCGGGGCTCGGCCCGCTCGAGCTGGTGCACTCGACCGACGAGCTCGCCCGGTGGCTGGCAGCGAACGCATAGTGGTGTGCGCGAGCGCGGCGCTCGCCGAGGGCGGCGACGGCGTGCGCTTCGAAGTGCGACGCGGCGGCGAAACCGCGCCGGCGTTCGCGATCCGCTACGAGGGCCGCGTGTACGCGTACGTCAACCGCTGCGCGCACGTGGGCGTCGAGCTCGACTGGCAGGCGGGGCGCTTCTTCGATGCCGATGGCATGGTTTTGCTATGCTCGACGCACGGCGCGCTGTACGATCCGACGAGCGGAGCGTGCCTCGGCGGGCCGTGTCGCGGAGGTGGACTGATTCCGGTCGCGGTCGAGGAGATCGACGGCGCGGTAGTGCTGACAGAGCAGGTTCGGAGCCATGGCTGACGACGGTAGCAGGACCGAGGGCAACTGGGAGCGCGGCGTGATCGAGAAGCTCGCGCTCGAGGCGCTGAAGGAGCAGCGGCGCGCGCGGCGCTGGGGCATCTTCTTCAAGCTGCTGGCGTTCGCCTACGTCACCGTGCTCGTGGTCGCGCTCTTCGACTGGGGGCGCGTCGACCGGGCCGACAAGCACACCGCCCTGGTCGAGGTCACCGGCGTCATCGACGCGAAGGGCAACGCGAGCGCGGACAACGTGAACGCCGCACTGCAGGGTGCGTTCAAGGACAAGAAGACGCAGGGCGTGGTGCTCAGGATCAACTCCCCGGGCGGCAGCCCGGTGCAGGCGGGGATCATCTACGACGAGATCCGCCGGTTGCGCGGCCTGCATCCGGACATGCCGATGTACGTCGTGGTCGAGGACATCTGCGCCTCGGGCGGGTACTACATCGCCTCGGCCGCGGACAAGATCTACGTCGACAAGGCGAGCCTCATCGGGTCGATCGGCGTGCTGATGGACAACTTCGGCTTCGTCGACACGATGCACAAGCTCGGCGTCGAGCGGCGGGTGTTCACCTCCGGCGACAACAAGGCGTTCCTCGACCCGTTCTCGCCGCTCGAGCCGCGCCAGGTCGAGCACGCCAAGGCGCTGCTCGGCGAGATCCACCAGCAGTTCATCGACGTCGTGCGCAAGGGGCGCGGCACGCGCCTCAAGGACTCGCCGGAGCTCTTCAGCGGCCTCATCTGGACCGGCGCCAAGTCGATCGAGCTCGGACTCACCGACGGCTTCGGCAGCCTCGACTACGTCGCGCGCGAGGTGATCAAGGCCGAGCAGATCGTCGACTACACCCAGAAGGAGAACGTCGCCGAGCGGCTTGCCAAGCGCTTCGGCGCGGGCGCGGCAGCCGCGCTCGGGCTGGGCAGCACCGGCCCGCGGCTCCGCTAGTCGTCACGACGCGAGGGGCCGGGGAAGGGCGGCGGGACCCTTCCCTTCCCGCCGATTCCCCTCGCGCTCCCCAAAGCCGGGAAAGGCGCTGCCTGCGGCATCGGCTTTCTCTCTAGGCTTGGAGCAGGAACACCGCCGGGCGCTTGCCGATCGTCCGCGGTCCGCGCCGCCAGGCCGCGATCGTGCGGGTCTCGATCGTTTCGGCCGGCGCGGTGAGGTCGGCGGCGACCGAGAGCAGCGTCGCCGGCGCGCAGGTGGCGGCGATCAGCCGCAGCAGGCGGTCGTTCCGGTACGGCGTCTCGATGAAAATCTCGGTGCGGTGCTCGCGGCGGGAGTCGGCTTCGAGCGCCTTCAGCCGCTGCGCGAGCGCCGCTTCCTCGACCGGAAGGTAGCCGTGAAACGCGAACCGCTGGCCCTCCAGCCCGGAGGCCATGAGCGCGAGCAGGATCGCGGAGGGGCCCACGAGCGGCGCGACGCGCACTCCGATCTGGTGTGCCCGCCGGACGAGCGCGGCACCGGGATCGGCGACTGCGGGCGCTCCCGCCTCCGACAGCAAGGCGGCGTCCTGGCCGGCGAGCAGCGGGGCGAGGAGCCCGTCGAGGAGCGTTTCATCGGATTTCGCGGGCAGCCGCTCGATCGCGAGCGACGCGAGCGGCCGCGGGTGCTCGAGCGCCTTCAGAAAGGCGCGCGCGCTCTTGGGTTCCTCGACGATGAAGTAGCCGATCCGGTGAATGCGGCCGCGCACCGGCACCGGGACCGACGCGTCGGCAGCGTCCGCGGCGAGCGGCGTCGGGACGAGATAGAGCGTCCCGGCGCTCACGCCGGCCGCAGGACGTCGAGCCCGAGCTCGCCGAGCATCGCGACGAGCGCAATCAGCGGCAGGCCGACGAGCGCCGTCGGATCGTCGCCGTCGAGCCGCTCGACGAGCGCGATGCCCAGGCTGTCGATCTTCGCGCTCCCGGCGCAGTCATAGGGCCGGTCGGCGCGGAGGTAGGGCTCGATCGCTTCCTCGGGGAACGCGCGGAACTGCACGTCGCAGGGTACGAGGCGCGCGCGCTTCTGACCGCTTGCGCCGTGCTCCACCGCGACCGCCGTCAGGAACGTGACTGTCCGACCGCGCATCGCGCGTAGCTGCGCCACCGCGTTCGCGTGCGCCTCCGGCTTGGACAGCGCCCGGCCGTCGAGCACCGCCACCTGATCGCCGCCGATCACGATCGCCTCGGGGTGGCGTGCCGCGATCGCGTGCGCTTTCTCCTCGGCGAGGCGCACGGCGAGTGCCGCCGGCGTTTCGCCGGTGCGCGGCGTTTCGTCCACGCCGGGGCTTAGCGTTTCGAACGGCAACCGCAGGCGCGCGAGCAACTCGCGCCGGTACGGCGAGGTCGAGGCGAGGATCAGCCGGGGGAGGGTCATCGGCGCCGGTCGGCGCGCCCGAAAGGCGAGCTAGCTCCCTGATTTCTTTGACGGTAGTGGCGAAAAATACTATCATTCGCGCCCTATGTCTCGCGCCGGGACGATCGACGGTCCGCGGTTTGCGGTGGAGCGCGAGGTAGTCACCGGCGCACTCGCGATTGCGGATCTCCCGCGTCTCGCCGAGATGGGCTGCGATGCGGCGAAGCTCGAGTACGCGGTGCGCGGCGGCGGTGATGCGGACGGGCGCGCGACGCTCGCGGTCGAAGTGAGCGGCGAGCTGCGGCTCATCTGCCAGCGGTGCCTCGGCGCGCTCGAGGTGCCGGTGGCGGCGGCGAGCATGCTCGAGCTTGCCGGGTCGCAGGCCGAAATCGACGCGGCCGACGACGAACGCGATCGGGTGCTGGCGTCGAAGTCGATGGACGTGGCGGCGCTGGTGGAGGACGAGGTGATCCTCGCGTTGCCGATGGTCCCGGTGCACGCGGCCTGCGAGGCTGCGGTCGCACCCGCCGGGCGGGAGGAACCGTCGCCGTTCGCGGCGCTCGCCGGGTTGAAGCAGAACGGCACGCGGCCCAGGGGCCCGCGCCGCAAACCGAACACTTGAAGGAGCCAGCATGGCCGTCCAGCAGAACAGGAAGTCGGCGTCGAAGCGCGGGATGCACCGCTCGCACGACGCCCTCACGAATCCGCCGCTCGCCGTCGAGCCCTCGACCGGCGAGGTCCACCTGCGGCATCACGTCAGCCCGAGCGGGTTCTACCGCGGCAAGAAGGTCGTCAAGACCAAGAGCGAGTGACGCGGTTCCGGCGCCGGCGCGGCTGCGGCGCGTGACAGGGAGGAGGCGGCCGAGCTGCCCGGTGTTTAGCGGGGCCGGCCGATCGTGGCGAGCGACGTTACCCTGGCGATCGATTGCATGGGCGGCGACCATGGCCCGGCGGTGACCGTGCCGGCGGCGCTGCGCTTCCTCGAGTCGAATCCTGCCGCAAGCGTGATACTCGTAGGCTTGCGCGATGCGATCGACGCCGAGCTGCGCCGGCGCAGGACGGCGCCGGCGGAGCGCGTTCGCGTGCGGCATGCCGCGGAGATCGTGGCGATGGACGAGTCCCCGGCGACGGCGGTAAAGCGCAAGAAGGACTCGTCGATGCGGGTCGCCATCGACCTCGTCAAGAGCGGCGAGGCGCATGCCGCGGTGAGCGCCGGCAACACCGGTGCGCTGATGGCGACCGCGCATTTCGTGCTCCGGACGCTACCGGGGATCGACCGCCCGGCACTGGTTTCGGTGCTGCCCACGATGAAGGGGCAGACCTACATGCTCGATCTCGGCGCGAGCCCGGACTGCAAACCCGAGCACCTGCTGCAGTTCGCGGTGATGGGAGCGACCCTGGTGTCCGCCGTGGAACACCGCGAGCGGCCGAGCGTCGGGCTGCTCAACATCGGCGCCGAGGCGATCAAGGGCAACCAGATCGTGAAGCAGGCCGGCGACCTGCTCCGCGCGAGCGAGCTGAACTTCGCCGGCAACGTCGAAGGCGACGGCATCTTCCGCGGCGAGGTCGACGTCGTCGTCTGCGACGGGTTCGTCGGCAACGTGGCGCTCAAGACCTCCGAAGGCCTGGCGCGGATGATGGGCACGTTCCTGCGCGAGGAGTTCACCCGCAACCCGCTCCGGCGGATCGCCGCGCTGTTCGCCTGGCCGGCGATCGCCGCGTTCCGGCGCCGCGTCGACCCGCGCCGGTACAACGGGGCGACGCTGCTCGGTCTGAAGGGGGTGGTGGTCAAGAGCCATGGCTCCGCCGACCGCCTCGCGTTCTGCCGCGCAATCGAGCGTGCCGCGGAGGAGGTTCAGAGCGGCGTCCTGGAGCGCATTATCGAGCGGCTCGCAGTCGCCAGCCCGCGCGCACTGGCCGAGGCGGCGTCATGAAGTACGCGCGCATCGTCGGCACCGGCAGCTACCTGCCGCCGCGCATCGTGACCAATCGGGAGCTCGCGACCCGGGTCGACACCTCCGACGAGTGGATCGTGTCGCGCACCGGGATCCGGCAGCGGCACATCGCCGACGAGCGGCAGACGTCGAGCGACCTCGCGCTCGAGGCGGCGCGGGCGGCGCTCGCGGCCGCCGGAACGAGCGCCGGCGATCTCGATCTCATCATCGTCGCGACCTCCACGCCCGACTACGTCTTTCCGAGCACCGCGTGCCTGCTGCAGGCGAAGCTCGGCGTGCGCGGGTGCGCGGCGTTCGACGTCCAGGCCGTGTGCAGCGGCTTCGTCTACGGGCTGGCCGTGGCCGACAGCTTCGTGCGCTCCGGGCAGTCCCGCAACGCGCTCGTGGTCGGAACCGAGGTGTTCTCGCGCATCCTCGACTGGAGCGACCGCGCCACGTGCGTCCTGTTTGGCGACGGCGCCGGAGCCGTGGTGCTGCGCGCGGACGAACGGCCGGGCGTGCACGCGAGCGTGCTGCATGCCGACGGCAGCCAGGCCGGGATTCTCGCGGTCCCGGGCAACGTCTGCGGCGGGAAGATCGTCGGCAGCCCGTTCGTGACGATGGACGGGCCGGCGGTGTTCAGGTTCGCGGTGCGGGTGCTCGACGAGGTCGCGCGCGAGACCGTCGCCCGCTGCGGCATGCAGATCGGGGACATCGACTGGCTGATCCCGCACCAGGCCAACGTGCGGATCCTCGATGCGACGGCCAAGCGGCTCCGTCTTGCCGCGGAGAAGCTCGTCGTCACCGTCGACCGGCACGCCAACACCTCGGCCGCGTCGGTTCCGCTCGCCCTCGATCTGGCGCTGCGCGACGGGCGCATCAAGCGCGGCCACAAGGTGATGCTCCAGGGCGTCGGCGGCGGTTTCACCTGGGGCGCGTCCCTGGTCGAGCTTTGAGGGAGCGACGATGAAGTTCGGGATCGTATTTCCGGGCCAGGGCTCGCAGGCGTTGGGGATGCTCGCCGGGTATGGCGATGCGCCGGAAGTCGCCGAGGTCCTCGCGGCCGCTTCGCAAGTGCTGAAGCAGGATGTCGGCAAGCTGATCGCGGACGGTCCCGCGGACGAGCTCAACCGCACGGTGAACACGCAGCCGGTGATGCTCACCGCCGGTTACGCCGTGTACCGGCTATGGCGTGCGCTCGGCGGGCCCGAACCGGCCGTGGTCGCCGGCCACAGTCTGGGCGAATACACCGCCCTCGTCGCCGCCGGCTCGCTCGCCTTCGAGGATGCGCTGCCGCTGGTGCGGCTGCGCGCGCAGGCGATGCAGGAAGCGGTCCCGCTCGGTGAGGGCGCGATGGCCGCCCTGCTCGGTCTCGAGGACGATGCGGTCAAGGCGGCGTGCGCCGAGGCGGCGCAAGGGCAGATCGTCGAAGCCGTCAACTTCAATGCCCCAGGGCAGGTGGTGATCGCCGGGCACGCCGCCGCCGTGCAGCGGGCGATCGAGGCGGCGAAGGCGCGCGGCGCCAAGCGGGCGGTGCCTCTCCCGGTGAGCGCGCCGTTCCATTCGTCGCTGCTGGCGCCTGCGGCCGCACGGCTGGCGACGGCGCTCGCGGGTGTCACCGTCCGCCCGCCGCGGATTCCGGTGGTGAACAACGTCGATGCGAGGATCTACGCCGAGCCGGACCGGATCAAGGACGCGCTCGTCCGCCAGGCCGACCATCCCGTCCGCTGGGTCGAGTGCGTGCGTGCGATCGCCGGTGAGGGCGTGACCCAGATCGTCGAATGCGGACCCGGCAGGGTACTGGCTCCGCTCGTGAGGCGCATCGCGGACGGCGCGCAGGGCGTCGGCCTGGCGGACCGGGAGGCGATCGAGCAGGCAATTGCAGCACTGAAGGAGGCGTAGTGGGAGAGCTCGACGGCCAGGTCGCGCTGGTCACCGGCGCGACGCGCGGGATCGGCAAGGCGATTGCGGTCGCCTTGGGCGGTGCCGGCGCGAAGCTCGTCGGGACGGCCACGACCGAGGGCGGCGCGAGCGCCATCAGCGAATACCTCGGGGCGGCGAGCATTACCGGTCGTGGCATGGTGCTGAACGTGAGCGACGGCGCGGCCGTCGATGCCTGCGTCGGCGCGATCGAGAAGGAGTACGGTGCGGTCGGGATCCTCGTCAACAACGCCGGCATCACCCGCGACAATTTGCTCGCCCGCATGAAGGACGCGGAATGGGACGAGGTGCTCGATACCGACCTCAAGTCGGTGTTCCGGCTCTCGCGCGCGGTGCTGCGCGGCATGATGAAGGCGCGCGCCGGCCGCATCATCAACATCACCTCGGTCGTGGGCTCGAGCGGCAACCCCGGCCAGGTGAACTACTCGGCCGCCAAGGCCGGAATAGCCGGCATGACCCGATCGCTCGCGCGGGAGATCGGCAGCCGCGCGATCACGGTGAACTGCGTGGCGCCCGGCTTCATCGACACCGACATGACGCGTGCACTGTCCGATGCGCAGCGCAGCGCGCTGCTCGGCGCCATTCCGCTCGGGCGGCTGGGCCGCCCCGAAGACGTCGCCGCGGCGGTGCTCTTTCTCGCCTCGCCGACGGCCGCCTACATCACCGGCGCGACGGTGCACGTCAACGGCGGCATGTACATGAACTGAGACGGAATTCGAACCCGGCCAGGGGTCGAGGGTGGGGGTGCGGGCGGTCTGATAAAATCGCCTAGCCTCGGGTCGGCAATCCTAAAACACACTGGAATCAAGGAGGAGTCCGCATGGACAACGTCGAACCAAGAGTCAAGAAGATCGTCGCCGAGCAACTCGGGGTGAACGAGGCGGAGATCAAGAACGAGTCCTCGTTCGTCGACGACCTGGGCGCGGACTCGCTCGACACGGTCGAACTCGTGATGGCGCTCGAGGAGGAGTTCGAGACCGAGATTCCCGACGAGGAAGCCGAGAAGATCACCACCGTCCAGCAGGCGATCGACTACATCAAGAGCCATCTCTCCAAGAAGTCCTAGAGCGAAAACCGATGCCGAAGGCAGGCTTTCCCCGGCATTGGAGAACACGAGGGGCGGTCGCCCCTCGTAGCGTGGAAACCAGCTTGTCCCGTCGCCGCGTCGTCGTCACCGGACTCGGCATCATCTGCCCCGTCGGCAATGCGGTCGGCGAAGCCTGGCAGAACATAGTCGCCGCAAGATCCGGCATCACCCGCATCACCCGCTTCGACGCCGCGGCCTTTGCGAGCCAGATCGCGGGCGAGGTGAAAGGCTTCGACGTCAGCGCGTACCTCCAGCCGAAGGAGGCGCGGCGCTACGATACCTTCATCCACTACGGTCTTGCCGCGGGGATCCAGGCGCTCAAGGACTCCGGCCTCGACCTCGATCGCACCGACCGCGAGCGGGTAGGGTGCGTGATTGGCTCGGGGATCGGGGGGCTGCCGCTGATCGAGTCGACGCACGACGACTATCTCCGGGGTGGACCGCGCAAGATCTCCCCGTTCTTCGTCCCCGGCACCATCATCAACATGATCGCCGGTCAGCTCTCGATCATGTACGGGCTCAAGGGACCCAATCTCGCGATGGTCACCGCGTGCACGACGGCGAACCACTGCATCGGCGAGGCCGGCCGCCTGATCGAGTACGGCGACGCGGACGCGATCGTCGCCGGCGGTTCCGAGGCCACGATCAGCCCGCTCGGCCTCGGCGGCTTCACCGCGCCGCGCGCCCTCTCGACGCGCAACGACGACCCGGCGACCGCGAGCCGGCCGTGGGACAAGGACCGCGACGGCTTCGTCCTCGGCGAAGGCGCCGGCATGCTCGTGCTCGAGGAATACGAGCACGCCCGCGCTCGCGGGGCGCGCATCTACGCCGAGCTCGTCGGCTACGGCATGAGCGCGGACGCCCATCACGTCACCGCGCCGTGCGAGGACGGCGAGGGCGCCGCGCGGTGCATGGCGAATGCGCTCAGGAACGCCCGGCTGAATCCGTCGCAGGTCGACTACATCAACGCCCACGGCACGTCGACGCCGCTGGGGGACATCGCCGAAACCGTCGCCGTGAAGCGCTGCTTCGGCGAGCACGCGCGGAAGCTCGCGATCTCGTCGACGAAGTCGATGACCGGGCACCTGCTCGGCGCGGCGGGCGGCATCGAGGCGGTGTTCTCCGTGCTGGCGGTGAATCGCCAGGTCGCGCCGCCGACCGCAAACCTCGTCAACGCCGATCCGGCCTGCGACCTCGACTACGTCCCGCTGCGGGCCCGCGAGATGCCGATCCGTGTCGCCCTGTCGAACTCGTTCGGCTTCGGCGGCACGAACGGCACGCTGATCTTCGCCCGCATTTGAGCGATCGCCTGCGCGTGCAGCTCCGCCCCTCCCGGTGGCTGGCGGGGACGGTGATCGTCGCGCACGTCGCTGCACTTGGCGCGGCCGTCGTAGGGCTACCGGCGCCTGCGGCGGGGATCGTTGCCGCCGGCCTCGCGGCGTCGGCGATCGAGCACCTGCGGCGGGCGCTGCAACGCTCGCCCCTTGCGGTCGCCGGATTGGAGCTCGACGCCGAAGGCGGGGCTGCGGTTGCCGGTCCGGCGAGCGACTGGTCGCCCGCCCGGTTGCTGGACGCGGCGGTCCCGGTACCCTGGCTGGCCGTGATCAGCCTGCGCGATGCGCTCGGACGGCACCGGACGGCAGTGGTACTGCCCGACGCCCTGGCGCCCGACGCGTTCCGGCGCTTGCGGGTGTGGCTCAAGTGGCGCCCCTTGGCGCCAGTGGCGGCGCAAGGTGGCGCGAATAACCCTACGCAACGCTGAACCAATCGGGCTCGCCCATGTCTTTAGCAGCAAGGTCGTGGCGAAAGCCCGTGCGGGCCTACGGTATACTGCCCGCAGCCAGCCGTTAAGCGTTTGAAAAATAAGAAGACGCGATACGGGGAGGCGGCGATGGCGGACCGCGACATTGACCAGCAGCTGGTCGAACGTGCGCAGGGCGGCGACAAGCAGGCATTCGACCTGCTCGTTTCCAAGTACCAGCGCAAGCTCGGACGGCTGCTCTCGCGGTTCATCCGCGATCCGGGGGAAGTCGAGGACGTCGCGCAGGAAGCCTTCATCAAGGCCTATCGCGCGCTCCCCTCGTTCCGCGGCGACAGTGCGTTTTACACGTGGCTGTACCGGATCGGGATCAATACCGCGAAGAACTACCTGGTCGCGATGGGCCGGCGGGCACCGACGACCACGGAGTTCGACGCGGACGAGGCGGAGTCGTTCGAGGACGGCGACCAGCTCCGCGACATCAACACGCCCGAGAGCGTGCTGGCGTCGAAGGAGATCGCGGCCACCGTCCAGAAGGCGATGGAGGATCTGCCCGACGAGCTACGCACGGCGATCGAGCTGCGCGAGATCGAAGGGCTGAGCTACGAGGAGATTGCGAGCATCATGAACTGCCCGATCGGCACGGTGCGTTCGCGGATCTTCCGGGCGCGCGAGGCGATCGCGGCGCGGCTGCGGCCGCTCGTCGATGCGCGCAAGGACAAGAGGTGGTGAGGCGAGAATGAAAGAGAAGCTCTCGGCGATGATGGACGACGCGCTCGCTGAAGGCGAGCGCGAGAGCTGCGTGCGGCGCCTGAAGGAGGACGACGAGCTCCGTGCCGCCTGGGATGTCTATCACCTTATCGGCGATACCCTGCGCGGTCACACCGCGCCGCAGGTCGCCGAACAGGTCCGCGCGCGGCTCGCCGCCGAACCCACCATTCTTGCGCCGCGGCGCACCGAGCGCCCCCGCGGCCGCCTCGCCTGGTACCCGCTCGCGGCCGCAGCGAGCGTTGCGGCGGTCGCCCTCGTCGGCTGGCTGGCACTCCCGCTCTTCGAGCTGCAACCCGGGGCGGATTCCCGGACGATGGCGCGAGTCGTCGAGCCGGCGCCCGCCCCGGTCATGGTGCCGCCGGCGCAAGGCGTCGCCGACTATCTTCTCGCCCATCAGCGGTTCTCGCCGGCGATTGCGATGAGCGGCCTCGCGCCGTACGTCCGCACGGTCGCCGAGGAAAGCGGGTCGCGCTGACGATGCGCGCGCTCGTGGTCGCCGCGGCAATCGCGGCGGGTGGGGCGCTCGGCCCGGCCGGCGCGCAGGGCCAGGCCCCCGGCGACGCGATCGGCTGGCTGCAACGCATCTACACCGCGACCGAACGGCTGAGCTACACCGGGACGTTCGTCTACCAGCACGGCGAGCGGGTGGAGACTTCCCGGGTCACGCGGATCGTCGACGCCTCGGGCGTGCACGAGCGGCTCGAAACGCTCGACGGCACGCCGCGGGAGATCCTGCGGATCAACGAGCAGGTGACCTGTTACCTCCCGGAGACGATGACGATGAAGGTCGAGCGCCAGCTCGACACCCGGCCGTTCCCGGTGATGCGGGCCGACCCGCGGGAGCTCGCCGAGCACTACAGCATCCGCAAGGGCGGCACCGAGCGGATCGCCGGGCACGACTGCCAGTCGCTCGTGCTCGAGCCGCGGGACAACCTCCGCTACGGGCACAAGCTGTGGGCGGACGTCGGCACCGGCATGCTCGTCAAGGCGAAGACCTTCAACGAGAAGGGCGAGGCGATCGAGCAGTTCGCCTTCACCCAGCTTCAGATCGGGGGCCGGATCGACCGGGACCAGGTGAAATCGCGCTTCGCGGGCAAGGGCCGCGACTGGCGGGTCGAGGCGAACGGCATGGTGGCCGCCGACCTCGGCCGCCATGGCTGGCTCCTCAAGGCGCTGCCGCCCGGTTACCGCAAGGTCACGGAGATGAAGCGCAACGTCGGCGCGAGCGTCGATGTCGGGCATATCGTCCTCTCCGACGGCCTGGCGGCGGTCTCGGTCTTCATCGAGACGCTGGGGGACAAGGCCTCCCAGGCGCCGCTCGGCCTGTCCCGGCAGGGCGCCGTCAACGTCTACATCCGGAAGCTCGACGGCTACCTCGTGACGGTGGTCGGCGAAGTGCCGGCCGAGAGCGTCAAACTGATCGCCCAGAACGTCGAGTACCGCCGCCCACAATGACCGCCGCCGGCGGCGCACCGCCGCCGGCGTGCACTTTCCCTTGAAACGGCGGGACTTTGTCTTTATCTTCTTAACCTTATCCGCAACGCCCAGCCCAGGGGTCGCACCGCCCATGAGAACCCTCCTCGCCGCCGCAACCGTTGCCGCCGCGCTCGCGCTCCCCGGGCCAGCGCCCGCCCAGATCAGGGGCCTTCCCGACTTCACGCAGATCGTCGATTCGCAGGGAGCCGCCGTCGTCAACATCAGCACGACGCAGCAGCGCCAGGCGCGCGCCAACCCGCAGGCGCCGCAACTCGACGAGAACGACCCGTTCTACGAATTCTTCCGGCGGTTCGTGCCGCGCGGCCCGCAGGGGCCGCGCGAGTTCGAGTCGAGCTCGCTCGGCTCGGGGTTCGTCGTGAGCACCGACGGCTACATCCTGACCAACGCCCACGTCGTCGACCAGGCGGACGAGATCACCGTCAAGTTCAACGACAAGCGCGAGTTCAAGGCGAAGGTGATCGGCGCCGACCGCCGGACCGACGTCGCCGTGATCAAGATCGAGGCCGCGGGCCTCCAGGCGGTGAAGTTCGGCGACCCGAACAAGCTGCGGGTCGGCGAGTGGGTGGTCGCGATCGGCTCGCCGTTCGGCTTCGAGAACAGCGTGACCGCGGGGATCATCAGCGCGAAGGGGCGTTCGCTCCCGCAGGAAAACTTCGTGCCGTTCATCCAGACCGACGTGGCGATCAACCCCGGCAACTCGGGCGGGCCGCTCTTCAACCTCACCGGCGAGGTGATCGGCATCAACTCGCAGATCTACAGCCGCACCGGCGGCTTCATGGGGCTGTCGTTCGCGATCCCGATCGACGTCGCGATGGATATTTCGGGCCAGCTCCGCGCCGCGGGACGGGTGAGTCGCGGGCGGATCGGCGTCGTGATCCAGGAGGTCTCGAAGGAGCTCGCCGACTCGTTCGGCCTCGGCAAGCCGGCGGGCGCGCTCGTGAACGGCGTCGAGAAGGGCGGTCCGGCCGAGCGCGCGGGGGTCGAGACCGGCGACATCATCCTCAAGTTCGACGGCAAGCCGGTGAACGCTTCGGCCGACCTGCCGCGGATCGTGGGATCGACGAAGCCCGGCTCGAAGGCGTCCCTGCAGCTCTGGCGCAAGGGGCAGACGAAAGACGTGACGGTCACGGTCGGCGAGCTTCCGGACGATCGCGTCGCGGCGGGCCGCGGAGCTCGCCCCGGCGAAAAGAAACCCGAGGTCGCGGCCAACCGGCTGGGCCTCGTCGTCAGCGACCTCGGCGAGGACAAGCGTCGCGACCTCCGCCTGCCGGGCGGCGCGGTGGTGGACGAGGTCCGCAACCAGCCGCGCGGCGACGTCCGGGCGGGGGACGTCATCGTCGCGGTCGCCGCGAAGGGGACCACGACCGACATCAAGTCCGCGAAGCAGTTCAACGAGCTGCTGGCGAGCCTCGACAAGGGCACCACGATCACGCTGCAGATCCGGCGCGGCGAGGCGAACATCTTCGCCACCATCCGCGGCGAGCTGAGCGGCGGATAGGGACGCGCCCGGGCCGCGCGCGGAAATCGGCTAGAATCCGCCCCGCCTCGATTGCAGGCGAAAGGGTGCTGCGCAAGCACCCTTTTTTGTACCCTTCGCCCGGCCCCAGCCGATGCAGCACATCCGCAACTTCTCGATCATCGCCCACATCGACCACGGGAAGTCGACGCTCGCCGACCGCTTCATCCAGCGCTGCGGCGGGCTGTCCGACCGCGAAATGAGCGAGCAGGTCCTCGACTCGATGGACATCGAGCGCGAGCGCGGCATCACGATCAAGGCGCAGACGGCGGCGCTCCGGTACACGGCGCGCGACGGCAAGACCTACAACCTCAACCTGATCGACACGCCCGGCCACGTCGACTTCTCCTACGAGGTGTCCCGCTCGCTCGCCGCCTGCGAAGGCGCCCTGCTCGTGGTCGATGCATCGCAGGGCGTCGAGGCGCAGACCGTGGCGAACTGCTACACCGCGATCGAGCAGGGCGTCGAGGTGGTGCCGGTGCTCAACAAGATGGACCTGCCTTCCGCCAACGCCGAGCGGGCGATCCAGGAAATCGAGGAAGTGATCGGAATCCCGGCCGGGGACGCGATCCGCGCGAGCGCGAAGACCGGCGAGAACGTCGAGGAGATCCTGGAGGCGGTCATCGGGCGCATCCCGGCGCCGCGGGGCGACCCCGAAGCGCCGCTGAAGGCGCTGATCATCGACTCGTGGTTCGACAACTACGTCGGCGTCGTGATGCTGGTGCGGGTCGTCGACGGAGCGCTCAGGCCCAAGGACCGGATCCTGCTGATGTCGACTGAGGGGTCCTATCTGTGCGAGCAGGTCGGCGTGTTCACGCCCAAGGCGGAGACCCGAAGCGAGCTCTCGGCCGGGGAGGTCGGATTCGTCATCTCGGGAATCAAGGAGCTCCAGGCCGCGCGCGTGGGAGACACCGTCACCCGCGCGGACCGCCCCGCGGCGAGCCCGCTGCCGGGATTCAAGGAGATCAAACCCCAGGTGTTCGCGGGGCTCTACCCGATCGAGTCCAACCAGTACGAGGGGCTGCGCGAGGCGCTGCAGAAGCTGAAGCTGAACGACGCGTCGCTCCGGTACGAGCCGGAGGTCTCGCAGGCGCTCGGCTTCGGCTTCCGCTGCGGCTTCCTCGGCCTGCTCCACATGGACATCGTCCAGGAGCGGCTCGAGCGCGAGTACGACATGGAGCTCATCACCACCGCGCCGACCGTGGTGTACGAGGTGCTAGGGCGCGACGGCGAGCTCGCGCGCATCGAGAACCCGGCCAAGATGCCCGATCCGTCGCAGATCGCCGAGATCCGCGAACCGATCATCACCGTCACGATCTTCGTGCCGCAAGACTACGTCGGGCCGGTGATCACGCTCGCCACCGGGAAGCGCGGCGCGCAGAAGAACATGCAGTACCACGGGCGGCAGGTGATGCTCACCTACGAGATGCCGCTGAACGAGATCGTCATGGACTTCTTCGACAAGCTGAAGTCGGTGTCGCGCGGCTACGCCTCGCTCGACTACGAGTTCAAGGAGTTCCGGGCCGCCGACATGGTGAAGCTCGACATCCTCGTCAACGGCGAACGCGTCGACGCGCTGTCGCTGATGGTGCACCGGTCGAGCGCCCAGTACCGCGGCCGCGACCTCGTGTCGCGGATGCGCGGGCTGATCCCGCGGCAGATGTTCGACGTGGCGATCCAGGCGGCGATCGGCTCGCACATCATCGCGCGCGAGACGGTGAAAGCGTTGCGCAAGAACGTGCTCGCGAAGTGCTACGGCGGCGACATCACGCGCAAGCGGAAGCTGCTCGAGAAGCAGAAGGCGGGCAAGCGCCGGATGAAGCAGGTCGGAACGGTCGAGATCCCGCAGGAGGCGTTCCTCGCCATCCTGCAGGTGGAGTCGAAGTGAAATTTCGCACTGATACTTTTCGTGCTGCTCGTCGCGACCGGTGCGGTGGCGCTCGCCGACCGGCTCGTCTTCGCGCGCCACCGCGAGCCGGGCGCCAAGGAGCCGTGGTGGATCGAGTATCCGAAGAGCTTCTTCCCGGTGATCCTGATCGTGTTCGTGCTGCGCTCGTTCCTGGTCGAGCCGTTCCGCATCCCGTCGGGGTCGATGATCCCGACGCTGCTCGTCGGGGACTTCATCCTGGTCAACAAGTTCACCTACGGCATCCGGATCC
Source organism: uncultured beta proteobacterium (assembly GCA_963827555.1). GTDB lineage: Bacteria > Pseudomonadota > Gammaproteobacteria > Burkholderiales > SG8-39 > DATEDA01. Next base: position 29,314 of record CAWHBL010000004.1, read on the forward strand.
CGATCCTCAACAAGAAGATCATCGAAGTGGGCTCGCCGCAGCGGGGCGACGTCATGGTCTTCCGCTACCCCGAGGATCCGTCGGTCGACTACATCAAGCGCGTCATCGGAGTCCCCGGCGACAAGATCGCGTATGCGGGCAAGCGGCTGTGGGTCAACGGCAAGGAGCTCGAGCTGAAGCCCGACGGGGAGTACCTCCACAAACGTGCGACCTACGCCAAGCAGTACATCGAACGGGTCGGGGACCACACCCACCGCATCCTCGTGGAGGACGACGCGCCCGCCTCGGTTCCCTTCGTGAAGCAATTCCCGTTCCGGGAGAATTGCTCCTACAATAATGACGGATTCTCCTGCACAGTACCGCCGGGTCACTACTTCATGATGGGGGACAACCGCGACAACTCGGCGGACAGCCGGGTGTGGGGGTTCGTTCCCGACGAGAACATCGTGGGCAAGGCGTTCTTCATCTGGTTCAACTTCAGCGAACTCAGCCGGTTCGGCTCGTTCAATTAGGGGCAGGCTCGCCATGAAAAGACAGCGCGGGATGGGTTTCGCCGGGGTGCTGGCGTTACTGGTCGGCATCATTTTCCTGGCGATAGTCGGGATGAAGATGGTGCCGGCGTATATCGAGTACTTCGCGATCAAGAAGGCGGTCGCGGCGATCACGCAGGGCGGGCAGCTGCGCAACGCGACCGTTGCCGACGTCCGCAGGGCGTTCGAGCTTCGCCAGGCGGTGGACGACTTCACCGCGGTCGGGCCGAAGGACCTCGAGATCAGCAAGGACGGCAACGAGGTCGTCGATCTCGTTCGCCTACGAGAAGCGCATCCCGCTCTTCTACAACATCAGCATGCTCATCGACTTCGCCGGATCGAGCAAGCCGACGAGCACCAAGGGCGCCGATTGATGTGAAGCACGACGCCCTGCAGGCGAGCCTCGGCCATCGGTTTCGGGACGGCCGGCTGCTCGCGCAGGCGCTGACCCATCGCAGCCACAGCACGCCACACAACGAGCGCCTCGAGTTCCTCGGCGACGGCGTCCTCAACTGCATCGTCGCTGCCGAGCTCTACGCCCGGTTCGGGAATCTCAGGGAAGGGGAGCTGTCGCGCCTGCGTGCGAGTCTGGTACGCGAGCAGCGGTTGCACGAGCTGGCAGCGGGCCTCGGCCTGGGCGATTACCTGCGGCTCGGCGAAGGCGAGCTGAAGAGCGGCGGCTTCCGGCGGCCGTCGATTCTCGCCGACGCGCTCGAAGCGCTGATCGGCGCGGTGTACCTCGACGGCGGTTTCGAGGCGGCGCGCGCGGTGGTGGTCGGGCTGTATCGCCCCCTGCTGGACACGCTGGATGCGAAGGGTGCGGAAAAGGACCCGAAGACGCAGCTCCAGGAGTGGCTGCAGAGCCGCAAGTACGCCCTGCCGCAGTACAGCGTGATCGCCACGCGCGGCGCGGCGCACGACCAGCGGTTCGAGGTCGAATGCGTCGTGCGGGAGCTCGAGCTCCGCACCGTGGGCACCGGTACGAGCCGGCGGCTGGCCGAGCAGGAGGCGGCGCGGATGGCCTTCGCAGCACCTGCACGCATGACGACGAACGGTCCGGCCGGCTTCCGCTGCGGAACGATCGCGATCATCGGCCGCCCGAACGTGGGCAAGTCGACGCTGCTGAACGCGCTCGTCGGGCACAAGGTCAGCATCACGTCGGCGCGGCCGCAGACCACCCGGCACCGCATCGCCGGCGTCCTGACGCAGCCGGGCCGCCAGTACGTATTCGTCGATACGCCCGGGTTCCAGACGCTGCATCGCGGGACGTTGAACCGGCTGCTCAACCGCGCAGTCCGTGCGAGCCTCGCCGGCGTCGACGCGACGCTCCTCGTCGTCGAGGCCGGCCGGTACGGCGAGGACGATCGCGCGGTCGCCGCCCTGCTGCCGGCGGGCACGCCGACGATCCTCGCTGTGAACAAGAGCGACCGTCTGCCGGGCCCGGCGCGGATGCTGCCGTTCCTCGAGCGGGTGTCGAAGGAGCACGCGTTCGCGGCGGTGGTGCCGGTCAGCGCGGCGAAGAATCGGAACCTCGCAGCGCTGCTGGGGGCGATCGCTCCACACCTCCCGGAGCAGCCGCCGATGTTCGAGGCGGACGCGCTCACCGACCGGAGCGAGCGGTTCCTCGCTGCGGAGCTCGTGCGCGAGAAGCTCTTTCGCCTGCTTGGCGAGGAATTGCCGTACGGCTGCGCGGTCAGCATCGACCGGTTCGAGGAGACGGGGCGGCTGCGCCGGATCCACGCGGCGATCGTCGTCGAGAAGGACAACCACAAGCCGATCGTGATCGGCAAGGACGGCGCGAAGCTCAAGGCGATCGCGAGCGCCGCCCGCCGCGACATGGAGAAGCTCTTCGGCGGCAAAGTGTTCCTCGAGGTCTGGGTGAAGGTGCGCCCCGACTGGACGCGGGACGGCGCCGCCCTCCGGCGCCTGGGGTACGAGCATGCGTGAGCGCGGTCGCGTCGACCGGGCGGCGGCGTACGTCCTGCACGCCTATCCTTACAGCGAGACGAGCCTGCTCGTCGAAGCGTTCACGCGCACGCACGGCCGGTTGCCGCTCCTCGCCAAGGGCGCGCGCCGCCCGGGATCGCAGCTGCGCGGCACGCTGCTCGCGTTCCAGCCCCTGTCCGCGAGCTGGTCGGGGCGCGGCGAGGTGCGAACGCTCGTACGGTGCGAATGGCACGGCGGGCAGCCGCTGCTCGCAGGCGAGCGCCTCCTTTGCGGGTTCTACCTGAACGAGCTGCTCCTTCGTCTGCTGCCGCGCGAGGACGCGCATGAGCAGCTCTTCGACCATTACGTCGCAGCCGTCGCCGGGCTCGCGCACCGCGCCGAGGAAGGGCCGATCCTGCGAGCGTTCGAGCGCCGGCTGCTGGCCGAGCTGGGATATGCTCTGCCGCTCGAGCATGAGGCCGGGGCCGGGACGCCGATCGAACCCGAGCGGCTCTACAGATACGACCCCGAGGAGGGCGCGATGCCGCTGGTGAACGGGATCGCACCGGACGAGGCGCTCGTCGTGCCGGGGCGAGTGCTGCTCGAGATCGCACGCGACGACTACTCGGCGCCGGCCACGGCCCAGGCGGCGAAGCAGCTGATGCGGCTCGCGATCACCCGCCGGCTCGACCGGCAGCCGCTGCACAGCCGGACGATCTTTCGCGAGCTCGCCAACCTATGATCGAGCTGGGCGTCAACATCGACCACGTCGCCACCGTGAGGCAGGCACGGCGGACGTACGAGCCCGATCCGGTGTGGGCGGCAGTGGAGGCGCACCTCGGCGGAGCGGACGGGATCACCGTTCACCTGCGCGAGGACCGTCGGCACATCCAGGACGAGGACGTGCGCCGGCTGCGCGAGCTCACGCACATCAAGCTCAACCTGGAGATGGCGGCGACCGACGAGATGGTCGCGATCGCCTGCGGCATCCGGCCGGAGATGGCGATGCTCGTTCCCGAGGGCCGGCAGGAGGTCACGACCGAGGGCGGCCTCGACATCGTCGCGCGCGAGCCGGCGCTGCGGCGCGTCGTCGCGAAGCTGGGCGAGGCGGGAATCGTCGTGAGCGTGTTCATCGACGCCGACGAGCGCCAGGTCGACGCCGCGCAGCGGATCGGCGCCGCGGTGTGCGAGGTGCATACCGGACCGTACGCTCACGCGTTCCACTCGGGCGGGCGCGACGCCGAGAGCCAGGCGGTCGTGAGCGAGCTCGCCCGGCTCGCCGCGGCGGGCGAGGCGATCCGTGCGCGCCGGATGCGGTTCAACGCCGGACACGCACTGAACTACTTCAACGTCGAGCCGGTGGCGCAACTCCCCGGCGTGCGCGAGCTCCACATCGGGCACGCGATCGTCAGCCGGGCGGTGTTCGTGGGCATGCGCGAGGCGGTGCGGGAGATGAAGACGCTCGTCGTCAACGCCGCGATGCGTGCGGCGATCAGGGCCGGCAGGTGATCCTCGGGATCGGCACCGACCTGGTCGAGATCGCGCGGATCGAACAGGCGCTCGAGCGCTGGGGCGAGCGCTTCGCGCGCAAGGTGCTGGTTCCGCGCGAGCTGGCGCGCTTCGCCGGACACCGGAAGCCCGCGGCCTATCTCGCCAAGCGATTCGCCGCGAAGGAAGCGTTCTCCAAGGCGATGGGCACCGGCATCCGTGCACCGGTCAACTGGCAGAGCATCGGCGTTGTCAATCACGCCTCGGGGCGGCCCTATTTCGAGCTTGCCGCACCGCTGGCGGCGCTCGTCGAACGCCGCGGTATCCGCACCGTCCATGTCAGCCTGACCGACGAGCGCGGCATGGCCGCGGCGTTTGTCGTACTGGAGGGGGAAGGCGATGGCCCCTGAACGTCCTCTCGGCCCGGTCATGCTGGACGTCGCCGGGCTCGAGCTCGCGCCGGACGAGCGCGAGCTGCTCGCGCATCCGCTCGTCGGCGGCGTGATCCTGTTCGCCCGCAACTACGCCTCGCCCGAGCAGCTGCGCAATCTGACCGGCGCCATCCGCGGCGTGCGGACGCCCGCGCTCCTGGTTGCGGTCGATCAGGAGGGCGGCCGCGTGCAGCGGTTCGCGGAGGGCTTTACCCGGCTGCCGCCGATGCGCGCGCTCGGCCGGATCTACGACGGCAATCCCGCGGTGGCCGAGAACCTGGCCGGCGCGGTGGGGGTCGTGCTCGCGTCGGAGCTCGCTGCGCACGGCGTGGACCTCAGCTTCGCGCCGGTGCTCGACATCGACTTCGGCTCGTCCAGCGTGATCGGCGACCGGGCGTTTCACTCCGCGGCGGCGGCGGTGGCGCGGCTCGCCGGGGCGCTCGCCGGCGGCATGCGGCGGGTGGGGATGGGCGCCGTCGGGAAGCACTTTCCCGGGCACGGCTACGTGCGCGCCGACTCGCACCACGCGGTGCCGGTGGACGACCGCGATCTCGCGACGATCGAGGCGAACGACCTGGCGCCGTACCGCGCGCTCATCCGCGCCGGACTCGCCGGCGTGATGCCGGCGCACGTGATCTATCCGCGGGTCGATTCGCGGCCGGCCGGATTTTCGCCGGTCTGGCTCCAGGAAATCCTTCGCGGTCGGCTCGCCTTCGACGGCCTGGTGTTCAGCGACGATCTGTCGATGGAGGGGGCGAGCGTGGCCGGCGGGATCGTCGAGCGCGGCCGGGCGGCGCTCGACGCCGGATGCGACATGGTGCTCGTCTGCAACGCCCGCGAAGCCGCACAGCGGCTGCTCGACGGTCTGGGACCGGTGCGGCTCGACGCCGGCCGGGCCGAGCGCATTCGCGGGCCGCGGGCGAGCGCGCCGGCTGATTTGCCCGGCTACGGTGCGGCGCTGGCGGAGATCGCGCGTGAGCGCGACGCCGGAGGTCTCGCCTGAGCCCTGCGCGCGGTCACGCGCGCTCGATGTACGCGCCGTCGTCGGTGTTGACCTTGATTCTCTCGCCGGTTTCGATGAACGGCGGCACCTGGACGACCAGCCCGGTTTCGGTCTTGGCCGGCTTGAAGGACGTCGTCACCGTCGAGTTCTTGATGTTCGGATCGGTCTCGACCACGGTGAGCACCACCGACGGCGGGAGCTGGACGCCGATCGGCCGCTCGTTGTGGAAGTTGATCTGGACCTCGGTGTTCGGCAGCAGGTAGCCGGTCTGCCCTTCGAGCATCTCCGACGAGAGCGGCAGCTGGTCGTAGGTGTCCTTGTCCATGAAGACGTAGTTCTCGCCCTCCTGGTAGAGATACTGCATCTCGCGCTGCTCGACGTACGCCCGCTCGACCTTCTCGTCGGTGCGGAAGCGCGTGTTGGTCTTGGTGCCGGCCTCGATGTCCTTCATCTCGACCTGCATGAACGCGCCGCCGCGGCCGCCGACGTGCACGTGGTACGATTTGAGGACCCGCCAGACGCGTTTGTCCCACTCGAGCAGGTTGCCGACGCGGATCTCGGTCGCGAGCACTTTCGCCATAGCCAGTTGCCGGATTACGTTAGAAAAGCCGGCGATTCTACCTCACCGCGCACCCTGCGGCTCGCCGCCACGTCATCAGGTGTTTGACGCCGCGTCCTTCATCGCCGGCCTGCCCAACCTGCCCGGCGTCTACCGGATGCTGAACGCCGCCGGCGACGTGCTGTACGTGGGCAAGGCGCGGGATCTCAGGAAGCGTGTCGCGTCGTACTTCCAGAAGACCGATCACGGCCCGCGGACGCAGGTCATGCTGTCCCAGGTCGCCGCGGTCGAGGTCACCGTCGCGCACTCGGAGGGCGAGGCGCTCCTGCTGGAAGGCAACCTGATCAAGTCGCTCGCGCCGCGCTACAACATCCTGTTCCGCGACGACAAGTCCTACCCCTACCTGATGATCAGCGGCGACGAGTTCCCGCGGCTCGGCTTCCATCGCGGTCCGCTGGACAAGCGGCACGCGTTCTACGGGCCGTTCCCGAACGCCGGCGCGGTGCGCGAGAGCATCCAGACCCTGCAGAAGGTGTTCCGCCTGCGCACCTGCGAGGATTCGGTGTTCAAGAACCGGTCCCGGCCCTGCCTGCTGCACCAGATCAGGCGCTGCTCGGCGCCGTGTGTCGGACTCATAGACGGGGCGCGCTACGATGCCGACGTACGGAACGCCCGGCTCTTCATGGACGGCCGCGAGGACGACGTGATGAGCACGCTCGCCGAGCGCATGCAGGCGGCCGCGGACGGTCGCGACTACGAACAGGCGGCGGTCTACCGCGACCAGATCCGCTCGCTGTCGAAGGTGCAGGGCCGGCAATACGTCGACACCGCCAAGGCGCTCGACGCGGACGTCGTCGCCGCCGCGATCGACCAGGGCATCGCGTGCGTCAACCTGGTGATGATCCGCAACGGGCGGTACCTCGGGGACAAGAGCTTCTTCCCGCAGCACGCGGAAGAGCGCAGCCGGGGCGACGTGCTCGGCGCGTTTCTGGCGCAGCACTATCTCCAGGGCCCGCCGCCTGCGCTCATCGTGACCAGCGAGGACGCGGACGCGGAGGATCTCGCGGCCGCGCTGAGCGAGCACGCCGGCCGCCCGGTGCAGCTCGTCACCCGGCCGCAAGCCGAACGTCGCGCGTGGCTCGAGATGGCGGAACGCAACGCCGCGCAGGCCCTCGCCCAGCGGGCGCGGGAGCAGGGAACGCAGGAAGCGCGTCTTGCCGCCATGCGCGAGGCGCTCGCACTGCCGCCTTCGGTGCAACGGATCGAGTGCTTCGACGTGAGCCACACCCAGGGCGAACTGACGGTCGCCTCGTGCGTCGTCTACGACCAGTACCGGATGCGTCCTGCAGAGTACCGGCACTACAACATTGCCGGCATCCAGCCGGGAGACGACTATGCGGCGATGCGAGATGTCCTGCATCGGCGCTACGAGAAGGTGGCGCGCGGCGAGGGAGTGATTCCGGATCTGGTGCTGATCGACGGCGGGAAGGGGCAGGTAAGCGCTGCGCGTGCGGTTCTCGCCGAGCTCGGGTTTGCCGACGTCGACCTGGTGGGCGTGGCCAAGGGGCCGGAACGCAAGCCCGGCCTCGAGGAGCTCGTGCTGGCGGACGGCGATCGTGTGCTGCGCCTCGATCCGGACCACCCGGGGCTGCATCTGATCCAGGCGATCCGCGACGAGGCGCACCGGTTCGCGATCACCGGACACCGGAACCGGCGCGCGAAGAAGCGCGTCACCTCGACCCTGGAGTCGATCGACGGCATCGGCGCGAAGCGTCGAC
>CAWHBL010000005.1:0-206424 GCA_963827555.1 uncultured beta proteobacterium
TGTGTACGTCGAAGAGTACGACGCCCGCCCAAAACCCATCCCCGGCGTTTCGGCGTCGACGGACGATGCGATGGCGCAATCGCTCGCCCGCGAGCTCGGGCAGGTCGTCCTGCGGTTTGAGCCGGACTGGACCGATCGTGGCGCCTCCAATCCCGGCGTCACGATTCTCGAGGTGCTTGCGTGGCTATCCGACGCGCTGCTCTATCGGTCGACTCCGCTCCCGGATCATGGGCGCCGGGCGGTGATGCGGGCCTTTGCGACCCTCTCGACGATTGCTGACTCCTGCGGTGCTGTAGGTGGAATCTCATGCGCCCGAATTATTTCGCGGGGCGGATCCTCGACGCAACCACGCTACAGGCCGAACAGGATTACCACCGCGCCAAGCTTCGCCGCCATAACCTGGCCTTGCACGGGTTAGGGATCGTCGAGGGGCTGGAGGTACAGGTCGAGGAAGCGCCCGACGCACCGTCTGGCCGGGTCCGGGTGAGCGCCGGCTACGCGCTCGATTCGCATGGAAACGACACGATCGTTCGCCAGTGCGTTGCAATCGCACTGCCGCAGGGGCCCGAGGAGCTCTTCGTGTCGTTGCGCTACCAGGGATCCCGTGCGGCAGGTTCCTCGCCTGCTGGCGAACCTGCCTTCTTCATGGATCGAGGCGTGTGTCGTCGCGCTGGTCAACGCCGTCGCGGCGCCCCGAATCGCGCTGGCGCGTCTGCTCTACATCGATGGCAAATGGAACGTCGATCCGTCAATCCGTTCCTCCACGCGCGTCGCGAGGATGATCTCACTTCTGGAGACGGCGAGGTCCGGAAGATGGCGCACGGCGGCGGGTCACGAACTCAATGCCCTCGCGTCGCCTTGCTAATGATCTCATCGCCACATCGATGATTTCACGAGCGCCTGAGGCGCGGGCGCCGTCGCAATGTTCCGTCCGGGGACAGTACGTACTGCGCGGACAGATGATGCGTGCGGGGCCCGACAAGGCATCCTCGACCCATGCGATATTCAGCACCCCGGCCGCGCCGAGGATCACCTCCGCGGCGGCTTTGGAAATTCTCGCTTCGCCGCGGTGACCCCGGCATTGCTCGGTGATAGTTGCGACGATATCGTCTGAATCGACGCTGTGTGAGCGCAGCGCAGGCGCGAGGTCGATCCCGACCGACAACACATGGGGATTGCCGGCCATATCGTTGGTGCGCCGCGAGTGGCAGCAATACAGCAGAGACTGGTCGCCGTCGCGCAGCAACGAAATCTGCGAGCCGCGCTCGGCGCCACGATGCCCGTCGAGCATGCGGAAGACTGCCCAGTTCGGACAGGGGTCGGTGACTTGCGCCATGTTGCCCCAGGGCAGCGGGATTCCGTTCCCACGATAGACCGCGCGCAAATATCCGGGCGGATAAGCATCGAAGAAATGCCAGTAAGGATACGGCGAAACCTTGGTCATGCGCCGCATCACCACCGCCGGCGTGAGGTCGATTTTTTCCCCGGCCTCGACCCGGTAGGACTCGCGCATGAGGAAGCGCCGGAACGGAACCTTTGGGCAAAGGAGCGCGCCGGCAAAGAAGCTACACTCGAAATCGCGCCAGGCGTGAAGGACGTCCTGCGCGCTCATGCCAGCGGCGATGCCCGCGCCGCCCTCCGGACTGCCGCCCATTTCTCCGCCGGTGGCATGCGCGGACTTGAGTCCGTCGCCCTCGTGCAGGACCTTATGGCCGAGGTGCGTGGCAAGGTCAAACTTGAGACGCGCCGGATCGTCCTGCAGCTCGCGATTCAAGTAGACGGTGCGTGGCGATTCGAAAAACGAGCGCACCATGCTTCGCAGCTCGCGGTCCTTGTCACGCGCGAGCACCGGCTTGCGGTCGAACCAGCGCAGCACGAGGCCGTGGTGCCGGCAGAGACGCGTCAGCTCGTCGGCGCCGAGCGGGAACTTGCGGTTTCCGACGCTCTCCGCCGACCGCTCGAGGTCCGGAAAGTCGTTGCGCGACATCTCCTGGTGCGAGCGGATCAGCAGGTGCGCGAACTGCCGCCCGGTGGTGCCGGTCTGCGCCAGGAGCTCGGGAAGCGCCGCCTGCAACAGCTCCTTGGAAAATAAAAACGCGGGCTCGAGCGGTACGCCGGCGGCGCCGCCCGAACGCTGGCTGAGCGCCGCGGCCTCCCGCTCGGGATTGCCGTCGAGAAACCAGCGCGGCTCGCGTTGGAACACCGACGACAGCAGCGCAAGCACGTCTTCCGAAGGAACCCGTTTGCCGCTCTCGATCATGCTCAGGTAGGAGACCGATGGGGCGCGGTGGGAATCGAGCTGAATGCAGCGGGCCGACAGCTCTTCCAGGGTGAGCCCGTTGCGCTTGCGCAGGGCGCGCAGCTTGGTGCCGAGGAAATGAGTCTTGTAGGTGTGCTGGGACATCGGGTGTGTGAAATTAACACTGTGAAATTTCCAAAGTCAAATTTTTCTCTTCCCGGGCCTATCCTTGGTCGTAGAGGGACATGCGATTCGCGAACGGAGGGCTCGGGTGAAATACAACGTTCTGGTTCTCGGAGCCTCTTACGGCTCCTTGTTCGGCACCAAGCTCGTGATGGCCGGGCACAGGGTCTCACTGGTCTGCACCCGGCCCACCGCGGAGCTGATCCGGCGCGAAGGGACCCGGGTGCGCTTCCCGGTCCGCGGCCGCGAGGCGCTGCTCGAGATCAGCTCGGAGACCCTTCCGGGCGCGCTTTCGGCGAGCACGCCGGAAGAGATCGATCCCCGCGGATACGACCTGATCGTGCTCGGCATGCAGGAGGCCCAGTACGGGTCGCAGGGCGTACGGGAGCTGATGGGACGCGTCGCCCGGGCGCGCAAGCCGTGCCTCGCGATCATGAACATGCCGCCCCTGCCCTATCTCAAGCGCATTCCCGGGCTTTCGACGGGAGGCCTGGAAGCCTGCTACGCCAATCCCGAGGTCTGGGAGGGCTTCGAACCCGGCCGGATGACGCTGGCGAGTCCCGATCCGCAGGCGTTTCGCCCGCCGGGCGAACCGAAGAACGTCCTGCAAGTCGGCTTGCCGACGAATTTCAAGGCGGCGCGCTTCGAATTGGACGAACCCACAGCCCTTCTTCGCCAGCTCGAGGCCGACATCGAGCAAGCCCGCTTGCCGCACGGGGACGAGGCTGTCGAGATTCCCGTGAAGCTCAAGCTGCACGATTCCGTTTTCGTGCCGCTCGCGAAGTGGCCGATGCTGATCACCGGCAACTACCGGTGCATCCGGCCGAACGACATGATTCCCATTAGGGACGCGGTGCACGGGAACGTCGACGAGTCGCGCAGAACCTACGAGTGGGTGTCCGGACTGTGCACCGGGCTTGGCGCCGAAACGACCGACCTCGTTCCTTTCGAGAAATACGCCAAGGCCGCCGAGAGCCTGGGCAAACCCTCCTCCGCGGCGCGCGCGCTCTTCGGCGGCGCGGCGCACATCGAGCGGGTCGACAGCCTGGTACGGCGGATCGCCCGCCAACGCGGACTGCAATCCGGCACGCTGGACGAGATCGTCACGCTTGTGGACGAGCGTCTGGCAAGAAACCGCGCGAAGCGCAGCGAAGCGCAGAACGTCGAAGCTTTGGTCAGCGTGGGGTAAAGGCGCAGGGCGCCGCGGGCTCAAGCGCGTCGAAGGTTCACTCTCCTCCGTCGAGGGTCCGCTTCAGGGTGCGGCTTGCAACTTCAGTTGTGGCCGAGAGCGGTCAATGCTCGCAACCCAACGCGCGAGGTGTTGGGAGTCCAGCCTCTTGAGCGCCGACCTCGATTCGGACCCCTTATGCGCACGGTAGATTTCGATCGCGAGGGACAAGACTCTCCGATCGGACACTCGGCCCGCTTCGGACAATCCGGCGATGCATTTCCATGTCGCGCAGTGCAGCCTGGGTGGATTGGCGGTATCCCACTGTGGTCCGGATTGCGTCTGCCAGCAAGAGCTCCCCGAGGCCACGCCCGCGCGTGCGCTCGTCGCGTACGAGTCGACCAATCAAGGCCGCCGGAGCTTGCCCGCGCTTGAACCCCGTTCGGTCGTGATGCTGCGGCAGGTGGAAGCGGTCCTCTCCTTGGCACGCCCGAATCCAGCGGCTGCGCGTATCGCCCCACAAAGGTCGGAGACCGAAACAAGAGGCGGCCGGAAGCGGCTGAACCCGTGAAGACAGGCCCGCTTGCGCGAGCCCGCCGTAACGCTATGGTGCGCCGGTCAATTCGCGAACAGCTGGCTGGCCGGGACGATGACGAAGCTGCTATTGCCCGGCGTGAGCCAGCGCAGCCGGATCTCCGCCTGGCCCGAGGCCTCGTAATATTCGAGGGTGATCGAATAGCGGACGCCTGCCACAAGATTGACGTTGCCGCTCGTATTGGTGGCCGCGGCATGCGCCGTCCAGTTGTTAATACGTTGCACCCCGTTAACCCACAGGCGGACGCCGTCATCGGAAACCGTTTGGAAGCGATAGGTGCCGGTGGCCGGCGCCAGGATCGTGCCGCTCCAGCGCACCGAGAAGTCGTTGCGGTTGACGCCAGTGCCGGGTGAGCGAGAACTCCAGCCGAAGTTGATGTTCTCTACGCGCGTGAGCCCCGCCGTCCCGCTCAGGCTGGTGTTGTTGTAGTAGCGGCCGGTCAGGCCGGCGCCCGCCCCGGCGTTCAAGGGCGCCGCGCTTTCCTCGCCTCCGATCTGCTGCAGGTACCCGACGAGGTTCGCAAGGTTCGCGTCGCTGATCGTCACGCCTTGCGTGCGCGCGCACCGCGTCGCCGAGCGTGGCCGCCGAACCATCATGCAAATACGGCGCGGTCGCCCACACGTCGCGCAGCGTGGGGACGTCGATCCCGGTGAGGGCCCCGCCGAGGCGGCTGCCGCTCGCCGGCTTGATCGTCCCGATATCGACCAGCGTGTTCGCGCCGCTGCCGCTGAACGCGGTCCCGCTGTGGCACGAGCCGCAGTTCATATTGGTGAACACGGTCTTGCCGGCGCTTGCCGCGCTCGTCAACGCGCCGCTCGTCGTGCGATAAGGCGAGGCATCGAAGGTGGCGAGCGAGGCCACGTATGCCGCCAGCGCATCGAGGTCCGCGCTGCGCCCGGCCTTCGGATCTCCCAGCGGCTGGCTGCGCGTGCCGGCGTTGAAATCGGCATCCGACATCAAGCCCGTGCCCAACGCCAGGGTGCGAATTTGACCTTCGAAGTCCTGCAGCTCGTCGAAGTTGTTGCTCCAGTGCAGGTGTCCCTGGCCGGCCGCACGCCCGCGCAGATTGATGGTGTTGCGCAGGCCTTCACCCATGCTGGTCAAGTCCCACACCCGACCGTCGCTGCCGCCGTCGTTGTGGCAGGACGCGCAGCTGAGATACCGGTCCCGCGCCAAGCGCGGGTCGCGGGCGTCGTAGAATAACTGCTTACCCTTTAGCACCGTCGCACTCAGCTTCTCCGTGCCCACGGCCGACAGCGTGGCGAGCGCAGGCACGTTGATCGCACCCGTGTTCAGCAACGGCGTCAGGTCGAACACGCCGACCGTCCGGTCCATGAAGTTGTTGACGTACAGCCGCTGGCCGTCCGCGGACAACGCGAGCGCTTGCGGTGCGCGGCCGACGTCGAAGCGGAACAGCTCGTGGCCGCCGTGCGCGCTGACGACGGCGACCTCCCGGCTGGTCTCGAGGGCGACGAACAGGTAGATGCCGCGCTGGTCGAAGATCGCGGCGCTCGCCACGCCGGCGTTGTCGTGGTCGATGCGTGCCGCGTGATCCTCGGCGCCCGCGGCGAGGGCGATGCGCGAGCTCACCGCGCGGACCGTGCTCTGGAAGTTGAGGCCCGTACCGTCGCGCAGCGCCCCGCGCTTGATGTTGTCCTGCTTGGACGGCACCCACGCATGGGTCGCGTCGGGCGAGATCGCCGGCGCACCGAGGTAGTTGGGAATGCCGCGGCCCTGGTTCTCGAAATCGGGCTTGTCGCTGTGCCTCAGCACGATGGTTCGCGTTACGCTCAGAGCGCCGCCGTCGACGACGACGACCTCGCCGCCGTAGTCGACCGAGCCCACGGTCGTTTGCACGGCGGCGGTGCTCTCGCCGGGCAGGGGCGGAGTGATGAAGCGCGCGACATAGACGCTGCCGTCCGGGGCGATCGAGATGTGCCGCGGATTCGGCCCGACGTTCACGCTGCCGAGCTGCGCGAAACTGACGGCGTCGAGCTTGACGAGCTGGCCGGTGGCGCCGAGCGCGACGAAAGCGTGGGCACCGTCCGGAGCGAACGCGAGGCCGTACGGTTGCGAAGCGCGCGGCAGGCCGATCGTGTTGGCGACGGCCAGCGAGTCGGGATTGATCACGCTGATCGTCGCACTTTGCCGGTTCGTCACCCAGATAAAGCCGTTCGGCGCTACCGCGATCGCGCGTGGCGCAGTTCCGACAACGATCTCGCGCACCTTGGCGTGGGTCACGGCGTCGAACACGGTGACCGAATCGTTGTCCTGGTTCACCACCCACAACCTGGCGTTGCCGGTGGTACGCGGCTCGAACGCAAGCGTGGAGGACGCGGTCGGCCGCACGCCCGCGGACGGGGGGTAGACGGTCTGCACGGCGGTGCGGCTTACCGGGACCCCGCGATCGTCGTTCGCCGTGACGGTCACGTTGTAGATGCCGGGCGAGGCGAACGTGTGCGTGGCGGTGGGCACGTTCGACCAGACCGTCGCCGTGCCGTCGCCGAAGTCCCAGCGGTAGATCACGTTGACGCCGCCGCTGGCGCTCGCGGTGTAGCTCGCCACACCGGTGACTGCGACGACCGGCGGGAGCGGGGGCAGCGGGGCAAGGGTCAGCGGCGCGCCGTCGGTCACGGTCCAGGTGAAGGTCGTGGAGGTCACGTTGATCCCGTCGCTCGCGGTCAAGGTCACGTTGTAGGTGCCGATCTTGGTGACCGTGCCGGTGATCAGGCCGGTCGCGGCGTTGAGCGTCACGCCCGGGGGCAGCCCCAAGGCCGAATACCTCAGCGTGTCACCGTTGGGATCGGCAGCGACGAGCTGCAGGCTGACGCTACCGCCGAGGCCCGTGGACGGGGCGCCTGGATTCTCCAGCGTCGGGGTAATTGCGGGGTTCGGATCGCCGGCGACCCCGATTCTCAGGATCTTCCCGACCGACGGCACACCGGCGCTGTCGAGGACGAACAAGAGGTAGTGGCCCGGCGGGGCGAACGCCGCGCGGGTCGGCGCCTGCACCGAGAGCTGCGCGCCATTGGCATTGAACGGCAGGTCCTGGAAGCGCTGCTCCATGTTCCAGCTGTGCGTCACCGATCCGGTCTTGACCAGCG
Source organism: uncultured beta proteobacterium (assembly GCA_963827555.1). Lineage (GTDB taxonomy): Bacteria > Pseudomonadota > Gammaproteobacteria > Burkholderiales > SG8-39 > DATEDA01. Next base: position 7,290 of record CAWHBL010000005.1, read on the forward strand.
TTACGCGGCTTACCGCGGTAGCGGCCCCCAGCTCGACGCTGAAGGTCTTGCCGATATCGATGAACTCCGGGGCGTTGACGATCGCAGGCCGCGGTGCCAGCGCGCCCCCAGCAGCGAACAGATACGGCGGATAGTAGATCTCAGCGTTGAGGTTGCTCAGAGGCCCGGGCGCACCGCCGCCGGCGACCAGCACGGTCGCATCCGGCAGCAGCAGGGCAGTGGAGTGATACAGGCGCGCCCGCGCCCCTTCGTAGCCGCGCGTCCAGGTGCCGGTCGCCGGATTCCAGATCTCCGCGATGTTGTTAACGCCAGTGAGTTCGTTCCACACTTGGCTGCCGCCGGTGGCGAGTACCTTGCCGTCGGCGAGCATGGTCGCGGTGACCAGCCGCCGCTGCGAGGACATCGATTGCGTCGGGGTGACGGTCGGAGTGGCGCCGTTGATGTCGATCACGATCGCGCCGCTGGAATTGCCGCCGAACTGCAGAATGCGACCGGGGGCGAACATCGCCGCGCTGGCATCGCTGCCGGCATAAGAGGAAGAGAACTGCCCCACCTGCGCGAAGGAGCCGCTGCCGCCAGTGTTGACGTAGTACATCCGCCCGGCGCTATCGAACCCGAAGATGCGGCCGTCGGGGGCGACGAAGTTGCGCGGATACATGAAATCCAGCCCACTCGTGTTCGCGCCCGAGAGCAACCGGAAGCTGCCGTTCGCATCGCGAATCTCCGGGCGGTCGGTGCCGCCGCTACCGCCCTGGACGTAGACCTCGCCGCTCAGCAGCATGGTGGACGACGAGTACCAGCGCGCCCGGTTCATATTGTTGCCGCGCGCCAGCCCGTTCGTGTTGTAGTCGAACAGGTTGCTGTTGTTGTTGCCGGTATTGGTCGTGCCAGTGCCGGTCCAATTGTCGCCTCCGGCGATGAACACCGAGCCTCCTTCCGGCAGCACCAGCAGCGAGCTGCAGAAGACGTCGGTGCCGGTCCCGTTGGGGAGCGTGAGGTGGCCGCCGCCGAGACCGACCGCGGAATCCCATACGTCGTAGATGAACATGCCGGTCTGTCTGCCGGTGCCGTCCGTGCCGTAGCTCAACACGCGACCGTCCGGCATCAGGACCATGTGGACGGCGATGAGCGGCCAGGTGCCGACGGCCGACCACGCACCTTTCAGATTCGCGTCCGGCGGGGCCGCGGGCAGCCTGCGCAAAAGCAGGCGAACTGAGCCGGACCCAGCTCTCGAACCCCGTGACGAGCGTGACGACCAGCGCTGCGACGACGAGAGCGAAGCGTCCCGGCACGCGGGACCCGTCCCTCGACACGGCACCGGGTCCTCGCGAGCGAGCGCGTCCTCCCCGGGCGGCCGCAAGCGGGCGTAGACGAAGGCTGCGCAAGGCCCCCTCTCCTTGAAGTGCAACCCAATGCGCAATCGCCGCGCAGTATAGGCACGAAAAAGCCCGCCTAGCGCAGAGTTAACGATATTTGATAATTCGCGTGCCCAGGGATCTGTCGATCGCCTGCAACGCGGCCCGGTACTCCAGCGCAAGATGTCAGCTCTCTCTGGGTTGACCGACCGATCCGCGGTTCTCAAGGCAATGGCGGGAGTGCGACCAGCTCAGACGAACTTCGCTACTGGTTCTCTTGGATCAGTTCCAACTCCACGATCCGGTCAGGCTCGATGTCATAACGGAGGGATGCAAACGCACAGAACTCAATATCAGCGCCTTGTGGTCGCTTCGAGCGGCGACACCCAGGCGCACCGACGCACGCGATCAAGGCTGTACGTGGCAAGCGGATGATCGTCCGCGAGCGCTTTGCATGCGGCACGTGCGGTTGCCGCATACACTCCGAGATCGGGTCAGACGGCTGAGAACCGCTTACGTCGCACGACGAGCCTTGGGGGGTTTCTCAACGGTGTGGGTCACGCCAGCCCTGAGCTTGCCCCGCCCGGTCTGGACCTGCTTGTTCGCGGCGAGAGTGTCGAGAAACGCCTTCTCCTCGGCCGTCAGGCGCTTCGCGGGCGACCGGAGCTTTCTGGGCCGACTCGTCGGTCTTGCCTTGGAGCGGGGTGTTGGCTTGGCCATGCGCCGCGATCCTACAGCGGCAGGAGGTTTCATCCTTCCCCGCCCCAATATGAGTGGCGGAGAGGGCGGGATTCGAACCCGCGTTAGGCTCATCACCTAAACACGCTTTCCAGGCGTGCGACTTAAACCACTCATCCACCTCTCCGCGGCGGCGGGATTCTAGCCGATCAGAGCACCTTCCCCGGATTCATGATCCCGAGCGGATCGAGCGCGCGCTTGACGGCACGCATCAGCTCGATCTCCACCGCCGACTTGTAGCGCACCAGCTCGTCCCGCTTGTACTGTCCGATGCCGTGCTCCGCGCTGATCGAGCCGCCGAACTCGGCGACGCTGTCGTGCACGACGCGGTTGACATCCGGCGTCAACGCGACGAACTCGGCCTCGTCGCCGCCTTCCGGGGGAGACACGTTGTAATGCAGGTTGCCGTCGCCCAAGTGGCCGAACGTCACCATGCGGATGCCCCGAAACGCCTTCGCGAGCCGGGCATCGGTGGTTTGCGATGAAATCGCCGATCCGCGAGATCGGGATCGAGATGTCGTGCTTGATGTTCTGCCCTTCCGCCGCCTGCGCCTCGGAGACGTTCTCCCGCAGCGCCCAGAGGTTCCTCGCCTGCTCGACGCTCGCCGCGACCACCGCGTCGAGCGCCAGCCCCGACTCGATCGCGTCACCCAGCGTCGCTTCGAGCATCGCGTTGACGCCCAACCCACCCTGCGTATCGGACAGCTCGATCAGTGCGTACTGCGGATAGCCCGCGGCGAACGGTGCCGGCACGCGCGGGACATGCTTCCGGACCAGATCGAGGCAGATCGCCGACAGCAGCTCGAAGGCCGTCAGCCGGTCGCCGCAATGCGCCTGGACGTGCTCGAGCAGCCTGAGCGCGTCGCGCGGAGTCGCCAGCGCGGCCAGCGCCGTCGCCTGCGCCCGCGGCTTCGGGAATAGCTTTAGCACCGCCGCAGTGATGATGCCGAGCGTGCCCTCCGCCCCGACGAAGAGATGCTTCAGGTCGTAACCGGTGTTGTCCTTGCGCAGGCCGCGCAGCCCGTCCCAGACCTCGCCCGAAGGCAGCACCACCTCGAGTCCGAGGACGAGCTCCCGCGTGTTGCCGTAGCGCAGCACCTGCACGCCGCCGGCGTTGGTCGAGAGATTTCCGCCGATCGCGCAGCTGCCTTCGGCCGCCAGGCTGAGCGGAAACAGCCGGTCGGCCTCGTCGGCCGCCTGCTGGAGATTCGCCAGTACGCAACCGGCTTCGACCGTCATCGTGTTGTTGACCGGATCGATCAGCCGGATCCGGTTCATGCGCCCCAGATTGACGACGATCTGCTTCCCGCTCGCGTCCGGCGTCGCTCCGCCGCAGAGACCGGTGTTGCCTCCCTGCGGCACGATCGCGGTGCGCGTTTCGGCGCACGCCTTGACGATCGCGCCGACCTCGGCGGTCGAGCCCGGGCGGACCACGGCGAGCGGCATGCCCACGTAGCGCTTGCGCCAGTCGGTCGCATACGCCGCCATCTCGCGCGCGTCGGCGACGACGTGCTGGGCGCCGACGACGCCGGCGAAGCGCTCCAGGAGATCTCTTCCGCTCATGAGCGGCGATTGTATCGCCCCGGTCAGTACTTGAGCCGCGCGTAGTAAGTCTTCTCTGCCGCCGCCCGCGCTGCGCCCAGCGTGTGGATGCCACGCTCCGCGAGCACCGGCACGAGTCGCAGGAAGACCTCTGCCGTGACCAGTGCATCGCCCAGCGCCGTGTGCCGTCCGACGACATTCACGCCCAGGCGGGCAGCGATCTCCTCCAGGCTGTGGGTTGCCTGCTCCGGGTGCGCGACCGCCGACAGCAGCAGCGTGTCGAGCACCGGCTGCTCGAACCGCACGCCGGTCTGCGCTTCCTTCAGCTGGAGGAACCGCATGTCGAAGGCGGCGTTGTGCCCGACCAGCACCGTGTCCTCGGCGAAGCGGCGGAAGCGCGGCAGCACCGTTTCGATCGTGGGCTGCCCGGCGAGCATGTCGCGCGTGATCCCGTGCACCGCGACCGACGCCTCCGGCAGGCTCCGCTGCGGGTCGACGAGCGACTCGAACGTCTCCCCCGCCAGCAGGCGTCCGTTGAGGATCCGGACTGCGCCGAGCGCGACGATCTCGTCGCCCTCGGCCGGGTTGAGCCCGGTCGTCTCGGTGTCGAACACCGTGTACGCGAGCGCCTCGAGCCGCTGCTCGTCGAGCGCCTCGCTCGCCGGCGACCGCCGGAAGAGGTCGAAGTCGTAGAACTCCGGGCGGCTCGACGCTTCCGCCCGCACGCGGCTGCCGCGCCGCCCCGCCGCGAGCGGCAGCAGCAGGCGAAAGTATGCGAGCTGGGCCGGGAGATCGCGCTGATACCAGGTCTCGCCGCCGTGACGCTCGATCACCTGCGCGAGCGACAGCGGACTGTCCTCACCGCCGAGCGTGAAAGGGTCGTTCTGCCAGGCGAACGCCGTCTCGGATCCGAGCGGCGCGCCGCGCCACAGCACGTCCAGCTGGGCGTGCCCGCCGGCCGGCAGGAGGCGGAACCGCACCTCGCGCACCGCGAACTCGTCGTGCAACCGGTGCGCGAGATAGCCGAGGCCCTGCGCGAGCGAGAAGCTGTCCACCCGCAGCCACAGCTCGGGATCGACCGACTCGAGCTTGGTCGCGAGACCGACGCGCCGTTCGATGCGGTTCCGGGCGAGCGTGAGCAGATCCTCGCCGCGCATCTCCTCCAGCGGCCACCGGACCTTGAGCCGCTCCGAAGCGTCGGCGGTGGTCGCCTGCAGCAGATCGGAGAGCCGCACCGCCTCGTCCTGGATGATTCCCGCGAAGCGCGCCCGCCTCGCCTCCTCCATTCCCGGGTGCGCCGCCAGGTTCTCGCTCGCCGCGCGAATGTTCGCCAGGCCCGCCCGCGTCCCCTCGACGAGCCGCTGGAAGAGCGCCACGCGCTTCGCCTCGGCGTCGACCGACTCGGTCACGTCGGCGAGCAGCAGCACGTAGCCGGCGAGCCCGCCCGTCTCCCCCTCGCCGGCCGCCCGCTCCGGAACGGGCGCCGCTTGCACACGCAGCAGCCGCCCGTCGCCGGTGGCGGTGACGAAGTGCGTCCCCTCGCGCTCCTCGCGCTCGAGCTGCCGCTCCATCGCCTCCACCGCATGCAGGATCAGGCTGCGATCGACGATCCCGAACACCGAGCGACCGAGACCAAGGAGCGAAGCATCGCCGCCGCCGAGGATCCGTTGCGCCGCGGCGTTGTAGAGCAGGATCCTGCCCTCGCGGTTGCAGACGAGCACGCTCTGATCCAGCTCGGCGACGAGCGCGGCGAGCCGGCTCCGTTCCGCCTCGACGCGGGCGTTGGCATCGGCCACCGTGGCGGCAACGTCCGCGGCGAGCGCGGATCGCGCTTCCGCCAGCTCGTTTACCGCGCCGGCGAGGGCCCGGAGCTCGGCCGTTCCGGACGCTCCGACGCGATGCGACGGATTGCCCTGCGCGATCAGCCGCACGTCCTCGGCGAGTCGGCGTGCCGGGTCGGCGGTCGCCACGAATCGGCGGTATCCGAGAATCGCCAGCACCGTCGCGAGCGCGAGCCCGAACAGCACCAACAACCCGACGCGAGGGGGCGTGAGAACGGCGGCGATCGCCTCGCGCTCGCCGGGCTCGAGATCGCTCCACAGGAAGCCGGCGCCGACGGCGAGGATTGCGAGCGCCACCGCGGGCGGCATCAGCGCAGCCGCCAGCGCCGCGCGGCTCATCCCTCCAGCAGCTCCTTGACCTTCGCGACCAGCTCGCGCGTCGAGAACGGTTTGGTGACGTACGCGTCGGCACCGAGCTCGAGGCCCTTCGCCACCTCCACGTCGCGCCCCTTCGCCGACAGCAGGATCACCTTGACGTCGCGCGTGCCCGGGTCGTTCTTCAGGAGCTGGCACACCTCGTAGCCGTTCTTCACCGGCATCATGACGTCGAGCAGCACCAGGTCCGGGCGGAAGCTCGCGACGAGCGCGAGCACCGCGGCGCCGTCGGCGGCGACCTTCACCTCGAAGCCCGCCTGCTCCATCAGGAACTCGAGCGAGGCGACGATGTTCGGCTCGTCGTCGGCGATCAGCACCCGCTTGGTCATCGTGACCTGCCTTCCTGCGCGGCCGGGATCGTGAACGAAAACGTGGCGCCGCGGCCGGGCTCGCTCGCCACCCACAGTTCGCCGCCGAACTGCCGCACGATCAGCCGCGAGATCGGCAGCCCCAGCCCGGTGCCCTGCGGCCGGTCGGTGAGCGTGTCGCCGACCTGCCGGAACTTCTCGAAGATCGCGCCCTGGTGCTCGCGGGCGATTCCGACCCCGTTGTCGGCGACATCGACGCGTACCGCACCCGCGGCGTCGGAGAGCGCGATCTGCACGCGGCCCGTTCCCGGTGCGCAGAATTTTACTGCGTTGGTGAGCAGGTTCAGCAGCACCTGCTGCAGCCGGTCGCGGTCGGCGACGACCACCGGCACCCGTTCGGGCAGCTCGGTCTCGAGCTGCACGTTGCGCTCCCGGTACAGCGCGGCGGTCGAGTCGGCGGCATCGCGAACCACCGCGCGGAGGTCGACGGGCTCCGCCGCCCATTCCGCCCGGCCCGATTCGATCTTGGCGAGGTCGAGGATCTGGTTGATCAGCCGCGTCAGCCGCTCGGTCTCGCGGAGGATGATGCCGACGAACTGCTGCCGTTTCGCCGCGGCGAGCTCCGGGCTGTCGTGGAGGATCTCGGCGAAGGCCCGGATCGAGGTGAGCGGCGTGCGCAGCTCGTGGCTCACCGTCGACACGAAGTCGTCCTTCATGCGATCGAGCTCCCGCAGGCGCTCGTTCGCGGCGCGCAGCTCCGCCGTCGCCGCCTCGAGCTCCTGGCGCTTGCGCTCGAGCTCCCGCGAGTACGCGAGCACCTGCGACGTCTCGTCCAGGATGGTCATCACCTCGTCGATCCCGAGGCCTTCCTCCTTCGCGAGCGATGCCACCGCCGCGCGTGCGGAGGCCGAGCCGATGGCGCCGGCGAGGTGGGTCTCCGCGAACTGCACGAGCTCCGGATCGGCGCGCAACGCCGCGGCCGCGACGCCTTTGGTTGCCGCGAACTCCCGGAACAAGGCAGCGGCCCGGTCTCCGCCCAGGAACCGACCGAGGAGCCCGCGCAGATCGTCGAGCGAAGCCTCGCCGCCCCAGGCACCCATGCGCCCGGCCGGCTGGCGAAAGACGTCCACGAAGCGGACGGCCTGGGCCTGTTCGCGCGGCCCCGGCGCCACGAGCAGCGACACGACGACGAGCGCGCCGCAATTGGCGAGCATGCTCCAGATCATGCTGTGGGTGATCTCGTCGAGGCCGGCGAGGCCGAAGAGCGCGAGCGGCTTCAGGAGCGCGATGCCCCAGGGGCCATCCTCGACGAATCCTGCCGGGAGCCAGCCGGACCGCGCGAACGAGGGGGCGAGCAGCGTGTACGCCCAGACCGCGAACCCCGCCAGCAGGCCCGCGATCGCGCCGGCCCGGGTCGCCTGCTTCCAGTAGAGGCCGCCGAGCATGGCCGGCGCGAACTGCGCGACCGCCGCAAACGAGATGAGGCCGATCGCGACCAGCGCGTAGGCCTCGCCGGCGAACCGGAAATAGGCGTAGCCGAGCAGCAGGATGGCGACGATCGCCGTCCGCCGGATGCCGAGCAGCAGCCGCGACAGGTCGCTCCGCTCGCGCAGGCCGAGCAGGCCGGTGCGCAGCGCGAGCGGCATGACGAGGTCGTTGCACACCATCGTCGAGAGCGCGACCGTCTCCACGATCACCATCCCGGTCGCAGCCGACAGCCCGCCCAGGAACACGGCGAGGGCGAGCAGCGGCCGCCCCTCGGCGATCGGCAGCGCGAGGACGAAGGTGTCGGCGTCCACCGCGCCGCCGGGAAAGTGGAGCAGCCCGCCGAACGCGATCGGCAGCACGAACAGGTTGATCGCGAGCATGTACACCGGGAAGAGCCAGCTCGCCCGGGCGATGTGCGATTCGTCGACGTTCTCGACGACGGCGACCTGGAATTGCCGCGGCAGGCAGAGGATCGCGAACGCCGAGAGCACGAGCAGCCACGCCCAGCTCGCATAGCTCCCGGCGGGCCCGTCGAACGGCGCGAGCAGGCGGGCGAGCTGAGGATCCGCGGCGACGCGCGCGAACAGGTCGCCGAACCCCGAGTAGAGCCCGAACGTGACGAACAGCCCGATGGCGAGGAAGGCGACGAGCTTGACCACCGACTCGAACGCGATCGCGGCGACCATCCCTTCGTGGCGTTCGGCGGCATCCAGATGCCGGGCGCCGAACAGGATCGCGAAGACCGCGAGCGCGAGCGCGGCGTAGAACGCGGTGTCGGCAAGGAGCGGCGCGGCGCCGGTCGCTGCGGGCCGCGCGACCTCGGGCGCATTGGCGAGCAGCAGGAAGGTTCCGGATACCGCCTTGAGCTGCAGCGCGATGTACGGAACGATCCCGACCACCGCGATGACGGTCACGATCCCGGCCAGCGCCGCGCTCTTGCCGTACCGCGACGCGATGAAGTCGGCGATGGAGGTGATCCGGTTCTCGCGGCTGATGCGAACGATCTTGCGCAGCACGAGCCAGAACAACGCCGCGGCGAGGGTCGGCCCGAGATAGATCGGCAGAAACCCGACGCCGTTCGCTGCGGCCCGTCCCACGCTGCCGTAGAACGTCCAGGAGGTTGCGTAGACGCCGAGCGACAGCGCGTAGACGTACGGGCTCGCGATGACGCTTCGGCCGGCGTCGGCGCGCCGGTCGGCGTAGAACGCGATCGCGAACAGCAGGCCGAGGTACGCGATCGAGACGAGCGCGATCAGCGCGGGCGCGGGCATCTCGCTAATCGCGCGCCGATACCGCCCAGGCGATCAGCAGGATCAGCGCGGCCCAGGCGCCGAAGAGGTACAGGTAGAGCACCGGCACCCCGAGCGCCGCCGCCGGCACGTTGAACAGCGCGAGCAGCGGGTACCCGAAGACGAGACAGCCGAGCAGGAACACCGCGACTATGCGTGCGGTAGTGCCGACCCTCCTCATAAGCCGTTGCCGGCCGGCGTCGTCACGCCGGCCGGCGGGATTTTCCCTGCGGAGCAGTTCTCAATGCGCCGAGGCTGCCGCCCGCCCGATCCCGGTATTCGACCGCACGTACAGCTCCTCCCACATCTCCTCGGCGCGCTTGTCGCGATACAGGAGCGACCCGATCAGCACGGCGAGGAAGCCGAGCGGAATCGAGATCAGGCCCGGGTTGCGCAGCGGGAACCACGGCTCGCTCAGACCCACGAGCGAGGTGGTCGCGCCGCCGAGCGCCGCGATCTGCGCTGCCGCGCCGGCCTTGGCCTTCTCCGCGACGGCGAGTGCCTTCTTCGTCGTGTCGATCGCGCCCGCGTCCGTCAGCCCGGGCAGTTCGGCGTTGAACTTCGCGATCCGCTCGTCCGCGCCCTTGATGACCCGTTCCTGCGCGGCCTTGATCTGTGCCGGATAGGTCATGTTCGGCGAGACGAGCACCAGGGCGATCGCGGACAGCGTGCCGACCACCAGCCCCGCGACCACGCCGCCGGTGTTGCACTTTTTCCAGTACAAGGTCAAGCAGCACGACGGGCAGGTTGGCCGAGGCTGCCACGGCGAACGCGAGCGCCACCAGGTGCGCGACGTTCTGCCCCCTGGCGAGGATGCCGATCGCGATCGCGATGACGCCGACGATCAGCGAGCAGATGCGCGCGGCCTTCAGCTCCTCGTCGGAGGTCGCCTTGTCGCCCTTGATCACCCCGACCCAGATGTCGTGCGACATCGCCGAGGCCGCCGCGAGCACGAGACCCGCCACCACCGCGACGATCGTCGCGAACGCCACCGCGGCGACGAACGCGAGCATGAGGTTGCCGAGGAGCGAATCCTTCCCGCCGCCGAGGAATTGCGCGAGCAGCGGCGCGGCCATGTTGCCGCCGCGGTCGATCTCGGTGATCGCCGGCGCGCCGACGAGCATCGCGGCGCCGGTGCCGAGGAACAGCGTCAGGACGTAGAACCCGCCGATGATCGCCATCGCCCAGATGACGCTCTTGCGCGCCGCTTGCGCCGTCGGCACGGTGAAGAACCGCATCAGGATGTGCGGCAGCCCGGCGGTGCCGAAGCACGAGCGCCATGCCGAGCGAGATCTGGTCGATCGGGCTCTTGAAGAGCAGGCCCGGCTCGAGGAACCGCTGGCCGAGCTCCGCCGGCGTCATGTTGCGCGCCGAATCGCCGAGCAGCCGCGCGACCTGCGCCTGGACGTCCGCGTCGCCGACCACCGCGCCGAGATAGCCGGGCAGGCTGAACCCGTACTGGCCCCAGACCAGCGCCGACCATCACGAGCGAGGCGACGACGAGCAGGATCGCCTTGATGATCTGCACGTACGTCGTCGCGACCATCCCGCCGAACAGCACGTACGCGAGCATCAGCACGCCGACCGCGGCGACCGAGATCTCGTAGTCGATCCCGATCAGCGTCTTCACCAGCACCCCGCCGCCGACCATCTGCGCGGTGAGGTAGAAGGTCGAGACGGTGATGGTCGAGATCGCCATGAAGGTCTTGACCGTCTTCGGGTTGTTGCGGAAGGCGAGGATGTCGCCCATCGTGTACTTGCCGATGTTCCGGCACGGCTCCGCGATCACCAGCAGCACCGTGATGTAGGCGACCAGCCAGCCGACCGAGTACATGAACCCGTCGTAGCCGTAGAGCGAGATCAGCCCGGCGATGCCGAGGAACGACGCCGCCGAGAGATAGTCGCCGGCGATCGCCCAGCCGTTCTGGAGCCCGGACACCCCGCCGCCGGCGGTGTAGAAGTCGGCCGCCGTCTTGGTGCGCTTCGCCGCCAGGTACGTCACCCACATCGTCACGGCGATGATCGCGCCGAACACGCCGAAGGTGAGGACGCGCCACTCCGACGACACCGCCTGCGCGAACGCCGGGGATGCCGCGAGCACGGCTGCGACGGCGCCGATCGAGAGAACGATTTGCCGCGTGTTCATGGCCCCCTCCCCTAGCGTGCCCGTGCGCCGATGCGGTCGGCGTCGCGCGCGATCTCCTCGGCCATGCGCGTCGAACTCGCCGGCCTTGCGCGCGTAGTACCACGCGATGCCCCAGGCGACGATGAACTGCGACAGCGCGAACAGCAGGCCGAAGTTGATGACGCCCCACAGCTTCACCTTGAAGAGATCGGTGAAATACGCGGCGCCGATCGGCAGCAGGAAGTAGTAGACGATCGCGAACGCCATCAGCCCCCAGAGAAACCGCGACTTCCGCTTGTGGAGCGCCTGGAACCGCGCGTCCGAGTCGATGGCGAACCAGTTGAGCGCTGGGCTTGGCGCATGATCTCCTCCTGTTTCTTGTTGCGGGGACGGGACGCGCGACCGGCAGGTCGCCGTCCCAGGAATCAGGGTAGGCCCGATCGGCCGTGGCTGGCAAGCCTACGCGGCGAGCGGGCCGCCGATGCTTGCGCTGGATCAAACGCCGAAGCCGGCGCCGGCGACGGAGAAATCGCGGGCGAGCCGGGCCTGCAAGTTCCGCGCCTGCCGCAGCGCCTGCTTGAGGCCGCGCCGTTCCCCGTCGGCCAGCGTCGCCGGGTCCAGATGGTTGTGGAGCGGCTCGCCGCGCGCATGCTGTGCGGCGTTCAGCCTCAGCCGCAGCCCCTGGATGAGGCGGAACGCGTCGGCCCATGCGCTCGCGTCCGCCGCCGGGATCCCGCGTACGCCGGCGACGCCGGCCAGCCGCTCGAGCGTCCCGGTCGCCGTGACGCCGTCCGCGAGGCTGAATATCCGCGCCGCTTCGACGAACAGTTGAACGCCGTTCACCTTCAGGTCGATCGTGCCCGGGATGGTCGCCGCCCCGTGCGAGCGCGAAGTCCCGGACGAACCCGAGCGGCGGCTGGTTCCCGAGCGCGTTCTGCACCATCAGGAAGAGGAACCGGCCGCGGTCCCGCGCGTAGCCGGCGAGCCAGTCGCGGAGCCCCGGCACGAGGCTCGCCGCGCCGTGGACCGCGCGGAAGTCGAAGAAGATCGCGGCGTTCAGCAGCGCCTCCGGCTCGGGCCGGTCGATCCAGGCGGCGAAGCGCTCGCGCCACTCCGACTGCGCGAGGCACCAGCGCGGGTTGCTGGCCATCACCTCGCCCCGGCACAGCGGATAGCCGCTGCGGTCGAGCGCCCGGTTGACTCTTTCGGCGAGCGGCAGGAGCGCGCGCCGGTCGCGCTTCCGGATCGGCCCCGTCGGCGAAGACGATCGCGTTGTCCTGGTCGGTCGCGAGCGTCTGTTCCCCGCGCCCCGCCGAGCCGAGCACGATCCAGGACGCCCCGGCGTCCCGGAGCGCGGCGTCGAGCCCGGTCAGCTCGATCAGGCGCGCCGTGACGAGATCGTTGACGCCGGTCGCGAGCGCGGTGATCGCCTCCGGCGCGAGTCCCTCGTCGAGCAGCGGCCGCGGCAGCTCGCGCACGCGCGTGGCCGCCCGCGCGACCTCGTCGATGTCGCGCGCCGCGCGGATCGCGGCGCGCAGCGCGTCGGCACGGGGCGACGTCGTCGACATCCCGCGCAGCATAGACCCATCGCGGCCCGGCCGGGCCGCGCGCGCCCCGCTTACTGCGCCTGCTTGAGCTGCTCGAGGATGCCGGGGTTCTCGAGCGTCGAGACGTCCTGCGTGATCTCCTCGCCCTTGGCGAGCGAGCGCAGCAGCCGGCGCATGATCTTGCCCGAGCGCGTCTTCGGCAGGTTGTCGCCGAAGCGGATCTCCTTCGGCTTCGCGATCGGGCCGATCTCCTTCGCCACCCAGTCGCGCAGCTGCTGGGCGACCTTCTTCCCTTCCTCGCCCGCCGGACGCGGCCCCTTGGTGACGACGAACGCCACCACCGCCTCGCCCGTCAGGTCGTCCGGCCGGCCCACGACCGCCGCCTCGGCGACGAGCGGGTTGGCGACCAGCGCCGATTCGACCTCCATCGTGCCGAGGCGGTGTCCGGAGACGTTCAGGACGTCGTCGATCCGCCCCATGATCGTGTAGTAGCCGTTCAGGTCGCGGCTCGCCCCGTCGCCGGCGAGGTAGTACTTGCCCTTGAAGTCCTCCGGGTAGTAGCTCTTCTTGAACCGCTCCGGGTCGCCCCAGATGGTGCGGATCATGCCCGGCCACGGGCGCTTGATCACCAGGATCCCGCCCTTGCCCTTCTCCACCGGGTGGCCGGTCTCGTCGACGATGTCGGCCATGATTCCGGGCAGCGGCGTCTGGCACGAGCCCGGCTTGAGCGGCGTCACGCCCGGCAGCGGCGTGATCATGTGGCCGCCGGTCTCGGTCTGCCACCACGTGTCCACGATCGGGCAGCGCGACTTGCCGACCGTCTTGTAGTACCAGATCCACGCCTCCGGATTGATCGGCTCGCCGACGGTGCCGAGGATGCGCACCGACGAGAGGTCGTACTTGTTCGGCAGGTCGCCGCCGGCCTTGATCAGCGAGCGGATCGCCGTCGGCGCGGTGTAGAACACCGTGACCTTGTGGTCCTGGATCATCTTCCAGAACCGGCCGGCGTCGGGATAGGTGGGAACGCCCTCGAACATGACCTCGGTGGCGCCGACCGCAAGCGGGCCGTACGTGATGTAGGTGTGGCCGGTGACCCAGCCGACGTCCGCCGTGCACCAGAAGACGTCGGTGGGCTTGTGATCGAACACCCACTTCATGGTGACCATCGCCTGCAGCAGGTAGCCGCCGGTCGAGTGCTGGACGCCCTTCGGCTTGCCGGTGGAACCGGAGGTGTACAGGATGAAGAGCGGGTGCTCGGCGTTGACCCAGGTGGGCTCGCACGTGTCCGCCTGGCCTTCGACCACTTCGTGCCACCACTTGTCGCGCGGCGCCTGCATGGTCACCGCGCTGCCGGTGCGCTTGTAGACGATGACGTTTCTCACCTTCTCGCACCCGCCCATCGACAGCGCCTCGTCGACCGCGGGCTTCAGCGGGATCTCGCGGCCCCCGCGATACTGGCCGTCGGCCGTGATGACCTCGGTCGCGCCGGCATCGATGATCCGCTCCTGCAGGCTCTTCGCGGAGAAGCCGCCGAAGACGACCGAGTGCGTCGCGCCGATGCGCGCGCACGCCTGCATCGCGACGACGACCTGGATGGACATCGGCATATAGATCAGGACGCGGTCGCCCTTCTGAATACCGTGGGCCTTCAGCGCGTTCGCGAGCCTGCAGACCTCGTGGTAGAGCTGCTTGTAGGTGACCTTCGTGACCTTGCCGTCGTCGGCCTCGAAGATGATCGCGACCTTGTTCGGCTGGCTCTTGAGATGCCGGTCGAGGCAGTTGTAGGAGGCGTTGAGCTCGCCGTCGTGGAACCACTTGAAGAACGGCGCGTTCGACTCGTCGAGCACCTTGGTGAACGGCTTCGACCACAGCACGTTCTCGTTCGCGAGCCGTCCCCAGAACCCCTCGAAATCGCGCTCCGCCTCGTCGGCGAGCGCCCGGTAGGCGGCCGGGCCGGAAACGTTCGCCTGCTTGACGAACTCGGGCGACGGCGGAAAGACGCGGTCTTCCTGCAGAACCGACTCGATGGTCGAAGCCATTTGCGAAGAGCCTCCTTGTTGCGGTGAGTCCTGGCGGGGATGGTCTTGTGCGGTGCCGTGAATGACAGCACTCCGCGCGGCACCTGTAAAGCCGGACCGGCCGGGCGGCCCCGTGGCGGGCACGGCGATTGACCCCGCCCGGCGCCGATGCTAGCGTGCCATTGTGCGCTGCGGCATAATCGCGGCAGCCCTCGAGGAGGAGGACTCGATGAACCAGCTCCGCGACCCGCTGCTCCGGAAGAGCCTTTCCCCGGCGGCGCAGCCCGACGACTTCGGCCAGGTCGTCCGGTCGACGATCCTCGCGGATTTCTGGCCCGGCATCCAGCTCTACTACCCCCCGGTCAAGTACGCCCCGGCACTCGGCATCTACGAAGACCTGGACGCCGCCGCGCAGCGCTTCAACAAGCACGCGCACAACACGCTCGCCCACTCGCTGATCTTCGACCTCGAGGACGGCTGCCGGCAGAAGGAGATGAGCCGCGAGCTGCTGCGGCGCGAGCTGCCGGGGCTCCCGAAACGCCGCAGCCTCCAGGTCGCGCTGCGCGTGAACCCGTTCCGCACCGACGAGTACGAGAAGGACGTGGCGCTCGTCCGCGACCTCGCCGAGCACGTCGACGTCGTCATGCTCGCCAAGGCGGGCGAAGCCTACGGCGCCGCCGAGATCCGCGATCTGTCGGGGCAGCTCGCCGCGTTCAACCCCGCGATCACCATCCAGCCGATCATCGAGCACCCGAAGTCGCTCAAGATCGCGCCCGAGATCATGCAGTACGCGACGGTGAAGCACGTCGTGTTCGGGATCCACGACTTCTCCAAGGCGATGGGCATCCAGATCACGCCCGAACGCTGGACCGAGGAGCTCAGGTTCTTCCTCAACCAGGTGATGTTCGAAGCGCGGATCGCCGGCAAGGGCGTCATCGGCGGCGTCGAGACGCTGATCGGGCAGGCGGTGATGCCGGAGAAGTACGTCGAGAGCCACGACGTGCGGCGCTGGCTCGATCTGCACGGCGACCACGAGTCGCGAGTCGTCTACCAGCACGCCTGCGAGGAGGCCTCGATGGGCCTCACCGGCAAGCAGGTGATCCACCCCGGCCACATCCATCTCTGCAAGGTCGCCTACACGCCCTCGCCTTCCGACATCACGCGCAAGAGCGCGATCCTGGCGGCGGCGATCGAAGCCGATGCGCTGCTCGGCGGCGCGATCAAGTTCGAAGGCGAGATGCTCGACCCGCCGATGTTCGGCAAGGCGCTGCAGACGCTGCTGCGCGCGCACGCCCTGCACGCGCTGTCCGACGACGACACCGAGTTCGCGCTGCAGGTGCTGCAGAAGCTGCCGGCGCAGGTGGTCCGCGAGAACTGGCCGTACGGCGTCATCCTCTAACCGGCCGTACGGCGTCATCCTCCAGGTGCTCCGCATGGGCTTCGCGCCCTTCCCGCCCTGGCGCTGGGAGATCCCCGAGCGGTTCAACATCGGCGTCGCCTGTCTCGACCGCCATCTCGGGACACCGGTGGCCGAGCGGGTGGCGATGATCGTCGAGGACGACGCGCGGGGCACGTCGCAGGCCACTTACGCCGAGCTCGCCGCCCGGACGAGCCGGTTCGGCCAGCTCCTGCGCAACCTCGGCATCGGCGCCGGCGAACGCGTCCTCATCCGCCTTCCCAACTCGCTCGACTATCCCACCGCATTCCTCGGCGCGATGAAGCGCGGCGCGATCAGCGTGCCGACCTCGACGCTGCTCACGGCCGAAGAGGTGCTGTACCTCGCGCGGGACTCGCAGGCGCGGGCGATCGTCATCGACAAAGCGGCCTGGGCGACCTTCGCGCCGCGGCTGGCCGAGAGTCCGACGCTGAAGTTCGTGCTGCTCGCCGGCGGCGGGGAGATCGGCACCGCGGCAGGCCCGGAGGTCCTCGACCTCGAAGCAGCCCTGGCCGCGATCGACAGCTGGGACGCGCCGCATCCGACACGCCCCGACGACCCGGCCTATCTCGTCTACACGTCGGGCACGACCGGCTATCCGAAGGGCGTGCTGCACGGCCACCGGTCGCTCCTCGGCCGGCAGCCGGCGTCCGAGTACTGGTTCGATTTCGCCGCGGCCGGCGACCGGATCCTGCACTCCGGGAAATTCAACTGGACGTACGTGCTCGGCTCCGCGATGATGGACCCGCTCTACCGCGGGCAGACCGTGATCGCTTACGAGGGGAAGAACGACGCGGCCACCTGGCCGCGCCTGATCGCCAAGCACGGCGCGACGATCTTCATCGGCGTCCCCACCGTCTACCGCCAGATCATCCAGAAGACCGACCTCGCGGCGCGGGACGTTTCGACGCTCCGCCACTGCATGAGCGCGGGCGAGCATCTCTCGGACGAGGTGCTCTCCCAGTGGCGCGAGCGGTTCGGCATGGACATCTACGAAGCGGTCGGCATGAGCGAGTTCTCGTACTACCTCTCGCAGAGCACGCACCGTCCGATCCGGGCCGGGTCGGCCGGATTCCCGCAACCGGGCCACGCGATCCGCCTGCTCGATCCCGAGACGCTGCGCGAGGTCGCCCCCGGCGCGGAAGGCATGATCTGCGTGCCCGAGACCGATCCCGGCCTCTTCATCGAGTACTGGAACCTGCCGGAGGAGACGGCGAAGCTCCGGCACCACGGCTGGTTCTTCACCGGCGACTACGCGCGCTACGACGAGGACGGCTACATCTGGTTTCTCGGCCGCAAGGACGACATCATCAAGAGCTTCGGCTACCGGGTCTCGCCGTACGAGGTCGAGCGCGTGCTGAAGGCGCACCCGGCCGTCGCCGACTGCGCGTGCGTCGGCGAGGAAGTGGAGCGCGGCAAGCTGCTCGTGGTCGCGTACGTGATCGCGCAGCCCGGGACGAGCCTCGACGCGAACGAGCTGCTCGACTTCGGGAAATCGCGCCTCGCCTCGTACAAGGCGCCCAAGGTCGTCTATCTCGCGCGCGATTTCCCGCGCACCAAAAACGGCAAGATCCTGCGGCGCGAGATCGGCCCCGCGCTGGCGATCGCGCGCTCCCGCGCAATGAGATTCGCTCGCCCGCTCGCCGTCGCGGCCTGCTCGCCGCAGCGCCGGGCTGGGCGGCCGCCGAGTGGACGACGATCGGGTCCACCGAGGCGATCGTGGTCGAGATCGACCCCGACCTCGTCCGACGCAAGGACCCTTTGCGATGGCCTGGACCCGGGTGACGTTCACCGTGCCGCGGGCGGTGGAAGGGAATCCCGACCTCAAGCAGCACTCCCAGCTCCAGCTGCACGCGATCGACTGCGCCGCCGGCGCGTCCACCGTCGTTGCCGTCACGGCGAATACGCGGCCCCTACGGCCGCGGCGAGACCATCGACCGCACGTTGCGGCCGCGCTCCGAGTGGAGCCCGCGGCCGGCGCCGCCCGGCTCGCTCGCCGATGCGACCATCCGCCTTGCCTGCGCCGAGCTCGCGCGGCGCGCGGACGCAGTGACGACGGCGCGGCTGGACGGTCAAGCGGCGAGTTAAAATCGCCGCCTCCCGCCAACCAACCTCGAGCCCAATGGCCCAAGCCCAGCAAGTCCACCGCCTGCGTCCGGTCCCCGCGATGATCTTCGCCGCGCGCTGGTTGCAGCAGACGATCATCCATCTCACTTTCCTCGTGTCGGCGATCGCGATCGCGGCCGCCGACCGGGTGCTCGGCATCAGGTACCACGACGAGCACATGGCCAGGGCGGAGGCGTAATGACCATCATCCGGCAGAACGACTTCATCCAGAGCATCGCCGACGCGCTGCAGTACATCAGCTACTACCATCCGAAGGACTATATCGACCATCTCGCGCGCGCCTACGAGCGCGAGCAGTCGCCGGCGGCGAAGGACGCGATCGCGCAGATCCTCACCAACTCGCGCATGTGCGCCGAGGGGCACCGGCCGATCTGCCAGGACACCGGGATCGTCAACGTCTTCCTGAAGATCGGCATGGACGTGCGCTGGGAGACGAAGCTCGCGATCGCGGACATGGTGAACGAGGGCGTGCGGCGCGGGTACCAGGACCCGGACAACAAGCTGCGCGCCTCGATCCTCGCCGACCCGCTGTTCACGCGGGTCAACACCCGCGACAACACGCCCGCGGTCATCCACATGGAGCTCGTGCCGGGCAAGACGGTCGACGTCAACGTTGCGGCGAAGGGCGGCGGCTCGGAGAACAAGTCGAAGTTCGTAATGCTCAACCCCTCCGACTCGATCGTCGACTGGGTGCTGAAGACGGTGCCGACGATGGGCGCCGGCTGGTGTCCGCCGGGCATGCTCGGGATCGGCGTCGGCGGCACCGCCGAGAAGGCGATGCTGATGGCGAAGGAAGTGCTGATGGAGCCGATCGACATGCACGAGCTGCTCGAGCGCGGTCCGCAGGGCAAGCTCGACGAGCTGCGGATCGAGCTCTACCAGAAGGTCAATGCGCTCGGCATCGGCGCGCAGGGGCTCGGCGGACTGTCCACGGTGCTCGACGTGAAGATCCGGCAGTTCCCGACCCACGCCGCGTCGCAGCCGGTGGCGATGATCCCGAACTGTGCGGCAACCCGCCACGTGCACTTCGTGCTCGACGGCTCCGGCGCGGCCGAGCTCGAGCCGCCGTCGCTCGACGACTGGCCGAAGGTCACCTGGACGCCGGCCGCTCAGGCGCGCCGCGTCGACCTCGACCGGCTCACTCGCGAGGAAGTGATGACCTGGAAGCCGGGCGACATCCTGCTCCTCAACGGCAAGCTCCTCACCGGGCGGGACGCGGCCCACAAGCGCATCCAGGACATGCTCGAGAAGGGCGAGCGGCTGCCGGTCGATTTCACGAACCGGGTGATCTACTACGTCGGCCCGGTCGACCCGGTGCGCGACGAAGCGGTCGGGCCTGCCGGCCCGACCACCGCCACGCGGATGGACAAGTTCACCGAGACGATGCTCGGCAAGACCGGCCTGATCGCGATGATCGGCAAGGGCGAGCGCGGCCCGACGGCGATCGAGGGAATCCGCAAGCACAAGGCGGCGTCGCTGATCGCCGTGGGCGGCGCGGCCTACCTGGTGGCGAAGGCGATCAGGAAGTCGCGCGTCCTCGCCTTCGACGACCTCGGCATGGAGGCGATCTACGAGTTCGAGGTGAAGGACATGCCGGTCGCGGTGGCGGTCGACGCGAACGGGCACTCGGTGCACCAGACCGGGCCCGCGGAATGGGAGAAGCGCATCCGCGAGTTCAAGATCCCGGTGGCCGTGGCCTAGAGACTGTGGCCGCAAAGGGGGCCGAGGGAAGGGGTGGGACCCTTCCCTTTCCACCCTGGCACCCTTTGCAAATCCCCCAAGCCTAGGGCAAGCCTCCGCCCTGGCGGAGGCTTGCCCCGATCACCTAGCTGACCGGCGCGCCGTCCTCGAACCGCTCGCCGGGCTCGTCCTCGCCGTACGTCGACGGCGGGTAGAACGCGCGGAAGTCGGCGTCGACCTTCTCGTACGGGAAGTCCGACCATACCCCGTGGTCCTTCACGTACTCCATGTGGCGCCGGTCGTGGGCGTCGTACTCCTGGTACAGCGCGTCCGAGCGCCCGTCGAACTCCGTCGGCCGCACGCCGAACCGCTGGCAGAGCTCGATGTTGAAGGCCGGTACCGCCTTCACCCAGCGCCCGTCGAGATGCAGCGCCGCATAGGCATGATCGATGAAGTAGGTCTTGCCGCCCATTCGCGCTTTCAGTTTCTCCGTCGTCAGGTGGTTGACCACGTCTGCCAGGCCGATCGCGGCCGGAATGCCCGCCGCGCGCGCCACCGCCACGAGCAGGATCGCCTTCGGGATGCAGAAGCCGTGCCCTGCGGCGAGCACGTTGCTCGCGACGTAGGCCTCGCGGAACGAGCCGCACCTTGAACGGATCGTAGCGCCAGCCGTCGCGTACGCCGTAGAAGAGCCTGACCGCCTTGCCGATGTCCGAGCGCTCGCCCGAGACGGTCGCGCGCGCGAACTGCTGGACGGACTCGCTCGCGCAATCGAGGAACCCGGTGCTCGCGAGATAGTCGGGCCCGGGTGTCGGCGCTTCCGTCGGCGGGGTGTGGATCATCAGACCGACTCCGTCAGCACCGTCCACGCCCAGAGCGCCTCGCGCGCCGCGCGGCGCGCTTCGAACACCTCATAGGGCCGCGCGGGCGACGACATAGCGCTCGACGAGCCGCTTCACCCAGCGCTCGATCTCGTTCGCGCGCGCCGCCTCGTGGCGCAGGTACGCCAGCGCCTCTTCCTTCACGCCGTAGTGCGCGCGCAGACTGTCCGCCAGCCGGCCCCAAAGCCGCGGCAGGTGCCGCTCGAGCATATGCGCGATCACGGTCGCGGCGACCGGCGAGGACCGCAGGCCGTGCTCGCGGATCACGTCGACCAGGTCGACGGCTTCCGCCGACGGATTGGCGAGCGCGTCGGCGAGCTCACGCTCGCTCGCCCCGAGCGCGACCAGCACGCGCTTCCACCCTGCGTCGGCGTCCGCCTCGGGCCGCTTGAGCGCGTCGTGGAGCTGCAGGAACAGCTCCTTCCCGTCCTTGGGTTCGAGCTGCGAGACTTTCGCCGCGAACGCATAGCGGCCGCGCCCGGCCAACGCCGGATAGAACGCGACGAGCAGCCGCCTGAGCCGCGCCTTCGGCAGCTCGCCGGCAAGCGCCGACTTCCACACCGGGTGCTCCATGATCCGGTTCTCGGGCTGGCGCGAGTCGTTCGCAAGCAGCTCGAGCGGCGCCCCGCTCGCCTGGATCTCGGGCGTCATCTCTTCCGCCCCCGCTTCTTCGCCGGCGCCCGGGCACGGTCCATGTCGGCGAGCGACGAATAGGTGCTCTTCTTGACGGTCCACACCTGGACCGATCCGTCGGGCAGCTCGGTGAAGTTCAGGACGTCGCCCGGCGCCGCCTTGAGCGCCTCGGCCGCCGGCTTCGGGATGACGACGACGAGATCGGCGCCGTCGCGCCGGATCAGCACCGGCGCCGACCACTTGATGCCACGGGGTCCTCCCATTCAGCCCTGCCTCCCCTGCCCGAAGCTCTGCCAGAAGCGCGCGATCTCGTCCGCGATCGGACCGTGAACCTCCTCGGGCGCGTAGTGATCGCCCCCCTCTACCTCGACCGCCGGAAGATCCGGGCGGAGCCGCTTGGTCCTCGCCCATGCCGTCGGCGACACGAGGCGGCTCTCCGCGCCGCGGACGAGCAGCGTCGGAACGCGGATCCCGCGCAGCGTTGGCTCGAGGCTCGCGCGCAGCCCGCGCGCAGTCTGCCGCATCGCCGCCGGATCGGCGAGCGCCCGCCAGCCGCCGCCCGCCGGGACGTAACCGTACCTTGCGCGGCGCTCGACCGCGTCCGCCGGCAACCGCTGATAGCGATCCGCCAGGTACCCTTTCACCGCCTCCAGGCTCTCGAACAGCCGGTCCCCGCCGCCCACGCGCGCGTCGAGCGCGTCGAACACCTCCGGCTCGATGAAAGGCGTGAACTCGATCGCGACGACCGCCGCAACGAGCTCCGGATATCGCACCCCCGCCTCCAGCGCGTTGCGCGCGCCGAGCGAGTGCCCGATGAGGAGCGCCCGCCCTCCTCCGAGCACGCCGATCGCCGCGGCGACGTCCGCGGCGAAATCCGCCGCGGCGTAGCCTTCGGCCGGCTTGCCGCTGCGGCCGTGTCCGCGCTGATCGAGGCTCACCAGGCGGAACCGGTCGGCGAGCCGCGCCATCAGCGGCAGGAAGACGTACGCGTTCGCGGTGATGCCGTGACCGAGCAGCGCGAGCGGCCCGCTTCCGGCCGTGACGCCGTGGAGCGAGATGCCGCCCAGCCCGCACTCGATCGCGCGGGCGCCCGTGAGCTCGATCATGCGGCGTCCTAAAAGCCGTGCTTCTGCCTGAGGTAGCGCAGGATGCCGTCGTGCATCTCCCGCCACGCCCACAGCGTCACCGCCGCGGCGCGGCGCCCGCGCACGACCTCGCCCCGGTCCCGGACGTAGCCGTCGAACAGCTCGTACGACGCCGCCGTGTGCTCGATGTCGGCGCGGACGTGCTCGTAGAAGTACTCGACCGTCGCGTCGCTGCAACCGTAGAACTTCTTCAGCGCGAGCGCGGTCGCGCCGTGCGCTTCGGGGAGCTGCTTCTCGTCGCCCCACCAGGTCGCGAGACCCTCGGCCGCGCCCTGGCGGCAGTAGTGGGTCATCGTGCGCGGGAACCCGATCACTTCGGCGAGCGGCTGGCGCGCCGCCTCGTCCAGCTCCGCGTCGGTCGCGCCGAGCAGCTTCGCGAACTGTACCCACAGCCCCGGATGGTCGCCTTCGCCCGCGAGGCGGAAGATCTCGTCGTAGGCGTTCTCTAGCAGGTGCTCGACGTCGTCGCCTTCGAGGAAGGCGGCGTGCGACAGCATCATCGCCGGGTTCGCGTGCGCCTGGAACGCCCAGCGCTGGACCGCGTAGTCCTTCAGCGCCGCCCCGGGCAGCTCGCCGCTCGTCAGCAGCTCGAGGAGCGGCGTGCCGAGATAGCGGTGCTCCGGGCGGTCGGCGTCTTCGACCAGCCGTTCCGGCAGCTCCCTCGCCGGCGGGCGCGGGCGCGCCTTGAGCTTCGTGACGGTCCCCATGCGGCTCGCGCTCCTACTTCACCCGGTCGGCGACCTTCAGCAGCTCGTCGTACTCGGCTTTCACCTGCGGGTTCTGCGACAGGATCTGCGTGCCCAGCGCCTTGAGCTCCGCCATCATCTTCGCTTGCTCCGGCGGGGCGAGCTTCAGGAGCTGGCCGCCGTTCGCGGTCCATCCGCCGTTCGCGCGCTCGACGATCACCGACGCGAAGCCGAACGCCTCCTTGTCCACCTGCGTGCCGACGTCCCGTATCGCCGCCTGCACGTCCTTCGGCTGCGCGTCGAACCACCGCTTGTTCGCGACCAGGGTCGACACGACGATCGCCGGATGGATCTCGGTGATGGACTTGGCGGCGTCGTAGAACTTCATGGCGGTCAGCACCGGAATCCCGGCGAGCAGGCCGTCGATCGTCCCGCTCTGCAGCGCCGGCATCACCTCGCCCAGCGCCATCGGTACCGGCGTCGAACCGAGCAGCTTCATCGGCTCGATCTGCAGCGGCGTCGCGAACACCCGGATCTTCTGGCCCCTGAAGTCGGCGAGCGTCCGGATCGGCTTCTTCGAGAGCACGATCACCGGGCTGTTGTAGAAGTGGCCGATTCCCTGCAGTCCCTTCGACTCGCCGAGCGCGAGCGCGCGCGGGCGGAACTGCGGGTCGTTCAGGATGCGGTTGAGATGCGCCGGGCCCTCGAACACGCCGATCGCGTCGAAGACCTGGTAGCGCGGCTCGGTGCCCACGAGGAACGAGTACGGCGTCACGAACGCCTCGATCGTCCCGGTGACCACGCCTTCGACCATCCGCGGGATCGCGCCGAGCTGGCTCGCCGGGTAGATCTCGATCTTCACCCGGTCGCCGACTCGCGCCTTCATGCCGGCTTCGAACTTCCGCAGCCATTCGTGCTGGACGTCGTTGATCGTCGCGCTCGCGAGCTTCATCACGGGCTGCGCCCGCGGCGCGGCCGCCGCCGCGAGCACGGCCGCCGCAAGCAGGATCCGGATCCAACGCACGGCGCACCTCCCGGTAGTGATCATCGCTTACTCGCGCCCTTCGAGCGTCTTGCGCACCGCGACCAGCTTGCCGGCGCGCGCCGCACGGAGCGCCTCGATGCGCTCGGGCGTGTACTCGTAGATGCCGCGCCCGGTCTTCATGCCGAGCCGGCGCTCGCGCGTGCGGTTGGTGATATAGGACGGCACGCCCGCCGCGTTGTCCAGATCGGCGTTCAGGTAGCCCGCCACCGCCTCGTAGATGTCGAGCCCGGCGACGTCGAGCAGCTCCATCGGCCCGATCACCGCCAGCTTGAAGCCGATGCCCCACTTCACGCACGTGTCGAGCTCCTCGGCGGAGATGACGCCCTTCTCCACCAGCGACACGCACTCGCGCATGATCGCGTAGAGCACGCGGTTCTCGACAAAGCCGGGAACGTCCTTGCGCACGACGACCGGCAGCAGCCCGAGGTCCGCGACCACCTTCTTCGTGGTCTCCACGGTCGCGCCCGAAGTGTGATTGCCCGCGATCACCTCGATGACCGGGATCACGTGCGGCGGGTTCGACCAGTGCATGCCGACCACGCGGTCCTTGCGCGTCACCGCCTCCTGGAGCTTGGTGATCGGGATGCCCGAGGTGTTGCTCGCCAGGATGGCGCGCGGCGGCGCGAGGCGATCGAGCTCGGCGAACACCTGCTGCTTGACGTCCAGCCGCTCCGGGACCGCCTCGATGACGAACTCGGCGTCCCGCACCGCTGCCTCGAGGCTGGCGTCGAAGTTGACGGTGCCTCGCCGCGGCGCCGCCGGTCCACCGATCCGTTCCAATACCTGCAACGCGGTCTGCAACCCGCCTTCGGCGCGCTGCATCTGCTCGGCGCTCGAGTCCTGACAGCGCACGTCCATCCCGCCGCGAGCGAGCGTCGCCGCCATACCCGGGCCCATGGTGCCAAGCCCTATCACTGCCGCTCTCACGCTCGCCCTCCTTCCCGCCCGCCCGCGCCTTCGATCCGGTCGAGCCGGCGGTTGTAGTAGTCCCAGAAATTGTCGATCGCGCGCCGCGGGTAGATGTTCTTGCGCTTCTTGTCGATCTCGGCCTTGTCGGGGTGGCTGTGCGCGAGCCCCGACTCCGCGAGCCGCAGCTGCGCCCGGGCAGCCTTGTCGAGGAAGATCGCGCACAGCGTCATCTCCTTGACGCTCCGCCCGACCGCGACGACGCCGTGATTGCGCAGGAACGCCGCCTTCGGCCTGCCCGAGGCACTGCGCCAGGTCGCGGCCGAGCTCGAGCGAGTCGATGAGATCGCTCGTGGTGAGGTAGTGCGGCGGCGGAACGCTGAACCAGCAGCCTTCGTTCGTGTACGCCTGGAGCTTCTCCCGCGTGCACGAGAAGAGCGTGCCATGGAGCGGATGCGTGTGGCAGACGAAGTTGAGATCGGCGCGCGCGCGCAGGATCTCGGTGTGAATCGGCCACTCGAGGTGACGCACGCCCTCGCCGCCGAGCACCTCGCCGTCGAAGTCGATCAGGATGAAGTCGTTCTCCTGCACCTCCTCGAGGCCGATGTTGCCGCGCTTGAGCCACACCCCGCGGTCCCACGGGTCGCGCATCGAGCAGTGGCCGAGCGACATGTCGTTGTGGCCCTCGAGCTCGAGGATACGGTGCGCGCGCGCGAGGTCCCACAGGCCGCGCCGCACCTCGTCGTTCTTGACCATGATCGGCATGTTGCGTGCACGCCGTTCCATAGCGGCTCTCCTGGCGTTGCGGGCGTTGCGGTATTCTTAGGATGTGGAAAAGCGTTCTCAGCGGCGGCGCGAAAACTCTACGCCGGTGGCCGCGGGCAGTAAAGGCCCGTCCCCGCGCCGCCGGCAGGCTCCAGCGGCCACCGCCGCGTCGAGCCCGGCCAAGGTGCTGCGGATGCTGCTGCAGTTCGGCCCGGCGCTCACAAGCGCGCGCGTCGACCGGCTCGCGCGCGGCGCGGGCGTGCCGCTGTCGAGCGCCTATCGCTACCTGACGCTGCTCCGGGAAGCGGGCCTCGTCGGCGAGGCGGGTCCGGGCGTGTACCAGCTGACGCCGCGCGTGCTCGCGCTCGCCCACGCCGCGCGGATCGCGAACGGCATCACGGCGCAGCTGCCCGGCGTCCTGCAGAGCCTCCGCGAGCAGACCGGCGAATCGGCGCTGTACGTCCGGCGCGTGGCCGATACCGCGGTCTGCGTCGATCTCGTCGAGTCGTCACAACCGGTCCGGCTCTCGTTCACGCCGGGACATCCGATGCCGCTCCACGCGGGCGCGGGCGCGAAGCTCCTGCTCGCGCACCTCCGGGACGACGACCGGGCGCGGTACCTGCGCGCGCTGCGGGTGCAGTCGGCGCTGCGCGACCGGTGCGCGCGGCTCGAGCGCGAAATCCCGCTGATGCGGGACCGCGGCTGGGCGACGAGCGAGGCGGAAGTGGACGACGGCGTGTGGGCCGCCGCGGCCATCGTCAGCGACAACGCCGGCGTGGCGGGCGCGCTTTCGGTAGCCGGCCCCGCCTATCGCCTCGACGAGGCGAAGCGCGAGGCGATCCTCGCGCACGTCAGGGAAGCCGCAACCCGGCTCTCGCGCGAGCTCGCCACCTGAGGCGTCAGGCCCTTTTCACTAGCAGCGTCCCGCGGCACGTCGGGGCGCCGCAACGGCACCCCCAGCGCCGCCGCTCGGCCGCAGTACACCCTTCGTCGAGGGTGATGTTGTAGTCGTAGCCGAGCTCTTCCCCGGCCCGGATCCGCCGGATCGCCTCGATGTAGATCCGCCCGCCTTCGTCGACCGCCTCGCAGTTCGGTACGCACGAGTGGTTGATCCAGCGCGCCGCGTTGCCGCGCTGCCCGGCGTCGATCACCGTGTCGTCGTCGATCTCGAACAGGAAGGTATGCGTCGGCTCGTCCTCGAAGTCGGGGTAGAGCTCGGCGGCGCGGTCGTAGGAGATGCGCACGCCGCGGTACTCGAGGATCCGCGTGCCCTTGGGAATGTCGCGCGCGGCGAACACGCCGCGTCCGTGGATTCGCGACCGCCGCACCACGTACAGCGGTCCGAAGCCGTTGAGTCGATGTCCGTTGAGGGGGTGGCCGTTGAGCTTGTGTCCGTTCAGCTGCTTCTGGTGCATGATGTTCCGTCCGGCGAGCGGCGGATTGTAGACGATCCGCGGCTACAGCCGCATGACACGCGCGCGCTCAGCGCTTCGGGCCGACCATCTCCTCCGCGCGCACCCAGCGGTCGAAGTCCTCGCCGGTCACGTAGCCGAGCGCAAGCGCCGCCTCGCGCAGCGTCGCGCCCTCGCGGTGCGCCTTTTTCGCGATCTCGGCAGCGCGGTCGTAGCCGATGCGCGGCGCGAGGGCGGTCACCAGCATCAGCGAGCGGCCCACCAGCTCCGCGATCCGCTCGCGGTTCGGCTCGATCCCGCGCGCGCAGTGCTCGTCGAAGCTGGCCGCGCCGTCGGCCAGGAGCCGGACGCTCTGCAGGAAGTCGTGAATGACGAGCGGGCGGTAGACGTTCAGCTCGAAGTTCCCCGACGCGCCGCCGATGTTCACGGCGACGTCGTTCCCGAACACCTGCGCGCAAGCCATCGTCAGCGCCTCGGACTGGGTGGGGTTCACCTTGCCGGGCATGATCGAGCTGCCGGGCTCGTTCTCGGGGATCGAGATCTCGCCCAGCCCGGAGCGGGGCCCGGAGGCGAGCCAGCGCACGTCGTTCGCGATCTTGCTCAACGAGGCGGCGAGCGTCTTGAGCGCCCCGTGCGCGTGCACCAGCGCATCGTTCGACGCCAGCGCCTCGAACTTGTTCGGCGCAGAGACGAACGGGAGCCCGGTGAGCCGCGCGAGCTCCGCCGCGACGCGGTCGCCGAACTCCGGGTGCGCGGTGAGCCCCGTCCCGACCGCCGTGCCGCCGAGCGCGAGCTCGCAGAGGTGCGGCAGCGCGTCCGCGACGTGCGCGAGGCCGTGGTCGAGCTGCGAGACGTAGCCGGAGAACTCCTGCCCGAGCGTGAGCGGGGTCGCGTCCTGCAGGTGCGTGCGGCCGATCTTGACGATGTCGGCGAACGCGCCGGCCTTGGCGGCGAGCGTCCCGCGCAACGCCTTCAGCGCCGGGTTGAGCCGGTGAACGAGCGCTTCGACCGCCGCGACGTGCATCGCGGTGGGAAAGACGTCGTTCGAGGACTGCCCGCGGTTCACGTCGTCGTTCGCGTGCACCTTGCGGCCGTGGCCGCGCCCGCCGCCGAGGAGCTCGGAGGCACGGTTCGCGAGCACCTCGTTCATGTTCATGTTGGTCTGGGTACCCGACCCGGTCTGCCACACGACCAGCGGGAACTCCGCGTCGTGCATCCCGGCGAGCACTTCGTCGGCGGCGGCGATGATGGCGTCGGTTTTCGCCGGCTCGAGCGCACCGAGCGCGCGGTTCACCGTCGCGCACGCGCGCTTGACGAGCGCCAGGGCGCGGATCAGCTCGGGCGGCATCTGCTCGCCCGAGATCCGGAAGTGCTCGAGGGATCGCTGCGTCTGCGCGCCCCACAGCCGTGCGGCCGGAACCTCGATCTCGCCGAACGTGTCGCGCTCGATCCGGACGTCGCTTGCCATGGCCAGGCTCCTGCGGTTGTCGAGGGTCAGCGCGGCCCCGCGACGGCGGTCCTGATCTGCTCCAGCGCGGCCGGATCCTCGATCGTCGTCAGATCGCCCGGATCCCGCCCTTCGGCGAGCGCCTGGATCGAGCGCCGCAGCAGCTTCCCCGAGCGCGTCTTCGGCAGCAGGGTCACGAAGTGGACCCGCGCCGGCCGCGCGATCGCGCCGAGCAGCTTGTCGACGGTCGCCATCACCTCCTTCTCCTGTTCCGCGCGCCCTTCGGGGCTTGCGACCTTCGCGGTGTCCTTGACCACCGCGAACGCGAGCGGCATCTGCCCCTTGAGCTGATCGGCCACGCCGACCACGGCGACCTCCGCGACGTTCGGATGGGACGAAACCGCCTCCTCGATCTCGCGCGTCCCCAGGCGGTGTCCGGCGACGTTGATGACGTCGTCGGTGCGTCCGAGGATGAAGTAGTAGCCGTCCTTGTCGCGGATACCCCAGTCGAAGGTCGAGTACACCTGCTTCGTGGCGAACGTGCCGAAGTAGGTCTTCACGAAGCGCTCGTCGTCGCCCCACACCGTCGTCATCACGCCCGGCGGGAGCGGCGGCACGATTGCGACGACTCCTTTCTCGTCGGTGCCACACGGCGAGGCGTCGGTCTCGCGCAGGAGCTGAAGGTCGTATCCGTACGCGGGAAACGACGGGCTGCCGAAGCGGTTCGACGTTTGCTCCACGCCGGGCACGGCGGTGAGGATCGGCCAGCCGGTCTCGGTCTGCCAGTAGTGGTCGATCACCGGCTTGCCGAGCGCCTCCGCGATCCAGCGGTGGGTCGGCTCGTCGAGCGGCTCGCCGGCGAGGAAGAGGTGGCGCAGGCCCGAAATGTCGTACTTCCTCAGATACGCCGGGTCCTGCTTCTTGAGCACCCGGATCGCGGTCGGCGCGCTGAACATCACCGTCGCCTTCGTGTCCTGCACGATCTTCCACCAGATGCCGGCGTCGGGCCGGATCGGCGTGCCCTCGTACATCACCGTCGTCATCCCGGCGATGAGCGGCGCGTAGATGATGTACGAATGGCCGACCACCCAGCCGATGTCGCTGGTCGTGAACATCGTCTCGCCGGGATACCCGCAGTAGATCCACTTCATCGACGCCGCGAGCGACACCGCGTAGCCGCCGGTGTCGCGCTGCACGCCTTTCGGCCGCCCAGTCGTCCCCGACGTGTAGAGGATGTAGGACGGCTCGTTCGATTCGAGCCAGGCGACCGGCACCCGGGCGTCGAGGTGCCGCGCGCGCAACTCCTGCCAGTCGACGTCGCGCCCGGCGACGCGGTTCATGCCGGCGTCGAGGCCCCGGTTCACCAGGATGACCTTTTCCGGCTTCGACTCGGCGAGGCGGATCGCCTCGTCGAGGAGCGGCTTGTACTGCACGACCTTCCCCGCCCGCATGCCCGCATCGGCCGACACCACGACCTTCGGCCGGGCGTCGTCGATGCGCGAGGCGAGGCTGTGCGAGGCGAAGCCGCCGAAGACGACCGAGTGGATCGCGCCGATCCGCGCGCACGCCAGCATCGCGACCGCCGCTTCGGGAATCATCGGCATGTACAGCAGCACCCGGTCGCCGCGCTTCACGCCGAGCGATTGCAGCATCGCGGCGCAACGGTTGACCTCCGCGTGGAGCTCGCGGTAGGTGTAGCTCGTCTCCTTGTCCACCTCGGTGGAGATCCAGACCAGCGCCCGCTGGTCGCCGCGCGCGGCGAGATGCCGGTCGAGCGCGTTGTGGCAGAGATTGGTCTCGCCGCCGACGAACCATTTGGCGAACGGCGGCCGCGAGTAGTCCAGGACACGCCCGAACGGCTGATGCCATTCGACCAGCGCCGCCTGCTCCGACCAGAACGCGTCGCGATCCTTTAGCGAGCGCTCGTGGAACGCCCGGTATTTCTCGCCAGCCATTGCTCCTCCTCTTTCGCCGGTGAACGCCCGGAGAGCCGGATGGTGCGGTACCTGCCTGGACGCGGTTTGATCCGCGTCAACCCGCGCCTCGCCTCAGTCGGCGGCCATGTCGACGACGACCCGTCCCGCGAATGCGCGCTTTCAGGAAGTCGTCGAACACCGTCGGGAGGCTCTCGAACGGAATGGTGCGCGTCATCGCCGCCAGCTGCTTCGGCTTGAGGTCGCCCGCGAGCCGCTCCCAGACCTTGCGCCGCTGCGGCATCGCGCAGTTCACCGAGTCGACCCCGAGCAGGCTCACGCCGCGCAGGATGAACGGCGCGACCGTCGTCTTCAGGTCCATGCTCGCCGCGAGCCCGACCGAGGCGAGCGGCGCGCCGATGTTCATCGTGGACGCGAGCCAGGCGAGGATGTCGCCGCCGAGGTTGTCCACCGCCCCCGCCCACATCGCCTTGTCCAGCGGCTTGATCTTCGCGAGGTCGAGGCTTGAGCGGAGCGTCACTTCCCTGGCGCCGAGCTGCTTCAGGTAAGCGGACTCCTGCTCCTTCCCGGTGAGCGCGACGACGTGATGGCCGAGCCCGGCGAGGATGTCGATCGCGACCGAGCCGACACCTCCGGTCGCCCCGGTGACGACGACCGGCCCGTTGCCGGGCTTGAGGCCCTCGTGCTCCATCCGCACGACCGCGAGCGCCGCGGTGAACCCGGCGGTGCCGAGCGCCATCGCCTCGAAGAGGCTCATGCCTTTCGGCATCGGCACCAGCCAGTCGGCTTTGATGCGCGCGTACTCCGCGTAGCCGCCGTCGTGCGCGACGCCGATGTCGTAGCTCGTCCCGATCACCGCGTCGCCCTTTTTGAACCGCGGATCGCTCGACTCGACCACGGTGCCGGAGAGGTCGATCCCGCCGATGCACGGGAAGCGGCGGATGATCCGGCCGGCACCGGTCGCCGCCAGCGCGTCCTTGTAGTTGACGCACGAGTAGGCAACCCGGACCACCACCTCGCCCGCGTCGAGCTCGTCGACCGTCGCCTGCTCGAACGCCGCGGTCACCTTCCGGTCGGCCTCACGCAGCCGATAGACCTTGAACTTGTCCACGGGACCTCCTTTCCCTGCGACTGTACCGCGCGTCGCGTCAGGACGCCTAGGAGGCGGCCGGCGCCTCGACGAGGGCCTGTGGTGCGGCGCCGGGAGACCGCCGCGCGGCCATCAGGTAGTCGCGCGACTGCATCTCGATCAGCCGGCTCGCGGTGCGCTGGAACTCGTTGGCGAGCGCGCCTTCGGTATACAGCGCTTCCGGCTCCGCCTCCGCCGAGACGATCAGCTTTACCTTGCAATCGTAGAAGATATCGACCAGCCACGTGAAGCGGCGGGCCTCGTTCGCGCGCTTCGCCGAGAGCCGGGGCACGTTGGAGAGGATCACGGTGTGGAAGCGCTGCGCGAGGTCGAGGTAGTCGAGGTGCGACCGCGGGCCGCCGCACAGGACCTCGAAGTCGAACCAGACCACGCCGCCGGCACGGTGCCGGTACGGGATCACGCGTCCCTCGACGTCGAGCTCGTGGAACTCCTCTTCGACGTCCGCGACCTGCCGGAAGGCGGCGAGCAGCGCGTCCTCGGCCGCGGGTCCGAGCGGTGCGTGATAGACCTTGACCCGCTCGAGGGCGCGCCGGCGGTAATCGACCTCGCCGCCGATGTGCACGACGTCCAGCCGCTCGTTGATCAGCGCGATCGTCGGCAGGAACCGCTCGCGCTGCAGGCCGTCCGGGTACAGGCCGTCGGGCGGGTAGTTGGAGGTCATGCAGTACACGACGCCGCGGTCCATCGTCCGCTGGAGGAGGCGCCCGAGGATCATCGCGTCGGCGATGTCGTTCACGTGGAACTCGTCGAAGCAGATCAGCCGGTAGCGCCTCGCGACGCGCCGGGCGACCGCGTCGAGCGGATCCTCGCGCCCCTTCAGCGTCTCCAGCTCGCGGTGTACGTCGCGCATGAAGTGATGGAAGTGCACGCGCCGCTTCCGTACCAGCGGGACAGTCAGGTAGAAGCTATCCATCAGGAAGCTCTTGCCGCGCCCGACCGGGCCCCAAAGATAGGCGCCGCGCGGCAGCGGCGGGCGCACGACCAGCCGCTTGACTGCGGTGTTGCGCCGCGCCTTGTACGCCACCCATTGCTCGTAGGTGCGCTGGAGGCGCTGGACCGCGGCGTACTGCACCTCATCCGCGATGAACCCGCGCCGGCCGAGCGCCTGCTGGTAGTACTCGAGGACGGTGAGCGGGAGGCGCTTCGCGGGCTCGGTGTACTCCGCCGAGTCGAACACGCTGCCATCGCCGAGCGGCGGCAGCGGCGCCTGGTCCTCGGGCTCGTAGGCGCTGTCCCTCATGACCGGCAAAGGGTAGCGGCTGGCGCCCAGCGGGTAAAGCAACACCGCGCCCGGCGCGTTGCCGAGTACCTGCCGGCCGTCACATGTTCAGCGCCCGCTTGCTCACCGCCAGCGCCGCCTCGTGCGTCACCTCCGAGAGCGAGGGGTGGGCGTGCACGATCCGGGCGATGTCCTCCGATGCGGCGCGGAACTCCATGGCCACCACCGCCTCGGCGATCAGCTCCGAGGCGTGGGTGTTGATGATGTGCACGCCGAGGATCTCGTCGGTGTGGCTGTGCGCGAGCATCTTGACGAAGCCGTGCGTGTCGCCGTGGCCGAGGGCGCGGCCGTTGATGCTGAACGGGAACTGCCCGACGCGATAGGGCACGTCGTCGGCTTTGAGCTGCTGCTCGGTGCGGCCCACCCAGGCGATCTCGGGGGAGGTGTAGATCACCCACGGGATGGTCTCGAGGTTCACGTGCGCCTTCTGGCCGGCGATCAGCTCGGCCGCCATCACGCCCTCCTCCTCGCCCTTGTGCGCGAGCATCGGTCCGCGCACGACGTCGCCGATCGCGAACACGTTCGCGAGGTTCGTCCGGCACTGGTCATCCACCTCGATGAACCCGCGCGCGTCGATCTTCAGTCCCACCGCCTCCGCGCCCAGGCCGTCGGTGTTGGGCACGCGGCCGATCGAGACGATCAGCCGGTCGCACTCCAGCCGCTCATCCTTGCCGTCCTGCTGGTAGGCGACGACCACGCCCTTCTTCGTGGCGTCGACCTTGCCGATCGTAACGCCGAGCCGGATGTCGAGGCTCTGCTCCTTCGTGAAGATGCGCCACGCCTCCTTGGCCACGCTCTCGTCGGCAGCCGCGAGAAAGCCCGGGAGCGCCTCGAGGATGACGACCTTCGACCCGAGCCGCCGCCACACGCTGCCCAGCTCGAGGCCGATCACGCCGGCGCCGATCACGCCGAGCCGCTCCGGGACCGCCTTGAACGCGAGTGCGCCGACGTTGTCGCAGACGAGCACCTGATCGACCGGCACCCCCGGAAGATGGCGGGCCGTGGAGCCGGTGGCGACGATGACCGCCTTGCCCTCGGCCACCTCCGCCGCACCGCCGCCGCTCACCTCGATCTGCCAGCCGCCCGCGCCCCGGCCGACGAACTTCCCGTGCCCCTTGAGCCAGGTGATCTTGTTCTTGCGGAAGAGCGTCTCGATGCCTTTCGTCATCTTCGAGACGATCGTCTCCTTCCGGCCGACCATCTTCGCGACGTCGACCTTGACGCCGGAGACGGCGATGCCGTGATCGGCGAGACCCTTGAGGGTGTGCTCGTACTGCTCGGAGGATTCGAGCAGCGCCTTGGACGGAATGCAGCCGACGTTGAGGCAGGTTCCGCCGAGCGCCGGCTCCCCGGCCGGGCTCTTCCACTCCTCGACGCAGGCGGTCTTCAGGCCGAGCTGGGCGGCGCGGATCGCGGCGATGTAGCCCGCCGGGCCGGCGCCGATCACGATGACGTCGAATGCTTGTGCCATGGCTACCCCGAGCGCAGAGCCGCTGGGGAGGCGGCGACAACCGGGCGCTCGCCCGGTGCCAGTGCCCCTCCGCGGCGATTGTTCCTAGAGATCGAGCAGGAGGCGCGACGGGTCCTCGAGCGCCTCCTTGATCGCGACCAGCGACAGCACCGCCTCGCGGCCGTCGATGATCCGGTGGTCGTACGAGAGCGCGAGATAGTTGATCGGGCGGATCACCACCTGCCCGTTCTCGGCCACCGGCCGCTCCCGCGTGGCGTGGATGCCGAGGATGGCGCTCTGCGGCGGGTTGATGATCGGCGTGGAGAGCATCGAGCCGTAGACGCCGCCGTTCGAGATCGAGAACGTGCCGCCGGTCAGCTCCTCGATGCCGAGCTTGCCGTCCTGCGCGCGCTTGCCGAAGTCGGCGATCCGCTTCTCGATCTCCGCGAACGACAACTGGTCCGCGTCGCGCAGGATCGGCACGACCAGGCCGCGCGGGCTGCCGACCGCGACGCCGATGTCGAAATAGCCGTGATAGACGATGTCGTTGCCGTCGACCGAGGCGTTCACGACCGGGAACTTCTTCAGCGCGTACACCGCCGCCTTGACGAAGAACGCCATGAACCCGAGCCGCGCGCCGTGCTCCTTCTCGAACCGCTCGCCGTGCTTCTTGCGCAGATCGATCACCGGTTGCATGTTCACTTCGTTGAACGTGGTGAGGATCGCCGCGGTCGACTGCGACTGCACCAGCCGCTCGGCGACGCGCGCGCGCAGCCGGCTCATCGGCACCCGCTGCTCCGGGCGCCCGGCCAGGACCTTGTCGACGCTCACCGGCGCCGGCGCCGGCGGCAGCGCGGGCTTCGCGGACGGCGTGGCGGGCACGGCGATCTGTTGCGACCGCCCCATCTGGTTCAGCACGTCGGCCTTGGTGATGCGGCCCTCGCGGCCGCTCCCGGTGATGCGGGTCGGATCGACCCCCTGCTCGTCCACGAGTTTGCGGGCCGACGGCATGAGCCGCGCATCCTGCCGCGGCGCGTCCGGCGGCGGAGTCGGCGGCACCGCCGCGGGCGCGGGACGCACCGCGGACGCCGCGGCAGGTGCCGCGGCCGCCGCGCCTTTCCCTTCGGTGTCGAGCGTTGCGATCACCTCGCCGGCGACGACCGTGCTGCCGTCGCCCTTGGCGACCTTCACCAGCACGCCGTCGCTCGGCGCGGGGAGCTCGAGGACGACCTTGTCGGTCTCGATGTCGACGAGGTTCTCGTCGCGCGCGACCGCCTCGCCTTCCTTCTTGTGCCACGAGAGCAGCGTCGCCTCGGCAACCGATTCCGACAGCTGCGGCACCTTCACTTCGACCAGCATCGTTCGCTCCGTTCGGTTTTTCGCCGGGCTCCGCTGAGCATCGCCGCGGCGTACTGCAAAAACCCGAGTGCGTATCGCACCGGAGGAATCGCCCGAGCACCCTCGGGTGACGTTACTGCACCTGAGCTACGCGCCGATTAAGCGGCGCGCCTTTCGCGCCGCTTCAATCGGCGCAGTTATTGCGGCGTGGCGGTAAACCGCCACGCCGCAATAACCTATTTGTACTTCCCGAACGCCTGCTCCACCAGCGCCTTCTGCCGCTGGTTGTGGCGACTCAGATACCCGCCCGCCGGCGCCGCGGCGGACGGCCGCCCGGCGTAGAAGAGCCGCTGGTCGGGACGCATGTTCTCCTCGAAGTAGTGCTGGGTCTGGTACCAGGCGCCCTGGTTCTGCGGCTCCTCCTGGCACCACACCACTTCCAGCGCGTTCGGGTAGCGCTTCATCTCCGCCGCGAACTGCTTGTGCGGAAACGGGTAGAGCTGCTCGACGCGAATGATCGCGACGTTGTCGAGCCGCCGCTCGCGGCGGGCGACGAGCAGGTCGTAGTACACCTTGCCCGACGCCGCGACGATCCGCGTCACCTGCTTCGGCTCGAGCGCGTCGATCTCGCCGATCACCGTCTGAAAACTGCCCTTCGCAAGCTCCTTGAGGCTGGAGACGGCCTCGCGCTTGCGCAGCAGCGACTTCGGCGTCATCACGATCAACGGCTTCCGGAACGGCCGCACCATCTGCCGCCGCAGCAGGTGGAAGATCTGCGCCGGCGTGCTCGGCACGCAGACCTGGACGTTGTGCTCGGCGCAGAGCTGCAGGTAGCGCTCCAGCCGCGCCGACGAGTGTTCGGGTCCCTGGCCCTCGTAGCCGTGCGGCAGGAACAGCGTCAGCCCCGACATGCGTCCCCACTTCGCTTCGCCGGAAGTGATGAACTGGTCGATCACCACCTGCGCGCCGTTCGCGAAGTCGCCGAACTGCGCTTCCCAGATCGTGAGCTCGTTCGGTTCCGCGCACGAGTAGCCGTACTCGAACCCGAGCACCGCCTCCTCCGACAGGAGCGAGTCGATGACGACGAAATCCGCCTGCTCTTCCTGCAGATTCTGCAGCGCGGCGTAGCTGCCGGCGTCCCAGCGCTCGCGGTTCTGGTCGTGGAGCACCGCGTGGCGGTGGGCGAACGTCCCGCGGCCGGAGTCCTGTCCCGAGAGCCGGACGCCATACCCCGACACGAGCAGCGTCGCGTAGGCGAGGTTCTCGGCCATCCCCCAGTCGAGCATCTGCTTCCCCTGCCCCATCTCGCGCCGCGCCTGCAGCACGCGCTCGACGACGGGATGCACCTTGAATCCCTCCGGCACCGTCGTGAGCCGAACCGCGAGCCGCTCGAGCTCCTTCAGCGGCACCGAGGTGTCGGCGGCGTCGGTCCATTTCGAGCCGAGGAACGGCGTCCAGTCGATCGCGTACTTGCGCTGGAAGCTGGACAGGACCGGGCTGGACGTCTGCCGCCCCTCGTCGAGCGCCTGCCGGTAGTCCTTCACCAGCCGGTCGGGCTCGTCCGCCGGCAGCGCGCCCTGCGCCACCAGGCGGTCGGCGTAGAGCTTGCGCGTCCCCGGGTGCTGGGCGATCTTCTTGTACATGAGCGGTTGCGTGACGAACGGCTCGTCCTGCTCGTTGTGGCCGAGCCGCCGGAAGCAGACGAGATCGATGACGACGTCGCGCTTGAACTCCTTGCGGTAGTCCATCGCGAGCTGGGTGACGAACAGCGCCGCCTCGGGATCGTCGGCGTTGACGTGGAAGATCGGCGCCTCGATCATCTTCGCGACGTCGGTGCAGTAGGTCGTCGAGCGCACGTCGCGCGTGTCCGAGGTGGTGAAGCCGATCTGGTTGTTGACGACGACGTGCACCGTGCCGCCGGTCGAGTAGCCGCGCGTCTGCGACAGGTTCAGCGTCTCCATCACCACGCCCTGCCCGGCGAACGCCGCGTCGCCGTGGAGCAGGATCGAGATCACCTTGTCGCCCTTGGTGTCCTTGCGCCGGTGCTGCCGCGCGCGCACCGAACCCTCCACCACCGGGTTCACGATCTCCAGGTGCGACGGGTTGAACGCGAGCGAAAGGTGCACCGGGCCGCCGGGGGTGGAGACGTCGGACGAGAACCCGTTGTGGTACTTGACGTCGCCGAGCGAGGTGGCGTTGTCGGTCGCGGAGGTCCCCTCGAACTCGGCGAAGAGGTCCTTCGGCGACTTGCCGAGCGTGTTCACCAGCACGTTCAGCCGGCCGCGGTGCGCCATGCCGATGACGACTTCCTCGACGCCGAAGCTCCCGGCGCGCTGCACCATCTCGTCCATGCAGGGAATCAGCGTCTCCCCGCCCTCGAGCGAGAAGCGTTTCTGGCCGACGTACCGCGTGTGCAGGTACTTCTCGAGCGTCTCCGCCGCGGTGAGCCGCTCGAGGATGCGGCGCTTGACCTCCGGCGTGAACTGCGGGCGTCCGCGAACCGCCTCGAGCCGCTGCTGGATCCAGCGCTTCTGCGCCGGATCGGAGATGTACATGTACTCGGTGCCGATCGAGCCGCAGTAGGTTTCGCGCAGGCTCTGCAGGATCTCGCGCAACGACGCCCGCTCCGGACCGACCAGCGTGCCGGTGTTGAAGACGGTCTCGAGGTCGGCCTCGGTCAGGTCGTAGTACGCCGGCTCGAGCTCCGGGATCGCCGGCCGCGGCAGGCGCTTGAGCGGGTCGAGCTCCGCCCACCGGTTGCCCATGAACCGGTAGGCGTTGATCAGCATCTGGACGTAGACCTGTTTCCGCTCCGCGCCCGGCTCGGCCGGCGCCGCGGGCGCGCGCAGGGTGCCCTGCTTCGCGCGCTGCGCGAACGCCTCGACGACCGGCGCGTGGGCGACGTCGCGGCCGCCGTCGCCGTCCACGCCGGGCAGCACCTGGAGCTTGTCGAAGTACTCGCGCCACTGCTCGGGGACCGACTGCGGGTTGTTGAGGTACGACTCGTACAGCTCCTCGACGAACGGGGCGTTGCCGCCGAAGAGATAGGAGTTCGAGAGCAGTTCCTTCATCATGGCCGCAACCCCCGCTTCAGCGCTTGTCGATCGCCACCACGTCGCGCCGCGCCGCGCCGGTGTACAGCTGCCGCGGCCGGCCGATCTTCTGGTCGGGATCGGCGATCATCTCGGTCCACTGCGCGATCCAGCCCACGGTGCGCGCGAGCGAGAAGATGCAGGTGAACATGCTGGTCGGTATGCCGAGCGCGCGCTGCACGATGCCGGAGTAGAAGTCGACGTTGGGATAGAGCTTGCGGTCGACGAAGTACTCGTCCTCGAGCGCGATCTTCTCGAGCTGCAGCGCCAGCTTGAACAGCCGATCGTCGTGGAGGCCGAGCTCCTCCAGCACCTCGTGGCAGGTCTCGCGCATCAGCTTCGCGCGCGGGTCGTAGTTCTTGTAGACGCGGTGGCCGAAGCCCATCAGCCGGACCCCCGAGTTCTTGTCCTTCGCCTTCCTGATGAACTCGTTGACGTGCGAGACGTCGTGGATCTCCTCGAGCATGTTAAGCGCCGCCTCGTTCGCACCGCCGTGCGCCGGCCCCCACAGGCAGGCGATCCCCGACGAGATGCACGCGAACGGGTTCGCGCCCGAGGACCCGGCGAGCCGCACCGTCGAGGTCGACGCGTTCTGCTCGTGGTCGGCGTGCAGGATGAAGATGCGGTCGAGCGCCCGCACCAGCACCGGGTTCACCTGGTACTCCTCCGCCGGCACGCCGAACATCATGCGCATGAAGTTGGCGGTGTACGACAGATCGTTCCGCGGGTACATGAACGGCTGGCCGACCGAGTACTTGTACGCCATGGCGACGATCGTCGGCATCTTCGCGATCAGCCGGAACGCCGCGATCTCGCGCTGCGCCGGATCGTTGATGTCGAGCGAGTCGTGATAGAACGCCGACAGCGCGCCGACCACGCCGACCAGCACCGCCATCGGGTGCGAGTCGCGGCGAAATCCCGAATACAACCGGCTGAGCTGCTCGTGGATCATCGTGTGGACGGTCACCGTCCGGTCGAACTTCTGCTTCTGCGCGCGCGTCGGCAGCTCGCCGTTGAGCAGCAGGTAGCAGACTTCGAGGAAGTCGCATTGGACCGCGAGCTGCTCGATCGGGTAGCCGCGATAGAGCAGCACCCCCTGGTCGCCGTCGATGTAGGTGATGCTCGAGCGGCAGCTCGCGGTCGACAGGAACCCGGGGTCGTAGGTGAACAGCCCGGTCTTCCCGAACAGGGTGCGGATGTCGGCGACGTCCGGGCCGATCGTCCCGGAGAGCCGCGGAAACTCGGCGATCTTGCCGTCGTCGTAGTTCAGGATCACCTTGCCGTTCGCGTCCATCGTTCGCTCCCGCTGTCGCTACCGTTCTAGGCCTCCCGCAGCATCGCCACCATCGCGGCGAGCCGCGGCTCCTCACACTGCTGCTGACCGCTCACCAGCGCCCACAGTTCCGGATCGGGCAGCGCGAGCAGCTCGTCGAGCGCCGCCAGGCGCTCCCGGTCGAGCGCCGCGCCGTGCCGCTCGAGGAACCGCGCCAGCACGAGGTCGTTCTCCAGCAGGCCGCGCCGGCAGCGCCAGCGCAGGCGGTTGAGCTCGGTGGCGCCGATCGGCACGCTTGCCTACACGGTGCGCCGGACCATCGCTTCCTTGATCTTGCCGATCGCCTTCGTCGGGTTGAGCCCCTTGGGGCAGACGTCGACGCAGTTCATGATCGAGTGGCAGCGGAAGAGCCGGTACGGATCCTCGAGATCGTCCAGGCGCGCCGCGGTCGCCTGGTCGCGCGTGTCGGCGATGAAGCGGTAGGCCTGCAGCAGTCCCGCCGGCCCGACGAACTTGTCCGGGTTCCACCAGAACGACGGGCACGAGGTCGAGCAGCACGCGCACAGGATGCACTCGTAGAGCCCGTCCAGCTCT
Source organism: uncultured beta proteobacterium (assembly GCA_963827555.1). Lineage (GTDB taxonomy): Bacteria > Pseudomonadota > Gammaproteobacteria > Burkholderiales > SG8-39 > DATEDA01. Next base: position 48,188 of record CAWHBL010000005.1, read on the forward strand.
TCGCGCTCCTCCGGCGACTGCAGCCGCTCCTTCTCGGGCGGCGGGTCGTCGTTGATCAGGTACGGCTTGATCGAGTGGTACTGCTTGAAGAACTGGGTCATGTCCACGAACAGGTCGCGGATCACCGGCAGCCCGGGCAGCGGCTTGAGGACCACCGGCTCGCTGAGCTCGGCGAGCTTGGTGATGCAGGCGAGGCCGTTCTTGCCGTTGATGTTCATCGCATCCGAGCCGCAGACGCCCTCGCGGCAGGATCGCCGGAAGGCGAAGCTGTCGTCCTGCGCTTTGACCTTCACCAGCGCGTCGAGCAGCATCCGGTCCGACGCCTCGAGCGGGACGTCGTAGTCCTTCATGTAGGGCCGGGTGTCCTTGTCGGGGTCGTAGCGGTAGATCCTCAGGCGCATGCGGTCGGTTCCGGTTGGATGGTGGTCAGTACGCCCGCGCCTTCGGCGGGATCGACTCGATCGAGAGCGGCTTCAGGTTCACCGGCTTGTACTCCAGCCGATCGCCCTCCTTGTACCAGAGCGTGTGCTTCAGCCAGTCCTTGTCGTCGCGGCCGTTCGGATAACCGGGGCGGTCGTGATAGTCGGCCCGGTCGTGCGCGCCGCGCGACTCCTTGCGCGCCTCGGCGGAAACCATCGTCGAGCGCGCCACCTCGATCAGGTTGTCGAGCTCGAGCGCCTCGACGCGCGCGGTGTTGAACGTCCTGCTCTTGTCCGCGATGCCGGTGCGGGCGACGCGCTCGCTGAGCGCCCTGATCTTCTTCACGCCCTCCGACCAGCATGTCGGGGAAACGGAAGACGCCGCAGTGCGCCTGCATCGTGCGGCGTATCTCGTTGCCGACCTCGTAGACGCTCTCGCCGTTTTTCTGGCCGTCGAGCCGCGCCAGGCGGGCGAGGCTGCGATCCGCGGCGTCCGCCGGGAGGCTGCGGTGCCCCGTGTTCTCCTTGAGGAACCGCACCATCCGGTCGCCGGACGCCTTCCCGAACACGAGGAGGTCGGTGAGCGAGTTCGTGCCGAGCCGGTTCGCCCCGTGCACCGAAGCGCAGCCGCACTCGCCCGCCGCGTAGAAACCCGGGACGACGGTGTTGGGGCCGTCCTTGCCGGGAACGACCACTTCCCCGTGGTAGTTCGTCGGGATCCCGCCCATCTGGTAATGAACGGTCGGCACGACCGGAACCGGCTCCCGCACCGGATCGACGTTGGCGAACTTCTTGGCGATCTCGCGGATCCCCGGCAGCCGCTTGTCGATGACCTCCGGGCCGAGGTGGTCGAGCTTGAGCAGCAGGTAGTCGGCGTCGGGGCCGGCGCCGCGGCCCTCCTTGATCTCGGTGGCCATCGCCCGCGACACGACGTCGCGGCTCGCGAGGTCCTTCGCCGTCGGCGCGTAGCGCTCCATGAACCGCTCGCCGCTCTTGTTGAGGAGGTAGCCGCCTTCGCCGCGCACGCCCTCGGTGATCAGCACGCCGGCGCCCGCGACGCCGGTCGGGTGGAACTGCCAGAACTCCATGTCCTCGAGCGGGATCCCGGCGCGCGCCGCCATGCCGACGCCGTCGCCGGTGCAGATGAAGGCGTTGGTCGTCGCGGCGTAGATCCGGCCGGCCCCGCCGGTGGCGAACAGCGTCGCGCGCGCCTGCAGCAGCACGACCTCGCCGGTCTCCATCTCGAGCGCGGTGACCCCGAGCACCTGGCCGTCGGGCGCGCGCACGAGGTCGAGCGCCATCCATTCGACGAAGAACTGGGTGTTCGCGCGGACGTTGCGCTGGTACAGCGTGTGCAGCATCGCGTGACCGGTGCGGTCGGCCGCGCAGCACGAGCGCTGGACCGCGGGCCCGGCGCCCATGTTCATCATGTGGCCGCCGAACGGACGCTGGTAGATCGTGCCGTTGTCGTTGCGGTCGAACGGCATCCCGAAGTGCTCGAGCTCGTACACGAGCTGCGGGGCCTGGCGGCACATGAACTCGATCGCGTCCTGGTCGCCGAGCCAGTCGGAGCCCTTGATCGTGTCGTACATGTGCCATTCCCACGAGTCCGGGCCCATGTTGCCGAGCGCCGCGCCGACGCCGCCCTGGGCGGCGACGGTGTGCGAGCGCGTCGGGAACACCTTCGACAGCACGGCGACCCTGAGCCCGGCCTCGGCGAGCTGGAGCGCGCCGCGCAGGCCCGCTCCGCCGGCGCCCACGACGACCGCGTCGAACTGCCGCACGACGAGCGCCACCGCCTAGTTCCCCGCGACACGAGGGGGCAAGGTGCCCCCGCGTGCTCCCTGAAACCAGGAAAGCGATGCCTGCGGCATCGGTTTCACCTCAGGTCCTCCAGAGGATCTCGACCGCCCAACCGGCCGCGCCGACGAGCACGAGGATCACCACGATCTCGAGCGCGAGCCGCCAGCCGGTGGGCTTGACGTAGTCCATCAGGATGTCGCGCATCCCTACCCACGCGTGCAGCAGCAGGCTCACCACGAACAGCAGCGTCGCGAACCGCATCCAGCCCTGGCTGAAGAGCGCCTTCCACCGCTCGTAGTCGACCGGCCTCGCGCCGGCGACCGCGACGGCGAACGCGAACGTGTAGAGCGCCATCACGATTGCCGACACGCGCTGCACGAGCCAGCCTCGCAGCCCGTAGTGGGCCCCGACGACGATCCGGTTCACCACAGCAGCCTCCAGCCGAGCACCGCGGTCAGCACGAGGCTCACGGCGAGCACGACGCCGCTCGTCGCACGCGCGCTCGCGAGGTCGACGCCCTTGTGGATGTCCAGGAACAGGTAACGGATTCCGGCGCAGAGATGGTGCAGGAACGACCACAGCAGGCCGAGCAGCACCAGCTTCGCGAGCGGCTGCGACACCGTCTGGCGGACCGCCTCGAAACGCTCGGCCGAGGCGAGGCTCCCGTCCAGCAGGTAAAGCAGCCAGAGGAGGAGGAGGAAGAGCGCCGCGCCGCTGATGCGATGGAGGATCGACACCAGCCCGGGCAGTGGCAGGTTGAGGAGGTTGAGGTTGTACCAGAGCGGTCGTTTTTTCTTCAGCGAAGCATCGGGCATATCGCGTACCTTCGACTCTCCCCCGCGTCCCACGCCTGCCGCTAATCAGCAGTCGGAAATTATAGCAGCCGGTCCACGGTTTGTTGGGGTGCACAATGAACGCCGAGACGGTGGCACTCAGGCTCAGCGGCGACCGTACGTTTCCTGTTTGCGCGGACTTGGCGCTGTTTTCCGTGGGAGAACGAGGCACGCCCGCGCGCTGACGGTTCGCGCGTTGACTTCCGGTTCCGGCGCAGCCTACACTCGCATCGCTGCGCTGCAGCACAAGCCCGCTTGCGTATCATCGAGCGAGCGGACTCGCGTCCTCGCGCGCACGGCGCAGCCCGATTCCCGACCCTTCAGGAGCCCGACGATGGCGAAGCAACCCGTTCGAGTCGCAGTGACCGGTGCGGCCGGTCAGATCGGCTACAGCCTGCTGTTCCGGATCGCCGCCGGGGACATGCTCGGCAAGGACCAGCCGGTGATCCTGCAGCTCCTCGAGATCACGCAGGCGCTGCCGGCGCTGAAGGGCGTGGTGATGGAGCTCGAGGACTGCGCGTTCCCGCTGCTCGCCGGCATCGTGACCGACGACGATCCGAAGGTCGCGTTCCGCGACGCGGACGTAGCGCTGCTCGTCGGCGCGAGGCCGCGCTCGAAGGGGATGGAGCGGAAGGACCTGCTGGAAGCGAACGCGCAGATCTTCACCGTCCAGGGTCGGGCGCTCGACGCGGTCGCGAGCCGGAGCGTCAGGGTGCTCGTCGTCGGCAATCCCGCGAACACGAACGCCCTCATCGCGATGAAGAGCGCGCCGGGCCTCAAGCCCCGGCAGTTCACCGGCATGATGCGTCTCGACCACAATCGCGCGTTGTCGCAGGTCGCCGCGAAGATCGGCAAACCGGTCGCGTCCGTACGCAAGATCGTCGTGTGGGGCAACCACTCGGCGACGCAGTACCCCGACCTCTTCCACGCCGAGGTCGACGGGCAGAAGGTCTGGCCGATGATCAACGACCAGGCCTGGCTGGAGTCGGCCTTCATCCCGACGGTGCAGAAGCGCGGCGCGGCCATCATCGAGGCGCGCGGCTCCTCCTCGGCGGCGAGCGCCGCCAACGCCGCGATCGACCACGTCCGCGACTGGGTGCTCGGCTCGCGCGACGGCGACTGGGTGACGATGGGGGTCCCGTCCGACGGCAGCTACGGCATCGCCGAAGGCGTCATCTTCGGCTATCCGGTGACCTGCAACGGCGGGGAATACCAGGTCGTCCAGGGTCTCAGCGTGAGCGACTTCAGCCGCGCGCGCATCGACGCGACGCTGAAGGAGCTCGCGGAGGAGCGCGACGGCGTGAAGCACCTGATCGGCGGATGAAGTACTTCCGCCCGCGCCGGTCGATGCTGTACTCGCCGGCCAACACCCTCCGGTTCCTCGAGAAGGCGGCGACGCTCCCCACCGACTGCGTGGTGATGGACCTCGAGGAGACGATCGTCCCCGAGGGGAAGGAAGCGGCGCGGGCGAACGTCGTCAAGGCGCTCAAGGGCTACGAGTACGGGCAGCGCGAGGTGATCGTGCGCGTCAACCGGCTCGGCTCGCCGTGGATCGACGCCGACCTCCGCGCCGTTGCGCGCAGCGGTGCGCACGCCATCCTGTTTCCGCGGATCGAGAGCCGGCAGGAGGCGATCGACTGCATCGCCGCGCTCGACCGCGCCGGCGGCGACGACCGGCCGGTGATGATGATGATCGAGACGCCGTTCGGCGTCCTGCGCTCGGAGGAGATCGCCGGCGCCTCCGACCGCATCGCCTGCCTGGTGATGGGGACCGCCGACCTCACGAACCACCTCCACGCGCGCCCGCATCCCGAGCGGCTGCCGCTGCTCGCGAGCCTGTCGCTGGTGATCCTCGCCGCGCGGGCCCACGGGCGCTCGGTGGTCGACGGCATCCAGTCGAACCTGAAGGACATGCACACGTTCGAGTACTCGTGCCGCCTCGGCCGCGACATGGGGCTCGACGGCAAGACGCTCGTCCACCCCGACCAGCTGATCTACTGCAACGAGGCCTATACGCCGAAACCCGCCGAGGTGGCGCAGGCGAAGGAGGTGATCGGCGCGTTCGAGAAGGCGGCGACCGAGGGCCGCGGCAACGTGGTCGTGAACGGACGGCTGATCGAGCAGATGCACGTGGTCGCGGCGCGACGCATGGTCGCGCTCGACGAGGCCATCCGGAAGATGGCGTAGGACCGCGCGCCTGACGGCAGACCGGGCGACGCATTCGCATAACCACGCGTCGCCCTGCGAACGCTGGCACCCGATCCGGCGCGCGTGACCAATCCGCGCCGCCATGTCGTCCAGCGAAGGCCCGCGCCGGCAACTTCTTCGAGGATTTCCGGCTCGGCGAGCGCATCGCGCACCCGACGCCGCGGACGATCACCGACGGGGATTGCGCGCTCTACATCGCGCTCACCGGTGCCCGGGATCCGGTCCACTGTGCCGCCCCGGTCGCGCGGGCAATCGGCTATCGCGACCGCACCGTGGACGACCTCCTCGTCTTCAACGTCGCGTTCGGCAAAACCGTTCCCGACATCTCCCTGAACGCCGTCGCCAACCTCGGGTACGCCGATCTGCGCTTCCTCGCGCCGTGCTATCCCGGCGACACGATCCGCGCCGAATCCGAGGTGATCGGGCTGCGCGAGAACTCGAACCGCCGCTCGGGGGTGGTGTACGTGCGCTCGAACGCATACAACCAGCACGGCGAGCCGGTCCTGACCTGGGCGCGCTGGGTGATGGTGCACAAACGCGATCCGGAATCGCCGCCTCCCGAACCGGCTCGTCCCGTCCCTCCCCGAGGTCGTTCTTCCCGCGGCGCTCGTAGTGCCGCCAACCCTGAACGCTGCCGCGCTCACGCCGGTGATCACCGGCGGCGAAGACTTCTGGGACGATTACGAGCCCGGCGAACGGATCGACCATCCCTCGGGCATGACGCTCGAGGAATCCGACCATACGACTGCGACCCGGCTCTACCAGAACACGGCGCGCGTCCACTTCGACGAGCCGGCGATGAAGCGGTCCGCGTTCGGGCGCCGGCTCGTGTACGGCGGGCACGTGATCTCGGTGTGCCGGGCGCTCAGCTACGACGGTCTGGAGAACGCGTACGCGATCGGCGCGATCAACGCCGGCAGCCACACCAACCCGACCTTCGCCGGCGACACGCTCTACGCGATCACCGAAGTGCGCGACCGCTGGGTCCTTCCCGGCCGCGCCGACCTCGGCGCCCTCCGCCTGCGCCTCGTCGGCGTCAAGAACCTCGCGCCGGCCGGGCTCGCGACCCCGACCGCGCCCGACGGCAAGCCGCATCCGAACGTCGTCCTCGACCTGGACTACACCGTGTTCATGCCCAGAAAGAGCCGCCCATGAAGCCCGTCCATCCCAACGAGGCCCTGTTCAGGGGCGAAAAACCGTTTCCGGTCATTCCGTCCTGCGAGCATTTCGCCGGCAGCGAGAAGCTGATCGTCAAGGCGCTCGAGCTGCAGGACCGGCTCGGGCCGATCTTCGACGTCACGTGCGACTGCGAGGACGGCGCCCAGGCCGGGAAGGAGAAGGAGCACGCGGAGATGGTCGTGCGCGTGCTCGGCTCGCCGGCGAACAAGCTGCGCATGGCGGGGGTGCGCATCCACGACTACACGCACCCGGCGTGGAAGCAGGACGTCGACGTGGTCGTGTCCGGCGCGGGCGGCGTCCTCGCCTACGTCACGATTCCGAAAGCCACCTCGGCCGCCCAGGTCGCGGAGATGATCGGCCACGTCGAGCAGGTCGCGGCGCGGCACGGCGTCCGCCGGCAGATCCCCATCCACGCGCTGGTCGAGACGCACGGCGCGCTTCACGACGCCGCCGAGATCGCGCGGCTGCCGGGCATGCAGGTGCTCGACTTCGGCCTGATGGACTTCGTCTCCGGCCATCACGGCGCGATCCCGGCCGCGGCGATGCGCTCGCCGGGCCAGTTCGAGCACCGGCTGCTCGCCCGCGCGAAGACCGAGGTCGTCGCCGCCGCCCTCGCGCACGGCGTCATCCCGGCGCACAACGTCACGCTCGACCTCAAGAACGCCTACCAGACCTACCAGGACGCCTGGCGGGCGCGCCACGAGTTCGGGTTCCTGCGGATGTGGTCGATCTACCCGGCCCAGATCCAGCCGATCGTGGACGCGATGAAGCCGGACTACTCGGAGGTGCAGGACGCGGCGGCGATCCTCCTCGCCGCCCAGGCGGCCGAGTGGGGGCCGATCCAGTACGCCGGCGAGCTGCATGACCGGGCGACCTACCGGTACTTCTGGGAGGTCCTCCAGAAGGCGAAAGTCACAGGCGTAGCGCTGCCGGAGGCCGCCGCTAAGGCCTTCTTCTAGCGGAAGGATTGGCGCCGCGGTACTATGCAGTCGTCATAACGACCGACCCCCGGGGAGATGCCAATGAGACGGTTCCTGTTCCTAGCCGCCGCCGCGGTCGCGCTGCCCGCGGCCGCCGCCCTGCCCACGCCCGCCGACCAGCTCGTCGGTACCTGGGAGTGCCGCGTGCCCGGCGCCCCGCCGACCAAGACGCCGCCGATCGTCTGGTTCGGCCCGGCGCAGACCGGCGGCAAGATGATCGAGACCAACGTCGACCTCGACGGCTTCGCCCGCACCGTTTCCGGCGTCTCCGACGTCGTTCCCGACGCCGACGGCTGGTGGAAGGTTCAACCGCAGGACGGCCCGGCGTTCCTGGTGCAGCCGCTGCCGGCGCGCGGGCAGACGCCGGCGATGTCGCTGAAGCGGGGCAACGCGTCCTACAGCTGTCTGCGGCTCCCGCGGTACATCTGAGCTTTCTTCCCTGACGGGCGTTCCGGCGCCCGTTCTTTGCCGCACCGCAAGGCGTAGCGGCGAGCTACGCCTTACAATACGCGCCGTCGCGACGTGGCGTCGCGATTTGCTCCCGGACGACTCCGCAATGCGCCCCCTCCGCCGCCTCGCGCTCGCCGCGCTGCTCCTCGCATCGGGGTTCGTGGCGGCGCAGTCCTACGGCGTGAAGCGCGATCCGATGCAGCGCTTCTTCACGCCCAGCCTCGGCGACCTCAGGTCCGAGGCGGCCGACGCACGCGCCGCTGGCAAGCAGGCGATCTTCGTGATGTACGTGCGCGACGACTGCCCCTACTGCGAGCGGATGAAGCGCGACGTCCTGTCGCTGGAGGGCGTGCAGGACTACTACCGCCACAACTTCGCGGTGCTGGCGGTGGATCTCCGAGGCGCCGTGCCGATCGTCGATTTCGCCGGGAAGAGCACCACCGAGAAGGGCTTCGCCACCGCGCAGGGCGTGAAGTTCAGCCCGGTGATCGTCTTCTACGACTTCGACGGCAAGCCGCTCGCCCGCCACAACGGCGAGATCCGCGACGTCGGCGAGTTCCTGCTGCTCGGGCGTTTCGTCGCGAGCGGCGCGTACCGGCTGCACTCGTTCGCCGAATACAAGCAATCCTCGGCTGGCAGAAAGGGAAGCTAGCGATGCCGCACAACACGTTCAGCGCGCTGCAGGAGTTCAAGCCGGGCGCGGGCAAGTCCGGGAAGTACTACTCGCTCGCCGCGCTCGAGAAGGCGGGGCTGGGGAAGGTGTCCCGGCTGCCGGTCTCGATCCGGATCGTGCTCGAGTCGGTGCTGCGGAACTGCGACGGCAAGAAGGTCACCGAGGAGCACGTGCGGCAGCTCGCCGGCTGGAAGCCGAACGCGCCGCGGTCGGACGAGATCCCGTTCGTGCTGGCGCGCATCGTCCTCCAGGACTTCACCGGCGTGCCGCTGCTCGCCGACCTCGCGGCGATGCGCAACGTGGCGAGCCGCATGGGCAAGAACCCGAAGCTGGTCGAGCCGCTGGTCCCGGTCGACCTCGTCGTCGACCACTCGGTGCAGATCGACCACTACGGCACGCGGAACGCGCTCGACCTGAACACCCGGCTCGAGTTCGAGCGCAACCAGGAACGCTACACGTTCCTCAAGTGGGGCATGCAGGCGTTCGACACCTTCAAGGTCGTCCCGCCCGGCATCGGCATCGTGCACCAGGTGAACCTCGAGTACCTCGCGCGCGGCGTGCACCGCAGCGCGGATGGCGTGTACTACCCGGACACGCTCGTCGGCACCGACTCGCACACGACGATGATCAACGGCATCGGCGTGGTCGGCTGGGGCGTGGGCGGGATCGAGGCCGAAGCCGGGATGCTCGGCCAGCCGATGTACTTCCTCACCCCCGACGTCGTCGGCGTGCACCTCAAGGGCGCCCTTCGCGGCGGCGTCACCGCCACCGACCTGGTGCTGACGGTAACGGAGCTGCTCCGCAAGACCAAGGTGGTCGGAAAGTTCGTCGAGTTCTTCGGCGAGGGCGTCGAGAACCTCGCCGTGCCGGACCGCGCGACCCTCGGCAACATGGCGCCCGAGTACGGCGCGACGATCGGGTTCTTCCCGGTCGACGACCGCACGGTCGCCTATCTCGAAGGCACCGGCCGCACGCGGGAGGAGATCGACGCGTTCACCGCCTATTTCAAGGCGCAGGGGCTCTACGGCGTGCCGAAAAAGGGCACGATCGACTACAGCCAGGTGGTCGAGCTCGATCTGGGCACCGTCGCGCCGTCGCTCGCCGGACCGAAGCGCCCGCAGGACCGCATCGAGATCGGCAACGTCAAGGCGAAATTCCAGGAGCTGTTCTCGAAGTCCGTCGCCGACGGCGGGTACGGCAAGGCGCCCGCCACGCTCATGCCGCGCTTCCCGACCGGCAAAGGCGACACCCGGGTCGGCAACGGCGACGTGCTGATCGCCGCGATCACCTCGTGTACGAACACCTCGAACCCCGGCGTGCTGCTCGCCGCCGGGCTGCTCGCGAAGAAGGCGGTCGAGCGCGGGCTCGCGTCGAAGAAGCACGTCAAGACCTCGCTCGCGCCGGGCTCGCGCGTCGTGACCGAGTACCTCACCAAGGCGGGCCTGCTGCCCTATCTCGAACAGCTCGGTTTCGCGGTGGCCGCGTACGGCTGCACGACCTGCATCGGCAACGCCGGCCCGCTCGATCCCGCGATCGACGAGACGGTCACGAAGAACGACCTCGTGTGCGCGGCGGTGCTCTCGGGCAACCGCAACTTCGAGGCGCGCATCCACCCCAACATCCGCGCGAACTTCCTCGCGTCGCCGCCGCTCGTCGTCGCCTACGCGATCACCGGCACGATGCTCGTCGACCTGATGACCGAGCCGCTCGGCAAGGGGAAGAAGGGCGAGGACGTCTGGATCGGCGACGTGTGGCCGACCAGCCAGGAGATCTACGACTGCATGAAGTTCGCGATGGACCCGAAGACGTTCCGCTCGCTGTACGGCAACGTCGCCGACGCGAACCCGATGTGGAAGGGCGTGGTCGCCGCGACCGGCCAGGTCTACAACTGGCCGACCTCGACCTACATCGCCGAGCCGCCGTTCTTCAAGGACTTCAGCATGCAGCCGCGCCGCACCGGCGACATCCGCGGCGCGCGGGTGCTCGGCATCTTCGGCGACTCGATCACCACCGACCACATCAGCCCGGCCGGCTCGATCAAGCCGACCTCGCCGGCCGGGATCTACCTCCTCGAGCACGACGTCGGCGTGCCCGACTTCAACTCCTACGGCGCGCGGCGCGGCAACCACGAGGTGATGATGCGCGGCACCTTCGCCAACGTCCGCATCCGGAACCTGATGATCCCGCCCAAGCCCGACGGCGCGCGGGTCGAGGGCGGGTTCACGGTCATGCAGCCGGCCGGCGAGCAGCTGCCGATCTACGATGCCGCGATGAAGTACACGGCCGCCGGGACGCCGCTCGTGGTCTTCGGCGGCGAGGAGTACGGCACCGGCAGCTCGCGCGACTGGGCGGCGAAGGGCACCCAGCTCCTCGGCGTGAAGGCGGTCGTCGCGCGCAGCTACGAGCGCATCCACCGCTCCAACCTGGTCGGCATGGGCGTTGCGCCGCTCCAGTTCAAGGGCGGGGACTCGGTCCAGTCGCTAGCCATCAAGGGCGACGAGGAGTTCGACGTCATCGGGCTCGCGGGCGACCTGCGGCCGCAGCAGGACGTGACGCTGGTGATCCGGCGCAAGGACGGCTCGCGGCAGGAGGTGAAGGTGCTGCTGCGCATCGACACCCCGATCGAGGTCGACTACTACCAGCACGGCGGGATCATGCCGTACGTGTTACGCGACCTTCTCGCGAAGGCCGCGTAACCCGGAAGTGGGGAACGCGAGCAAGCTCGCGTAGACGCGACCTTCTCGCGAAGGCCGCGTAACCCGGAAGTGGGAACGCGAGCAAGCTCGCGTAGACGCGACCTTCTCGCCGCGTCCCGCGGCTAGTGATGGTGGTGCCCGTCCGGCCCGTGGGCGTGGCCGTGCGCGATCTCTTCCGGCGATGCCGGCCGCACGTCGAGCACCGTGCAGCGGAACTCGATCGTCTGGCCGGCGAGCGGATGGTTGCCGTCGAGGGTCACCTCGTTCTCGCCGACCTTGACCACGCGAAAGCTCACCGGGTGGCTGTGGTCGTCGTGGGCCGCCTCGCCCTGGACCCGCATGCCGACCTTGATCTTGCCGCGGAACCGGCTCCGCGGCTCGACGCGGACGAGGTCCGGGTCGCGCGGCCCGAAGGCGTCCTCGGGGGCGAGCCGGACCCGCACCCGTTCGCCGGTCTCCTTGTCGGCGAGCGCCTCCTCGACCTTCGGGAAGATCCCGCCGTGGCCGCCGTGGAGGTAGACGATCGGCTCGTGCCCGCGCTCGACGACCTCGCCGTTACCGTCGAGCACTTCGTACTTCAGGGCCACCACGCTGTTGCGGATCACCTTCATCGGCCGGTCCTCGCAAAAAGGCGCGAACTTTAGCTGTTGCTTCCGCCTGCGTCGAGCTAAACTCCGCCTCCATGGGCAGGCTCCTCCGCCGCGCGGCGGTCGCGATCGCGATCGGATGCCTCGCCGCCGCCTGCAACACCCCCCCGGCCAAGAAGCCGCCCCCTACCGCCGAGCCCAAGCTCGGCGTCGTGGGCCTGGTGAGCGCGGTCAAGCACCGCGGGATCACCGAGGACAACTGGCGGGGATACTTCGGCAAGTTCTTCTCGAACGAGACCGACTCCAGCATCTCCCAGGTCCAGTACGAGGTGACGGTCCTCTACGACGACGGCACGACCGGCACGGTCACGGTGGACGAGAAGCCGGGGTACCAGGCCGGCCAGAAGGTCCGCGTCACCGGCAACAAGATCGAGCCGCTCAAGCGCTAGGCCCGGCGCGCTCAGTCGAGCGGCAGCCCGACGTAGTTCTCGGCGAGCGACGCCGCCGCCGCGCGCGAGCCCACGACGTACTCGAGCTGCGAGCGCTGCAGGCGCTGGTGGAACGGGTCGTCGTCGTGGAACCGGTGCAGCATCGACGTCATCCACCACGAGAAGTGCTCGGCGCGCCAGATGCGCTTGAGCGCGACCTCGGAGTAGCGGTCGAGCGCGCCGGTGCCGCCCGACCGGTAGAACTCGGCGAGCGCCCGGGCGAGCACCCGGACGTCCGCCGCCGCGAGGTTCAGGCCCTTCGCCCCGGTGGGCGGCACGATGTGCGCCGAGTCCCCGGCGAGAAAGAGCCGTCCGTGCTGCATCGGCTCGGCGACGAAGCTGCGCATCGCCACGATGCCCTTCTGGAAGATGCGCCCTTCGGTGACCTTCCAGCCGTCCGCCATGACGAGCCGCGCGTGGAACTCCCGCCAGATCCGCTCGTCCGGCCAGTTGTCGACGTTATCGTTTGGATCGCACTGGAAATAGAGCCGCTGGATCTGCGGCGAGCGCGTGCTGATCAGCACGAACCCGCGCTCGTGGTACGCGTAGACCAGCTCCTCCGACGACGGCGGCGCCTCGGCGAGGATGCCGAACCAGCCGAAGGGGTACGTCCGCACGAACTCCTTGCGCACCCGTGACGGGATCGCGGGCCGGGACACGCCGTGGAACCCGTCGCAGCCGGCGATGAAGTCGCAGTCGAGCTCGTGACCGGCACCGTCCTTGCGGAAGTGGACGCCGGGCGACTTCGTGTCGATGTCCCGGACGCTGACGCCCTCGACTTCGAACAGGATCGCGCCGCCCGCGTCGAGCCGCGCCTTGACGAGGTCCTTGATCACCTCGTGCTGCGCGTACACCGTGATCGCCTTCCCGCCGGTCAGCTCCGAGAGATCGATGCGGTGCCGGCGACCGCCGAACGCGAGCTCGATGCCGCGGTGGACGGCGCCCTCGCGTCGCATCCGCTCGCCGACGCCGAGCTCGTTCATCAGGTCGACCGTGCCCTGCTCGAGCACTCCGGCGCGGATCGTCGCCTCGATGTCCTTGCGGCTGCGGCTCTCGAGGACCACCGACTCGATCCCCTCCCGGTGCAGGAGGTGGGCGAGCAGCAGCCCCGCCGGACCGGCGCCGATGATCCCGACTTGGGTGCGCATGGCGACTCCGCTTCAGCGCTTCGCGTCCATCTCCGCGAACACCTCCTGCGCGCTGTGGTACGCCGCGTTCGCCGCCGGCACGCCGCAGTAGATCGCGCACTGGAGCAGCATCTCCTTGATCTCCTCGCGGGTGACGCCGTTGTTGAACGCAGCGCGGACGTGCATCCGGAACTCCGCGTCGCGGTTGAGGGCGACCATCCAGCCCAGGGTCAGCAGGCTCCGCGTGTGCCGCGGCAAGCCCGGCCGGGTCCAGATCTCGCCCCAGGCGTAGCGGGTGATGAGGTCCTGGAACTCCTCGTTGAACGGGTTCTTGTTCTTCAGCGTCCGGTCGACGTGCGCGTCGCCGAGCACCGCCCGCCGGACCTGCATTCCGGCCGCATACCGTTCCTTGTCGTCCACTCGAGTCGCTCCTAGTCGGCGATGAAATCAAGGACCGCCGCGGTGAAGCGGTCGGCGGCTTCGACGTTGGAAATATGCGCCGCGTCCAGCTCGACGTACCGGGCCCCTTTGATCTTCCCGACCATGAACTGCCCCGCCGCCGGAGTCGTCGACGCGTCGTGGGTACCGGCGATCACGAGCGTAGGCGCGGTGATGCGCGCGATCGACTCGCGCTGGTCCATGTCGCGAACCGCCGCGCAGCACGCGACGTAACCCTCGGGCGAGAGCTGCAGGAAAACCTCCCGCATCCGCCCGAGCATCGGCGTCTGCCGCGCCAGGAACCCGGGCGTGAACCAGCGCGCCATCACGGCGGACTCGATCGCGGCCATGCCGCCCTTGCGGACCGCCTCGATCCGCGCGTTCCACGGATCGGGCGGGCCGATCTGGGCGGCGGTATTGCACAGGACCAGCCGCTCGATCCGGTCGGCGGCATGCGTCCCCAGCCACATGCCGGTCATCCCCCCGAGCGAAAGCCCGCAGTACCGGACCCGCTCGATCCCGAGCGCGTCGAGGAGGCCGAGCGCGTCGCGCCCGAGCTGTTCAATAGTGTACGGGCCGGGGGTGACCGCCGAGGCGCCGTGGCCACGGCGGTCGTACCGCAACACGCGCAGCTTCCGCGCGAGCGCCGGGACCTGCGGGTCCCACATCGTGTGATCGGTGCCGAGCGAGTTGCAGAGCACCAGCACCGGCCCGTTCTCCGGTCCGTCGAACCGGTAGTGGAGCCGGGCTCCGTTGGCTTCCGCGAACGGCATCTTCGTCACTCCTTCGCCGGGTTGGATTCAACGCGCGCCGCGAGCGCGCGGTCGACGAGCACCTCCGCCAGACCGATGTAGTTGGCCGGATCGAGCAGGCGCCGCAGGTCAGCGTCGGACAGGTGCTTCCGCACCTCCTGGTCTTCGCCGAGCACGTCGCGCAGATGGCGCCTCTCGTCCGCCGCCCGCCGGCACGCGTCCTCCACCAGATGATGCGCGGGCAGCCGCCCGATCTTGCCGCCGAGCGCCATCGTCACCGCTTCGGCGAGGATCAGCCCGCGCGTCGCCTCGAGGTTCTCGGCCATCCGCGCCGGGTCGAGCTCGAGGCCCTCGAGCACCTGGATGAGCTGGGCAAGCGCGCCCGCGGCGAGGGTGCAGATCTCCGGCAATGTGTCCCACTCCGCATGCCAGTCGCCGAGCCCGCGCTCGTGCTCCTGGACCATCGCCGTCAGCATCACCGAGACAAGCCCGGGTACGCGGATCGCCGCCGCCAGGATCGCCGCGCACCCCACCGGGTTGCGCTTGTGCGGCATCGTCGACGAGCCGCCCTTCCCCGCCGCGGCCGGCTCGAATGCTTCCCCGACCTCGGTCTGCATCAGGAGCGAGATGTCCCGGGCGACCTTGCCCAGCGTGCCGACGAGGAGTCCGAGCGCGGTTGCGACCTCGGCCACGCGGTCGCGCTGGGCGTGCCACGGGACGTCGGGGAGGCCGAGCTTCAACTCCTCCGCCAGTGCCGCGGCGACCTTGAGCCCGTCCGCTCCCAGCGCAGCGAGCGTGCCGCTTGCGCCGCCGAACTGCAGAACGAGCACGCGCCGGCGGAGCTCGCGGATGCGCGCGCGATGGCGCTCCACCGCGCTCAGGGCGCCTGCGGCTTTCAATCCGAACGTGACTGGCGTCGCCTGCTGCAGCCACGTCCGGCCGGCGAGAACCGTCCGCTTGTGCTCGTCGGCCAGCCCGGCGAGCACGGCGGAGAGCCGCGCGAGGTCCGCTTCGATCAGATCGAGCCCCGCGCGCAGCTGCAGCACGAGCCCGGTGTCCATCGCGTCCTGGCTCGTCGCGCCCCAGTGGACGAAGCGCGCCGCCGCCTCGTCGCGTTTCGCCACCAGCGCGGTCAGCGCCTTGACCATCGGGATCGCGGTGTTGCCCGCGAGCGCGCTGCCGCGCGCGAGCTCGCCGACGTCGAAAGAGTCGGCGCGGCACTGCGCTTCGATCGACGCCACGGCCGCCGCGGGAATGACGCCGGCGCGCGCCTCCGCGCGGGCCAGCGCCGCCTCGAAATCGAGCATGCCCTGGAGCCGGCCGCGGTCGGAGAAGACCGCCCGCATGGAGTCCGTCGTGAAGAGCGGGTCGAACAGCCGCGTCGAGGTGCTCTCGCTCACGGCTGCCGACCGGCTAGACGTCGAAGAAGACGGTCTCTTCCGCCCCCTGGAGCATGACGTTCCACTCCAGCGCGCCCTTCCCGCCCGGAAGCTTCTTCGCGACCAGCGTCGCACGGCGCTCGGCGGGCACGAGCTTGAGGATCGGATCGTCCGCGTTCGCCGGCTCGTCCGGGAAGTAGATCCGCGACACGAGCTGCTTCAGCTGGCCGCGCATGAACACCGTGACCGCGATGTGCGGCGCCTGCAGCGCGCCGCCGGGACCGGGCACGCGTCCGGGCTTGATTGTCTTGAAGCGGAACGCCCCGTTGTCGTCGGTCGCGGACCGGCCGAAGCCCTTGAATCCGGGCTCGAGTGGTTTCGCCTGCTTGTCCTCCGGATGCGCGTACTTGCCGTGCGCGTTCGCCTGCCAGATCTCGACCAGCGCGTCGTTGACCGGCTTGCCGTCGCCGTCGAGGACTCTTCCCTGGATGGTGATCGGCTCGCCGGTGACACCGGGGCCGACCAGGTCCTCGCGGATCAGCCAGTTCAGGCCGATGTGGAGGTACGGCCCGACGGTCTGCGAGGTGGTTGCGTAGAGGCTCATGTCGGTTCCTCCCTCACTCGCCCGGGCTCGGATCGCGCGGGGTCTCGTCGGATCCCCGCAGGACGATGTCGAACTTGTAACCCAGCGCGAACTCGGGAACCGTCGTCTCCCAGTCGAAGATCGAGATCAGCCGATTGCGCGCCTTCTCGTCCGGCACACACAGGAACATCGGGTCGTACTGCAGCAGCGGATCGCCCGGAAAGTACATCTGCGTCACGATGCGCGTCGCGAACGCCGGCCCGAACAGCGAGAAATGGATGTGCGCCGGGCGCCACGCGTTGTAATGGTTGCGCCACGGATACTCGCCCGGCCGGATCGTGACGAACCGGTAGCGCCCTTCGGCGTCGGTCAGCGTGCGGCCGGCACCCGAGAAGTTCGGGTCCACCGGCGCGTTGTGCTGGTCGACGCGGTGCGGATAGCGGCCCGACGAGTTCGCCTGCCACACCTCGACCAGCGTGTGCGGCACCGGCCGGCCGTTCTCGTCCAGCACCCGGCCGCTCACGATGATCCGCTCGCCGATCGGGTCGCCCTTGTGCTGCTTGGTGAGATCGGCGTCACCCGGTTTGACCTCGTCGTGACCGAAGATCGGTCCGGTCAGCTCCGA
This sequence comes from uncultured beta proteobacterium, assembly GCA_963827555.1. GTDB lineage: Bacteria > Pseudomonadota > Gammaproteobacteria > Burkholderiales > SG8-39 > DATEDA01. The sequence continues at coordinate 65,408 of CAWHBL010000005.1, forward strand.
CAGCGTGTGCGGCAGGACGACCAGCGGCTTCGTCGGCGCGCGCTTGACGGTGGACGCGTACCTGGGAAAGAGATAGTCCGGCTGGGTGCCGGCATAGGGGCGCCGGTAGCCCGTGGTTTCGCTCATACGACGTGCTCCTTCGTGCGTCTCGTCCTGGTGTGCTGGCGGGCTCTCGGGTTTGTTCGCCGGGCGTCTCTCGTCCCGGTCGCTATTTCGTCGCGTGCAGCAGCGGTGCGCCGGTGCGCTTCTGCAGCTCGTCGAGCGTCAGGCCGTCGACCATCTCGATCACGCGCAGGCCCTGCGGGGTGACGTCGATCACCGCGAGGTCCGTGTAGACCCGGGTGACGCAGCCGACGCCGGTGACCGGATAGGAGCACCGCTCCACGATCTTCGTCTCGCCGTTCTTCGTCTGGTGCTCCATCATGACGAACACCTTCTTCGCGCCGATCGCGAGATCCATCGCCCCGCCGACCGCGGGGATCGCGTCCGGCGCGCCGGTGTGCCAGTTCGCGAGATCGCCGTTGGCGGCGACCTGGAACGCGCCGAGGACGCAGATGTCCAGGTGCCCGCCGCGCATCATCGCGAACGAGTCGCCGTGGTGGAAGAACGCGCCGCCGGTGAGCAGCGTGACCGGCTCCTTGCCCGCGTTGATCAGGTCCCAGTCCTCGTCGCCCTTGGCCGGCGCCGGCCCCATCCCGAGGAGACCGTTCTCGCTCTGCAGGAAGATCTCGCGCTCCTTGGGCAGGAAATTGGCCACGCGGGTCGGCAGGCCGATGCCGAGGTTGACGTACGCGCCCTCGGGGATGTCGCGCGCGACGCGCGCCGCCATCTGGTCACGGTTGAGTCGGTTCATGGTTCGCTCCCTGGAATTCAGGCCGCCGCCTTCGCCGACGGCGGCGATCGGCACGACGCGCTGCACGAAGATGCCCGGCGTCACGATCGCCTCTGGATCGAGCGTCCCCAGCGGCACGACCTCGTTCACCTGGGCGATCGTGCATTTCGCCGCGCGCGCCATGATCGGCCCGAAGTTCCGCGCCGTCTTGCGATAGACGAGGTTCCCCCACCGGTCGCCCTGGTGCGCCTTGATCAGCGCGAAGTCGGCGTGGATCGGGTACTCGAGGACGTAGTTGCGGCCGTTGATGTTGCGCGTTTCCTTGCCTTCCGCGAGCAGCGTGCCGTAGCCGGTGGGCGTGAAGATCGCCCCCAGACCCGCGCCGGCCGCCTCGATTCGGCACGCAAGGTTGCCCTGCGGCACCAGCTCGAGCTCGATCTCGCCGGCGCGGTAGAGGCCGTCGAACACGTACGAATCGGACTGGCGCGGAAACGAGCAGATGATCTTCTTCACCTGCTTTGCCTTCAGCAGCGCGGCGAGGCCCGTCTCGGCGTTCCCGGCGTTGTTGTTGACGATGGTCAGGTCGCGCGCGCCGCGCGCGATCAACGCGTCGATCAGCTCCGCGGGCATCCCCGCGGTGCCGAAGCCGCCGATCATGACGGTGGCGCCGTCGTGGACGTCCGCGACTGCCGCCTCGAGCGAGCGAACGATCTTGTCGATCATGGTTTCCTCCACGGCCGTGCCGTCGATACTACACCGGACGTGCCGAATTTTCCCCTGCCCCGGCCCCCGCTTCAGTGCTGCGCGCCGACCGGCGCGTGCAGCGTCTCCTTCTCGATCGGCACCCGCAGCGCGTTGAGGACGCGCGGGACCATGGCATAGAACCCGGCGGTAAGGACGAGCTCGACGATCTCGCTCGACCGGAAGTGCTTGCGCAGCGCCTTGTAGATCGCATCCGGCACGTCGCCCGCCATCATCGCCTCGGTCAGCGCAAGGACGGTCCGCTCCGCCGCGGAGAACCGCGGCGAATCGCGCCACATCATCAGGTCCTCGATCTGTTCCGCCGGGACGCCCTGCTGGCGCGCCCAGCGACGGTGCTGGTGCCACTCGTACGCCGACCCGGCGAGCTGCGCCCCGCGCAGGATCATCAGCTCGCGCAGCGTGCGCGCCGTCGTGCAGTCGCGCCGGAGCGTGTACGCGAACTCGATCCACGCCGACAGCAGCGTCGAGTGATGGCCGAGCACCCGGTACAGGTTGAGGAACTCGCCGTTGAGCTCGCGGATACGCCGCTTGTTCCTGGCGTCGATCTCCTTCAGCGGCAGCCGGCTCTTCAGTCTTCCCGAATTGATTTGCATCGCCCTCGCTCTCCCTGATGTCCCTACATCCGCTCCTTGAGCCACTTCACGATTCCCGGCGCGAGGACCTTCTGCGCCTTGCCGCCCACGAACGTGCCGATGTGGCCGCCCGGAACCGCGAGCTCGCTGTAGTCGCCGGTGCCGAACCGCCCGGCGAGACCGCGCGAGCAGGCGGTCGGGACGATGACGTCGCCTTCCGCATAGACGTTCAGCACCGGCATCGTGACGGCGCGGAGATCCACCCGCCGCGTTCCGAGCATGAGCTCGCCCTTGACGAGCTTGTTCCCCTGGTAGAGATCCTTGAGCCACTGCCGCCCGATCTCGCCGGGATGGTCGGGCCGGTCGGCGATCCAGCGCTCCATGTGCAGGAAGTTGAGCAGCTTGGCGTCGTCGTCGAGGATGTTGACGAGCTCGGTCGTGTACTTCGTGACGTTCGACACCGGGCTCATCATCAGGAACGAGAAGCCCACCACCGGCCCCGGAATGCTGCCGAGCGTGTCGATCAGGAGGTCGACGTCCGCGCCGTCCATCGCCCGCGCCCAGAGGTTGACGTAGCCCGAGCCGGTCTCCGGCTCGCCCGCGTCGCCGTGGAAGTCGAGCGGCGTGACGGCGAGGACGAGGTTCTTGATCCGCTCGGCGTGCAGCGCCGCATAGCAGGTCGCGAACACGCCGCCCTGGCAGATGCCGATCAGGTTGATCTTCTCCACGCCGTGGCGCGCGCGGATCGCCTCGACGCATTCGTCGAGATAGTCGTTAACGTAGTCGTCGATCGTCACCCACCGGTGCACGCGCTTCGGCAGCCCCCAGTCGATCATGTAGACGTCGAGACCCTCGGCGAGCAGCCGGCGCACGAACGACCGGTGCGCCTCGAGATCGATCATCTGATAGCGGCCGACGAGCGCGTAAACGATGAGCACCGGCGGGCCGAGCGGCTCCGCGACCACGGGCGTGTAGCGGTACAGCCGAACCATGTCGCGCGCCAGGATCTCTTCCTTGGGCGTAGTGGCGATCGCCAACTCCTCGTCGGAGAGCCGCGCGAGCCGCCTGGCGCCGCGATCGATCTTCTGCAGCAGCTGGACCAGCTCGAGCATCGCCTTCTCGGGCGGGAGATCGAGCGCCGGGCGCGCGCCCGGCGGGACGGACTCAGCGTGCTTCGCCACGCGATTTCTCCTTGGACTCGCGGCGCTTCGGGGCGGGCGCGCCGGACAGTCCCCTCACCTCGCGCTGGAGCTCCCGGACCTGCCGCTTCAGCGTCTGGATCTCGAGATACGCGTCGTCGACCTCGGTCCGGGTCGGAACGCCGAGGAGCCCGCTCAGGGTCTCCACGACGCGGTTCTGCTGCTGGCGATAGCGCAGCGCCGCGCGGACGTACGAGGCCGTCGCGTCGAGCCCCGGCTTCGACTGCAGCGCTTCGTGCAGCGTCTTCTCCGCCACTCCCGGCCCACAGCCGGACCAGGGCTACGAGCGACTCGACGCGCTCGCCGCGCGCACCCATCTCGCGGAGCCGGATGCCGACGCCGTCGACGACGTCGCTCCACGCTCCGGCAACGACGGCGAAATAGTCGAGCTGCGCCTTGCGCCGCTGCACGTCCGCGGCGATGAGCTCGCGCCAGGCGTCGCGCAGTGCCCGCGAGGGTCCCAGGCCGAACGCGTCCGCGAGCGCGCTGAACGTACGGTCGAGTCCGTCCAGCAGCGGGTGAGTCGACCGGACGTCGAGCAGCGCCCAGGGACCCGGGGCACGCGAACGGCTGGCCACCACCGCTCCACGCCCGCCCCATTTCCTGTCATCGCCCGAGCACTGCCTTCGAGCCACTGCTTTTGCGCTGCCGCGCCGGTCTCGAAGAACGCCTTGAGCCGCGCGGCGTTCGCGGCCGCCAAGCCCTGCCAGTCCTGTCCAGGCGGCGCCGCGCCGAGCGCGGCATAAGACTGGCTGAGCAGTTGGCGCGTAAGGTTCAGCGCCTCGGCGATCGGTTTCACCGGCTCGGGAACGGCCTGCGCCGTCGCGTCCTCCCCCGGCGGAGCCGCGGCGAAGGGATTCCCCGCCGGCTGGAGCCACGGCGAGAACATGCGCGCCCACTGCTCGAGCATCCCGAACCAGGTCCGGTAGAGCGCCGCCGCCTGCTCGTTTGGAGCCATGCGCGCTCAGCCCTTCTGCTTCAGCCGGTCCCGCAGCACGTTCTTCTGCACCTTGCCCGTCGCCGTCTTGGGCAGGGGACCGAACACGACCCGCTTGGGCGCCTTGAAGCGCGCGAGCTGGCCGCGAACGTGCGCGATGAGATCGGCCTCGGCGGCGGTCGCACCCGCCTTCAGGTCCACGAACGCGACCGGGATCTCGCCCCACTTCTCGTCCGGCGCCGCCACCACTGCCGCCTCCATCACCGCCGGATGCGTCGCAAGCGCCTGCTCGACTTCGACCGACGAGATGTTCTCGCCGCCGGAGATGATGATGTCCTTGGCGCGATCCCGGAGCTCGATGTAGCCGTCCGGATACTTGACCCCGAGGTCGCCGGTCCGGAACCAGCCGTCGGGGCAGGCTTTCCGCGTCGCCTCGTCGTCCTCGTAGTAGCCCAGCATCACGTTGTTGCCGCGGATGGCGATCTCGCCCATCGTCTCGGCGTCCGCGGGCACGTCGGCGCCGCGCTCGTCCACGACGCGGATCTCCTGCGAGATGACGTTGCCGACCCCTTGCCGCGACTTGAGCTTCGCCTGCTCCGGAATCGGCAGCCGCCGCCACTCGCCGCGCCAGTCGCAGATCACCGACGGCCCGAAGGTCTCGGTCAGGCCGTACAGGTGCGTGATGTCCATGCCGAGCTCCGCGAGCCGCTCGAGCAGCGCCGGCGTGGGCGGCGCGCCGCCGGTGCCGATGCGCACCGGGCGCGGCGGCTTGCCCTTGGCGGCCTCCGCATCCCAGATCGTCATCGTGAGGACGGTCGGCGCGGCGCAGAAATGGGTCACGCCCGACTCGCGCATGTGACGCCAGATCAGGCCGGCCTCGAGCTTGGGCAGGCACAGGTGGACCGCGCCCACCGCGGTGACGCCCCAGCTGAAGCACCAGCCGTTGCAGTGGAACATCGGCAGCGTCCAGAGGTAGACCGAGTCGCTGTCCACCTGCATGTGCAGCGCCATGGCGAGCGACTGCAGGTAGGCGCCCCGATGGTGATACATCACGCCCTTGGGCCGCGCAGTCGTTCCGCTCGTGTAGTTGATCGCGAGCAGCCCTCGCTCGTCGGTGACCGGCAGCGAGTAGGGCTCGCCGGCCGCGATCAGCGGCTCGAGCTCGTCGCCGTCGCCGCCGGCCCGCAAGGCACGCACGCGGCCGCCGGTCTCCTTGACCGCTTGCGTCGCCGTCGCCGCGAACTCGCTGTCGTAGATGAACACCGAGCAGCCGGCGTGGCCGAGGATGTACGCCATGTCGGCCGCGGTGACGCGCGTGTTGAGCGCGACCAGCACGGCGCCGGCGAACGGCACCGCGTAGTGCGCGGCGAGCAGGACATGGGAATTGCCCGCAAGCACCGCGACTCGATCGCCGGGCTTCACGCCGAGGGCCTTCAGCGCGCCGGCGAACTTCAGCGACCGCTCCAGGAACTCGGCGTAGGTGAAGCGGACCTCGCCGTCCACGACACCCACCCGGTCCCCGAAGACCCGCGCCGCGCGATGCAGGAACGTCGTGGGCGTCAGAGGCTCGAAGCTGAACTCGGCCGGCATGCTCCGGTCCCTACAGCGTATTGACGACGTGTCCGCCGTCGACCACGAGCGTCGCGCCGGTCATGAACTCGGAGGCGTCGGAGGCGAGCAGCAACAGCGGACCATCGAGATGCTCCGGCTTCCCGAGCCGCCGCTGCGGCACGCGCTTGATCAGCGTCTGGCCGGCTTCGCTCGCGAAGAACTCGCGGTTGATGTCGGTCTCGATGTAGCCGGGCGCGAGCGCGTTGACGCGGATCTTGTGGCGCGCCAGCTCGAGCGCCAGCGCCTCGGTGAGATGGATCAGGCCGGCCTTGGAGGCCGCGTACGCCGGCACCTGCGCCGCGACCCGCAGACCGAGGATCGAGGCGATGTTGATGATCGAGCCGCCCTGCCCGTGCTCCTTCATGTGCCGCGCGACCGCCTGCGCCACCCGCCACGCCCCGGTCAGGTTCACGTCGATCACGCTGCGCCAGTCCTCGTCCGACCACTCGAGCGCCGGTTTGGTCACCGCCACGCCGGCGTTGTTCACGAGGATCGTGATCGGCCCGAGCGCGTCGCGCGCCTGCGCGATCGCGCGCGCGACGCTCGCCGGATCGGCGACGTCCAGCGCCACGACAGCCGCTTCGCCGCCCTCGCTCGCGATCGCCTTGGCGAGCTTCTCGCCTTCGGCCAGCCGGCGCCCGGCGAGCGCCACCTTCGCGCCGGCGCGCGCGAGCGTCAGCGCGAAGTGCCGGCCGAGGTCGCCGAACGCGCCGGTGACGAAAGCGGTCTTGCCTTTCAGGGACGGCGTCATCTCTTCGCCGACCATCGAAAGGAAATGAGCGCCGGATGCGCTCGGCGTCGGGCTCGATGCCGGTGAAGAGGCGAAACGCGCCGACCGCCTGGAACACCGCCATGCCGCCGCCGTCGACCGTGCGGCAGCCCTTCGCGCGCGCCACGCGGAGCAGCTCGGTCTCCAGCGGGAAGTAGACGATCTCGGCGACCCAGTGCTTGCCCTGCAGCAGGTCCGCCTTGAGCGGCATCCCGGGAAGCTTCGCCATGCCGGTCGGCGTGCAATGGATCAGGCCGTCCGCGTCCGCCATGGCCGCGGCCAGGTCGGTGCCGCCCACCGCCCGGCCCGCGCCGAAGCGCCCGGAGAGGCTCGCCGCGAGCTCGGCCGAACGCGCGCTGTCCACGTCGAAGACGGTGAGCTGCTTCGTGCCCATCATCAGCGCCGCGTGCGCGACCGCCGCGCCGGCGCCGCCCGCACCGAGCTGCACGACGCGGTCGAGCTTCGCATCGGGCAGGCCGCGGCGGAACCCCTCGGCGAAGCCCGACCAGTCGGTGTTGTGGCCGATGAGCCTGCCGCCCTTGATCACGACCGTGTTCACCGCGTTGAGGGCGCGCGCATCCTCCGACAGCTCGTCGAGGAGCGGAATGATCGCCTGCTTGCACGGATAGGTGATGTTCAGCCCGGCGAAGCCCATCCGCTTCGCTCCGGCAAGCAGCTCGGGCAGCGCCTCGACACCCAGGCCGAGCTTGTCGAGATCGATGAGCTTGTACATGTAACGAAGGCCCTGCTCGTCGCCCTCGCGCTCGTGCATCGCGGGCGTGCGCGAGGCCTGGATGCCCGCGCCGATCAGGCCGCAAAGAAAAGACTTTCCGGTGGGTTTCATCAGGTCGACCTCGCTAGCGGTTGGGCCTCGTCGAGCGAGGCGCAGCAGCGCCCGCGTCGCGGCGAGCGCGGTGATCGCGGCGGCGAGTCCGCCGGCGCCGGAGCCGATCACGAGCACGTCGCAGGCGGATTGATCGCGCACCGCTCGCTTCCTCGCCGCCCTCGCTACCGGCTGCTCACTTCCCGCCCGGCGCTGCGGCGATCGCGCCCGACGACGGCGGCAGCGTCGCGAGGAACTCGTGCCGGCCCCCGCTCACCCTGACGATGAAGCTCGCGCGGTCGAGGTCGCCCTTGTCGTCGTACTTCACGTCGAGGAGGATGCCGGGGTACTCCTTCGCCGACAGGGCGATCCCCTGCATCGCCTTCGCGAACGCCTTCGAGTCGAACCTGCCGACCTTCTCGGTGACCGCCTTCAGCACGTACGCGGCGATGTACCCTTTCATGCCGTTGTGGTCGCTCCGGTACCGGTACTCCTTGAGGAACCGGTTGTCGAACGCGCGCACGCCCGGCACGAGCGCGTCCGCCGTGAGACCGACGTGGGCGTGCACGCCGTTCGCCGCGTCGCCGGCGAGCTCGATCACCTTCTGGCCGACGATCGTGGTCTCGCCGACGATCCAGCGGTCGTAGCTCTGCCGCTGGGCCTCGCGCAGAAACCGCCCCGACTCCTCCTCGTTCAGGTAGACGAACGCGGCCTCGGCGTTGGACTGCTTCAGCTTCGCCACGGTCGGCGCGAAGTCCGCCTGCTGCTGTTCGGTCGAGATGTCCGCGACGACCTTGATGCCCTGGGCCTCGAGCGCCTTCGCCATCGCGTCCCGCCCGCCCCGCCCGAACTCGTTGTCCACCCACACCACCGCGACCGTGCGCGCGCGGAGGACGTCCTTGATGTAGCGCGCGAGCCGGGGCATCGCGGTCAGCTGGTTGAAGGAGGTGCGGAAGAGATACGGGTTGCCCTTCTGCGTGAGGCTCGCGGCCTCGCCGCCGGTGAAGGTCGGCACCTCGGCGCGCCGCATCTCGTCCATCGCCGCGAGCGTGATGCCCGAGAACACCGGTCCCATCACGGCGTACGGCCGCAGCGCGAGCGCGCGCTGCGCGAGCGCTTCGCCACCTCCGGTTTCGACTCGGTGTCGAACGTGACGACCTGGATGCGCTGCCCGAGGATGCCGCCGGCGGCGTTGATCTCCTTGAAGGCGAGCTCCACCCCGTTCACGAAGTTCGTCCCGGCGATCGCCCCCGCCCCCGACAGCTCGGCGAGGTTCACGACGATGACCGGCGCCTGGCCGTGGACGGGCGTCGCGAACGGGATGCAGAGCCCCAACGCGGCGCCCAGCAGCCGACCGAGCAGCTTGGTCATGGTTGTCCCCTTCCGGCCTCGCCGCGGGTCACTTCTTGGCGGCGGTGCGCATCTTCGCGAGCTCGGCGTTGATCTCCTTCACCAGGTCCTCGCCGACCACCTTCGAGTGCTTGTCGACCACCGGCTTCACCTTGGCGCGCATCTTCTCGATCTCGGCCGGCGGAAGCTCGGTGATCTGCATCGTCTTCTTCAGCGTTTCCAGCGCCTGCGCGTTCTTCTCGCGCGAGACCTTGCGCTCGAAGGCCGTCGCCTCGGTCGCCGCATCCTGCAGGATCTTCTGCTCGGCCGGCGAGAGCTTGTCCCACACCTTCTTGCTCACGATGATGATCTGCGGGTTGTACTGGTGGCGCGTGATGGTGAGGAACTTCTGCACCTCGTTGAACTTCATCACCGGGATCGTGACCAGCGGGTTGGTCGCGCCGTCGACCGTCTTCTGCTCGAGCGCGTTGTAGACCTCGGGGAACGGCAGCGGCGTCGCGTTGGCGCCGAGGGCGTTGAGCGTGTCGATGTAGACCGGCGTCTGGATGACGCGGATCTTCAGCCCCTGCAGGTCCTCGAGCTTGGTCACCGGCCGCTTGCTGTTGTGGATGTGCCGGAAGCCGAGCTCGGGGTAAGCGAGGCCCGACGATGCCCTTCGCCGGCAGCATCCCCATCAGCTTCTTGCCGACCGGGCCGTCGACGATCGCGTACGCCTCCTCCTCGTTGTTGAACAGGAACGGGAAGTCGAGGACCGAGTACTCCTTGACCAGCCCGTTCAGCAGGCTCGCGTTCATCAGCGACATCTCGATCGTGCCGCCCTGCAGCGACGAGACGACCTGCAGGTCGCCGCCGAGCTGGCCGCCGCCGAAGAGCTTGACGGTCAGCTTGCCGCCGCTCTTCTCCTTGACCAGCGCGGCGAACTTCTCGACGCCGTCGAACTGCGCCGTGCCCGGGTTGGTCTGCAGCGCGAGCTTGAGCTCGCGCGCCTTCTCCTGCGCCTCGCCCACGCCCGCCGCGCCGGCGAGACCCGCGGCCGCGATCATCACCAACGACGTTTTGAGGAACTTCCGCATTGCCTTCTCCTTTCGCAAGCGCGCGGCCGCGCGCTCATCCCGCGAACCACTTCGCGGGGACCGTCACGAGCGGCGGAAACAGCACGAGCAGCACCAGCACGATCAGCTCGGCGATCATGAACGGCATCACGCCCTTCATCAGGTCCTCCATGCTGATCTTCGACACCCCCGCCACCACGTTCAGCACCGTCCCCACCGGCGGAGTGATCAGCCCGATCGAGTTGTTGATGATGAACAGCACCCCGAAGTAGATCGGGTCGATCCCGGCCGCCTTCACCACCGGCATCAGCACCGGGGTCAGGATCAGGATCGTCGGCGTCATGTCCATCGCCGTGCCCACGATCACCACCAGCACCATGATCGCGAACATCAGCATGATCTTGTTGCCCATGAACGGCTCGAGCAGCCCGACCACCTTGCTCGGCAGGTCGGCCACCGTGATCAGCCACGCCGACACCAGCGCCGCCGCCACCAGGAACATCACCACCGAGGTGGTCTTCGCCGCGGCCACGAACACCGCGTAGAGCTGCGAGAACTTCAGCTCGCGGTAGATGAACACCGACACGACCAGCGCGTACACCGCCGCCACCACCGCGGCCTCGGTCGGCGTGAAGATCCCGAACTTCAGGCCGAAGATGATGATGAACGGCAGCACCAGCGCCCAGAACGCCTTGACGAACGCCTGCACGAGCTCGCCCGCCGACTTGCGCGGCGGCGGCACGATCCGCTCCTTGCGCACCTCCCACCACCACGCGAACCACAGCGCCGCGGCGATGTAGATGCCCGGCATGATCCCGGCCAGGAAGAGCTTCGTGATCGACAGGTTCGCCGCCACGCCGAAGATGACGAACCCGATCTGACGGCGGGATCACCGGTCCGATGATCCCCGAGGCGGCGATCAGCCCGCGCCGCCTTCGGCTTCGAGTGCCCGGCGGCCACCATCATCGGCACCAGCAGCGCCGAGAGCGCCGCCGCGTCGGCAACCGCCGAGCCCGGACAGCGCCGAGAGGATGCACGCGGCGACGATCGCGACGTAGCCGAGGCCGCCCCGGATGTGCCCGACCAGCGCCAGCGCGAGATCCACGATGCGCTTCGACAGGCCGCCGGTGTTCATGATCTCGCCGGCGAGCATGAAGAACGGCACCGCCATCAGCGGGAAGCTGTCCGCGCCGTTGATGAAGTTCTGGGCGATGATCTGCGCGTCGAAGATGTCGAGGTGGTACATCAGCGCCACCCCGCACAGGAGCAGCGCGTAGGCGATCGGCATCCCGAGCGCCATCGCGCCGAGGAGCGAGAACAGGAAAACGGCAACGGTCATGGTCGCCTCCCCTATCCGCTCTTCTTCGCCGCAGCCGCGGCGAGCTGCTCCTCGCGCGCCTGCTCCGCCAGCTGCTTCTGCAGCTCCTCGAACTGCTCCTGCTCCTCGGACTCCTTGATCATGACCAGCTCCGCGTCGGTCATCTTTCCGGACACGACCCGATAGAGGTCGTGGAGGAGCAGCAGCACCGCCGACACGCCGAAGACGAGGCCGACGCCGTAGAAGAGCGCGACCGACAGCCCCGACGCGGGCGCGGTCACGCCGACGTTGATCTTCGTCTGCTCCCAGCTGCCCTGGAGGAAGAGCCACGTGGCGTACAGCATGAGGAGCTGGCTGACGATCAGGCAGGCCTTCTTGCCGAGCGGCGGCAGGCGCTTCACCAGCGTGTCCACGCCGAGGTGCCCGTGCTCGCGCATCGCGACGATCGCGCCGAGGAAGGTGAGCCAGACGAACAGCCAGCGCGAGACCTCCTCCGAGACGGTGATGCCGAGGTTGAAGCCGTAGCGGAGCACGACGTTGCCGAACACGAGGATCACCATGAGCGCGAGGCACACGACGATCAGGAACTTCAGCAGGTGGAAGTACGCCTCGACGACCTTCTTCATTGCTTGTCCTCCTCCGTGCTATTGTGCGTTTATCGCACGGACGCTTGACGACACGGTTGAAAGCCTCGCGTACTGCCGACGGGAGGGACTGTAGTCCGAGCGCGCGTGCCGCGCGGCTCGCAGACCAAATTGCGGGCGCTAATCGCCCACAAAACGCAACGGCGTCGAGACGCGCGCGGTGAATCGCATGAAGCTTCGCGCCGTGAGCACGAGCGAGTCAAGGTCGGGACGACGCGCCACGGGTGCGGACGTCGCCGCGCCGCCCGCTTCGCGGCGGCCGCCGCCGCTATCGCCGGCGCGCGAGATCGCCGCGCTGAACGGCGATCCGAACTTCATGACCTCGCTCGCCCGGGGGCTCGTCGTCATCAGGGCGTTCACCGAGCAGCGGCGGAAGCTGACGATCGCCCAGATCAGCGAGCGCACCGGCATCCCGCGTGCTGCGGTGCGGCGCTGTCTTTACACGCTGGAGAAGCTCGGCTACGTGGAGGCGGAGGGCCACGCGTTCGCCCTGCGGCCGAAGATGCTGACCCTCGGCCATGCCTACCTGTCGTCGACGCCGCTCGCGGTGTCGGCCCAGCCGTTCCTCGACCGCGTCGGCGACGCGGTCAACGAGTCCTGCTCGCTCGCGATCCTGGACGGCGACGAGATCCTCTACCTGGCGCGCTCGGTGACCTCCCGGATCATGTCGGTGACGCTGAACATCGGGAGCCGCCTGCCCGCCTACTGCACGTCCATCGGCTACGTCCTGCTCGCGCACCTACCGGAGTCCGAGCTGGATGCCTACCTCGCCCGGGTCGAGTTCCGGCCGTTCACCGAGCGGACGATCACCTCGCCCGCAAAAGCTGCGCGAAGTGCTGAAGGGAGCGCGGCAGGCCGGCTACGCGATCGCCGACCAGGAGATGGAGCTCGGCATCCGCTCGATCGCCGTACCGGTGAGCGATACCACCGGCAAGGCGGTGGGGGGGATAAACGTGATCGTGCAGGCGGCCCGGGTCAGCGTCCGCCAGATGAAGACCCAGTACCTGCCGCACCTGGAGGGTGCCGCGCGGGAGCTCGGCACCCTCCTGCTGCCCTGACCGCCGCGCGCCGCTACTTGCGGACCTTGGCCAGCTCGGCCTGCAGGGCCTTCACGACGTCGGGGCCGACCTGGGCGGCATGCTTGTCGACCACCGGCTTCATCTTCTCGCGGAACTTCGCCATCTCGGCGGCGCTGAACTCGGACACCTGCATCCCGTTCTTCTTCAGGTTGTCGAGCGCCTGACCGGACTGCTCGCGCGAAGCCTTGCGCTGGAACGCCGCGGCCTCGACCGCCGCGTCGGCGAGGATCTTCTTCTCGCCGGCGGAAAGCGAATCCCAGAGCTTCTTGCTGACGATCACCGTCTGCGGGTTGTACTGGTGGTTGGTGATCGCGAGGAACTTCTGCACCTCGTAGAACTTGTTGGCGTTGATCACGGTGACCGGGTTTTCCTGCCCGTCGATCGCCTTCTGGTCGAGCGCGGCGTACACCTCGGGGAACGCCATCGGCGTCGGGTTCGCGCCCAGGGCGCTTACCCAGTCGACGTTGATGGCGTTCGGGATCACCCGCAGCTTGAGCCCGGAGATGTCCTCGACCTTGTTGAGCGGCCGCCGGCTGTTGCTGATGTTGCGAAATCCGAGCTCCCAGTACGCCAGGCCGTGGATGTTCTTGGCGTCGAGCTTGTCGAGCATCATCTTCCCGAACGGCCCGTCGACCACCGCGTCCGCCTCCTGCGCGTTGGCGAACATGAACGGGAAGTCGAACACCGCGAACTCCTTGACCTGCGAGGCGAGGATCCCGGAGTTCATCACCACCATCTCGAGCGTGCCGCCCTGCAGCGCGGAGATGTTCGGGGCGTCGCCGCCCAGCGTCCCGCCGGGGAAGAGGTTCACCTTGATCTTGCCGCCCGACTTGGCGTTCACGAGCTCGGCGAACTTCTCCATGCCGATCACGATCGGGTGACCCTTCGGATTCTGCGTCGCGAACTTGATCGTGCGCTCCTTGACGTCCTGTGCGGCCGCGACGCCGACAACCGCACATGCCGCGAGGGCCAAAACGGACTTCATCACCATGCGTTTCATCGAGCATCTCCTCCATTGCGCCGGGGGCCAAGAACGAGTCGGCCGCGAAACCAGGCAACCGCGCGCGCTGCGACACGCTCGAGCGACATCGCGACCCCGCGCGTGCACGTTACTTGCCCCGGCCGTACTTCGCAACAGCGGCTGGCCGCGGCCCCGGCTGTCACGGCAGCGTTTGGCCAGTCTTGTGCGATAAACGCACACTTGACCGATAATCGGTCTTAGGTTAGAGTGCGCCATCTGATTCGAAAAGGTGCACCCATGCAACGCGATGGAGCGGAGCCGGCCTCACCCGGCCAATTGGGGGTCCCACCGCCGGGCCCCAACCGGGCTTTCAAGGCCCCCACCCCGGCGATGGCCGAGATCGCCGCCCTCACCGGCGACCCGAACTTCATGACCTCGCTCGCCCGCGGGCTCGCCGTGATCAAGGCATTCACCGAGCAGCGCCGGAAGCTGACCATTGCGCAGGTCAGCCAGCGGACCGGGATCCCGCGCGCCGCGGCACGGCGCTGCCTCTACACCCTCCACCAGATGGGCTACGTCGACGCGGACAAGCACACCTACGCGTTGCGGCCCAAGATCCTCGCGCTGGGTCATGCGTACCTCTCTTCGACGCCGCTCGCGGTGTCCGCCCAACCGGTCCTCGACCGGGTCCGGAGCGCGCTGAACGAGTCCTGCTCGCTCGCCATCCTGGACGGGGACGACATCCTCTATCTCGCGCGCTCCGCCGCCTCGCGGATCATCGCCGTGCAGCTGAACGTCGGCAGCCGGCTGCCCGCCTACTGCACTGCGATGGGCCGGACGCTGCTCGCGCACCTGTCCGAGCGCGACCTCGACGCCTATCTCGCCCGCGTCGAGCTGCGCCCGTTCGTCGATCGGACAGTCACCTCGCCCGAACGAGCTGCGCCGGATCCTGGTCGCGGCGCGCGAGGCGGGCTATGCTGTGGTCGACCAGGAGCTCGAGATCGGACTGCGCTCGATCGCGGTCCCGGTGCGCGGCGCTTCGGGCGCGGTCGTCGCGGCGATCAACGTCAGCGTGCACGCCGCGCACGCGACCGTCCGGCAGATGGAAGCAAGCTTCCTGCCGCACCTGCGGGCGGCGAGCGACGACCTCGGCGCGCTGCTCGTAACATAGCGCCGGCGCCGGACCGAAAGGACCGTCATGACAGTGCTAGAGCCCAACCCGCAACCCAGCAATCCGCTCGGCATGGACGGCATCGAGTTCATCGAGTTCGCGACCTCGCAGCCGCAGGCGCTCGGCGCGGTGCTGCAGAGCATGGGCTTCATGCCGGTGGCCCGGCACCGCTCGCGCGAGGTGATGCTCTACCGCCAGGGCGGGATGAACCTGATCGTCAACGCCCACGCCGACTCCGCGCCCGGACTCGCCGCACCGACGACGACGCCGGTGCTCTCGGCGATCGCGCTGCGCGTGCGCGACGCCGCCGCGGCCTGGCGCCACACGCTCGACCTCGGCGCCTGGGAGATGCCGACGCGCGCCTCGGCGATGGAGCTGAACATTCCCGGCGTCCGCGGCGTCGACGACAGCCTGATCTACTTCGTCGACCGCTATCGCGATTTCTCGATCTACGACGTCGACTTCGTGCCGCTGCCGGGCAGCGAGCGCCGCCCGCCGGCGATCGCCGGGCTGCACTACTTCGGGATCGTGCAGACGATCCTCGCCGACCGCACCCCGGAATGGGTGGAGTTCTACCGCCAGCTCTTCGGCTTCTCGGTGCTGCCCGGCGGCCAGTACTTCGGCATCCTGCCGAAGGGGACGCTGCTCGAGAGCCCCTGCCACAAGTTCTACCTGCAGCTGATCGAGCCGCCGCCCGGCGCGGAGGACATCGAGTGGGACGAGCGCCTGCTGCGGATCGGCCTCGGCGCCCGCGACGTGCTCGCCGCGACGCGCGCCCTGCGCGACCGCGGCGTCGTGTTCGTCGATCGGGACCCGGTGCAGCCGACCGACAAGGGCGCCCTCACCCAGGTCTACATGGGCGGCGTCACGTTCGAGCTCGTGGTGAGCCACCTCGAGCCCTGAGCGCGGAGGCCGGGATGAACATCGACGACTTCGGCATGGACACGATCACCCTCGCCGGGCCCGCTCGAAGCGAAGCTGCGGGCGATGCGCGAGGCGGGGTTCACGCAGATCATGGTGTCGGCGCGCGACATCGCCGGCCATCCGGCCGGCGAGGCGGCGGCGGCGGAGCTGGTGCGCAACAGCGGACTGCGCGTCACCGGGTTCCAGGTGCTGCGCGACTTCGAGGGCCTGTCGGGCCGCCTGCACGCATACAAGGTGGACATCGCGAAAGCGATGCTCCGCGTGTGCCAGTCGCTCGGCGCGAAGGTGCTGCTCGTGTGCTCGTCCACCTCGACCCACGCGAGCGGCGACGCCGAGCTCCTGGTGCGCGATCTGCGCAAGCTGGCGATGCTGGCGGTGCCGCTCGGCATCCGCATCGCGTACGAGGCGCTGTCGTGGGGCCGGCACGTGAACGAGTATCCGAAGGGCTGGCAGATCGTCGAGGCCGCCGATCATCCCGCCCTCGGCGTGGGCCTCGACTCGTTCCACGTGCTGGCGACCGACACCGCGCTCGACGCGCTCGAGCTGATCGACCCGGACAAGATCTTCCTCGTCCAGCTCGCGGACTTCATGTGGCAGGAGATCCGCTCGCCCGAGGAGCGGATCAACACCGCGCGGCACTTCCGGGTGTTTCCCGGGCGAAGGCGCGCACAGCGCGGAGGTGGCGACGCTGGTGCGCCGCCTCGACGAGATGGGGTACCGCGGGGACTACAGCTTCGAGGTGTTCAACGACGACTACGTGCAGCTGCCGCTCGCGGTCGTCGCCGAGCGCGCCCGCGCGTCGGTCAAATGGCTCACCGGCCAGGTGCCGCGGCGCAGCCTGCCGATGCGGCGGACGCAACGGCGATCGGCGGGAATCCCCGGCGCCTGAGACTGGCTGCGATGAACGGCCGCATGATCACGGCCGCGTAGACGGCTGCGGCAATCAGAATTCCAAGCATTGTCGAGCTCCATAGCGACGATACGCTGTCAATCTATGGGCTCGGACCCGCGCTTGCCAATCGTCAATTCGGATCGTGCCGATCGGTCTTCCCGATGTGAACCCAGGGCCTGACCGGCACCTCAGGCGCTGCCGCGCGACTCGACCTCGATCATCGACGCGAGCAGCCGGCGCCCCTGTGTCGGCCCGGCGTCGGCCCTGATCGTGACCTGGAAGGTCGGCTCGGTCTCGGGGCCGATGATGCGCTGCTGCGCCTCGAGCATCACCTTGTCCTCGTCGAACGTGCGGCGCACGTTCTCGCGCAGGAACTCGGTGACCGCGATCTCGTCGAGCCGGAAGTTGCGCGCGAACGCCCAGAAGTAGTGCGACGAGGTCGGCGTCTCCGGCGTGATCAGGTCGATCACCCTGCCGTCGACGCGGTTCGAGCCGGGGACCGGCTCCAGCGGCTGCACGCCCACGTCGATCACGATGTAGCCGGGCGGGATGTAGACCGTGTGCTGCCAGCGGTCGACCTTGTCGCTCGCCGAGAGGCGCGCGAGGTACTGGTAGAACGGCGGCGGATTGCAGGCCTTCATCTCCTTGTCGACGTAGACGGCGTTCCCCTCGGTGCGGAAGTCGAACGGGGACTCCGCGACCGAGTCGTGGCCGATCGTCTTGCCGTGGACGTAGGTCTCGTGCGAGAGGTCGAGCAGGTTGTCGTTCAGGAGCTTGTAGTTCGCCGCGACGTGGTGATAGCCCTCGGCGGCCACCCAGCCGGGCGCATCCATCCAGTGCACGTCGGGGACGAGCGCGGGATCGGCCTTCTCCCGGTCGCCCATCCAGATCCACACCAGCTTGTAGCGCTCGACCACCGGGTAGGTCTTCACCACCGCCTTGGCCGGGATCCGTTCCTGCCCCGGAATCAGCACGCACTTGCCGTCCGGGCCGTAGGTCAGCCCGTGGTACATGCAGCGCAGGTTCTCGCCGATCAGCGTGCCCTTCGAGAGCGGCGCGTAGCGGTGCGGGCAGCGGTCGTAGAACGCGACCACCCGCCCGTCGCGCGCGCGGAAGAACACGAGCGGCTCGTCGAGGATCCGGCGCGCGAGCAGCTCGCCGCCGATCACCTCGGTGGTGAACGCCGCGACCTGCCAGCAGTTACGCAGCCACATGTCGGCTCCTTATGCTCATGGGTCGATGGGCACGCCCGGGTTGAGGGCAAGGGCTGGTTCAAGCCGGGGAAGGTCTTCGGTCAAGAATCTGACATCCGTCGAAAACAGATCGTACTTGCCCAGGTCGGTCAGAGGCACGAAACGTATCTGTCTGATCTCGGGCGAGCAGGGTTTCGTTTGTCCGGAATTCAGGCCGTGCCGCAATGCTGCAAATCCGTCACGCGGCGCACAGCGAAAGTAAAAGTCCAGCCGGTACGGTCCAGGTTCCTCGGCGATATATGGGATGGCATCGATTCTAAGGAGCCTGCTCACCGTGATCTCGATATCGAGCTCCTCCGTTACTTCCCGGCGCAACGCGGATTCAATCACGTCGTCGGGCAAGCTGTCGTTGCGTGGTCTGACAGGATCTCCGGGAGTCGACTCAAGCGACCCCCCAGGAAGGCCCCATGCGCCCTTGGCCCGATAGCTGTGTTCGACCAAGAGCACCTCCGCCGGCGAGGTGCTCTCGTCGATCATGACCGCGACCGCCCCGACCAGCCACTTTCGGGCGAGCAACCCCTTCAGGAATCCGGCCAGCCGGGGCGGAAACAGCCGCCAGACGACAAGCGACAATCTATGGAGACTGGGGTGGTGCTCGATGAAGCGCGCTAACCAGCTGAACATCTTTGTCTACACATGAACCGAGCGGGCGCCGCGGAACCCTTCAGCTCGGCGCGGCGCCGACGAGCCGCACCACCGCCTCGACCATCGCCTCGGCGCTCGCCCGGCCCTGCCCGGCGATGTCGAGCGCCGAGCCGTGCGCGACCGACGAGAACAGCACCGGCGTGCCGATCGTGAGACCCGCGCTGCGATTGGGCGCGAGCAGCTTCGCGGCGATGTGCCCCTGGTCGTGGAACATCACCACGAACGCGTCGTAGCCGGCCTGGTGGAACATCGTGTCGGCGCCGAACGGGCCGTCGGCCGCGATCCCCGCGGCGCGCGCCGTCGCGATCGCCGGCGCGATGATCGCCCCGTCCTCGTCGCCGAACATCCCCTCCTCGCCGGCGTGCGGGTTGAGTCCGCTGACCGCGATGTGCGGCGCGGCGATCCCGATCCGGCGCAGCGTCTCGTGCACCGCCCGCACGACCCGGCCGACCCGCTCCGGTGTCACCAGCGCTGATCGCGCGCCGCAGGCTCACGTGCAGGGTCGCGTGTGCGATCCGCATCCGGTCGAAGCAGATCATCAGGAACGCATCGTCCACCGGCACGCCGGTGCAGCGCGCGACGAACGACGGATAGCCGTCGAACTCGATGCCCGCTGCCTTGATCGCGCGCTCGGTCTGCGGCGCAGCGACCACCGCCGCCACATCCCCTGCCATCGCCGCCTCGATTGCCGCGCGCGCCGCTTCGACGGCGGCGCGGCCGTGCACCGCGCGAACCTGGCCGATCGCGAGCGGTTCGTCGCGGAAGTGATCGAGCGCGACCGTCTCGACGTCCGCCGCGATCCCCGCTGTCGCCGCGTGCGCCGCGATCGCGCGCGGATCGCCGAAGAGCACCGGCCGGCAGATGCGCGTGACGCGCTCGTCGAGCGCCGCCTTGAGCGCGATTTCCGGGCCGACGCCGGCCGGGTCGCCGATCGCGATGCCGACGCGGGGGAGCATGCCTAGACGCTGACCGGATCCGTGCCGAGCGGACGGAACAGCCCGTCCTTCGCGCCGTCGGCGAACTTCACGTCCGGCGCCAGCTCGATCGCGCAGGACCGGATGCGCTGCGAAGCCGGCGCGAGCCCGGGAATCGGCTTGCCGTCGCGGCTCGCTTTCGCCGCCTCGAGCAGCGCGCGGCGGGTCATGATGATGCCGTGGTCCGTGGACACGAGATTCTCCCGCGTCCGGTCGGCGATCGGACCCATGCTCTCCTGGAGCGAGGCGTCCTGCATGCCGATGCCTTCGATCCCGCTGAAGTTGAGGCCGGCCCGCTGCGCAGCGCGGTCCATGAGGTAGTCGTTGCGCTTGTTGGCGAGCGGCACGAAGGTGCCGGGGATGTACTCGACGTGGATCCCCTTCCCCTCGCGCATCGCGGAGGTTTCCGCGAGGGTCAGCTCGCGCCGCGGGTGATAGCTCACGCTCCACGCCCAGCAGCTCTCGTCGTCGATCGGCACCCACGCGTGCCCGCTCACCGGGTGTCCGCCGCGCGGCGGGATCAGCGTATGGAACGGCGCGATCCACGGCGTGATCCGCCAGTAGTAGCGGCCGTCGTCGGCGTTCCGCCGCGCGCCGATCAGGAGGCCGCCGTCGAACGGCGCCACCTCGAACACCGGCATCCGGTCGCGCTCGTTGTACACGTTGCCCTTCGCGCCCACGAACAGCGGATCGCGCTTGAGCGACGCCCCGTGGAGGAACGACACGTGGCTCGAGTCGATCCCGCCCTCCAGCGCCTGCAGATAATTGCACTCCTGCAGCCGCTTCGACAGGAACCGCTGGCCCGGCGCGACCATCGCCCACTCGAGCTCGGGCGGCTCGGGTTTCAGCTCGGGCGGGCCCATGTAGGCCCAGATCACCCCGCCGCGCTCGAGGCAGGGATAGCTTTTCAGCCGGATCCGTTTCCGCCGGCCGGTCGCTTCGTCCTCCGACGGCAGGTCGACGCACTGCCCGGTCACGTCGTACTTCCAGCCGTGGTACGCGCAGCGCAGGCCGCATTCCTCGTTCCGGCCGAACCACAGCGACACCCCGCGATGCGCGCAGAACTCGTCGAGCAGGCCGAGCCGGCCGTCGGTGTCGCGGAACGCGACGAGCTTCTCGGACAGGAGCTGCACGCGCACCGGCGGGCAGTCCGGCTCCGGCAGCTCGTCCGCGAGCAGCGCGGGAATCCAGTAGCGCCGCAGGTAGTCGCCGAGCAGCGTTCCCGGGCCGGTGCGCGTCAGCTGCTCGTTCTGGTCCCTGCGCATCGCCGTGGCTGTTTCACTTGAGCGTTTTCGCGAGCGGCGTCCAGCGGGCGATCTCCGCCCGGACGAACTCGGTGAACTGCGCCGGATCGAGGTCGTTCGGCTCGATCCCCTCCGGCCGCAGGCGCTCGCGCACGTCGGGAAGCTGCAGGAGCGAGCGCACCTCCGCATTGAGCCGCGTCACGACCGGCGCCGGCAGGCCCGCGGGCCCGGACAGGGAGAACCAGACCGTCGCGACGAGCTCGGGGTAACCGCTCTCCGCGAACGTCGGCACGTCGGCGAACTCCGGCAGCCGCTGCACCGACGAGACGGCAAGCGCCCGCGCCCGCCCGGCCTTGATCTGGGTCGCGGCGGTCGTGAGCGTCGTCGAAGCGGCCGGGATGTGGCCGGCGATGAGGTCGGTCATCGCGAGCGCAGCCCCCTTGTACGGGGCGTGCGTGAGGTTGGCGCCGGTCTGCGCCTTGAGCATCTCCGCGGTCAGATGGCCCTGCGTCCCCTGCCCCGGCGACCCGAAGACGATCCCGCCCGCGCGCGACTTCGAGAGCTCGACGAACGACTTGAGATCGCGCGCCTCGAGCCCCGGATACACCACCAGCACCGTCGGCGGGCCGCCGAACAGCGCGATGTGCGTGAAGCTCCGGAGCGGATCGAACGGCACCGGCGACATCGCCGGGGCGATGACGTGCGACGCGATGCCCGACACGACGAGGGTGTAGCCGTCGGACGCGCTCTTGGCGACGAACTCCGAGCCGATCGTGCCCCCGGCGCCCGGCCGGTTCTCCACTACGAAGTTCTGGCCGAGCCGGCCGGTGAGCTTGTCCGCGGCGATGCGCGCGAGCGTGTCCGCGCTGCCCCCCGGCGCGAACGGCGCCACGATCTTCACCGGGCGCGCCGGCCAGTCCTGCGCGTGCGCCGAAAGCACCGCGCCGGACAGCGCGCACAGGAGGCAAAGCACCCTCATCGCCGGTCCGCACGCCGCTCAGCTGGTCGGCTTCGGCATGTCGGCGTCGCCGCCGATCAGGCTCACGCCGGCGTCGCCGGGGATCGGCGGCATCGTCGCCGCCCAGGCGTCGTACTTCGCGCGCAGCTCGGCCAGGCGTTCCGGAAACCGCTTCGCCACGTTCGCGCGCTCGCGCGCGTCCCGCGCCAGGTTGAAGAGATAGTCGTAGCCGTCCATCGACAGGTACTTCCACTCGCCGGCGCGGACCGCGCGCTGCCGGCGGTGGCTCATGCGCCAGAAGAGCTCGCGCGCGCGGACGGCCGCCGGCTCGTGGAGAACCGGCGCGAGATCGATTCCGTCGAGCGGGTACTCGGGGTGCGGCTTCACACCGGCCGCGGCGAAAAACGTGGCGACCCAGTCCATCGTCACCGCGAGTTGCGCGGTGACGCCGCCCGCCGGGATCATCGCGGGCCACGAAGCGAGGAGCGGCACGCGGATGCCGCCCTCGAGCAGGTCCATCTTCTTGCCGACGAACGGCCAGGTGTCGGAGAAGCGCTCGCCGCCGTTGTCGCTGGTGAAGACCACCAGCGTGTTCTCGCGCGCGCCGGCGCGCTCGAGCGCGTCGAGGATCCGGCCGATGCCCTCGTCCATGTGATGGATCATCGTGCGGTAGGTCTCGACCGATCCGCCGTCGAGGTGATGGATCGCCTTGGCGATGCGCCGCGACTCGGCCTCGTCGGCGCGCGTCAGCCATGGCCAGTGCGGGGCGGTGTAGTGCACGCTGAGCAGGAACGGCGCGCGCGCGCGACCGATGAAATCGACCGCGCGATCGCTGATCAGGTCGGTGAGGTAGCCCGGCCGCTCCACCTCCGACCCGTCCTCGTACAGGTCGTGGTTGCCGCCGGAATCGCGGTGGCTGAAGTAGTCGACGCCGCCGCTCAAGGGTCCGAAGTGCTCGGCGTAACCGCTCTTGAGCGGGCCGAAATGCGGCGGGTAGCCGAGGTGCCATTTGCCGGCGAGCGCGGTCGCGTAGCCGGCGTCGCGGAGGAGCGACGGCAGCGTCGGGTGCGACGGCGGCAGGCCGAGGTCGTCACGCCCGCGCGCCTTGCCGGTGATCGGCTCTTCGGCCGCGCCGCGGAGGCGATACTGGTAGCGCCCGGTCATGAGCGCGAAGCGCGTCGGCGAGCACACCGGCGAGTTCGCGTAACCGTCGGTGAAGCGCAGCCCGCCGGCCGCCATCGCGTCGAGACGGGGCGTCGTCGGCGCGCGCGCGCCGTAGCAGCCGAGGTCGGCGTAGCCGATGTCGTCGGCGAGGATGAAGACGAAGTTCGGCCGCTTCATCCGCGTCACGCCGCTCGCGACGGCGCCGCGTCCTCGCGCGCCCGGAACTCGGGAATGTCGGGCCGGGAGCCCCACATGCAGAACGACTCCGGTGCGAACGGAAACTGCCGCGGCCGGTAGAGCGCCTCCTCCTCCGGCTTGATCAGCCGCACCCCGGTCGAGTACTCGTACACCATGCCGTCGGGACCTTCGAAGTACAGGAACACCGCGCCGGACGTCGGGTGCCGGCCCGGCCCGAACACGATCCGCACGCCCTGCTCGCGCAGGAAATAGTACGAGCGCATCACGTCGTCGACGCCCTGCACCTGGTGGTTGACGTGCTGCACGCCGGCGTGCGCCGACGGGAAGAGCGCGATCTTGTGGTGCACCTCGTCGATGCGGAGCAGCGGCGCCGCGCCGATCCGGTCCGACACCCGCGCGCTGCACACGCCGGTCCAGAACGCCTCGTCGCGCGGCGCGTCGGTGGTCCGCAGGCCGATGTGCGAGAAGCTCCAGACGCCGCAGTCGCGCGACGGGAAGAACCGCCGGCCGCTGTGGTGCGGGCGGACGACGAGGTCGTGGGTGTTGCCGCTCGGGTCGGCGAAGCTCAGGAAGTCCGCGACGTGCCGCCGGTCGCATTCGGCGCGGCCGCCGCGCCGGACCGCGATGCGGTGCGACTCGAGCTCCGCGCCCGCGGCCTCGAGCGCCGGCGTGTCCGCCACCTCCCAGCCGACGGTGTGGTCGCCCGGATCGCCCTTGACGTAGACGAGCGTGTGGTCGCGGTCGTCCCCGCGGAGGTAGACCGCCCCGCCTTCGCGCCGGACGAGCTCGAGGCCGAGGATCCGCTGCGCGTACTCGGCGGCGGCCGCCGGGTCGCGCGTCCCGAGGCGGACGTAGCGCAGGTCTTTGAGGTGGATCATGGGGACGCCTCCGCGCCGATCTTAAACTACCCGGGCCTTGCTATCCTCTCGGCGGCATGTTCAAGGAGTATGAAGCGTACGACGCGCTCGGCCTCGCCGCCCTGGTGAAGCGGCGCGAGGTCTCGGCGGGAGACCTGCTCGATGCCGCGCTCGAGCGCGTTGCGGCGCGGAATCCCGTGATCAACGCGGTCTGCGACGTGCGCGAGGACGTCGCGCGGCAGGCGATCGCCGCCGGACTTCCGGCGGGCCCGTTCGAAGGCGTCCCCTTCCTGCTCAAGGACATCACCGCCGCCGCGCGCGACTTCCCGATGAGCCAGGGCTCGCGCTTCTTCGCCGGCCAGACGAGCGACGTCGACAGCGAGGTCGTGGCGCGCCACCGGCGGAGCGGACTGGTGATCTTCGGCCGCACCACGACGCCGGAGATGGCGATCAGCCCTTCGACCGAGGCGCGCCTCTACGGCGGCGCGACGCGCAATCCCTGGAACCTGGCGCACAGCACCGGCGGCTCGAGCGGCGGCGCGGCCGCGGCGGTGGCGGCGGGCATCGTGCCGATGGCGCATGCGACCGACGGCGCCGGCTCGATCCGCATCCCGGCGTCGTGCTGCGGCCTCTTCGGGCTCAAGCTCACTCGCGGCCGCACGCCCGCCGGGCCGCTCGCGGGCGAAGGCTGGGGCGGCCTCACCGGCGATCACGTGATCAGCCGCTCGGTCCGCGACAGCGCCGCGGCGCTCGACGCTACGCACGGCGCCGATCTCGGCGCGCCGTACCACGCCCCGCCCGCCCCGGCGTCCTTCCTGGACGAGGCGATGCGCCCGCCCGGGCGGTTGCGGATTGCGTTCATGCGCACGACGCTCGACGGCGCCGCGATCCATCCCGAGGTCGCCGCGGCGGCCGACGACGCGGCGCGGCTCTGCGAATCGCTCGGACACGCGGTCGCCGAGGCGAGACCGGCGCTCGGCACCGAGGAAATGCTGGTGCCGCTGATGAAGGTCGTGGGCTGCGGCACCGCGATGGGGATCGAGCGTCGCATCCGGGCGCTAGGGCGCGAGCCGGGTCCCGACGAGCTCGAGCCGGTCACGCGCGGCGCGCTCGAGCTCGGGCGGCGCACGAGCGGCGCCGAATACCTCCTCGCGCTCGCCGCCCTGCATGCGCTCGGCCGCCGCGTCGCGCGGTTCTTCCTCGACTACGACGCGCTCCTCATGCCGGTCCTCGCCGAGCCGCCGGCGAAGCTCGGCCGGTTCGCGATGACCAATCCCGACTTCATGGACTACCGCCTCGGCCCGGACGGCATCGCGCCTTACTCGCCGTTCACGCCGCTCGCCAACATGAGCGGCCAGCCGGCCGCCACGGTGCCGCTCGCGTGGTCGCGGGACGGCCTGCCGATCGGCATCCAGTTCGTCGCCCGGTTCGGCGACGAGGCGACGCTCGTCCGGCTCGCCGCGCAGCTCGAGGCAGGCGCGGCCGTGGGCGGCGAAGCGCCCGCAGCTCGACTGAGGAGCGACGCATGCACGCGCCCAGCCTCCCCCCGCGCTACACCCTGCCGTTCAACTTCCAGCGCTGGATCGACGAGCACGCGCATCTCCTCAAGCCGCCGGTCGGCAACCAGCAGGTCTGGCAGGACACCGACTTCATCGTCACCGTCGTCGGCGGGCCGAACGAGCGCACCGACTTCCACGACGACCCGTTCGAGGAGTTCTTCTGGCAGTTCCGGGGCAATGCGCATCTCCTGCTGTGGGAGGCCGGGCGCTACTCGCGTGTCGACCTGAAGGAAGGCGACATCTTCCTGCTGCCGCCGCACGTGCGGCACTCGCCGCAGCGGCCGGAAGCAGGAAGCCTGTGCCTCGTCGTCGAGCGCACGCGACCGCGGGGAACGATCGACGGGTTCGAGTGGTACTGCGCCCCCTGCGCCGGCCTCGTTCACCGCATCGACGTCCAGCTCGCGAGCATCGTCGAGGACCTGCCGAAGGCGTACGCCCGGTTCTACGATTCGCCGGACGAGGCGCGGCGCTGCCGGCAATGCGGCGCCGTCCACCCGGGGCGCGACGCTGCCGCCTGGCTCCGCGCGGTCACGGCGTGAGCCGTAGACACTGCGGAGGCGCCCTTGGTAGACTGCCCCCGGCCCGAGTTTCGGGCCCCACGACCGTGCCCGGCGTAGGTCCGGCCGTGGCCCAGCAATCGAGGAGGTAATCGTGCATATCCCGTTCCGCGCCCTGTTCCTGGGGCTTGTCACCGCGCTGTTCGCGACCGCCCCCGCGCTCGCCCAGCAGAAGCTCAAGATCGGCTTCATCACCACGTTGTCCGGCCCGCAGGGCGTCATCGGCGAGCACATGCGGCAGTCGGTCGAGCTCGCGCTCGACCACCTCGGGCGCAAGGTCGGCGGCCTGGAGACCGAGATCATCTACGGCGACGACCAGGTCAAGCCGGACGTCGGCAAGCAGCTCGCCGACGAGATGCTGAAGAAGCACCAGGTGCACTTCGTCTCCGGGGTCATCTGGTCGAACGTCATGCTCGCGGTCGCGCCGACGGTCACGCAGGCGGGCACGTTCATGATCGGGACGAACGCCGGGCCGCACGACCTCGCCGGCAAGGGCTGCAGCGAGCTCTTCTTCACCACCTCGTGGCAGAACGACCAGACGCCCGAGGCGATGGGCAAGCACATGTCCGACAAGGGCCTCACCGACGTGTACGTCATGGCGCCCAACTACGCCGCCGGCAAGGACATGGTCACCGGCTTCAAGCGCTACTTCAAGGGCAAGATCGTCGACGAGGTCTACACCAAGCTCGGCCAGACCGACTACCAGGCCGAGTTGAGCCAGCTCCGCTCGAAGAACCCGAAGGCGGTGTTCGTCTTCTACCCGGGCGGCATGGGGATCCAGTTCCTCAAGCAGTACTCCGAGGCCGGCATGCGCGGGCAGTTTCCGCTGTACTCGGTCTACACGGTCGACGAGATCTCGATCCCGGCGGTCAAGCACGCCGCGCTCGGCCAGCTCGAGACGCGCTACTGGAGCCCCGACCTCAAGAACCCCGCCAACGAGAAGTACGTCGCCGACTTCAAGAAGAAGTACGGCAAGCTGCCGGTGTTCTACGGCGCGCAGAGCTACGACGGCATCATGCTCATCGACTCCGCGGTGCGCGCGGTGAAGGGCAACCTCGCCGACAAGAAGGGCATGATCGCCGCGATGCGCAAGGCGAACTACCCCTCGACGCGCGGCAAGTACGCGTACAACCACAACCACTTCCCGATCCAGAACTTCTACCTGCTGAAGGCGGTGGCGGGCGCCGGCCCCGGCGCCGACCCGGTGCTCGAGATCCAGGAGACCGTGTTCGCGAACCACAAGGATGCCTACGCGAAAGACTGCGCGATGAAGTGGTAGCGCGGGCGAGCCCGTAGAACCGAGGGCGCGGACCGACCGCGCCCTTTTTTGTGCCCGGAGAACGAACTTGCTCCTCTTCCTCGAGCAGACGCTGAACGGGCTGCAGCTCGGGGTCATGCTGTTCCTGATGGCGGCCGGGCTCACGCTCGTGTTCGGCATCATGAACCTCGTCAACCTCGCGCACGGGTCGCTGTACATGGTGGGCGCGTACCTGTGGGTGGCGTTCACGCAGCTCACCGGCTCCTACCTCGCCGGCGTCGCGCTCGCGCTCGCCGGCACGCTCGCCGTCGGGGTGCTCGTCGAGCTGATCGCGCTCCGCACCCTGTACGACCGCGACCACATGGACCAGGTGCTCGCGACGTTCGGCCTGATCCTGTTCTTCAACGAGCTCGTCGCGATCCTCTTCGGCCGCTCCGCGCTCTACACCAGCGTGCCGTCCTGGCTGTCGGGGCACGTCGAGCTGTTCGCCGGTCTGCGCTATCCGCTCTACCGGCTGGTCATCATCCTGGTCGGGATCGCGGTGGCGGGCCTGCTCTGGTACGTGGTGGCGCGCACCCGCCTCGGCATGCTGATCCGCGCCGGCGCGTCGAACCGGACCATGGTGGCGGCGCTGGGCATCAACATCCGCCTGCTCTACACCGTCGTGTTCGGGTTCGGCGCCGCGCTCGCCGGGCTCGCCGGCCTGATGGCCGGGCCGATCTACACCGTCCAGCCGGGGATGGGCGAGGACGTGCTCATCCAGGTGTTCGTCGTGATCGTCATCGGCGGGATCGGCTCGATCCGCGGCGCGGTCGCGGGCGCGCTGATCGTCGGCATGGTCGACACGCTCGGCCGCGCGTTCCTGAAGCCGACGCTCGCGACGGTGCTGTCGCCGAACGCCGCGGACACCGCGGGCCCGGCGATCGCCTCGATGCTCATCTACCTGTTGATGGCGGTGGTGCTAGCCGTCCGGCCGGCGGGGCTGTTCCCCGCGCGCGGATAGGCCGATGCGGGACCGCGCGCGCTTCCTCGCCGCCGCCGCGGTGCTGCTCGTGCTCGCGGCGGTGCCGCCGGTCGCCGCGGCGCTCGGCCAGCCGTTCTACCTCGACCTCGTCCGGCGCATCATGATCTTCGCGATCGCCGCGCTCAGCCTCAACCTGATCCTCGGCTACGGCGGCATGGTCTCGTTCGGCCACGCCGCCTATCTCGGCATCGGCGCGTACGCGGTGGGGATCCTCGCCCACCACGGCGATCCACAACGGCTTCCTGCAGTTCGCGGTCGCGATCGCCGCGTCGGCCGCAGTCGCGCTCGTCATCGGCGCGGTGTCGATCCGCACCAGCGGCGTGTACTTCATCATGATCACGCTCGCGTTCACCCAGATGCTCTTCTATCTCGGCATCTCGCTCGAGGAGTACGGCGGCGACGACGGCATGCGCCTCGCGGCGCGCAGCCAGTTCGCGGGCCTCGACCTCGGCAGCCCGACGCCGTTCTACTACTTCGTGCTCGCGATCCTCGCCGGGTTCGTCTACCTCGTGCATCGCCTCGTGAACTCGCGCTTCGGGATGGTCATCCGCGCGACCAAGTCGAACGAGGCGCGCACGCGCGCCATCGGCTTCTCGCCCTATCTCTACAAGCTCGCCGCGTTCGTGATCGCCGGCGCGATGTGCGGCGTCGCCGGGGCGCTGCTCGTGAACCAGACCGCATACCTCACGCCGGACTTCATGAACTGGACGCGTTCGGGCGAGATCATGTTCATGGTGATCCTGGGCGGGATCGCCACGCTGATCGGTCCGGTGCTCGGGGCGGCGGCGCTGCTCCTGCTCGAGGACGTGCTCGCGGCGTGGACCACCCACTGGCAGATCATCCTCGGCCCGATCCTCGTCCTCGTGGTGCTGTTCACGCGGCGCGGGCTCGCCGGATTGCTGCCCGGAGGCGGCCGCGATGAGTGAGGCGCTGCTCCGCGTCGACGGGCTGTGCAAGTCGTTCGGCGCGCTCCGCGCGACCGACCAGGTGACGCTCGAGGTCCGCCAGGGCGAGACGCACGCGATCATCGGGCCGAACGGCGCCGGCAAGACCACCCTCATCGGCCAGCTCGCCGGCAACCTGCGGCCCGACGCGGGGACGATCCGCTTCGCCGCCGAGGACATCACCGCGCTCGCGGCGCCGGCGCGCTCGCAGCGCGGGCTCGCGCGCTCGTTCCAGATCACCAGCGTCTACCGCGACTTCAGCGCGCTCGACAACGTCATGCTCGCGGTCCAGGCGCACGCCGGGTCGAGCTTCCGCTTCTGGCGCCCGGCGCGCGGCGACGAGCGCCTGCGCCGGCCGGCGCGCGCGATCCTCGCCGAGGTGGGCCTCGGCGAGCGCGCGGACGTCCTCGCCGCCAACCTCGCCCACGGCGAGCAGCGCCAGCTCGAGATCGCGATGGTGCTCGCGACGAAGCCGCGGCTGATGCTGCTCGACGAACCGATGGCGGGGATGGGCACCGACGAGTCGCAGCGGATGGTCCGCTTCCTCGCCGGGCTGAAGGGCAAGGAGACGATGGTCCTGGTCGAGCACGACATGGACGCCGTGTTCGCGCTCGCCGACCGCATCTCGGTGCTCGTCTACGGGCGCATCATCGCCACCGGCACGCCGGCGGAGATCCGCGCCAATGCCGAGGTGCGAAGCGCCTACCTCGGCGAGGACGCGGAGGCCTGATGCTCGCGGTCGACGCGATCGAGACGAGCTACGGCGCGAGCCAGGTGCTGTTCGGCGTCTCCTTCGGCGTGCGCGCCGGCGAGGTCGCGACGCTCCTCGGCCGCAACGGCATGGGCAAGACCACGACCGTCCGCTCGATCATGGGCATCGTGCCGCCGAAGGCCGGCGCGGTGACCTTCGACGGGAAGCCCCTGGCCGGCCTGCCCTCGTTCCGCGTCGCGCAGGCCGGGATCGGCCTCGTGCCGGAGGGGCGCCAGATCTTCCCGAACCTCACCGTCCGCGAGAACCTCGTCGCCACCGCCGCCAACCGCGGCGCACGGCCCGATCCGTGGACGCTCGAGAAGGTGTTCGCGCTCTTCCCCCAGCTCGCCCAGCGCCAGCGGAACATGGGCAACCAGCTTTCCGGCGGCGAGCAGCAGATGCTCGCCGTCTCGCGCGCGCTCATGACGAACCCGAAGCTCCTGATCCTGGACGAGGCGACCGAAGGCCTCGCGCCGCTGATCCGGCTCGAGATCTACCGCTCGGTCGAGCGCCTCAAGGCGTCCGGGCTCTCGATCCTGATCATCGACAAGGACGTGAAGGCGCTGACGCGGATCGCCGACACGCACTACGTGCTCGAGAAGGGACGCGTCGTCTGGACCGGGTCGTCGGCCCAGCTCGAGGCGGCCGAGGACGTCCAGCACCGCTATCTCGGCGTTTGAACCGTCATCCCGGCGGAGGCCGGGATCCATTTCAACGCCGCGCCACCTGGGCCCCGGCGTTCGCCGGGGCGACACGGCTAGAACAGGTCGAAGTACTCCCGCTGCTCCCACTCGCTCACCTCGAGGTTGAAGCGCGCGAGCTCGGCCTCCTTGATCCGGCAGAAGTAGTCCACGAACCCGCTTCCCAGGCCCTCGCGGAGGCACGCGTCCTCGCGCAGCGCCGCGAGCGCGTCGGCGAGCGTCGCCGGCAGCGCCGGCGCCGTCGTCTCGTAGGGCGTGTCGGCCGACGGGCCCGGATCGAGCCGCCGCGCGATGCCGTCGAGGCCGCAGAGGATCTGCGAGGCGAAGTAGAGATACGGATTCGCCGCCGGCTCGCCGATCCGGTTCTCGATCCGCGTCGCCGGATCGCCCTGCCCGCCGATCACGCGGAGCATCGCGCCGCGGTTGTCGCGTCCCCAGATGACCCGGTCGGGCGCGAGCGCGTACGGGCGGTAGCGCTTGTAGCCGTTGATCGTCGGCGTCGAGAGCGCCGCCGCGCCGCGCGCGTGCGCGAGCAGCCCGGCGAGGAAGTGTCGGCCGGTCTCGGACAGCGCCGACCCTGACTCGGCCGGCACGAACGCGTTCGCCCCGCCGACGATCCGCCGCAGCGACTGGTGCAGGTGCCAGCCGCTCGACATGACGTTGGGGATGCGCGGCCGGCACATGAACGTGGCGTGATAGCCGTGGCGGCGGCAAATCTGCTTCACCGCGCTCCGGAACAGCACCATCGCGTCGGCCGAGGCGAGGCCCGGCATCGCGCCGAGCGTGAACTCGACCTGGCTCGGCCCGAACTCCACCTCGAGCGAGCGCAGCGGCAGCCGCAGGCTCTCGAGGTCGCGCCGCAGGATCTCCACGACGGGATCGAGCCGGTCGTAGCGGTCCTCGGTGAGGTACTGGTAGCCGTGGGTCAGCAGGCTCACCTCCGGCGGCTCGCCCGGCTGCCCGGCGTCCCCCGGGCGCAGGCGCGGATCGACGAGCCGGAAGACGTGGAACTCGATCTCGAGGCCGGCGACGTACTCGAACCCCGCGTCCGCGAGCCGCGCGAGCGTCCGACGGGCGAGCGGCCGGGTCGCGAAGGGGACCGCCTCGCCGCCGGGAAAATACGGATCGCAGAGGAGCCACCCCGTCTTCGGCGCCCACGGCAGCACGCGGAAGGTCGTCGGGTCGGCGATCATCAGCGCGTCGGCGCCGCCCTCCATCGCGTCGAGCCCGAACCCGCCGCCGCGGGTGAACACCGGGAACACCGTCCGGTGCGACGTGTCCTTCGCGAACAGCGTCGTGGTGAAGCTGACGCCGTCGGCGAGCGCCTTCGGAAACTCCGCCGCGGTGACCGTCTTCCCGCGCAGGATGCCGTGCTGGTCGGGGAACGAGAACCGGATCACCTCGACGCCGCGGCCCGGCCAGCTCCGCGGCGAGGGACCGCGCCGCCGCGCGCTGGGCATCGGTCCAGAGACCGAAACGGTCGACGAAGCTCATCGGCGGCGCATCAGCCGGCGAGCGGATCGGGCAACGCCGCGGCCCACGCCGAGCGCCGCCGGCGCGCGCCGTCGTACTCGCGCCAGTAGCGCTGCCAGTCGCCGGCCGGCCCGATGCCGTCGATCGTGACCGGTCCGCGCACCTGCCGCGCTCCCGCGCCGTCGAGCACCATCAGCGGCCGTTCGCCTCGCCGCGCCTGGTCGATCGCCCCGAGCAGCACCCGCCGGTAGGCGACGATGATCCGGTCGGAGGTGCCGAGATACTCGCGGGTGCGGTCGTGGATCGGCCCCTGCGACTCGACCGCCCACTGGTCGTGCACGTTGATGTCGAAGCCCATGCCGGTGTAGGTGCGGTCGCGCTGCTCCTGCGCGTCGAAGCCGTAATCGTTGCCGCGATGGACGCGCGGCCGGTAGTCGGGGAGCTCGTAGAGCTGCAGCCGCTGCCGTCGCATCTCCGCCTTGTCGACCGGGCGGTCGAAGGCGGTGAAGATCGCGTACCAGTAGCAGCCGGCGTCGTCGACCGGCACGTGCCACTGGGTGATCGTCATCTCCGGCGAGAGCGGGATCACGAACGCCTGCGGGAAGATCATGTTGGTGACGCGGACGTGCGCGTGCGCGTCGTCGATGCCGCGCAGCGCGAAGATGCGGAAGCCCCACGGCGTCGCCTCGTGATCGAGCCGCGGCCGGTGGTACTCCCGCAGCACCCGCGTCATCGGCAGGTCGGAGCTCGCCGACGCCGCGCGGAACTGCCGGCCGTAGACCGAGCCGGCGGGATCCTCGTCCTCCGCGAAGCGGTGCAGGAACGACGCGTGGGCGGGATCGATCCCGATCTCGAGCGCCTGGAGCCAGTTGCAGTCCCAGTACCCCTTGAACGCGAACGTGTAGGCGGACGGCGCGACGAAGCAGTCGAGCTCGGCGAACGCCGGCGGCTCGCCTTCGCCCAGATACGCCCACAGGATGCCGTTCCGCTCGACGACCGGATAGCTCCGCTGCCGGACCGATTCGCACAGCCGGCTGCCGGCGGGCTCGGCCGGCGTCTCGAGGCAGCGCCCGTCGACGTCGAAGAGCCAGCCGTGGAACGCGCAGCGCAGCCCGCCGTCCTCCAGGCGCCCGTAGGAGAGGTCGGCGCGGCGGTGCGGGCAGGTCCGGTCGAGCAGGCCGTGGCGGCCCTGCTCGTCGCGGAACAGCACGAGGTCCTCGCCGAGGAGCCGCACTCGCCGCACCGGCCGCTCGCCTTCGAGCTCGTCGACGAGCGCGGCCGGCTGCCAGTAGCTGCGGAGCAGCTTCCCCGCGCCGGTGCCCGGACCGACGCGGGTCATGAGCTCGTTCTGCTCGGCGGTGATCATCCCGCCGCAGAATACGACGACCGCAGCGGCCGCGGCAAGCCGCTAGAATCGCCGCCCATGCGCCGCTTCCTCCTCACGCTGCTCGCACCGCTCGCCGCGCTCGTCGGTTGCGACACCGGCATCTCGCAGCTGAAGCCGGGCGTCTCCACCGCCACCGAGGTGCGCAGCGTCATGGGCAACCCGACCTTCGAGTGGAAGGCGCCCGACGGCAGCTATACCTGGGAGTTCGCGCGCGGCCCGGAGGGTGTCGTGACCTACATGGTGGAGCTCGGACCCGACAACGTCATGCGCGCGCTCCGCCAGGTGCTCACGGCGGAGTACTTCGCCAGGATCCAGCCCGGGATGCGGCAGGAGGAAGTGCGGAAGCTGATCGGCAAGCCGGGCCAGACGACCCCGTTCCCGAACCTCCAGGAGGTCGTGTGGTCCTGGCGGTTCGAGCAGAGCCACGGCAACCCCTGGTTCTTCAACGTGCACTTCGCACCCGACGGGGCGGTGAAGCGCACCTCGCAGCAGAAGGTCGAGAACCTTAATCCGTGATGCGGCGCGCCGCCGTTCTCCTCGCCGCGCTGGCCACCCTCCTCCCCGCGCACGCCGCGGACGGCGAGCTGCGCGCCTGGCCGGTCCCCGGCCGCGGCAAGCTGGAAATGGTCGTCCCCGCCGACTGGTACGACGACCCGCGCGGCGCCGCAAGGGGCCGACCCTGCCGCGCGTGCGCTTCTTCGACCGGCTCGGCGCCGCGGCCGCCGTTCGACATGACGGTGACCATCGCGTGGTCGGCCGGCAAGGACGCCTCCTTCAAGGACCCGACCCGCCTGCGCGCCTTCGTCGCGCAATCGGCCGACGAGCTGGCGCCCGCGACCGTCGAGAAGCGCTTCCCGCTGCGCGAGTTCCAGAGCGAGAACGGCGTCGGCTATTTCTTCCAGGCGACCATCCAGTCGCCCACCGCCGGCGCCTGGCCGAACCTCACCCAGGGCGCGTTCGTCGCCGGCGATCTGCTCCTCGCCTTCAGCATCCTTACCGCCGAGCCGAAGTCCCCGGCCATCGAGCGCGCGATCGAGATGCTGCGCACTGCGCGCCGCGTGCCGTAGTACGGCGCGTAGCAGAATCGCCGTGGCCGCGCTGCCACCGCGCCGACGATATCGCCCGCGCAGGGACCGGCCTAGCCGCCGCCGACCGCGGCCAGGCCGCGCGGCGGGCGATCCGCCGCGCCGGCGAGATACCGCGCCGCCGGCTCCCCGGCAAAGACTTCCGGTGCGTCGTCGGCGAGTCCGTCGAGCGGGCTCGCGACCCCGCGCGCGCCTCGGTTGAGGACGTGCGTATAGATCATCGTCGTCGACACGTCGGCGTGCCCGAGGAGCTCCTGCACGGTGCGGATGTCGTAGCCGGCCTCGAGAAGCTGGGTCGCGAACGAGTGGCGCAGCGTGTGCGGCGTGGCAGGCTTCGAGATCCCGGCATCGCGGAGCGCCTGCCGCATCGCGCGCTGCACTGCCTGCTCGTCCGCATGATGACGGCGGTCGACCCCCGAGCGGGGATCGACCGAACGGCGAGCCGACGGGAACACGTACTGCCAGATCCACTCGCGACCCGCATTCGGATACTTGCGCTCGAGCGCGAACGGCAGATAGACCGGACCGGCGCCCTCCGCCATGTCACTCTGGTGCAGCGCTCGCACCCGCGCCAGATGCTCGCGCAGCGGCAACGCCACCCGCGACGGCAGCACCGTCACGCGATCCTTCGCGCCCTTCCCGTCCCGCACCAGGATCTCCCGGCGCGCGAAATCGACGTCCTTCACGCGCAGCCTCAGGCACTCGAGAATGCGCATCCCTGTGCCGTACAGCAGCCTCAACACCAGCCCGTTCGTGCCGCCGACCCGGACCAGCACGGCCTGGACCTCTTCGCGGGTGAGCACGACCGGCAGCCGCACCGCCCGCTTGGCGCTATCCACCCCGTCCAGCCAAGGCAGCTCGCTGCCAAGCACTTCCTTGTACAAGAAGAGCAGCGCGCTCTTCGCCTGGTTCTGGGTCGCCGCCGCAACCCGCCCGGCCACCGCGAGATGGGTGAGGAACGCCTCCACTTCGGCGAGACCCACGTCCCGGGGGTGCCGTAGCTCACAAAAGACAACGAAACGCCGGACCCACTCCACGTACGCCTGCTCTGTCCGGATACTATAGTGCTTGAACCGAAGCCGATCCCGAACCTGATCGAGCAACCGAGGACGCTCATGCATGGCGCAACTCCCCGAGACGCGTTCCGCGGGCTGCAATGGGACGCGGATCGCCCGCCCAACCAGTTGATTCTCCAGCCCCATTACCCTATAGCTGTAAAATTATACACCTTTCGCCCGCCGCGTAAAGCGTCCCAACAGCCGTCACGAAACCCGTCGCTTGAGCTGCCAAGCTCCCCGTCCGATCGGACGCGGATCTCTCCGTCTCATGGGACGGCGACTTCTGTTGGGCCTCGGATTAATCGTGGTGACTTTCACTCCCGATGCTTACGCAGAACTGTCTGAGCGCGTTGCTGGCGAACAGAACCACGTTGTAATGGTTCTTTGGTTGGCAGCCCAGATGGACTTGGTGCGCTCAGCCGAGGGAAAGGCCGTATGGAAGGAAGAACACGCCGCTAGTTGGGTAGTGTCGCTTGAGATTCTCCCAGGGGAGAAGTACAAGACGGAAGAAGAGGAACTTAGATGGCCCGAGGAACACCTGCGATGGCTCAAAACGCAGCTCATACAGGTCGGGGACCTTCGTGTTCACTTTTCACCCGAGGGGTCTGGTGCCACCGAGGTAACCGTTGCATACAGCGATAGCGATGGTCAGTTTCACGTTCAACGCAGCGACGCCTAGCCCCGCGTTCGGCCTCTCGATGACCGCTTTCAAATCGTCAGTGGGAGCGCGGGCCGGTCGAAAGCCAACTGGTCGGTGAGTTGATGAGCCATTGCGATCTCGATACGGCCGAAGCTCAGGCTCTTGTGCGTGAGATCGTGCCAGTAGTCCCTTACCAGATCCAGGCTGAGTCCCCAGCGATGGCCGTCGAATTGCACAGGCTCTGACCCGCTGCGGCGCTGAGGTCCTTGTCGACGATGGTCCGGCGTTGTGAAATGGCCTCGGTTCTCGTCAATCCGTGAAAGAGTCGGACTCACGGTTGCTGCTCTGCTTGTCGCCGGTATCGCATGGATCGCATATGTCGAACTCATTGCAAAGCCGTTCATGCGCTTGAAGTTCTACGAGAAGTGCTTTGAGTACTTCGCGGATGCCAGCCCCGAGAAGTGCAATTGCCTAGCCGATTCGATGACACAGCGCTTCGGGAGCCATGGCTACGTCGATCGTCTGTTCTACGAAGAAACGTTTCCACGCGAAGAGGTCGACCAGATAAAGGCGAGTTGTGGCCTTTCACTGGAATGAGGTGAGATCCTGCGCTCTATTTGCGTAGCACGCGGCCTCCCAGCGCATATCGCGCCGAGGCCGAACCAGCCGGTCGCGGACCCGCTCCGGCGGGCTTCGCCCGCCTGCGCGGGCCGCTGAACCGCGGCGTTCGGCGTCGCGGGACAAGTCACTTGTTCCAGGAGTAGGATTCGCATCATGAAAGTCGCTACCGGTACGGTCATTGACGGGAAGGTTGTCGTCGAAGGGGAAGCCCTCGAGGAGGGCACCAAAGTCACGGTGGTCGTCCGGGAGGATGACGAGTCCTTCGAATTGACACCTGCAGAGGAAGCCGAGCTGCTCGCCTCGATCGCCGAGATTGAGCGCGGCGAGTACATCACTGGGGAAGAACTGCTGGAACGGCTACGCCGCTTCGGTTGAGCTCTCCTCTCCTTATCAAGGTATCGCGACGAGCGACTGCTCAGATCGAGAAGGCGGCCGGCTGGTGGCACGACAATCGACCCGCCGCTCCGGTGCCGTTCGTGAAGATGTCGCTCGTGCGCTCCTGCTCCTTTCGACCCAACCTGGGCTCGGCATTCCAGCCCGCGGTGCGAAGTCGAAAGGTATCCGTCGGCTGACGCTCAGCCGAGTTCGCTACTACCTCTACTATCGTGTGTCGAAGGGAATGCTGGAAGTTTTGGCGTTCTGGCACACGAGTCGCGCTCGTGAACCGCGGCTATGACCAGGGCGGCGCCGAACCAGCCCATGCCGCGGACCCGCTCCGGCGGGCTTCGCCGCCTGCGCGGGCCGCTGATGGGCGACGTTAGAGCG
The DNA here is from genome assembly GCA_963827555.1 of uncultured beta proteobacterium. Lineage (GTDB taxonomy): Bacteria > Pseudomonadota > Gammaproteobacteria > Burkholderiales > SG8-39 > DATEDA01. The sequence continues at coordinate 103,420 of CAWHBL010000005.1, forward strand.
CACCGACACGTTCTGGCTATAATGTAGCCAGAATGCCCTTTGAGATCATCCTCGCCCCCGAAGCGCTAGAGGACCTGGACGGGTTGAAGGCCAACATCCGCGCAACCGTGCGCGACGGCCTTGAGACACATCTTCGGCACGAGCCAACGAAGGCGAGCCGTAGCCGCATCAAACGGCTGAAGAAGACGTCGCAACCTCAGTATCGTCTTCGCTTGGGGGACATACGGGTGTTCTATGACATAACCGAGGAACAGGTCCAGATCTTGGCGATCGTTCTCAAGTCGGAGGCTACAGAATGGCTGGCGAAACACGGAAAGTCAGAACCAGGGTCAAAGTGAAAGAGGTTCCCTTGGCGACAGTGAAGGACGATCTGTCGCGCTACCTCAGGGAGGCTGAGAAGGGCGAGATCGTGATCACGCGGCACGGCAAGCCCGCTGGCGTCTTGATCGGGTTCCGATCCGAGGAGGATTGGTTCGACTACCGCCTTGAGAACGACCCGCGCTTCCTCGATCGTGTCGCGAGGGCGCGTGCCAGCTTGCGCGCCGGGCGCGGAGTGCGACTCGAAGACGTGAAGTCGTGAGTTGTGCGCTCTAACCCGCGGTTCGACCCGACCCGTTCCGGCGGGCTTCGCCCGCCTACACGGGCGGGTCAACCGAACGTTGATATGGCTTCGTTTGTCAAGAGGGCGAAGCTCGTCCTGCCACCTCGAGCATGCGTGATGACAACAGAGCCCGATAGGCGAGGCGGCGGGCTCATCTGTGACGACGGTCGATCAAGCTGATATGCGGGCGTTGGTTAGCCGCAAGACTGTTGTTCGTCACGGAGCTGCCTCGCTCTAGGCTCTGGGGTGTCGCGACGCGGTCGCGATCCAATAACGCTGCCGAGGGTTCTCCAACCGCGAGCGCGCCACCTCGCCTATCGAGCTGAAGTGGTGCCGGTGATGATCTCTGGTGCGATGGATGCCTCGCTTTAGCTCGGCGAGCGCATTGAGCGGCGATGTGCTGTCGGATGCGGCGTTTCGCATCGCTGCAGCGCGTCTGCAGGACGGCGTGGCCTTGCACCTGCTTGACCGCGCGATGGCCCACACGAAGCCGGCGAGCTCGCGGGCGATGGCCACCACGATCTTGTTGCGGTTCAGCCCGCGGGCGCTGCAGTCGGCGAAAGCGCGCGCACAGCCGCAGCTGCGCCTTCCAGGCGATGTCGATGGCCGCCTTGGGCAATCCGGTTTGTCGCCGCGCGATGATCGGGCTGACGGCCGGCGCGGTGCTGATAGGCGCACGCGGCCTCGACCAGCGCGCGCCGCGCCGAGCTGTTGCCCGCCTTGGTGATCGCGCCTTGGTGGCGACGCTCGCCCGAGGAGTCCTCGCTGGGGATCAGTCCCAGATAGCCCATGAGCTGGCGCGGATGGCTAAAGCGCGACAGATCGCCCAGCTCGGCCACGATGCGCGCCGCGTGGATGAGCTGGATGCCGCGCAGGCCTGCAGCGCCGCCACCACCGGCTGCCAGCGCCAGTGCGCGAGCTCCTGCTCGATGGCCTGGGTGAGCCGCGCGCACCCGCTCGGTGGCCTCGCTGACCGCCTGCACGTACTCCTCGAAGGCGATGCGCTGCGCCGGCTGCGGCAGCATCAGGCGCGCGATCCAGCGCCGATGCGCCTCGGTCCAGGCGGTCTTGCCCGCGTAGCGGATGTCGTTGCGCAGCAGCAGCGCCGCCAGCCGATGGCGCGCCTGGCGCTGCATCGCCACCGCGTCCTCGCGCGCGCGCACCAGATCGCGCATCGCCTCATCGGCCGGCATCGGGCACGTAGATCGGCTCGAGCTCGCCCGGCGCGCGCCAGCCCCGCCAGCTTCAGGCAGTCGCGCCGGTCGGTCTTGATCCGATCGCGCACCCGCCGCGGGGTGTTCGACGGCGCCACCACCCAGCACTCATGGCCGCGCGCCTTCAGCATGCGATAGATCCCAAACCCGCACGGACCCGCCTCGTAGACGAACACCAGCGCCCGCCCCAGCGACTCGAGCTTGCGCACCGCCTTGCGCCAGCGCATGCCATGTCTCCGCCGATCCGACCGTGATGGCGAACCTCGCCCGCCTTCCTCGGCAACGGCGATGTCGATCGATTCCTTGTGCACGTCCATCCCGACAAACAACTTGCTAGACTTGCGACTCATGGCCTGCCTCCTGTTTCTCGGTTGATGCCATCGTGCTCAACGTGTGGCTCTGCGTGGCTCGCCACGCAATCCACGATACCGCCGGAGGCAGGCCGCCCCTCAGACGAAGCCATTCTGTCTAGGCTCGTCCATGGCAGCCCGCGTGAGCTCGGCGGTAATGGACGAGACCTGGCGCATGGTTGGCGGATCCTCAAACGGCGAAATTCGCCGGATGCAGAAGCAGTGCGGCAAGGATCAGGAGGAACTAACCGCGTTTGTCCTCGCGTTCACCTCGGATCTCAGACCCGAGGCGGTCGGACTTGCCCTGTATGTCCACCTCGTCGTCGCTCAAGCGTTTCGTCGGTACGAAGTCAAGTTCCGAAGGATTAAGCAGAAGACCATCGAGCGCACCTGGAAGGAGAATTTCGCATTCATCAACGACCTCAAGAGCGCCGGCTACTCAGCGTCGCATTTCTCTCTTCCGGCCAATCTCACATCGGAGCCACCGGTGCTTCAGTACGTCATCGATGCGCTGGCTGAGGAGGACGACGACGATCCCGTAACTCTCACCGAAGCTGGTTCTGGCAGATACTTCAGGTGCTCAAAACCTTTGCCGATTGCATGCACGATGCGCGGGCAACAGGCAATGCGGCCTAACCCCGCGATCGACCAACCGGCACTGGGCGAAAAGCTGTCACGAGTTCCGCTACTACGAGAGCCTGGTGCCCGAAGGGGAATCGAAGCCGGAAGGGGAGTTCGACCCGGCGCTCGGCGTGTCGGTGTCGGCGGAGGCCAGAGCGGGCCCGGTCACATCGGCGGCATCCTGTCGAACTTCGGCAAGGCGGGATCGAGATGGTCCCAGGCGTGTCCGCGCGCGGTATAGGTCACCACCTGGGGCTTGTACCGGCCCGGATCATCGAGGCTCGCGGCGTGCACGGTGAACACGTACGGCGTCGGCGGAGAACGTCATGTAGACCGGCGACCCGCAGGTGGGGCAGAAGGCGCGTGTCTTCACATGGCCGCTGTCGCCGACGATGTCCCAGTGGGTCGCTCACCGGTTTGTTCCACGCCGGTGAACGCGCTCATCCCCTTGACCTGTCACCCGGCGCCCGACATCGCGTAGCAGACGCGCGAGGGGCGGGAAGGACGGCCGTCCTCGCCCCTCGCGCGCTGCCGCCTGAGATCGAATCCGTGCGCACGACCCCGGCCGCCGTTGCGCGCCAGGCAAGTGCGCGTGCACAATGCGTGCGCCGCCCTTGACGCTCCGGAGGATCGGCCGGCAAGCGATCCGACCGATACCGTCCCGTTCACGCACGGCATTGATTCGCCTATCCGTCCAAGGGCGTTCAAGTCCGGAACGAGGTCATGGATTTCCATGACCGAAAACGGGTCTTTCTTTCCGGACCCGGAGGGCATCACCGTGGAACTGGCGGAATGGGATCGAGGCCGCGGCTAACGCCGAACCAGCCGCTGCAGCCGACGGTCGAAAGCGCGCATCGCTGGCTTTCGATCCCCTCCTCGCTTCGCTCGTCCGGCCGCGGCTGAGCGGCAGCGTTAGGTCTATGGATCGACCATGGAAGACTTCCCCAAAGACATCTACACGGAACCCGAACCGGACGTCGATACGCTCGCCAATCTGGGACCGCTCACCGGGATGGCGGGCATCTGGACCGGCACACGCGGTCTCGACGTCAACCCGAAGCCTGACGGCCCCGAAAAGCAGGCTTTCATCGAACACATGGAGTTGCAGCCGATCGATGCACAGACCAATGGGCCGCAACTGTTCTACGGATTGCGCTACCACACGCGGATCGTCAAGCCTGATGACGTCGAGACATTTCACGATCAGGTCGGCTATTGGCTATGGGAACCGGCGACGGGCACCGTGATCCAGACGCTTTCGATACCGCGCGGACAAACGGCGATGGCTGTCGGTCGCGCTGCGGCTGACGCGAGAACGTTTCGCCTCCAGGCGGTCCGTGGGTCCGAGACGAATGGGATCGTGTCAAATCCGTTTCTGGAGTACGCATTCAGGACGGAGAGCTACACCATCACGGTTTCGATCAACGTCGATGGAACGTGGTCCTACGAGCAGGACACTGTGTTAATCATCCCGGGTCAGGCGGAACCGTTCCACCATACGGATCGCAACACGCTCCGGAAGATCGGCGAGCCTACGCCCAACCCCACGGCGCAAGCGGCAGCAACGAAACCGGGGAAATCCCAGGTGCGATAGGGCGGCAAGCCCGAGCGGTTTGCGGGTCTGAGAAGGGGTGGCGGGTGCGGTTTGATGCTGCCCAATCCGGGGGGTCTACGAAATTCCAATGAAAAATCAGAACCCAGAGGGTCGCGATCCCGAAAGCGCCTTAGCGTTAGTCGCTCCAGTTTCATCCTGCGCAGCGAGACCTAACCCTTCGCTCCAGCCGACCTGCTACGGCTGGCTTCGCCAGCCTACGCAGGCGGCTGAGATCAAACGTTGGGCCGTCGGTTGATTATGCGTATTGCGGTACTACTCCTACTCAACTTGCTCGCCCTGCATGTGTCGGCGAATGACTTGCTATGGCAGAAGCTCAAGACCGAAGCGGATCTTGTTGTGTTGATGCGCAACACCCGACCCGCAGGCGGCAATACGCGTACTTGGGACGAAAGCGGAAGTTGCAGGGGCGAGTCGATGTTGACCGTCGAGGGCGAAGCGCACGCGCGGAAGATCGGCGAAGCGTTCGCTAAGCACGGCATCAAACCTTACGTCATAAGCTCTCCGATGTGCCGCTGCCGCGACACTGCGCGACTAGCGTTTGGCGAAGCACATGTAACCGATGCCGCCTTGCGCGAGATTGCAAGTGCCGATCGGGAGCGAACAAGCGCCTTCGAGCGCAAGGCCCAATCGCTAATCGCCAGCCATCGTGGTTCGTCGCCAGTGGTCTTTGTGAGTCACCGACCAAACATTGACCTGCTCAGCCTGGAGTCGATTGTTGAGGGAGAACTGCTCGTGGCTCGAGCCAATGAAAACGGAGAACTCACTGTGTTGGGCAAGATCCAAGTCCAGCCATGAGTCGCGGCCTAAAACCCTCGTTGCACGGGACGGCCTTCGGCCGCCCGTGAACTCGCGGACTCCCCCTCTCTTCGATTGGTGACGAATGCACCTCCAATCTGCCACATCCGATGCCGCCCGAGCTGGGAGCGCCGCGGCTATGGCCACGTGACCCGTTCTGAAGGTCTCCGCCAATGACGCCCAACCCCGCCATCGGGCGGACCATCCGCCGGCGTCGCTGGCGGGTACCCTCGTCGCTTCGCTCCCCGGCGGCCGGTCAATCGCGACGTTGACGGCAACGGGCACGTAGGACTATGACGCACCCCTTCCACGTTGTTGACGTCTTCGCGGAGCGAGCCTACTCGGGGAATCAGTTGGCCGTGGTGGTCGCCGGGCAGGGTCTGTCCGACGAAATCATGCAGCTGATCGCCGCAGAGACGAACTACTCGGAGACGACTTTCGTGTCGCCCGTACCCGAAGAGAACGGGGGCTACCGCGTGCGGATCTTCACGCCGGCCCGGGAGATCGCCTTCGCGGGGCATCCTATCCTTGGCACGGCATCGGTACTGCGTCAGCATCTCGCGCTTGACTCATCCGCGCCGCTGCGCTTGAACCTTGCTGTGGGGCAGGTCTGCGTCACCTTCGAGGTCTCCGCCGATGAGCGAGAAGTGGCGTGGTTTCTCGCGCCTCCGGTATCGCTCGGGCCTACCTGTGCTAGCGAGCCGATCGCGGCAGCACTCGGAATATCGCCCCAGGACATTGAGGCCGGGGCTCCCGTCCAACAGCTCTCCGCGGGCACTTCAGCCATGATTGTCCCTTTGCGCAGTCTTAGCGCGCTGCGACGTAGCAAGCTCGACCTTGAGGCTTATGCGACTCTCGCGGCTGCGGGCTTTCCGCCTCTTGTGTACATCTTCTGTCGCGAGACTCATCACCCCCGAAACGACCTGTGCGCGAGGTTCTTCTTCGAGGCACACGGAGTGCGTGAAGACCCGGCCACTGGAAACGGCGCTGCCTTTCTCGGCGCGTATCTACTGGAGCATCGATTCCTGTTTGAGCCCGATTTCTCCGTCCGGATCGAGCAGGGCTACGAGATTCGCCGCCCTTCGCTGGTCATGCTGCGCGCGCGGATGGTCGACGGCTCTCGAGTGATAAGCGTCGGCGGCTCGGTTGTTCCAACGGTGCGTGGAGAACTGCTGTGCGTCGCTCCCGCTTGCGGCAGCAACTGAAGGCTGGCGTCGGACATCCCCAGAACGGGAGTGACCATGGGTACTCAGCAAGTCATAGATGACGCCCGAGCCTTCCTCGAGGCATACATGCGGGCGTTCGACTCCATAGACGGCGTCCGAATCGCCGCCCTCTATCACGAACCCTGCGTCACGATGCGAGGCGACGGGTCCATCCACTGTCTGCAGTCCCGGGAAGAACTCGCGCGTTTCTTCCAGGGCGTCGCTGACACCTATCACCGCGACGGCTACCGCAGCAGCCGGTTCAGCAATCTGGAGGTCACGCCGATTGGCGCGCGCAGCGCCTTAGTGACTGTTGACTGGGAGCTCTTGCGCCAAGACGGAAGTCCGCTAAGGCAATGGCGCCAGTCGTACAACCTCGTCCGCGTCGACAACGGGTGGCAGATACTTGTCTCGACGTTTCACCTCAAGTAGCGGCTGCCGGGTGTTGTGCGAGCGGACCGGTCAACCGTCGCGCCGGAGATCATGATGAAAGTCCAAGGCTCATGCCATTGCGGCGAAGTCACGTACGATGCCGAGGTCGATCCGGACAAGGTGAGCCTGTGCAACTGCACGGACTGTCAGATGCTCACGGGCTCCGCATTCCGGGTGTCGGTCCCGGCGCCCGCCGCCACGTTTCGGTTGCTGACGGGGCAGCCGAAGGCTTACGTGAAGACTGCCGACAGTGGCGCGAAGCGACGGCACTCGTTCTGCCCCAACTGTGGCACCCCGGTCTGCGCGACGGCCGACACGGAGAATCCACCGAGCTATTCGTTGCGGGTGGGCTGCTTGAAGCAACGTGCACTGTTGCCGCCCAAGAGACGCATATGGTGCAGGTCGGCGCTGGACTGGGCGCAGAACGTAAGCGGCGTGCCGGCCGCTGAGGCTTGAGGTACTGGTCAAGCGGTGCTCTACGACGTCGCGGAGGCGCAACGCATGTCTGCATCAGGGTACGTGCTAGGCCCCACCGAGGGCGAACACCTCATCCGGAATGCCGGAAGCATTCTGATCAAGGTCGACCCCAGCCGGGGTTCACACAGCATGGCCTTGGGAACCCAGCAGGTGCCGCTCCGCACCGGCATCCCGGTCCATCAGCATCACGAAGCAGACGAGGTGCTGTTCGTTCTCGAAGGCACCGGCTTCGGCATGCTGGGCGACGCACGCATGCCGGTTGAAAAGGGTTCGGCAATCTATGTTCCCAAGGGCGTCTGGCATGGCGTCGAGAATCCCGACAGCGAGCTGTTGCTGCTTTGGGTTGTTGCACCACCGGGACTCGAGGCGTTTTTTCGCGAGGTCGCCGAGCGCTCCCGGCGCTCCGCCAAGGCAGCTCACTCGCGAACAGTTGAGTGAAATTGCCCGAGAAACACGGGATGCAGGTCAAGTAGCGGGCAGCCGACGGAGAGACCGGCGATCGTGCTGGTCCGACCACTCGCTCCACCTAGCTCGGATGTTCGAGTTCCTCAAGCCGGCGTCATTCGTCGACCCGCAGCTTGGCGAGTTGCGTCGCTCGCGCGGCGCATGGCGCGGGACACTCAAGCTCGACACCGGGGCGCCGGTACCTCTTGTACTGCGCGGCAGCCGCGCGGCGCCGGATGCCGAGGCGCTGCGGATCGCGCGCTCCGTCCCTGCGGAATATGCGTCCTGGCGGCCGGCGATCGAACGGGAGCTGTTCGATCACTACTCGCCCTACGCGCAGGCTGTTGCCGCAGGGGAACTGGATCCACCTTCCCCGGGCCTGCCGCCCATCGACGGACCGCCTGCGGTCTGGCCTCACGCGACCGTCGAGTTCGTTCAGGTCGGCCCGCTCGACGGCGTTCTCACCGTCGAGATCGGTTATCGGGTCGCGTGGGATGAAGAGCACACCTTGGGCGCCCGCTTTCGGGATGGCCGGCTGCTCGAGCTCTGCGGCAGTGTGTTGGCGCCATGACGACCGGACCGCCGCCGGCGATCAGTCGGGGCCGGGAGGGCCGCTTGCCGACGGGCGCGAGTGGCCCTGCGCATCGTGCCGCACCAGGCCGACGAGCAAACCCGTGCGGCCGCAAATGGTGTAGGTTCCTGAGCCCGAGACGCGGCGCAGATCGAGAGCTTGGGAACCCCGATGCCGGCTGAAACCGAGACCATCGCGGCCAGCGCGAGCCGTTGGCTGGCCCGGTTCGAACGGGCTCTGGCGGAACCCGACGACGTCCCGCTCAGGACCCTGTTCCACCCCGATAGCCATTGGCGCGACGTGCTGGCCCTGACCTGGCGCATCGGGACGGTCAACGGCCGCGACGCCATTCTCCGGGAGTTGAAAGCGCATGCCGGCCGGGCCAATCCGACCGGTTTCAGAACCGATCCCCAGCGGACCGCGCCCCGGCGCGTGACACGCGCGGGCACCAGCGCGATCGAGGCGATCTTCAGGTTCGAAACCACGGCCAGCCGCGGCAGCGGAGTCCTGCGCCTCATCCCCGATGCCGGCGATGGCGGCGCGCTGAAAGCGTGGACGCTGCTCACGGCGCTCGAGGAGATCAAGGGGTTCGAGGAGCAGGTCGGCAGGGCGCGGCCCAAGGGGGAGTCGTACTCGCGCGATTTTCGCGGTCCCAACTGGCTCGACCTCAGGCGATCCGCCGCCGACTACGCGGACCGGGATCCGGTCGTCCTGGTCGTGGGCGGCGGCCAGGCCGGGCTTTCGATCGCCGCACGCCTCGCCCAGCTGCAGGTCGACACGCTGGTCGTGGACCGCGAACCGCGTATCGGCGACAACTGGCGCAACCGTTATCACGCGCTGACCCTGCACAACCAGGTGCAGGTCAACCACCTTCCGTACATGCCCTTTCCGCCGAACTGGCCGACATACATTCCGAAAGACAAGCTTGCCGGCTGGTTCGAGGCCTACGTGGAAAGCATGGAGCTCAACTACTGGGCAGGCACGGAGTTCCAGGGCGGCACCTACGACGAGGAAGAGGAGCGATGGTCCGTCGTGCTCGCCCGCGCGGATGGCACGCGGCGGAAAATGCGTCCGCGGCACATCGTCATGGCGACCGGCGTCAGCGGCATTCCGAACCTCCCCGACATCCCGACGCTGCGCAACTTCGACGGCGAGATCCTGCACTCCAGTCAGTACGGCGACGGCGACGCGTGGAAGGGAAAGAACGCGCTCGTCATCGGCACCGGCAACAGCGGCCACGACATCGCGCAGGACCTGCACTCGAGCGGGGCGAGGGTGACCCTCGTGCAACGCAGCTCGACCCTGATCGTCAACATCGAGCCGAGCGCGCAACTCGCCTACGCGCTGTACGACGAGGGACCCCCGCTGGAGGACTGCGACCTGATCACGGCGTCCATCCCGCTGCCGCTGGCAAGAAAGAGCCACGTGCTCCTGACCGAGCAGGCACGCAAGCTGGACAGCGAGCTCCTGGCCGGGCTGGAGCGCCTGGGGTTCAAGCTCGATTTCGGGGAGGACGGAACGGGCTGGCAGTTCAAGTACCTCACGCGCGGCGGCGGCTACTACTTCAACGTCGGCTGTTCCGATCTCGTCGTCGCCGGCGAGATCGGGCTGGTGCAGTTCGCCGACATCGCCGAGTTCGTCGCGGCGGGGGCGCGGATGCGCAGCGGGCGTACGCTACCCGCCGATCTGATCGTGCTGGCGACCGGCTACAAGGGCCAGGACCACTTGGTTCGCAAGCTGTTCGGGGACGATGTCGCTGCGCGCGTCGGCCCGATCTGGGGCTTCGGCGACGAGCAGGAGCTGCGCAACATGTTCACGCGCACCCCGCAGCCGGGCCTCTGGTTCATCGCCGGCAGCCTGGCCCAGTGCCGCATCTACTCCAAGTATCTCGCGCTGCAGATAAAGGCCTGCGAGGTGGGGATGCTGCCCCGGCGTCGCGCGCTTCCGGACGTCGCGGGAGTCGCCGGGTCGGCGATGCCGACCTCCTCCTGATCCCCCTGGAAGGCCGTACCATGGCGGCCGCCGGCCTGCCGGCATCCGGAGCGCGCGCTAGACGCGCCCGGCGGCGGCGGAGCGGCAATCGGGGCACCGATCGACAACCCGTGAGGAGGGAACGATGAAGACCGAGCTCGTGTACCTGGTGTGGGTGACCGTGCTGACCGGCCTGATGTGGATCCCGTACATCCTCGACCGGCTGGCGGTATGGGGTCTCACCGAAACCGTCGGGTATCCGGAGAACCCGAAGCCCCAGTCGGCGTGGGCGCGGCGCATGATGAAGGCGCACCTGAACGCGGTCGAGAACCTGGTGATCTTCGCCGCCCTGGTGCTCGCGGCCCAGGACGCGAACATCACCAACAACGTGACCGTCACCGCCTGCATGGTGTACTTCTGGGCGCGCGTGGTGCATCTGGCGGCCTACACGTTCGGCGTACCCTGGGTCCGCACGCTCGCGTTCGCAGCCGGGTTCTTCGCGCAGGCGGCGCTCGCCTGGCAGCTGCTGCGCTAGCGCCCGACCGGCACGAGGAGCGCGCCATGACCGCAACCCAGAGCGAAAAAGCCGCCCGCTTCAGGACGCTGCACGAAGGGCCCGGCGCGTTCGTCATCGCGAACCCCTGGGACGCGGGCTCGGCGCGCATCCTCGCCGCGCTCGGCTTCCAGGCGCTCGCGACGTCGAGCGGCGCTTCGGCCGGAATCCTGGGACGCCGCGACGGGCGCGTCACGCGCGACGAGGCGCTCGCGCACGCGCGCGCCATCGTCGCGGCGACCGATCTTCCCGTTTCGGCCGACCTGGAGAAAGGCTTCGGCGACGCGCCGGCGGTCGCGGCGGAGACGATCCGCCTCGCCGCCGGCGTCGGGCTCGTCGGCGGCTCGATCGAGGACGCGACCGGCGACAAGGCAAGACCGCTGTACGACCTCGGCCATGCCGTCGAGCGCGTGGCCGCCGCGGCGGAGGCGGCGCGCGCGCTCCCCTTCCCGTTCACGCTGACCGCCCGCGCGGAGAACTTCCTGCGCGGCAACCCGGACCTCGACGACACGATCCGGCGCCTGCAGGCGTTCGAGCGGGCCGGCGCGGACGTGCTGTTCGCGCCGGGCCTGCCCGACCTCGCGTCGGTGCGCGCCGTCTGCGCGGCAGTGTCGAAGCCGTTCAACTTCATGGCCGGAATCAAGGGCAAGTCGTTCACGGTGCCCGAGCTCGAGGCGGCCGGCGTGAGGCGGATCAGCCTCGCGACCTCGCTGTATCGCGCGGCGGTGACCGGCCTCGCTCGACGCCGCCCGCGAAGTGAAGGACCGCGGCACGTTCGGGTACCTGGACCGCAGCCCTGACCACGCCGGAGCTGAACGGGTTCATGCGGGACGAGGAGCGGTGACCCGCCCGACATTCATCGACCGGCACGGCCTCTGGACCGACGACCAGCGCCGCGAAGCGGACGCGCTGCGCGACCGCGTGCGGACCGCGGGCCTCCGCCTCGTCCGGCTCGCGTGGTCGGACGCCCACGGCTGCGCGCGGGCGAAGGCGGTCACCGTTCCTACGTTCCTGGAAGCGCTGGCGGGCGGCTACAACATCAACGTCGCGACCACCACGCTCGACTCGGCGAACGCCCGCACGTTCAGCTCGTTCACGCGCGGCGGGGGCATGGGGCTCGACGAGATGACGGGGTCGCCGAACATCACGATCGTGCCCGACCCGGCGACGTTCCGCGTCCTTCCCTGGGCGCCCGGCACCGGCTGGGTGCTCTGCGACGAGTACTTCAACAGCGGCGCGCCCTACCCCTTCTCGGCGCGTCACCTGCTCCGCCGGCAGCTCGAGCGCCTGCGCGCGGCGGGGCTCGACTACGTGGTCGGGCTCGAGGTCGAGTGGTATCTCGCCCGGGTCGCCGAAGACCACCTGACGGACGAGCACGTCGGCGAGCCGGGCGTCCGCGGCCGCCCGATCGCGACCTGGCCGGTCGAGCCGGGCTACTCGTACCACTCCGAGTCGAACCTGGACCTGATGCACCCGGTGCTGCCGGCGCTCGCGGAGTCCCTCCAGGCGCTCGGCCTGCCGCTGCGGTCGGTCGAGAACGAATGGGGGCCGGGGCAGGTCGAGTGCACGTTCTCGGCGCAACCGGCGCTGAAGGCGGCGGACGACCTGGTGCTCTTCCGGACCGCGACGCGGCAGGTCTGCCGCCGGCTGGGCCATCTCGCGACCTTCATGTGCCGGCCCGCCCTGAAGGGCTACTACTCGAGCGGCTGGCACCTGCATCAATCGCTCGTCGACGCGCAGACCGGCGAGAACCGGTTCGCGCCGGCGCGCGACGGCGACCGCCTGTCGCCGCTCGGGCGGGCCTTCCTCGGCGGCCTGCTCGCGCACGCCGCGGCGGCGACCGCGTTCGCGACGCCGACGGTGAACGGCTACCGGCGCTTCAAGCCGAACTCGCTCGCACCCGATCGCGCCGGCTGGGGCTACGACCACCGCGGCGCCATGATCCGCGTGCTCGGCGGCGCCGGCGATCCGGCGACGCGGATGGAAAACCGGGGCGGCGAGCCGGCCGCGAACCCCTACCTCTACATGGCGTCGCAGCTCGTCTCGGGCCGCGACGGCGATCGAGGCGAACCGCGACCCGGGACCGCAGGACGACGAGCCCTACCAGGCCGACCGGCCGGCGCTGCCGCGGAGCCTGCCGGCGGCGCTCGACGCGCTGGAGAAGAGCGCGCTCTTCCGCCGCGAGCTCGGCGCGTACCTTCGTCGACTACTTCCTGCAGCTGAAGCGGAACGAGGCCGGACGGTTCCTGCGCTACCTCGAGGAGCACCGCATCGAGGACCGGCCGGACGAGCCGACGGCCTGGGAGCAGAACGAGTACTTCGACTTCTTCTAGGACGAACTCACCCGATGTCGCAGCACGATCTGGACGAGCTGGTGCAGGAGGATCGCGTGCACCGCCTGCTCTACACCGACCCCGCGATCTTCGCCGACGAGATGACGCGGGTCTTCGGCGGCACCTGGGTCTATCTCGCCCACGAGAGCCAGATCCCCCGGAACGACGACTTCGTCACCGTCCGCCTCGGCCTGCGCCCGCTCATCGTGCTGCGCGACAGCCGCGGCACGATCCGCGCCCTGTACAACCGCTGCACCCACCGCGGCACGACGCTCTGCCGGCAGGACCGCGGCTCGGCGAAGGCCTTCCAGTGCCCGTACCACGGCTGGACGTACCTCAACAGCGGCAAGCTGAGCGGAGTGCCGTGGCCCGACGGCTACGCGTGCGACTTCAAGGACGCAAAGTTCAACCTCGCGCAGGTGCCGCGGGTCGAGAGCTACCGCGGGTTCGTCTTCGGGACGCTGAACCCGGACGCCCCGCCGCTCCTCGAGCACCTGGGCCCGGCGACGAAGCCGATCGACGAATGGCTCGACCGGCACCCGGGCGGGAAGATCGTCTTCCGCGAGGCGAACCGGATCAAGTACCGGGGCAACTGGAAGCTCGCCTACGACAACTCCGCGGACGGCTACCACGTCGTGTTCTCGCACCGGTCGCTGCTCGACATGGAGAACCGGCTCGAGGAGGATCCCGGGAAGGGGATGTCCTTCTACCGCTCGAAGCCCGACGACGCGCCGATGTACGTCCAGTATCTCGGCCACGGCCATCACTTCAAGGACAAGCGCCCGAACGTGCCGAAGGAGCCGGGCGCGCTATGGGCGATCGAAGGCGCGCACCCCGGCATGGAGTACTTCGAGGACAAGCTGCGGCGCACGCTCGGCGACCGGGCCGACGCGGCGCTCGACCTCGCCTCCTCCGAGCCGGTCAACATCAACGTGTTTCCGAACCTGCTGATCCTCGGCAACCACGTGCAGGTGATCGAGCCGGTCGCGGTCGACGAGACCAACCTGACCTGGTACGCGACGGCGGTGGTGGACGCGGACGGCGCGCTCGGCGGCGCGGTCGACGACGTCAACGCGCTGCGGATGCGGACGCAGGAGGCGTTCCCGAACTTCGGCGAGGTGGACGACGCGGCGAACTTCGAGGAGATCCAGCGCGGCCTGCGCGCGCCGGAGGACGAGTGGGTCTACATGCACCGCGGGCTCGGCATCCCCGGCCGCGCGAAGGTGGCCGCGAACGGCGTCATCACCGCGCCCGCGACCGACGAGGTCTTCATGCGCGAGTACATCAAGGAGTGGAAGCGCCTGATGCAGGCCCGGCCGAACCTGACGGTCCGCCGCGAACCATGAGCCCGCCGGGCCGCCCCAAGGGCGAACCCCGAGCGCGGTTTTGCGCGAGGGTAGTCCAATGAGCGCCACCGGCAAGCGCGATCCCGCGCGCGAGTCGTGGTACGTCGGGGACGCGTTCTACCGCGACCTCGCGGCGGCGTTCACCGACTGGGCGCGCGACGACCTGGCGGTCGTCGATCCGGGCCTGCGCGACCGGTGCCGGCAGTTCCTCGAGCGCGAGGCGCGCCTCCTCGACGAGCGGCGATTCGAGGACTGGCTCGCCCTCTTCTCGCCGGAGTGTCTCTACTGGGTGCCGGGGACGCCGGGCGCCGGCGACCCGCGGCGGGAGGTCGCCGTCTCGTTCGACGACCGGCGGCAGCTCGAGGGCCGCGTCTACCGGCTGCGCACCGGCTATGCGTGGTCGCAGGTCCCCCCGTCGCGCACGGCGCGCCTCGTCGCCAACGTCGAGGTGTTCCGGACCGCGGCGGCGTCGACGTTCATGGTGCGGTCGACGTTCCTCGTCGCCGAGTTCCGGGCCGGCGAGACGCGCACGCTGTCGGGCTGGTCCTGCCACCGGCTCGCCGAAACGGCCGGCGGCTGGCAGATCCTGGTGAAGCAGGTGAACCTGATCGACTGCGATCAGGCCTTGCGCAATCCGAGCGTGATCCTGTGACCTTGCAGCCGCCCATCCCCGTCCTGCGGATCTTCGACCTCGCCCTCGCCAAGGCGTTCTACGTGGACTGGCTCGGCTTCAAGGTCGACTGGGAGCACCGCTTCGAGCCCGGCGCGCCGGCGTACCTCCAGATCGCGCGCGGGCCGGTCGTGCTTCACCTCTCCGAGCACTACGGGGATTGCTCGCCCGGCGCGAAGGTGTTCATCAACACCGACGACGTCGAAGCGCTGCACCGCGAGCTCTGGTCGCGTCCCAACCCGAACATGCGCCCGGGGGTCGAGCTCGCGCCGTGGAACGCGAAAGTGCTCGAGGTGACCGACCCGTTCGGGAACCGGCTCTGCTTCAACCAGCCGCTGCCGCCGGCGTAAGTGCAGCTCCTCGACCACGTCTCGATCAGCGTTCGCGACCTCGCGCGCGCGACGCCCTTCTACAAGGCGGTCATGGCGGCGCTCGGCGCCGAGCTCGTCTACGAGCGCGCCGACGCGATCGGCTTCGGCAGCGGAACCGCGCCGGCGACGACTCGCACTCGTATCTCAGCGTGTACGAGTCGGCGCGCGCACGACGGCGGACCCGCGGCGGCACTGGTGCTTCCGGGCCGGATCGGCGGCGCAGGTGCGCGCCTTCCACGCCGCCGGCCTCGCCGCGGGCGGAACGAGCGACGGCGAGCCCGGGCTGCGGCCGGGCTATCACGCGGACTACTACGGGGCGTTCCTCGTCGATCCGGACGGCAACCGGATCGAGGCGGTGTATCACCGCGGGCGATTGATCAGAGCAGACGGAAGCGCACCGGTAGCAGGATCGCCTTGCCGGCGAGCGACGGCCCCAGCGCGCCGAGCTGGCGCGCGGCGCGCAGCGCCGCCTCGTCGAGGATCGCGTGCCCCGAGCCGCTCGCGACCGAGGCCGCGACGATCCGCCCGGCCGCGTCGAGCTCCAGCATCACGACAACCTCGCCTTCCAGTCCCCGTCGCACCGCCTCCGGCGGATACAGCAGCGTCTCCGAGAGCCGGCCGAGCGTCCGGTCGAGCGTCTCGCCGGAGAGCCGCTCCGCCGGCGGCCGCGGCTTCGGCGTCGCGGCGGGGGACGAAGCGGGCCGCGGCGGCCGGGGCGCGGCGCGTTGCCGCTCCGGCGGCTGCGGCTCGATCGTGTTCTTGAGCACCTCCGGCGGCGGCGCGCTCTCGGCCGGCGTGCGCGGCTCGATGCGCGCGGTGATGAACCTGACGACCGCGTCATCGACGCGCAGCGCGCGCGGGAGCGCGAAGCGCCGGCAGCATCATCACCGCGCCGTGCAGTGCGAGTGACGCAACAAGCGCCCACGCGAGCACGGGGCTCAGTGCACGTTTGGGCAGCACGGGCTTTGACAATCGCGCACGACTTGGCGACTATGAGGGCCTTTGATGCCACTGGCAAGCCGACTGATGCGCCCGTATCGCCCTGCACGTCTCCTCGCCGCGCTCGCCGCCGCGGCCTCGCTCGCCGCCGCCGCGCGCGCCGAGCTGCCCGATCCGATCCGCTTCAGCGTCGCGATCGAGGCGGGCAACATCCTCGCCGCGCGCGCGTGGCTCGACCAAGGGCTGGACCCCAACTTCGCCGGCGAGCGCATCGGCACCGGGCTGATGATCGCCGCGTGGGAGGGCAACATCCCGATGATGGAGCTCTTCGTCAGCCGCGGCGCGGACATCAACTTCGCCAACGACAAGCGCGAGCAGGCGCTGATGTTCGCCGCCTGGCGGGGACGCCGGGAAGCGGTGCAGTGGCTCCTCGACCGCGGCGCGCAGATCAACCGCAAGGGGCTCGCAGTGGTCGGCGCTCCACTACGCCGCGTTCGCCGGCCACGAGGAGGTGGTGCAGGTGCTCCTCGAGCGCGGCGCCGACGCGAACGCGCGCTCGACCAACGGCTCCTCGGTGCTGATGATGGCGGCGCGCGAAGGGCGCGACCGCGTGGCGCAGCTCCTGCTCGAGCGCGGCGCGGACCCGACCGCGGTCAACGACCGCGGCGAGGACGCGCTCGCGTGGGCGATGCGCTACGACAATGCGCGCATCGCCCGGATGGTCGCCTCGCCGGAGCGCTTCGCCGAGGCGGCGCGCCGCGGGCGGGAAGCGTTCGGGCCGGCCACGCGCTCGGTGTCGGCGCCGGAGCGGATCGACGCCCTGTTCCGCGAGATGCGCGCCGCAGAGAGCGAAGGCCGCCTCACCGACGACCTCCGCAACGCCTACTACAACGCGGTCTCCGAGCTGGAGAAGCCGCGGGCGCCACCGCCCCAGGTGGTGCGCGAGACACCGCCCAAGGCGCTCGAGATCACCGCGCGCCGCGAGGCGCCGGGCGAGGAGAGCGCGGTGCTCATGTACGAGCGCGGTCCGAGCGAGCCGATCACGCAGCGCATGCCCGAGACCAAGCCGGTCAAGCCGGCGAAACCGAAGCCGAAGAAGGCGGCGGCGCCCCAGCAGTAGGCGCGGGCGGCGCTCAGCCCTTCCTCGAGCGCCAGATGCCGAGGATGATCCAGACGCTGTTCAAGAACGCGACCACGTAGCCGGCGAACCCGAGCATCGTGAGCACCGGGATGCCGAGCAGCGTGGGTCCCTCGTGCACCGTCATGACGATCGCCGAGCCGATCACCAGCGACGCGGTCATGATCCCCATCGTCGCGCGGTCGATCGTGCGGTCGAGCTCGCGGCCGAACGAGTCGAGCCGCTTGAGGTCCAGGTCCACCCGCGTCTTGCCGCGCCGCGCGTCGCGCAGCAGGCGCGCGAGGTCGCGCGGGACGCTGGTGACCAGGTTGAACGCCTGCGTGAGCGCGGTCTGGCCGCGGCGCATGACGCCCGCCGGCCGGTAGCGCGCCGCGATCGCGGCGCGGACGAGCGGGGTGAGGTGGTCGAGCACGTGGAAATCGGGGTCGTACTGCCGCCCGAGCCCTTCCATCGTGATCAGCGCCTTGAACATCAGCGTCAGGTCCGCCGGCATCACGATCGAGTGCTCGCGGATGATCGCGGCGAACGCCTTGAGCAGCGTGCCGATGCGGATGTCCTTCAGCGCCACCCCCTCGTAGTCGAACACGAGCTCGTTCACGTCGGCGGAGAGCTTGGCTTCGTCGACGACCGCGTCGCCCGCCCAGTCGAGCAGGACGTCGAGCATCGCGTCCTCGTCCATCCGCGCGAGTCCGGCGAGGAGGTCCACCACCTGGTTCCGCCGCAGCGGGCTGAGGCGGCCCACCATGCCCCAGTCGATCATCACGATCCGGTTGCCCGGCAGGTAGAACACGTTGCCCGGGTGCGGGTCGGCATGGAAGAAGCCGTCCACCAGGATCATCTTCAGGAGCGCCTCGGCGCCGCGCGCGGCGAGGAGCTTCGGGTCCAGCCCGGCCGCCTTCACCGCCGCGAGGTCGGTCCCGGGGATCCCCTCGACGTATTCCTGGACGTTGAGCGATTCGCTGGTCCACTCGGGGTGGACCCTGGGGATCACGACGTACGGATCGCTGGCGAAATGCTTGGCGAGCCGCTCGACGTTGCGCGCCTCGCCCGCGAGATCGAGCTCCCGCTCCAGGGACCGGGCGAACTGACCGGCGATCTCGACCGGCTGGTAGCGGCGCGCCTCGGGGATCTCGGACTCGATCAGCTCGGCGATGTGGAACAGGATGCGGAGGTCGGCGTCGATCTTGGCGCGGATGCCAGGGCGGCGGATCTTGAGCACCACCGGCGTGCCATCCTGGAGCCGGGCGCGGTGCACCTGCGCGATCGACGCCGAGCCGAACGGCCGCGGGTCGAGCTCGCGGAACACCTCGAACGGCGAGCGGCCGAGCGAGCGCTCGAGCTCGGGCGCGAGGTCGTTGAACGGGACCGGCGGCACCTCGCTCTGCAGCTTCTCGAACTCGGCGATCCAGTGCGGCGGGAAGAGGTCGACCCGCGTCGCCATCAACTGGCCGAGCTTGACGAACGTCGGCCCGAGCTCCTCGAGCGCGAGGCGGATGCGCTGCGCGGGCTCGAGGCGGACCGCTTCGACCTTCGCGCCCCAGTTGAGGATCTGGCCGGCGCGCTCGAGGACGTTGGCGATGCCGATGCGGCGGACGATGTCGCCGAGGCCGTGCCGGATGAAGACCGAGGTGATCTCGTGCAGGCGCGGGAGATCCCGCATCACCCCGACGGTTTCGCGGAGCATCACCCGGCCTTGTCGGGCTTGTCCTTCTTCTCCGCCGACGCGCGCAGCGCGTCGGCCAGCCCGCCGAGGATGCCGCTCGCGACCGCGGCGACGCGCGCGCCGAACTGGCCGGCCGCCTCGATCCCGGCGATCGCCGCGTCGGCGGAGGCGGCCGAGAATTTCTGGGCGAAGTCGCCCATCGTGAGCGCGACCTGCTTGCCGGTCTCGGTGCCGCTCTTGCGCGCGGTGCGCAGCGCCTCGCGCAGCTCGGGCTGGACCTGCGCGCTCGCCGCGTCGGCGACCTGTCCGACGGTGGCGAGGAGATCGTCCTCGAGCTTGCGGAGGTTCGCGAGCGCGGTCTTGAACTCGCTGTCCGAGAACGTCTTCCCGGTCGCGGCGAGCGTCTTGAGCGCCATGTGCCCGGCCTCGGCCGACGTTCGCAGCGCCTGGTCCATGCCGCGCAGCGCCTCGGACATCGCGAGCCGCATGTCGGTGCCGGTCTTCTCGGCGCCGCTCGCCGCGCCCTCGGTGACCGCCCGGATCACCTCGCGCATGCCGTGGCGGTCGAAGCGCTGCGAGTTGAGCGCGAGGAGCGTCAGCTCGTGCACCTTCGCCCGGATGTCGGTGCCCTCGCGCACCGTCTCGCTAGCGGCCGCCCTGATGCCGGCGCCCGACAGGTCCTGGGGAGTTCCGTTCGCCATCTCGCGCTCCCGGTTCCGTTCGACGGCGCCTATTCTATCGCCTCGATGGCGCGCGCCGGGCGGGCACGGGAATCAGCCGCAGCTCAGTCGCCGGCGAGCCGCTTCAGCAGGCGCCGGTCGCGCTTGGTCGGGCGGCCGCGCAGCCCGAACGCCGGCTCGGGCAGGAGCTTGCGCGCGTCGAGCGCCGCCTGCCGGCGCAGCCTGCTCTCCTCGCGCTCCGCGTAAAGCCGGCGCGCCGCTTCCGCCGGCCCGCGGCGCGCGGCGAGCGCGCGCACGTCGACCACCCATTCGAGCTCGCCGATGTGCACCGCGACCTCGTCGCCGGGCTTCACGTCCTTCGACGGCTTGACGCGCGCGCCGTTGACCTGCACGCGGCCGCCGTCCACCGCCTGCGCGGCGAGGCTGCGCGTCTTGAAGAAGCGCGCCGCCCAGAGCCACTTGTCGATGCGCAGGCGGTCGGCGGGGTCGGTCATGGGTGACGAGGGGTGCCGGCGGTCGCCTCCTCGCGCGCCGCGCCGGCCGCAGCGGCGACAAGGACAATCACGATCTCGCCGGCGATCGCGAGCATTGACTCCTACCCTCCCGGTCGAAGCCCGGAGTAAAGGGTAGCGCCAAACCGGGGGTGTGCTACTGGCCGCCGCCGGGCACCGGCGCGGGTGCCGCTGCGGCGGGGGTTGCGCGCCGCCGCATCTGCAGCACCGTCGGGATCGCGGCGACCAGGAACGCGGCCGAGCCGATGAAGACGAGGTCCGGGCGCCCGTGGTCGAGCGCCCAGCCGAAGGCGAGCGGCGCGACGAGCCCCGAGAGATCGAGGCCGGAGTAGACGAAGCCGTACACCTTGCCGCGCGCCTCCGCCGGTGCGATCAGCGCGGACGATGATGTCGCGCGAGGGGCCGATCGAGCCGAGCACGAAGCCGATCAGCGCCATCAGCGCGATCAGCGCGGAACCCCCGAGCCCGCCCGCGGCGACCACGAGCGACAGCGCCGCGGGCACGGCGACACCGATCGCGGCGACGAGGTTGTGCCGCCGGGTGCGTACCGCGACCGGACCGCCGGCGAGGATGCCGGCGGCGCCACCCACGAGGTACGCCGTCAGGGCCGTGGACGCCGTGCCGAGGCTGACGCCGTGCAGCGCCGTGAGCGCCGCGGTCAGGAACATCTGGAAGCCGACGAGCGCGCAGGCATAGAGAAAGAAGAACAGGAAGGCGAGCAGCACCGGCCGCGCGAGGAGCGGCGCGATGCCCGCCGCGGCGGCACCGCCGGCGCCCGCCGCCGGCTGCCGCAGCTCTCCCGCGAGCACCCGCTGGGTCGCGAGCAGCGCGCAGGCCGCGAGGCCGACGACGCCGGCGGCGACGAGCGCCGCGCGCCAGCCGTGCGCCTGCGCGATCGGGACCACGAAGAGCGGCGCGAGCACCCAGCCGATGTTGCCGGTGATGCCGTGGACGCTGAAGGCGTAGCCGAGGCGGCTCACGTCGACCTTGCCGTTCAGGAGCGCGAGGTCGGCCGGATGGAAGACGCTGTTGCCCAGGCCGCCGATCGCGGCGGCGACGACGAGCCAGGCGAACGACGGCGCGAGGCCGGCGGCGAGCGTGCCGGCGGCGGTGAGCGCGAGGCCGGCGAGCAGGATCGCGCGCGCGCCGAGACGGTCGACCAGGAAGCCGGCGACCGTCTGCATCACGCCCGACACGGCGTAGAACACCGCGAGCACCGCGCCGAGCGCGGCGTAGCTCACGCCGAACTCCTCCTTCAGCAGCGGGAAGAGCGGCGGGATGGTGAGCTGGAAGAAGTGCGAGAGGCCGTGGGCGATACCGACCAGCCCGATGACGCGGGCGTCGGTGCGGAGCGACGCCGTCGCGCCGGTCACTGGCTCTTCGGCGCCGCCTCCGCGCGCCGCATGCAGTCGCGGATGACTTCGGAGCTCGGCGCCCCGGGCGCCTGCATCGTCTCCTGCAGGAGGTCCATCAGCAGCTTCCGGTCCTGCATCGACGCGTCGCGCCACTCGGGCCGGTTGATCGCGTCCTCGACGATCCGTTGCGCCGGCCAGCCTTCCTGCATCAGCCGGATCGCGGTCAGTCGCGCGCCGAAGAGGTCTCCGCACACCGCTTCCATCTTCTTGTCCTGCGCGACCGCGAAATCGGGGAGAAACGCGAACACGACGAGCAAAGCCGGCGGGAGTTTCATGGTCGAGCCTGGAACGAGCGAGCGGCGGATTCTAGCTCAGAACGACGCGAGCGCCTCGGCTGGAAGGTCAGTGACGAAGCCGTGCGCCGGCGCGTGCGCGAGCAGGAGCTCGACCTTCGCGTCGAGCGCGGCCTGCTGGGGGGTCACGCCGCAGGCCCAGAACACCGCCACGAGACCGTCCGGGACGCGCTGCACCGGCGGCCCGAAGAGCGGCCGCGCGAGATCGGCGCCGATCGCCTGCGGATCGCCGACGTGGATCGGCGCGCCGTGGTTGAGCGGGAACCGGCTCGACACCTGCGTCGCGCGGATCGCCTGGTGCGGGGTGAGCCAGCGCATCGTCACGATCATGTCGCCGCGGAAGCGGCCGGCGGGCACGGTCGGAAGCGTCGAGCGCAGCACCCAGCGGTCCCGATCGGTCGGCACGCCGGCGCGCTCGAGCGCGTCGTCGAAGGTGATGCCCGAGCCGATCAGGAACGCGACCAGGTCGTCGCGCCAAAGCGCGCGGAGGTCGGTGACGTCCTCGAGCCGCTCGCCGGATCGGTAGACGGCGTAGCGCGGCAGGTCGGTGCGAAGGTCGGCGCCCGGGCGCGAGCCGCTTCGGCTCCGGATCGCCCGGATCGCAGACCTCGAGCACCGGGCAGGCGCGGTGGTTGCGCTGGCAGTAGAGCAGGAAATCGAACGCGTCGGCGCGCGGCACGACGGCGAGGTTGCACTGCACGTAGCCCATGGCGAGGCCGCGCGTCGTGCCGGTGTGGCGCTTCGCGCGGATGTCGAGGCGGGCCTGCTGCGCGGGATTCATTCCAGCCAGGCCTCGTAGAGCTGCGCGTGCCCGGTCGCGTCGGACGTGTACAGCACGCGCTTGCCGTCCGGCGAGAAGCGTGGGTGCGGATGGGTGTGCTGCGGCGCGTACACTTCGCGCGGGCCGTCGTTGTAGGGGAACGGGCCGCCCCAGTGCTCGCCGACGTTGCTCGAACGCGGCAGGCACAGGCGCTCGGCGCCACCCCCGCGCGAAAGATCGATGACGTGCAACCCCGCGTCCGGAAAGGTCGTGTCGCACACGATCCGCTCGCCCCGGTCGTCGGGGACCGCGTGCCACGCGGGAAAGGCAGTGAGTTGCCGCACCCCGCCGGTATCCACGTTCACCGCCTTCATCCCGTGCGGCCAGTCGACGAGCGCGAGCTCGCGCGTGCCGGGGATCCAGCTCTCGTGGGTGATCCACTGCATCCGGTGCTCGCGGGGATACGGATTGCGGTTCCCCGTCCCGTCGCGGTGGATCACCCACACGCGGTTGGTGAGCGGACCGGCGTAGAAAAGGAGATCCGCGTCGTCCGGGTGAAATTGCGGGTGCCCGATCGTGTCGCGCTCGAGAATGACGGTGTCGGCGCCGGTGCGGGTGTCGATGACGTGGAACCGGGAAACCTTGCCGTGCTTCACCGGCACCGCCCACCAGCGGTCGTCGCCGGAGAGTGCGGTGGTCCCCATTGCGGCGCCGACCATGCCCCGCTCGCGCATCTCGACCGCGCCGAAGTCGCTCAACCGTTCCTCGGCGAGCGTCTCCAGGTCGAGGCGCCAGGCGGCGGTGCCGGCGACGAAGAAGGCGTGCCGCCCGTCGTGCGACGGGAAGAACGACCACTCGGCGAGATCGTCCCGGTCGGTGAGCTGCA
Organism: uncultured beta proteobacterium; assembly: GCA_963827555.1. Lineage (GTDB taxonomy): Bacteria > Pseudomonadota > Gammaproteobacteria > Burkholderiales > SG8-39 > DATEDA01. The sequence continues at coordinate 127,275 of CAWHBL010000005.1, forward strand.
CGAGCCGCCCGCTCTCGCGCTCCTCCGCGAAGAGCTGCGGCGCGCCGGTCCGGTGCGAGACGAAGACGAGGCGCCGCATCGCCCGGTCCCACGGCGGCACGAAGAAGAACGGGTGGTGATGGATCGACGGGTGGCTCGTCACCTGGCGGATGCGCGCGCCGGTCGTCTCGTCGCGCAGCCAGCGAGATTCCGGCGCCGAGATGCTGCCCTTGGCCGTCACGCCAGGCGCGCCTTCATGCGCGGCTGCACCAGCAGCACCCAGCCCATCAGCGCGGCGAAACCCGCGCACCCGCCCCACCACCACGGATGGCCGGTGGGCGCGAAGATGATGGCGAGCGCCACCGCGCAGAAGGCGAGCCGCTCGACCCAGCCGACCGGCGACTTGACGTAGCCCTCCAGAAACACCGCCCACGCGAAGGTCGCCGCCATCATCGACAGGAACGCGAGCGCGATCCAGCCGAGCGGCCCGTTCCAGAGCAGCGCCGGGTCGAAGGCGAACGCGAACGGGATCAGGAACAGCACGAGCGACAGCTTGAACGCGATCCACCCGGTCTTCATCGAGTCGGCCTTGGCGAGGCCGGCCGCGGCGTAGGACGCGAGCGCGACCGGCGGCGTGATCATCGACAGCACGCAGTAGTACATCACGAAGAAGTGCGCCGCGAGAAGGTCGACGCCGAGCTTGGTCAGCGCCGGCACGAACAGGATCGCGCCGATGATGTACGCGGCGACCGTCGGCAGGCCCATCCCCATCACGATGCAGCCGACGATGATCATCAGCATCGCGCCGATCAGCGTCCCGCCCGAGAGCTCGATCAGCTGGGTCGAGAACTTGAGCGCGAGGTTCGACTGGATCGCGACCGCGATGATGATGCCGATCGCGATGATCGGCACCGCCACCTGCGCCGACTGCTTCGCGATCTCCTCGACCATGTCCACCCAGCCGCGCGCGCCGAGGCGCGACGCCGGCCGCGCGTAGCAGATCGCCAGCGCCGCGACCGCAGCGGCCATCGCCGCCATCACCGCCGAGTAGTCGAGGACGAGGATCGCGATCAGGATGAGCGGCGGCAGGAAGAGGTAGGCCCGCGGCGCGATCGGCCTGACTTCGACCAGGTCCTGCTCGCTCAGGGTCCCGATCCCCCGCCGTCGGGCCTTGAGGTGCACGATCATGTACAGGGCGAAGTAATACGCGACCGCGGGGATCACCCCGGCGAGCGCGATCCGGCCGTAAGGCGTGGCGAGCAGCTCGGCCATCACGAACGCCGCGATGCCCATCACCGGCGGCATGAGCTGGCCGCCGGTGGATGCGGTCGCCTCGTGCGCCGCCGCCTCCTCGGGCGAGTACCCGGTGCGCTTCATCAGCGGGATGGTGAAGATCCCGGTCGCGACGACGTTGGCGACCGCGCTGCCGCTGATCGTCCCGAAGAGGGCGCTCGCCACGATCTCGGCCTTGGCCGCACCGCCCGCCCGCCGGCCGACGAGCCGCAGCGCCGCGTCGATGAAGAGCTGCCCGCCGCCGGTGGCGGAGTACACGACGCCGAACAGGATGAAGTACCAGACGAAGTTCACCGAGGTCTCGGTGGTCACGCCGAGGATGCCGTGCGTCGCCATCGTCATGATCTCGATGAAGAGCGGGTAGTCGAAGCCCTGGAACGAGAGCCAGCCGGGAAACCAGCGGCCGAGGAACGCGTAGGCGATGAACGCGCCGATCACCCAGAGCAGGCTCCAGCCCACCACGCGGCGCACGCACTCGAGGACGAGCGCGAGGACGAGCGTGCCGAAGACGAGGTCACGCGTCAGGACCTCGTCGACGTTCTCCATCCGCGTGTAGAGCCGGTTGAAGTCCGCGAGGTAGTAGGCGAGCACCGCGGCGGTGCCGGCGAGGAGCAGCCAATCGAGCACCGCCCGCCACACGCCGCTCTCGCCGGTGCGCAGCGGCCACCACAGGAAGACCGTCGCGAGCGCGAAGGCGATGTGCGCCGGACGGGCGATCTGCAGCGGCAGCGGCTCCCACAGCAGGTAGAGCTGGAACGCGAGCCACGCCAGCGCCACCAGCCACCGCGGGCTGAGGACGCGCCGGACGAGCGGCGTGCCGGCGGGCGCCGCCGCTGCCGCGCCGACGCCGTCGGTCGGCAGGTTCGCGTCGGGAGTCACGCCCTCGGGCGGGGGGTTTAATCGCCCTCGGGCTCAGGCGACCCCGAGCTCACATCCAGCCCTTTTCCTTGTAGTACCGGATCGCGCCCGGATGGAGCGGAATGCCGACGTTCTCCGGCCGCCACGCGTCCTTGGCGACGAAGCCCGCCATCGCCTTGTGCTCGGCGACGATCGCGTCGCGGTTCTCGACGATCGCCTTGGTGATCGCGTAGGCGACGTCGTCGGGCATGTCCTTGTTCACGATCAGATTGGTACCGAAGTCGGCGGCCTTCGTCGGCCCGTTCTGGCCCTTGAACGACGCCGGCATCGGGTGCACCTTCATCCCGTTCTTCCCGAGCAGCGCGAGCGACTTCTCCGGCAGGTCGAGGAAGCGCACCGGCACGGTCAGCGAGACTTCCTGCGTCGCCGGGTGGCCGGGAGAAGCGCTCTCGAAGTAGAGGTCGGCGCGGCCGTCGCGCATCATCTGCGGGATCTGGCCGACGTCGGCCTGGACGATCTGCCCGCCCTTCCCCTTGTACTTGTCGAAGTCGAGGCCCACGCCCTCGAACACCATCCGCACCGCCGGCGGCACGGTGCTGCCCGCGGGCTTCATGATGACCCGCGGCGGCTGCGCCGAGGCGAGCGCCTTCTCGATCGTGTCGTTCCCGGTGCGCTTGATGTAGTCCTCGGTCAGCATGCCGACGATCCACACCTCGTTCAGCCCGCCGAGGAGCGCGCGGATGTCGGGGTACTTCTTGCCCTTGTAGATCTCCTGCTCGCCCTGCATCGCCCACACCGAGGTGCAGACGTTCGCGAAACCGAGATCGGCCTTCTTCTCGTTCACCAGGATCACGTTGCCGATCCCGCCGCCGCGCGCGACGACGTCGACCTTGGCCCCGGCCGGGAGCTGCGGCTGGATGTACTTGGTGAAGCTCGCCGCGAACACGTACCAGATCGAGCCGAGCGGCATCGCCTGGAACTTGAGCTCGGTCTGCGCCTGCACCGCGCCGGCCGCGACGAGCGCAAGGGTTGCGAACAGGACTTTCACTCGCATGGTCTCCTCCGGTCTCTTCTAGGTGCGGGCGAGTATAGCTGGCGCCGAGTCCTTCCCGCATAATCCGCGCCCACGATGGCCCCCTACCCGCATCTCTTCGCGCCGCTCGCGCTCGGCCCGCTCACCCTCCGGAACCGCATCGTGATGGGCTCGATGCACACGCGGCTCGAATGCGTCGACCGGCCGGCGGAGCGCCTCGCCGCCTTCTACGCCGAGCGGGCGCGGGGCGGGGTTTCGCTGGTGATCACCGGCGGCGTCTCGCCCGACGGGCCGGGCCGGATGGAGGCCGACTCGCTCGTGTTCGACCGGCGCGACCAGATTCCTTTCCACCGGACGATCGTCGACGCGGTGCACGCGGCGGGCGCGCCGATCTGCCTCCAGATCCTGCACGCCGGGCGCTACGCGAAGCTCGACGACCTCGTCGGCGCCTCCGCCATCCCCTCTTCCATCAACCGCCGCAAGCCGCGCATCCTCGCCGACGGCGAGGTCGAGGAGACGATCGAGGCGTTCGTCGAGTGCGCCGCGCTGGCGCAGGAGGCGGGCTACGACGGCGTCGAGATCATGGCCTCGGAAGGCTATCTCGTCACCCAGTTCACGTCGCTGCGGACGAACGACCGCACCGACCGCTGGGGCGGCTCGCTGGAGAACCGGCTGCGCTTTCCCGTCGAGATCGTCCGGCGGACGCGCGCGCGCACCGGGAAGGATTTCCTGATCGTCTACCGGATCTCGGCGCTCGACCTCGTCGACGGCGGGCTCGACGCGGACGAGACCGCCGCGCAGGCGCGCGCGGTCGCCGCCGCCGGCGCCGACGTCTTCGACACCGGCATCGGCTGGCACGAGGCGCGCGTGCCGACGATCGGCTACATGGTGCCGCGCGCGGCGTTCGCATTCGCGGTGAAGCGCCTTAAGGAGGCGGTGCCGGTCCCGGTCATGGCGACCAACCGGATCAACACGCCGGAGGTGGCCGAGGCGCTCGTGCGCGACGGCTACGCCGACGCCGTGTCGCTCGCCCGTCCGCTCCTGGCCGACGCCGAGTTCGCACTGAAAGCGCGCGCAGGCCGCGGCGACGAGATCAACACCTGCATCGCGTGCAACCAGGCCTGCCTCGACTTCATCTTCCGCGACGAGCCCGCGACCTGTCTCGTGAACCCGCGTGCCGGCCGGGAGCTCGATCTGCCGACCGGCCCCGCGTCGCGAGCGAAGCGCGTGGCGGTCGTCGGCGCGGGCGCGGCGGGGCTGTCGTGTGCCCTCACCGCGGCCGAACGCGGACACACCGTGACGCTGTACGAAGCGGCGCCTGCGCTCGGCGGCCAGATGAATCTCGCGGCAGCCATCCCGGGCAAGGAGTTCGCGGAGACGATCCGCTATTTCTCGCGCCGTCTCGAGCGGCTCGGCGTCGACGTGCGGCTCGCCTCGCGGCCGGGCGCGGCCGACCTCGCCGCCGGCCCGTTCGACGAGATCGTGATCGCGACCGGCGTCGCGCCGCGGGTACCGGCGATCCCCGGCATCGATCACCCGAAGGCGCTCCGCTACGACGAGGTGCTCAGCGGTGCTCAGGGTGCCCGGCCGGCGGGTCGCGATCATGGGTGCCGGCGGGATCGGGTTCGATGCCGCCACGTATCTGAGCCAACCCGAAGCCGCCGACGCGGCGGCGCACTTCCACGCCGCATGGGGCGTCGACGCCACCGGCCGCTCGCACGGCGGGCTGAACGGCGATGCGCGCGAGACGCCGCCGCGGGAGATCTTCCTGCTGCAGCGGAAGACGACGCCGGCCGGCAAGACGCTCGGCATGACGACCGGCTGGGCGATCCGCGCCGAGCTCGCACGGCGCGGCGTGCAGATCCTCGTCGGGGTGGACTACCTGAAGATCGACGACGCGGGGCTGCACATCCGGCACGAGGACGCGCCGCGCCTCCTCGCCGTCGACCACGTGGTCGTTTGTGCCGGCCAGGAGTCGGTGCGTTCGCTCTACGACGAGCTGGCCGCGCTCGGCCGCCGCGCGCACCTCATCGGCGGCGCCGACGTCGCCGCGGAGCTCGACGCGCTGCGCGCGATCGACCAGGGAATGCGGGTGGCGCTGTCGCTCTAGCTCGGGCGGCGCGCCCGAAAGTCCGCGTGCCGAGCGTCCTCCTATAATAGGCTGTATATCCGACCGGAAACGGTCGACAGCGTAGCGATCGGCAGCTTCCCGGGAGAGGCTCGCTTGCGCACAATATCAACGGCACGCGGCACGTTCGCTGTCCTGACGTCGCTCCTCATCCCCCTGGCGGCGGCGCACGAGTTCGTTGCAACCGTGACGCTGGTCGAGGGCACAAGCGCCCTCATCTCGGACTCCCAGGGATACCTGCCTGCCGTGGGCGTGCGGCTGCGCCATTGCGACATCGTCCAGACCGGGCCCAAGGCGCTCGTGCAGCTCGAAACCGACGACGGCGGGATGATCGAGCTGGGGCGGGAGACTCGGTTCCTCGCCGACCTGCCTTACCGGCGCGGCGAGGAGCCCGTGATCGGCCCCCATGTCCTTCTCGCGGGCTGGGTGAAGTTGACGGTCCCGAAGCGCACCGAAGGGCCGCCGCATCGCATCAACACCCCCTTTCTCGACCTGGTAGTCAATGCGGGAATCGCGGTGCTGCAGGTGACGGCGGACGGCGCACAGTTTTTCGTCGAGAGCGGCGAAGCCGTCGCGCTCGCGCCGTCCGGCGGTTCGACCGCGCGCGTCGCGGTTCGCGCGGGACGCATGTACTCGCGAAAGGCCGGACAGGCCACAGGCGACTTGGCGGAGCGTCCCGCACCCGCCTTCGTCCAGGCCATGCCGCCGGCGTTCCGGGACACGTTGCCCGCGCGGCTCGCGAACCTGAAGGGGCGCACTCTCGAGCCGAAGCCTGGGCCTCAATACACTCGTCAGGACGTCGAGGGTTGGCTGAAGGGCGATGTGGACATTCGGCCCTGCCTCGTGCGGTGATGTGCGCAAAGACGAACGTCCCTGAAGGCGGACGCATCCAGCAGCCTTAGGCCCTAGCCGAGCTCGATCCCCCTTCTCCGCTTTCCCCACGCCAACTCGATCGCGCACCTTGTTTAACGATCTGGCGCGAGGCTCTGGCTAGCCTTGCATCGTGAGGCCGCCGGAGACGCTGATCGTCTGCCCGGTGATGTACGCGGCGTCGTCGCTGGCGAGGAACGCGACGATTCCCGGATAGTCCTCGGGCGAGCCGAGGCGCTTCATCGGGATCGCGCGCTTCAGGCCTTCCAGGATCTTCGCACCGTCGGGGCCTTCGACGAAGCTGCGCAGGATCGCGGTGTCGGTCGGGCCGGGGCACACCGTGTTGAGCCGGATGCCCTTCCCCACCAGCTCGCGGGCGAGCGTCTTCGTGAGCGCGATGACGCCGCCCTTGCACGCCGAGTACACCGCCTCGCCGGAGGAGCCGACCCGGCCGGCGTCGGAAGCGATGTTGACGACCACGCCGCGACCGCGCGCAGCCATCCGCTTCAGCAGGACGTGGTGCATGTTCAGCGGGCCGTACAGGTTGATGCGGATCACCTGGTCCCAGAAGGCGGGCTGGGTGTCGAGGAAGTTGGCGGCGCGGTCCCAGCCGGCGTTGTTGACGAGGATGTCCACCGGCCCGCGCGCGGTCTCGAGCGAGTCGACCGCGCGCTCGACGGCGCGGTAGTCGCCGATGTCGACGACCTCGACGTGCGAGTGGCCGCCGCGCGTCTGGATCTCGCCCGCGCAGCCGAGTGCGCCGGTTTCGTCGAGATCGAAGATGCCGGCCGTGCAGCCTTCTTGCGCGAGCCGCAGCGCGATCGCGCGGCCGATCCCGTTCGCCGCTCCGGTCACCAGCGCCACCTTGCCTTCGAGTCCTCTCATGAGCGTTCTCCCTGTGGCAGCGTCCCGACGAACCGCTCGATCGCTGCGAGCGTCAGCTCGGGCTGGTCCCGGTGCGGGCTGTGGCCGCAGGCCTCGAGCGTGACGATCTCGCACGCGCCCTCGCACCTGCCGCGCGATCGCCTCGACCTGCGCCATCGTTCCGTACTCGTCGTCGACGCCCTGGACGGCGAGCACCGGACAGCGTACCGCCGGCAGGAACGCCTCGATGTTCCACCGCCGGAAGTCCGGGTGCAGCCAGATGTCGTTCCAGCGATAGAAGACGCGGCGCGGATCGGCATGGTGCCGGGCGAGCTTCTCCGGGAGCTCGGTCGTCTCGAAGGCGACCTTCGCCTCGGCGATGCTCCTGACCGAGAGGTCCTCGACGAAGACGTGCGGGGCGAGCGCGACGAGCCCGGTCAGCCCGTCCCGCGCGCCGGCGTGGATCAGCGCAATCGACGCCCCGTCCGAGTGGCCGACGAGCACCGGCCGCTCGATCCCGAGCGCCGCGAGCAGCTCGGGCAGCGTCTCGAGCGCCTCGCGGTGCATGTAGTCGACCGCGAACGGCGCTTCGAGCCGGTCGGACTCGCCGTAGCCGTAGCGGGAATAGACGACCGCAGGGCAGCGAGTCGCCGCCGCCACCTGGGCAGGGAAGTCCTTCCACAGCGAGACCGAACCGAGGCCTTCGTGCAGGAACACCAGCGTCGGCCGCGCGGCGTCGCCGCCGATGCGCTCGACCTCGAGGCGGCGGCCTCCGGCCTGGATGAAAGACCGCTGCGGTTGCTGCGTGCTCGGACATGGAAGCGATCGTACAGACTACAGCCGCAACGGCTTGCCGTAGCCGGTCAACTCCAGGTAGCCGCGTCCCGCGGCGCGGCCGCGCTCGCTCGCGGTGACCGCACCCTCCCAATAGATGGTGCCGGTGCTCGTGCGCGAATCGAGCTCCTGGTCGTCCATCAGCGGCTCGAGCACGAGCTCGCGCTCCCCGGCGCGCACCCGCATCGCTACCGGGTACTCGACCTCCGTGCGCGGCGAGCGCCACCGGCGCAGCGGTTCGAACGAAACGTCGCCCGGCGCGAGGACGCGTACGCGACCGCCGGCATCGCGCCAGCCGCCGCCCAGCCCAGAAGACACCGCCCGCTTTGGCGCGGATGCGGAACGCCATGAGCGCACCGCCGTCGCCGAGGTTGAGCCCGACCCAGTCCCAGCCCGCCGCCTCGGGCGCCAGATACTCGCTCGACCATTCGTGATCGAGCCACGCCGAACCGTCCGCGCGCTCGCGCTTCCCGCCTCGCTCCACGGTGCCGGACACCGCCAGATGCGGACGGCTGTAGTAGTAGCTCGCCTGCCGCTCCCCGGGGCCCTTGCGGCTGAAGCCGGCTTCGCCCTGGAGCAGGATCGGCTGCGACGGCGCGAACTCGAGGTCGAACGCGAACTCGCGCGCGGCGATCCGCGTCCGATACGACCCCTCCGGCGAGCGCCATCGACCAGTCGTCGATGTGGACGTCGGTCGTTGTCTCGCGGACAGCGGCGAGGCCGAAGCCCGCCCGTGCGGCGCGCTGGTCGTGCAGCAGGCGTCCGACGGCTGGGTCCGCGATCGCGGCGTGTGCGAAGAGGAGCTGCCGCGGCGCGAACGCGCTCGGGCTCGCCTCGCCGATGCGCGGCCGGCTGCGGAAGAACGTGACCTGGAAACCGAAGTCGCGCCCGCCCGAGCGCAGCCAGCCGGTGACGTACCACCACTCGGTCTGGAACTCGGGGTGCGCGCCGTGATCCCGCGGGAACTCGAGCGCGCGCCCCGGCACGACGTCGGGATAGCCGTCAGCCGCCGGGCGCCGCCCGCGCGAGCAGCGCGAGCGGCGTGGCGAGGAATACCCGCCGGCGCACTACCAGTCCTCCTTGACCGCCCGTACCGCATCGCCCGCCATCGCGGCGCGCGCGCTCGCCGTCGCGGTCGCCGCCGCCGCGGCGAGCATCACCGCGCAGAAGACGGCGAGCGGCGCCCACGGGACCGCGAGGTCCATGCTCCAGTGGAACGACTGCCGGTTCACGACGTGGATCAGGATCAGGCTGATGATCCCGCCGAGCGCGAGCCCGACCGCGAGCCCGAGCGCGCTGACGGCGAGGCCCTCGGTCGCGAGCATGGCGCCGACCTGCCGCCGGGTCATGCCGAGGTGGCGCAGCATGCCGAACTCGCTCCGGCGCGCGAGCACCAGCGCGCCGAAGCTCGACGAGAGGCCGGTGAGCCCGATCGCGAGCGCGACGAGCTCGAGCACGTAGGTGATCGCGAAAGTGCGGTCGAAGGCCTGCATCGAGCGCGCCCGGATCTCGCCCGGCGCGGCGATCTCGAGCGAGTCGCCGCCGGGCAGCGCCGACCGGATCGCCTGCCGGACCGCGCCGCCGTCGGCGCCGTCAGCGAGCCAGAGCGCGGCGTCGCTCGCGTTGCGGTCGCCGGTGAGCCGGACGTAGCGGTCGCGCTCGATCACGACGGCGCCGTGCTGCCGGATGTAGTCGCGCCACACGCCGGCGACCGTGAACCGCACGCGCTCGCCGGCGATCGGCAGCTCGACGATGCTTCCCGGCGCGAAGCCGTACACGTCGACCATCGCCTCGGACACCCACGCCGGCGGCGGTGCCCCCGGCGGCGGCTCGACTGCGCCCCCGACGAGCGGCAGCAGCCGGCCGGGATCCTGCGGATCGATCGGGCGCGCAAGCAGCGTCACCGGCGGCCGCTCCGGCGCGAGCAGGATGCTCTGGATACGGGCGAAGTCCGCGCGCCGCACGCCCGGGATGCCGGCGAGCGCCGCCTGATCCCCCGGCGCGAGGAACGCGGTGTCGGTCGAGGCGCTCGTGCGGACGTACAGGTCGGCGGGCAGGACGTGATCGAGCCACGCCGCGAGCGAGTGGCGGAACGACGCGACCATGATCGCCATCGAGACGAGCAGGCTCACCGCCGCGACGATGGTCGCGAGGGAAAGCATCGATTGCCCGGGCGCGCCGTGAAGCTGCTGCGCGGCGAGCCGGAACGGCGCCGCGCCGCGGCGCGGGAACCGGGCGAACACCGCGACCGCGAGCCGCGGCATCAGCATGATCGTCCCGACGAGCAGCAACGCGATCGCGAAGTACCCGAAGAGCGGCAGGCCGTCCACCGGCGGTGCGGCGGTCAGCGCGGCGCCGGCGGCGATCACCACGAGCCCCGGCCAGGCGGGCTTCAGGCGCTCGAAGACCCGCTGCTCGTCGCCCGCCTTGAGGGCCGCGGCGGGCTGGGCGCGCGCCGCCTCCAGCGCGGGCGCCAGGCTGGCGAGGAGCGCGACGACGACCCCAAGGGCGAAGAAGACCACCGCCCAGCCGGGCTCGAAGCGCAGCGCCGGCCGCATCCCGCGGAAATTGCCCGCGCCGAGGTCGGCACCGATCAGGTCGAGGATGGTCTGCGCGAGCGCGAAACCCAGCACGAGACCGAGCGCCGCGCCCACCGCGCCGAGGGCCAGTGCCTCGCCGAGCAGCATCCGGACGAGCCGTCCGCGCTTCGTACCGAGCACGCGGAGCAGCGCGAGCTGCGGGCGCCGGCGCACCACCGCGAGCGCCTGGGTCGAGAACACGAGCAGCCCGCCGGTGAAGAGCGCCACCAGCGCGAGCACGTTCAGGTTCACGCGATACGAGCGCGAGATGTTCGCGGCGCGCTTGATGCCGGCCGCCGGGCGCTCGACGAGGACGCCGGGCGGCAGCTCGGCGGCGAGCCGCGCCCGGAAGGCCTCCACGTCGACGCCGTCCCGCAGCCGGAGGTCGAGGCGGTTGATCCGGCCCGGGCGGTCGAGCGCAGCCTGCACGCCCGCGATGTCGGCGATGCCGAAGCGCGTCCCGTCGGCGCGGGTGAGCCCGGCCACCCGGAAGCGCGCCTCGCCGAGCGCGATCTGCAGCGTAAGGGTATCGCCCTCCTTCACGCCCAGCCACTCCGCCGCGGCGGGGCTGAGAAAGATCGTGTCGGCACGGAGCACGTCGAGCGAGTCGGCCGGCGTCGTCGTGAAGAGATCGGGCTGCAGCAGCCCGGCCCGGAAGACGTCGAGCCCGACGAGACGCAGCGTCGCCTCCCGGCCGGCGAGCCGGACGTCGGCTTCGATGACCGGGCTCGCGACCGCGACCTCGGGCAACCGCGCGAGGCGCGGATAGAGCGACTCGTCGAAGCCCGCGCGCGGACCGCGCAGCTCGAGGTCGGCAGTGCCGGCAAGCGTCTGCACGGCGTGCGCGAACTCGCCGATCGCCGACTGGTTGACGAGCTGTACCGCGTAGCCGAGCGCGACGCCGAGCGCGATCGCGGCGAGCGCGAGCGCAAGCCGGCCCTTGCCTTCCCGGAGCGGGCCGAGGAAGAGTGCGCGTCCCAACGCCGGCGCGTTCACGATCGCAAACCCCTCGCCGTGAGCGTGTAGATGCGGTCGGCGGTCGCGGCCGCGACAGGGGAGTGCGTGACCAGGATCCCCGCCGCGCCGCCGCGCTTCACGCTCGCACGCAGCAGCTCGAGCACCTGGGCGGCGCTGTCCGGGTCCAGGTTGCCGGTCGGCTCGTCGGCGAGCACGAGCCGCGGACGGTGGACGAGCGCGCGCGCGATCGCGACGCGCTGCAGCTCGCCGCCCGACAGCTCGCCCGGACGGCTCGACGCGCGGTCCCCGAGGCCGACCGCGCGCAGCATCTCCGCCACGCGCGCTTCGCCGCCGCCGTCGAGCGCGCGGTTCAGGGCGAGCGGCAGCGCGACGTTCTGTGCGACGTCGAGGTACGGCAGGATGTGAAAGGCCTGGAAGACGAACCCCATCCGGCGCCGGCGCAGCTCGGTGAGCGCATCGTCGTCGAGCCCCGCGAGCTCGACCCCGTCGAGCGCGATCGAGCCGGCGTCCGGGCGATCGAGCCCGGCCACGAGGTTGAGAAGCGTCGACTTGCCGATCCCGGATTCGCCGCGCACCGCCACGTACTCGCCCGCGGCGAGCTCGAGATCGACGTCCGCGAAGACGGCGCGGGCGCGGGGGCCGGGGTAGGACTTGGCGAGGCCGCGGATGGAGAGCACGCGTCGAGCGTAGCGGCGCCTCGGCGCCGTCGCAACCTTGCCTCAGCGCACGCATCAGAGACCAGGGGGAACTCGCGAAAGAGCAGTGAAGCAGCCCGCGCGAGGGTGCGGAGCGCGCGGGCGGTCCAAAGAAAACGGCCGCAGGTTTTGCCTGCGGCCGCTGAAATGCCTGTTAGGCTTCGTTCGTACTGAGGCGAGGAGCGAAGGCGCTGGGCCTCCGGTGCACTCCTCAAGTCAGCGCGATTTTTGCGCTTTCTTGTCTCGTACGTCGGTGCGCGTTTCTTGCGCGCGCGCCGGCGAGCCGAAGCCGGTCGGTCGGGCCTGCTATCCGCCCCGCGTGGAGCTGGAGGTGGTCTTGGCCTGCGAGTCGTCCGTCTTCGTGTTCGCGCCGGGGCAAGCCGACGCCGCGCTGCTCGCGAAGATGAATGCGATCACGGCAGCGATCCTCAAGTAGCGACTAGACACCGGATCACCTCCTTTCTCCAAAAACCGGCACATGCCGTGCCGGCAGGATAGCAGAGGGGGCAGCCGCTCGCCACTCCGGGGGCCGACCGCGCCCGGTGAGCCCGACCTAGACCGGAACTACCTGCAGCTCGGGCGCGACCGACTGCACCAGGCCTTCGATGCCGGTGAGCGTCGCCGACAGGGAGCTCGGGCAGCTGCCGCACGCCCCCTGGTAGTGCACCTTGAGGAGGTTGTCCTCCAGCTGGACGACGTACAGATCCCCGCCGTCGCCCTGGAGGTAGGGCCGCACGCGCTCGTCGATGAGGTCGGTGATCAGCGAGAGCTTGTGGCGCTGGTCGTCGCTGAGCGTCTCGTCGTCGAGCGCCGGATGCCCGCCGCCGAACGCCGCGTAGGACTGCGACTGCGCCTCCGCCGCCGGCGCCTCGCGGATCGGGATCGCGAGCTGCTTGAGGAGCTCGTTCCACTCCGCGCCGCCGTCCTGCGTCACCGTGAGCCACTGGTCGACGTAGAAGACGTTGGTCACGTGCGGGATCTCGAACAGCGCCCTGGCGAGCGCATCGTCGCCCGCCTGGTCCTTCGTGTCGTACGAGCGCGAGGCGCCGTAAGTGAGCGGCTCCTTGAGCACGAACTTCATCGCGTTCGGGTTCGGCGTGCGCTCGATTTCGGCGATTTTCGGCATGTCACGAACGCGCTTTTCGATCCTGTGAGCCGGAGGCCTGCGGAGCAGGCGTCTCCGGCGAACCTGGCACGATCACCTTGACAAAATGCGACTTAGGCATTGCCCGGGAACCCCTGAGCCTCCAGCGCCACCGGGTCGGCGGCGCCTTCGGTCGTCGTCGAGCTCTCCTCGAGAGCGCCGCGTGCAGCGTGTGCCAGGGCAGGATCGCGCACTTGACGCGCGACGGCAGGTCGCGCACGCCCGCGAACACCGTGAGCCGCCCGAGGTGGCGGCCGCTCGTCTCGAGATCTTCGGCGCCGACGGCCATCGCGCGGAAGTGCTCCACCAGGTGCTCTGCGTCGGCCGTCGTCTTGCCCTTGACCGCGGTCGTCATCATCGACGCCGAGGCCTTGCAGATCGCGCACGACTCACCCTCGAAGGCGATCTTCTCGATCCGCTCGCCGTCCACCTTCACCGCGACCCAGATGTGGTCGCCGCAGAGCGGATTGACGCCCTCCGAACGGTGGGTCGCGTCGTCGAGCTTGCCCCAGTTCCGCGGCTTCTTGTTGTGATCCAGGATCACTTCCTGGTAGAGCTGCTTGCTGTCCATCACGCGAACATCTTCTGCACCTTGCGGACCGCCGCGGCGAGCGCCTCGACTTCGCCGAAGGTGTTGTAGAACGCGAACGACGCCCGTGCGGTGGCGGGGACGCCGAAGCGCTGCATCAGCGGCTGCGCGCAGTGATGCCCGGTGCGGACCGCGACGCCCTCCTGGTTGAGCAGCGTGCCGACGTCGTGCGGGTGGACGTCGCCGACGTAGAAGGACAGCACCGATGCCTTGTCCTTCGCGGTCCCGATCAGCCGTACGCCGGGGATGGCCCCGAGCAGCTCGGTCGCGTACGCGAGGAGCGCGTGCTCGTGCGCGGCGATCCCGGCGTGGCCGATCGCTTTCACGTACTCCATCGCCGCGCCCAGCCCGATCGCCTCGGCGATCGGCGGCGTACCGGCCTCGAACTTGTGCGGGATGTGGTTGTAGGTCGTCTTCTCGAACGTCACCGACAGGATCATGTCGCCGCCGCCCTTGAAGGGCTGCATCGCCTCGAGCAGCGGCGCCTTGCCGTAGAGCACGCCGATCCCGGTGGGCCCGAATATCTTGTGCCCGGTGATCGCATAGAAGTCGCAGTCGAGGTCGCGGACGTCGAGCTTCAGGTGCGGGGCGGCCTGCGCACCGTCGACCAGCACCGGCACGCCGTGCCCGTGGGCGGTCGCGATCATCGCCTTGACCGGGTTGATCGTGCCGAGCGCGTTCGAGACGTGCGTGATCGCGACGAACTTCGTCCGCGCGTTGAAGAGCCGCTCGTACTCGTCGAGCACGAGCTCGCCCGCGTCGGTCACCGGGACGATCCGCAGCCGCGCGCCCTTCTCCTCGCAGAGCATCTGCCACGGCACGATGTTCGCGTGGTGCTCGAGGTGGGTGAGGATGATCTCGTCGCCGGCGCCGATGAACTTGCGGCCGTAGCCGTGCGCGACCAGGTTGATGCCGTCGGTGCAGTTCGAGGTGAAGATCACCTCGCGGTCTTCCCCGGCGTTCAGGAACTCGCGCGCGATCCGGCGGGCGTGCTCGTACGCCGCGGTCGCGGTCTCGGAAAGGTAGTGCACGCCGCGGTGGATGTTCGCGTGCTCCCAGGTGCGGTAGCGGACGATCCGGTCGATCACGGCTTGCGGCATCTGGCTCGAGGCCGCGTTGTCGAGAAAGACGAGCGGCTTCCCGTCCACCTTCACGTTGCGGAGGATCGGGAAGTCGGCGCGGATGCGCTCGACGTCGAGCGCCGTGGCGAGCCGTCGCGGGTCACCATCGAGGGCACGGCGGGCAGTTGCGGTCACGTTGGTGGTCATCGTGTCTCTCGCGTTTCCTCGAGCACCGTCCGGTGCAGCGCGTCGACGACCGAACGGATCGGAATCCGGTCGACGACCTCGGCCGCGAAGCCGTAGGTGAGCAGCGCGCGCGCAGCCGGCTCGCTCAGGCCGCGGCTGCGCAGGTAGAACAGCTCCTCCGCCTCGAGCTGGCCGACGGTCGCGCCGTGCGCGCACTTCACGTCGTCGGCGAAGATCTCGAGCTGCGGCTTGGTGTCGACGTGCGCGCGCCGGGAGAGCAGGAGGTTCCGGCTGCTCTGGGACGAGTCGGTCCGCTGCGCGCCCGGCCGCACCAGGATCCGGCCGTTGAAGACCGCGTGGGCGTGGCCGCCGGCGACGCACTTGTGCAGCTGGCGGCTGGTGCCGTGCGGGTGCGCGTGATCGACGAAGCTGTGCGTGTCGCCGAGCTGGCGCTCGTTGAGGAGCGCGAGCCCGTCGATCTGGCAGTGGGTCCCCTCGCCCGCCTGCAGGACGTCCAGGTTGTAGCGCGAGAGCCGCGCGCCGACCGCTACCGATACCGACTTGTAGGAGGCGTCGCGCTCGAGGCGCACCGCGCACGCGGCGATGTGGAACGCGGCCGGGCTCTCCTGCTGCCGACGGACATGGCGGACGTGGGCATTCGCGCCGACGGCGATCTCGGTGACGGCGTTGACGCAATAGACCCCGGCGTGGAGTCCGACGTAGTCCTCGAGGACCGTGACCTCGGCTCCCGGCTCGGCGACGATCAGGCAGCGCGGATGGATCGCGACGCCGGCCTGCGTACTTGCGAACACGAGCTGGATCGGCGTGGCGCCCACGGCGCTGCGGGGCGCGTACACCAGCGCACCGTCGGCGAGGTGCGCGGTGTTGATCGCGCGGAAGGCGTCATCGCGGACGCCCGCATGCCGCCCGATCTGCGACTCGACGAGGTCGCCGTGAGTGTCGAGCGCGGTGCCGAGGCTCGTCAGCATCACCCCGTCGCGCGGCGTCGAGGACAGCGCCGGGACGAAATGACCGTCGACGAAGACGAGCCGCGCCGCCGCCTCCGGCGCGATCACCGGCTCGAGCCCGAGTCCGACGGGGGCCGCCGCGGGCGCGGCCGGCTTGAACGCGAGCGCGTACAGCGGCGCGAGGTCGGTGAACCGCCAGTCTTCGTCGCGGAGCGTGGGAAGCGTGAGCGAGTTGGCCCGCTCCAGCGCGTCGGCACGAAGGCGGCTCAACCACGCCTGCGGCTGCGCCGGCAGCTCCGGGCGGCCCGCGAGCAGGTTCTCGAGCCAGGGATGCGTGGCTGCCGCGCTCATGCCGCGACGGCCTCCTTCGCCACCCAGTCGTAACCCCGCCGCTCGAGCTCGAGCGCGAGGTCCTTGCCTCCGGTCTTGATGATCCGGCCGCCTTCCATCACGTGCACGTAGTCGGGGACGATGTAGTTCAGCATCCGCTGGTAGTGCGTGACCAGGACGATGGCGTTGTCCGGGCTGATCAGCCGGTTCACGCCGTCCGCGACGACCCGCAGCGCGTCGATGTCGAGGCCGGAGTCGGTCTCGTCCAGGAACGCGAGCTTCGGCTCGAGCAGCGCCATCTGGAGGATCTCGTTCCGCTTCTTCTCGCCGCCGGAGAAGCCTTCGTTCACGCTGCGGTCGAGGAACGCCGGGTCCATGTCGAGCAGCTTCATCTTCTCGCGCACGAAGTCGTCGAACTCGAGCGGGTCCAGCTCGTCCGTGCCGCGCGCGGCCTGGATGGTGTTGTAGGCGAGCCGCAGGAACTGCGCGTTCAGGACGCCGGGAATCTCGACCGGGTACTGGAAGCCGAGGAAGAGCCCGGCCCGCGCGCGCTCCTCCGCCGGGAGGTCCAGCAGGTTCCGGCCGTCGAAGAACGCCTCGCCGCCGGTGATCTCGTAGGCGGGATGGCCGGCGAGCGCCTTGGCGAACGTGCTCTTGCCCGAGCCGTTCGGCCCCATGATCGCGTGCACCTCGCCCGCGCGCACGGCGAGGCTGACGCCCTTCAGGATCTCGATCCCCGCCACCTTCACGGACAGGTTCCGGACGTCGAGGAGGACGCTTGCGCTGCCCGCGGTCATCCGACGCTGCCTTCCAGCTTGAGACCGAGCAGGTTCGACGCCTCGACCGCGAACTCCATCGGCAGCTGGGTGAACACGTCTTTCACGAAGCCGTTGATGATCATCGACACCGCGGCCTCGCCGTCGACGCCGCGGCTCTGGAAGTAGAAGAGCTGGTCCTCGCCGATCTTCGACGTCGTGGCCTCGTGCTCGACCTTGGCGGTGTTGTTCTGGACGCGGATGTACGGGAAGGTGTTCGCTCCGCACGCATCCCCGATCAGCAGCGAGTCGCACTGCGAGAAGTTGCGCGCGTTCTCGGCCCGCGGGCCGATCTGCACGAGACCGCGATAGGAGTTGTTCGACCCGCCCGCGGAGATGCCCTTGGAGATGATCCGGCTGCGCGTGTTCGCGCCGATGTGGATCATCTTGGTGCCGGTATCGGCCTGCTGCTTGTGGTTCGTGAGCGCGACCGAGTAGAACTCGCCGACCGACCCCTCGCCCTGCAAGATACAGGAGGGGTACTTCCACGTGATCGCCGAGCCGGTCTCGACCTGGGTCCACGAGATCTTCGAGCCTGCGCCCTTGCACAGGCCGCGCTTGGTGACGAAGTTGTAGATCCCGCCGACGCCGTTCTCGTCGCCGGCGTACCAGTTCTGCACCGTCGAGTACTTGATCTCGGCGCGGTCGAGCGTCACCAGCTCCACCACCGCCGCGTGCAGCTGGTTGGTGTCGAACTTGGGCGCCGTACAGCCCTCGAGATAGGAGACGTACGAGCCTTCCTCCGCGACGATCAGCGTGCGCTCGAACTGCCCCGAGTCCTGGGTGTTGATCCGGAAGTAGGTCGAGAGCTCCATCGGGCACTTCACGCCCTTCGGGATGTAGCAGAACGAGCCGTCGGTGAAGACCGCCGAGTTGAGCGCGGCGTAGTAATTGTCGCCGTAGGGGACGACGGTGCCGAGGTACTTGCGGACGAGATCCGGATGGTCGCGCACCGCCTCCGACATCGAGCAGAAGATGACACCGGCCTCGGCGAGCTTCTTCTTGTAGGTCGTCGTCACCGACACCGAGTCGAAGATCACGTCGACCGCGACGCCGGCGAGCGCCTTCTGCTCGTGCATCGGCACGCCGAGCTTCTCGAACGTCCGGATGAGCTCCGGGTCGACCTCGTCCATCGACGCGAGCTTCGGCTTCGCCTTCGGCGCCGAGTAATAGATGATGTCCTGGAAGTCGATCCGCGGGTACCTGACGTTCGGCCACTTCGGCTCGGTCATGGTGAGCCAGTTCCGATACGCCTTGAGCCGGAACTCGAGCAGCCACTCCGGCTCGTTCTTCTTGCGCGAGATGAGCCGGATGACGTCCTCCGACAGGCCCTTCGGGGTGGTGTCGGAGTCGATATCGGTGACGAAGCCGTGCTGGTACGGCTTGTCGATCAGGTTCTGCAGCACCGCGCTCATCGCGTCACGCGCCTTCGGTGGCCTTGACGCTGAAGCTCTCGCCGCAGCCGCAGGTGTCGTCGACGTTGGGGTTCTTCACGGTGAACAGCTGCTTGAAGCCGTCGCGGACGAAGTCGAGCTCGGAGCCGTCGATCAGGCCCAGCGCCTTGCGGTCCACGACCAGCTTGGCCGAATGGCCCTCGAAGAGCTCGTCGTCCGGTCCGACGTCCTGCGCCATGTCGAAGGTGTACGCGTAGCCCGAGCAGCCGACCGTCTTGACGCCGAGCCGCAGGCCGATGCCGCCGAACTTCTCGACCGAGGTCAGGATCTGCCGGGCCGCGCTGGGGGTGAGGGTGATCGCCATCCAGTGCTCCTTTCAGGCCGACACGACGTCGGTCGGCGCGGGACGCTTCTCGCGCATGTCGACCATCGGCACCGATTCGCCCTGGCGGTTCTTCCCCTGCGCCACGAGATGCGCGAGCTTCACCGAGCTCAGGTACTCGAAGATGCGGTCGTTCAGCCCGGCCCAGAGGTCGTGGGTGAGGCACTTCTGGTCGTCGTGGCAGTTCTCCTTGCCGTGGCACTGCGTGGCGTCCATCGGCTCGTCCACCGCGCGGATGATGTCGGCGACCGAAACGTCGTCGAGGCTCTTGGCGAGGAGATACCCGCCGCCGGGCCCGCGGACGCTGGTGACGAGCGCGCTCCGGCGGAGCTTTCCGAACAGCTGCTCCAGGTAGGAGAGCGAGATCCCCTGGCGCTCGCTGATCCCGGCGAGCGAGACCGGCCCGCCCTTCTGGGACATCGCGAGATCGAGGATCGCAGTGACGGCGAAGCGTCCTTTCGTGGTCAGCCGCATGGGGGCCTCCTGGGTCCTTGTACTTGGCGGAGCTTCCGCGGCGCGAAAAGCCGAGGAATTTGCTCAAGTTTACTCAAATCCGACTAATGTAGTCAACCTTTGTCCCAAGTCGGGGCAAAGAAGGAATTTCCAAGGGCTACAGGGGGTTGGCCGCGGCGGTCCGCGGGCCGGCGCTAGGCGCCGTCGCGCTGGCGCAGCTTGAACCGCTGGATCTTCCCGGTCGCGGTCTTCGGCAGTTCGGGGACGAACTCGACCCAGCGCGGGTACTTGTAAGGCGCCAGCCGGTCCTTGACGTGCTGCTTGAGCGCGTCAGCGAGCGCCGGCGTGCCCTGGACGCCCTGCTTCGTCACGACGTAAGCCTTGGGCTTGATGAGCTGCGCGTCGTCCGGGATGCCGACGACCGCCGCCTCGAGCACGTCCGGATGAGTGAGCAGCGCCCCCTCGACCTCGAACGGCGACACGAAGATCCCCCCGACCTTGAGCATGTCGTCGGACCGGCCGGAATAGGTGTAGTAGCCGTCGGCGTCGTAGGTGTACTTGTCGCCGGTGCGGGTCCAGATCCCGAGCGAACGTCGCGCGGCTCCGCTCGCGGTTGTTCCAGTAGCCCGCCGCAGCCGTGGGGCCGGCGACCAGCAGGTCGCCGATCTCGTCCGGCGCGGCAGTCCTTGCCCGCGTCGTCGACAACGCGGAGCTGGTAGCCGGGGACCGCCTTCCCGCTCGTGCCGTAGCGGACCTCGCCCGGCCGGTTCGAGAGGAAGATGTGCAGCATCTCGGTCGAGCCGATGCCGTCGATGATCTCGACGCCGAAATGCTCGGTCCAGCGGCGGCCGATGTCGGCCGGGAGCGCTTCGCCGGCGGAGACGCAGACGCGCAGATGGCGAGCGCTCGTCGCGCTGCGGCAGCGCCGGCGCCGCGAGCATCGCCGCGTAGAGCGTCGGCACGCCGTAGAAGATCGTCGGCCGGTGCTCGTCTTCAGCCGCTCGAAAACGGCGGCCGGCGTCGGGCGCTCCGCCATCAGTACCGCAGTCGCGCCCACGGCGAGCGGGAAGCTCAACGAGTTCCCGAGGCCATAGGCGAAGAAGAGCTTCGCGGCGGAGAAGACGACGTCGTCCGTCGCGGATGCCGAGCACCGGCCGCCCATAGAGCTCGGCGGTGGCGATCATGCTCGAGTGCACGTGCACCGTGCCCTTCGGCGTGCCCGGTCGAGCCGGACGAGTACAGCCAGAAGCAGGCGTCGTCGCAGGTCGTCGGCGCGGCGGCTCGAACGACGTGCCCGCTTGCGCAGTCAGGTCCTGCAGGCGCGGCCGCTGCCCGTGCGCCGTCTGCGCCCGACACGACGACGTGCTTCACGTGCGGGCAGCGCCCGAGGATCGTCCGCGAACTGCGGCCACAACGCTGCCGATACGACGAGCGCCTTGGCCCGGCTGTCGTTCAGCATGAACTCGTAGTCGGCCGGCGTCAGCAGCGTGTTGACCGCGATCGGGACGATGCCGGCCTTGATCGCGCCGAGGAACGTCGCCGGCCAGTCGATCGTGTCGAGGTGGCACAGCATGACGCGGTCTTCCAGCGCGAGGCCGAGACCGGTCAGCGCGTTCGCCGCGCGATTCACGCGCTCGGCGAGGTCGGCGTACGTGTAGCGGCCGGCGTCGTCGATGAAGGCGAGCTTGCTTCCCCGGCCGGCGACGAGATTGCGCTCGACGAGGTCGTGCGCGGCGTTGTAGTCGCGGGGAATGTCGAGCTCGGGCGGGCTCGAGCGATGGTTCGCCTGGCTCAGTCGCGCCATGGTCGCTCCTCCTCGTGCGGCGGATCGTTACGTCAGGCGGCAACGCCTGACCTGCTCGCGCACCCGGGTCATCCAGGGACCGATCCATTCGGCGGCCACTTCCTCGGCGAGCGTGCCGCTCGAGGCGTCGTGGAACAGGATGTCGCCGATCCGGCGTGCGCCCAGCTCGCCGAGGATCGCGTCGAACCGGCGGCCGCCGTTGCAGAACGTGTCGCCGTAGGTGCGGTCGCCGAGCGCGACGACGCCGTAGCTGACGTTCGAGAGGTCGGGCCGGCCCGCGATGAGCGATTCGTAGAGCTGCTTGGCGTTGTCCGGCACGTCGCCCTGGCCGTAGGTAGAGCTGCAGATCAGGAACAGGCCCCCCGGGGCGAATACCGCCGCGTCCAGGCCGTCCATGACGCGCACCTGGACCCTGGTTTCGCCGTCGTCGAGCATCAGCTCGAGCTCCTGCGCGACGAGCTGGGCGTTGCCGGTCATCGTGCCCACGAGGATAGTCAGTTCGAGCGCCATCTGGTCTCCTAGCGAGCTCGTCCCTGGCGCTTGATTTCGGTTGACATGCATTATAATGCAGGATAAGCTCAACGCAAGCATTATATTCCACATCCCCAGCCAACCCGAATGGGCGCCCGCGAACCGAGCCGCAAGCCTCCCCGCAAGGACGAGGCAACCGTCGTCAAGCTGGATGCGGCATTCCTCGACCGGCTCGGCGAGCGCGTCCGCGAGGCGCGCGCCCGCCGGGGGATGACCCGGAAGATCCTCGCCCGCGATTCCGGCGTGTCGGAGCGCTACCTCGCCCAGCTCGAGACGGGGCGCGGCAACGCTTCCGTGCTTCTGCTGCGGCAGATCGCCCAAGCCCTCAACCTCCCGGTGGACGAGCTGGTCCGCGCCGACGACGGCCAGTCGGTCGAGCTGACGCTGATTTTCCAGCTCCTCAAGCGCCTGCCGGCGGCGAAGCTCGCGCGGGTCCGGACGCAGCTCGTCCGCGAATACGGCACCGCGTACGGCGCGCGCGAGAACCGCATCGCGCTCGTCGGCCTGCGCGGTGCCGGCAAGTCGACCCTCGGCGCCGCCCTCGCCCGCCAGCTCGGTGTCCCCTTCGTCGAGCTCGACCACGAGGTCGAGGCCGAGGCCGGCACCAGCCTGCACGAGATCTTCCTGCTGCACGGGCAGGCGGGTTTCCGCCGCTACGAGCGCCGGGCGCTCGAGCGCATCCTCGAGAAGAACGAGCGCTGCGTCATCGCCACCGGCGGCAGCATCGTGTCCGAGCCCGCCACGTACGACCTCGTGCTCTCTGCCTGCTTCACCGTCTGGCTCAAGGCCGCGCCCGAGGAGCACATGGCGCGGGTCGCCGCACAAGGCGACTACCGCCCGATGGCGGGCAACCGCGAGGCGATGGACGACCTGCGCCGCATCCTCGCCGGCCGCGAGCCGCTGTACGCGCAGGCCGACGTCACGATCGACACCGAGGGCAAGACCGTCGAAGCGAGCCTCGCCGCGCTCGCGCGCGCAGTCACGCCCCGGGACTGACACCAGGAGACCATCATGAGCGCAGTTCCCCAGCCGACGAGCGAGCCCCAGGCACGCGTCACCTACGACCGGACCCCGGAGAGCTACGCGCACTGGCGGCTGAAGATCGAGGGCGACGTCGCCACCCTCTCGATGGACGTCGACGAGGAGCGCGGCCTCCGGCCGGGCTACCGCCTCAAGCTCAACTCGTACGACCTCGGCGTCGACATCGAGCTGAACGACGCGCTGCAGCGCATCCGGTTCGAGCATCCCGAGGTCAAGGTGGTGGTGATCACGAGCGCCCGGGAGCGGATGTTCTGCTCGGGCGCGAACATCTACATGCTCGGCGTATCGAGCCACGCGTGGAAGGTGAACTTCTGCAAGTTCACCAACGAGACGCGGAACGGCATGGAGGACTCGAGCCGCCACGACGGGCTGCGGTTCCTCGCGGCGGTGAACGGCACCGTCGCCGGCGGCGGCTACGAGCTCGCCCTCGCCTGCGACGAGATCCTGATGATCGACGACCGCTCCTCGACAGTGAGTCTGCCCGAGGTACCGCTGCTCGGCGTGCTGCCGGGGACCGGCGGTCTGACCCGGGTCACCGACAAGCGCAAGGTCCGCCGCGACCTCGCCGACGTCTTTTCCACCACCAGTGAAGGCGTTCGTGCGGATCGCGCCCGCCAGTGGAAGCTTATCGACCGCATCGCGAAGCCGCAGGCGTTCGCCCAGGCGGTGCAGGAGCGCGCCGCGGCGCTCGCCGCGACGAGCGACCGGCCCGGCGCCGGGCCGGGCATCGAGCTCACGCCGCTTGCCCGCACGATCGACGAGGCGGGCTATCACTACGAGCACGTAGATGTTGCGATCGACCGCCCGGCGCGCGCCGCGACGATCACCGTTGCCGCCCCGAAGGCGCCGCAGCCGGCCGATCCGGCCGCGATCCTCCGGGCCGGCGCGAGCTGGTGGCCGCTTGCAATGGCGCGCGAGCTGGACGACGCGATCCTGTGCCTGCGAACCAACGAGCTCGATATCGGCACCTGGATCCTCAAGACCCGCGGCGACGCCGACGCGGTGCTCGCCGTCGACGCCGTGCTGGACGCGCAGCGTGGTCACTGGTTGGTGAAAGAGACGATCGGCCTCCTCCGCCGGACGTTTGCGCGGCTCGACGTGTCGTCGCGCACGCTCTTCGCGATCGTCGACCAGGGGTCGTGCTTCGCGGGCACGCTCGCCGAGCTCCTGCTCGCGGCCGACCGGAGCTACATGCTCCAGCTCCCCGACGACGAGGCGGCGGCGCCGCGGATCGCGCTGTCGGCGATGAACTTCGGCCCATACCCCATGGTGAACGACCTCGCGCGGATCGCCAGCCGGTTCGGCGGCGAGAACGCGCCGGTCGAGGCAGCGCTGGCACGCGCCGGCGAGAAGCTCGGCGCGGAAGCGGCGCTCGAGCTCGGGCTCGTCACGTTCGCGCCCGACGACCTCGACTGGGACGAGGAGGTGCGCATCGCGCTCGAGGAGCGCGCGAGCCTCTCCCCCGACGCGCTCACCGGCATGGAAGCCAACCTGCGGTTCGCCGGCCGGGAAACGATGGAGACGCGGATCTTCGGGCGCCTCACCGCCTGGCAGAACTGGATCTTCAACCGGCCGAACGCCGTCGGCGAGCAGGGCGCGCTGAAGGTGTTCGGCACGGGCAGCAAGGCGAAATTCAACTGGGAGCGGGTCTAGCGCCCGTCCGATCGGAGCCATTCATGACCGCCATCAACTACAGCGAGCGCATCCCCAACAACGTCAACCTCGCGAACGACCGCACGCTGCAGCGCGCCCTGGAGCACTGGCAGCCGCGCTTCCTCGACTGGTGGCAGGAGATGGGCCCGCACGACTTCGCCGGGCGGGACGTATATCTGCGCACGGCCGTCGGCGTCGACGCGGAAGGCTGGGCGAGCTACGGTTACGTGAAGATGCCCGAGTACCGCTGGGGCATCTTCCTCGCCGACCCGATCCCCGATCGCACCATCGGCTTCGGCGACGTCCACGGGCAGCCGGCGTGGCAGCAGGTGCCGGGCGAGTACCGCTCGCAGTTCAGGCGGCTCATCGTCACCCAGGGCGACACCGAGCCGGCCTCCGTCGAGCAGCAGCACCTCCTCGGCCACACCGCACCGTCGCTCTACGATCTCCGGAACCTCTTCCAGGTCAACGTCGAGGAAGGCAGGCACCTGTGGGCGATGGTGTACCTCCTCCACGCGTACTTCGGCCGCGACGGCCGCGAGGAGGCCGAGGAGCTGCTCGCCCGCCACTCGGGCGACGCCGACAAGCCGCGCATTCTCGGCACGTTCAACGAGCCGATCTCCGACTGGCTGTCGTTCTTCTGCTTCACCTATTTCACCGACCGTGACGGCAAGTTCCAGCTCAAGAGCCTCGCGGAATCGGGGTTCGACCCGCTCGCGCGCACCTGCCGCTTCATGCTCACCGAGGAAGCGCACCACATGTTCGTGGGCGAAACCGGGCTCGGCCGCGTGGTGAGGCGGACGCTCGAGCTCATGAAGGAGCTCGGCACCGACGATCCGGCCGCGATCCGCCGCGCCGGCGGCATCGACCTGCCGCTTTTGCAGCGGTATCTCAACTTCTGGTTCTCGTCCTCGCTCGACCTGTTCGGATCGGAGAATTCCTCCAACGCGGCGACGACCTTCGCGAACGGCATCAAGGGCCGTCCCGACGAAACGCAGTACCAGGATCACGTCGTGCTCGATTCGACGCTGGCGATCGAGATGCCCGATGGCGCGGGCGGCGTGAAGACCGAAACCATCGCCATGCGCAACGCGATGAACGAGGTCGTCCGCGGCTCGTACGTCAAGGACTGCGAGCTCGGCCTGCGACGCTGGAACATGCAGATCCAGCGCGCCGGACACACGCTTCGCCTCACACTGCCGTCGACGCGGTTCCGCCGCCAGATCGGCGCCTGGGCGGACGCACCGACCGCGCCCGACGGCACGCCGATGGCGCGTGAAGCCTACGTCGCGGGGCTGCGCGACTGGCTCCCGAGCGAGGCCGACCGCAGCCACGTGCGCAGCTTGATGCAGCGCGTGGTGGAGCCGGGGAAGATGGCGGGCTGGATCGCGCCGCCCGATCGCGGAATCAACAACCTCGCGGTCGACTACGAGTACGTCAAGCTGAGCTAGCCCCGTTCGGCTATCACTGGCAGCAGGGCCGCTCCGGTCTGATGGTCGCCCGCAGCACCGCCAAGCGCTCCTGATCCGCGCCGCGTCGGTGGCGCTGTGCGCCGCGGCGCTCGTGCTGTGTATCCTCTGCGGCGGCCGCGCCGCCGCGGCGTCCGGGATCGGAGTGGAATCGAGCTTCTTCGTCGCGTCCGACGGCGTCCGCCTGCACGTGCTCGAGGCCGGGCCGGCAGAGCGTCCGCCGGCAATCGCCTTCGTGCCCGGGTGGTCGATGCCGGCGGAGATCTGGAGCGCGCAGCTCGAGTCGCTGGGGACGCGCTACCGCGTGGCGGCGCTCGATCCACGCGGGCAGGGCCGTTCGGAGGTCGCGCGCACGGGCTACACCGCCGATCGCCGCGCGGCCGATATCGGCGAGTTCGTCGCCCGCTACCCGCGAGTCGTGCTCGTCGGCTGGTCCCTCGGCGCGCTCGAATCGCTCCATTACGTGCGCGATCATGGCGAGGCCAAGCTCGCCGGCCTGGTGCTCGTCGACAGCTCGGTGGGCGAGCCGCCGGCGCCGCGGCCGGGCAGCTTCCGGAGCGAGCTCAGGCGCGACCGCGCCGCGGCGCTGGATCGTTTCGTGCGGGCGATGTTCCGGACGCCGCGACCCGAGGCCGAGCTCGCGGCGCTCGCCGACGGCGCCGCGCGGTTGCCGCTCGACGCGAGCCTGGCGCTGCTCGCCTACCCCTATCCGCGCGAGCACTGGCGCGCCGCGGCGCACGCGGTGAAGGTCCCGCTCCTCTACGTGGTGACGCCACAGTTCGCCGAGCAGGCGAAGAACCTGAAGCGCAACCGCCCCGCCACCGAGATCGCCGTCTTCGAGGGCGCCGGCCATGCACTTTTCGTCGACGAGCCGGCGCGGTTCAACGTCCTGCTCGCCGATTTCGTCGCCCGGCTCTAGACGTCACCGCGCGGCCGGGCGACCATTCGGCCATGAAGATCACCCGCGTCAAGGCGATACCGCTCAACGTCCCGGTGCGCATCGGCGTGCTCGGGCTCGACAAGGAGACCTCGCTCTCGGTGTGCCTCGCCGAGGTCGAGACCGACGCCGGGCTCGTCGGGCACGGCTTCACCGCGATCACCGAGGAGGAGGTGGTCGCCGCGGCGATCGACGAGATCGCCGCCCCCGCGCTGATCGGCGAGGATCCGCTCGCTCACGAGCGCATCTGGGACCGGCTCTACTGGCTCATGTCGCCGCGCGGACAGACGGGCTACGCGAGCCACGCGATCGCCGCGATCGACGTCGCGCTGTGGGACCTGAAAGGCAAGCACTTCGGCGCGCCGATATGGCGGCTCCTCGGGGGCGCGCGCAATCGCGTGCCGCTCTATGCGACGTTCGGATTCGGATTCTTCGACCGCGACCAGCTCGCCGCAGCGGCGAAGGTCTGGGTCGGTGAGGGTCACACGCGCCTCAAGATGGTCGTCGGGCACCACGCGCTCCAGCGGCGCGACGAGCCGCGCCCGCTCGCGGCGGTGATCGCCGAGGACGTCGCGCGGGTCCGCGCGGTCCGCGAAGCGGTCGGACCCGGCGTGCAGCTCTACGTGGATGCGAACTGCAGCCTCGACGCCTACCACGCGCTCGAGCTCGCGCGCCGCCTCGAACCGTACGACGTCGCGCTGTTCGAGGAACCGGTGACGCAGAACGACGTCCGCGCGATGGCCGACCTGCGGAGCAAAACCCGGATCCCGCTCGGCGCCGGGCAGAACGAGGGGCTCGCCTACCGCTTCCGCGACCTCGTCCTCGCGGACGCGGTCGACCTGCTGCAGCCGAACGTGGTGATCAGCGGCGGCTTCACCCAGGTCGCGCGGATCGCCGGGATGGCGGCGGCGTTCAACGTCGGCATTGCGAACGGCGGCGCGTGGCCGCATCACAACATGCACCTGCACGCCGGCCTGGCGAACGGCGGGCTGGTCGAGTACCACTACGTCTCGCTGCTCGTCTGCGAGCAGATCTTCGACGGGCTCGGCCTGGCGCAGGACGGCTGGCTCGCGCTCCCGGAAACGCCCGGACTCGGGTTCGCGCCGAAGGCAGACGCGGTCCGCGAGCTGGCAAAGCGGCCGACGTCGCGCGGCAAGGGCAAGGCCTGACGGCGGGGCTCAGTCCTCCGAAGTAAAGCCCGACGCCTTGATCACCGGGCCCCAGCGGTCGTAGTCGGCTTTGACGATCGCGGCGAGCTCGGCGGGCGTGGTCCCGGTCGGCTCCATTCCCCCCTTCTGGATGAACGCACGGAGCTCGGGCGTCTGGGTCGCCTGCGCGATCAGCCGGCTCAGCCGGTCCACGGTCTCCTTCGGCGTCGCCGCCGGCGCGAACACCGCGTACCAGCCGGTGCCCTCCAGGTCGAAGCCCTGTTCCTTGAACGTCGGCACGTCGGGGAGCGCGTCGGAGCGCTTCGCCCCGGCGACCGCGAGCGCCCGGACTTTCCCCGCCCGCTGCAGCTGCGCGATGTCGGGAACAGTCATGACCGCGGCGGCGATCTGGCCGCCGACGAGATCGGTGAGCGCCGGCGCGGTGCCCTTGTACGGGACGTGCGTCAACTCGATGCCGGCAGTGCGCGCGAACATCACGCCGAGAAAATGCGGGATGCTGCCGGCCGCCGCCGAGGCGTAGTTGCCCGCCTTCGGATCCTTCTTCACCAGCGCGGCGTATTCGCGCAGATTCTGCGCCGGCACGGCGGTGCCGACGGCGAACGCGAGCTGGAAGCTCGCGACGTGCGACACCGGCGCGAAGTCGCGGAACGGGTCGTAGCGCAGGCCCTTGTGCGAGTGCGGCATGGTCACCATGTTCGCGAGCGGCGTCATGAGAAGCGTCATGCCGTCGCCCGGCTGGCCTTTCACGTACTCGGCGGCGATCCGGCCGCCGGCGCCGGTGCGGTTCTCCACGATCACCGGCTGGTTGAGGCTCAGGCGCAGCTTTTCGGCGACCTGCCGCGCCAGCGAGTCGAGCGTGGCGCCGGCCGGGAAGCCGACGATGATGCGGACGGGCTTGTCGGTCTGCGCCGGTGCCGCGGCGGCGAGCGCGACGCCGAGCGCGAGGGCGAGCCAGCGAAACGGTCGACGCATGATTTCTCCTCCTCGAGTCCGGCGCGAGCCTAGCATGCCCCGGCGCCCACCTATGCTAGCTTCCCGGCATGCTCGCGCTCCGCCGGCTCGCATTGGTCCTTGGCCTCACGGTCGGCTGGGCGGCGGCCGCGGAAGCGCCGCTAGCGCCGCAGGCGGCGGTCGATGCCCTGCGGAGCGGAGGCTACGTCCTCTATTTCCGGCACGCGGCCACCGACATGTCGAAGAACGACGCCGGCATGACCAGCTTCGACGACTGCCCGACCCAGCGCAATCTCGTCGACCGCGGACGCGACGACGCACGCGCGATCGGCGCCGCGATCCGCGCGCTCGGAATCCCGATCGGGAAAGTCCGGGCGAGCCCGTTCTGCCGGACGGTGGAGACGGCCGAACTCGCGTTCGGACGCGCCGAGAAGACGTCCGAGGTGCGCGGCGGGCCGGCGCGGCCCGACGATCCGGCGCGTTACGCCCCGCTCCGCAAGCTCCTCTCGCAGCGCCCGGCGCGCGGCACGAACGACGTGATCGTGAGCCACGGCAACCCGTTCCACGCGGTCGCCGGTCCGCCCTACCTCGCCGAGGGCGAGGCCGCGGTCGTCCAGCCGGCGGGCGACGGCTTCCGCGTCGTCGCGCGGATCAGGGTGGAGGACTGGCCGGCCGCACGCTAGCGGCGGGGAGTCACGCCCGGCCCAGCCGCCGCATCGCCTCGATGTACGCGTTCTGGTCGAGGGCCACGCGATCGCGCGTGCGCGTGTACAGGTTCGCGTAGAGCCGCCCGACCGGCGCGTACTCGGCGGTGACGCGCAGCGTCTGCGGATCGACGATGCCGTCCCGGACGTGCAGCCACACGATCTCGCCGATCACGAGGTCGCGCTTCTCGAACGGCACGCGCGTGTGCAGCCGGCACTCCATCGACACCGGCGACTCGGCGATCCGCGGCGCGGCGACCTTGCGCGCCGGCGCCGCGGTGAGGCCGGCCTGCGCGAACTCGCTCACCTCGGCCGGGAACTCGACCGAGCAGTGGTGCATCCGCTCGAGCAGGCCCTCGTCCACCATGTTGACCACGAACTCGCCGGTCTCGAGGATGTTGCGACCCGAGTCCTTGCTGCGCCCGTCGGGCTTCCGCTCGATGCTCACGATGACGACCGGCGGGTCCTCCGCCAGCACGTTGAAGAAGCTGAACGGGGCGGCGTTGTCGACGCCGTCCCGTCCGCGGGTGGACACGAACGCGATCGGGCGCGGAGTCACGAGCGCCACGAGCAGCTTGTAGCGCCCGGGCGTGCCGAGCGCGCCGAAGTCCCATTCCAATCCTGTTTTCCTGGCGCGATGCGTTCGAGTATTCTAGACGCATCGCTGTAAGGTCCGGCGCCCGCGCCCGCGACCAAGGACCGTCCCCAGGAGACCCCATGTCAGACAAGACCGACGAGAAGATCCGCAAGTCCGACGAGGAATGGCGGAAGACGCTGACCGACCATCAATACAAGGTGACGCGCAAGCAGGGCACGGAGCGCGCGTTCTCGGGCATCTACTGGGACCACCACGAGAAGGGGATGTACACCTGCGTGGGGTGCGGCCAGCCGCTCTTCAGCTCCGAGCACAAGTTCGACTCCGGCACCGGCTGGCCGTCGTACTGGCAGCCCGAAAGCCCGACCGCGGTCGAGACGCAGGAGGACTCGAGCTTCCTCATGAAGCGCACCGAGGTGCACTGCTCGCGCTGCGACGCCCATCTGGGACACGTGTTCGACGACGGCCCGGAGCCGACCGGGTCTGCGCTACTGCATCAACTCCGCGTCGCTGAAATTCGATAAGAAGTAGCCCCTGCGGCAACGCCTCGCCGCCATCCCGGCCATAGCGGCCCGGGTGGCGTCGTGGGATAATGCCGCCCGCATGAAGTTCCTGTTCGACCTCTTTCCGGTCATCCTCTTCTTCGTCGCGTTCAAGCTCTCCGACATTTACGTCGCGACCGGCGTGGCGATCGCGGCCACGTTCGCGCAGGTCGGCTGGCTCAAGCTGCGCGGCCGGCAAGGTGGAGACGATGCTGTGGGCGAGCCTCGCCATCATCGTCGTCTTCGGCGGCGCCACGCTCGCGCTGCAGGACGAGACGCTTCATCAAGTGGAAGCCGACGGTGCTGTACTGGCTCTTCGCGGCGGTGCTCGGCGGCGGCGAGCTCCTGTTCGGCCGCAACCTGATCCGGAGCGCTCCTCGGCGAGCAGCTCGTCCTGCCCGACCACGCGTGGCGCAAGCTCAACTGGAGCTGGATCGCGTTCTTCGTCGTTCATGGGCGCCGCGAACCTGTACGTCGCCTACAGCTTCTCCGACCGACACCTGGGTCAACTTCAAGCTGTTCGGCGGCATGGGCCTGATGCTCCTGTTCGTGCTGGCGCAGCGACTGTTCCTCGCGAAGTACGTCGAGGAGAAGCGTGACCGACGTCGCGCGGGCGATCCGCGAACGGCTCGCCGCGCTCGAGCCCGAGGCGCTCGACCTGGTCGACGAGAGCGCGCTCCACGCCGGCCACGCCGGCGCCGCGAGCGGCGGCGGACATTACCGGCTCCTGATCGTGTCACCCCGCTTTCGCGGACAGGGCACGGTCGAGCGGCATCGCATGGTGTACGGCGCGCTGGGACCCATGATGCGCCGGGAGATCCACGCGCTCAGCATCCAGGCGCTCGCCCCCGAGGAACGGGCGGCGCCCTCCCGATAACCCACCGAAAGGAACACCGATGACACGTTTTCGCCTGGGCCTCGCAGCCGTCACGCTGCTCGGGCTCGGCCTTCCCCTCGCAATCGCGCTCGCTCAGACAGCCGGCGCAGCCGCCCGCGCAGGCCGCCGGCGCCGGCCGCGGCATCCAAGGGCGCCACCGTCAACGGCGTCAACATCCCGGCGGCGCGGATCGACTCGATCGTGAAGCAGCAGGCTGCGCGCGGCGTGCCCGACTCGCCCCAGCTGCGCAACGAGGTGCGCGAGCAGCTGATCGTCCGCGAGATCATCGCGCAGGAGGCCACGCGCAAGGGGCTCGGCAAGAACCCGGACGTCGTGGCCCAGCTCGACCTCGCGCGGCAGCAGGTGCTGTGGAACGCTTACATCGCCGACTTCGTCAAGGCGAACCCGATTCCCGACGCCCAGCTCAAGGCGGAATACGAGAAGCTGAAGAGCCACGCGCGGCGACAAGGAGTACAAGACGCGCCACATCCTGGTCGAGAAGGAGGACGAGGCCAAGGCGGTGATCGCCGAGCTCAAGAAGGGCCGCAAGTTCGAGGAGCTCGCGAAGCAGTCGAAGGACCCGGGCTCGAAGGACCGCGGCGGCGACCTCGACTGGAACTCGCCCGCCGGCTACGTGAAGCCGTTCGGCGACGCGATGGTCAAGCTCGAGAAGGGCAAGTACACCGAGACGCCGGTGCAGACGCAGTTCGGCTGGCACGTCATCCTGGTCGAGGATGTGCGGCAGGCGAAGTTCCCGGGCTACGACGAGATCAAGCCGCAGCTCACCGAGCGCATGCAGGAGCAGGCGTTCTCGCGCAGCGTGGCGGATCTGCGCGCGAAGGCGAAGGTCGAGTAGCGCGGCTCGACGCGGTCAGTCGGCGAAACGGGGGCTCGCGCCCCCGTTTTCGTTTGCGCTCCAGACGACTTGCGCGGACGTCCCTACCCCACCCAGACGCGCGCGTTCCGGAACAGGCGCAGCCACGGGCTCTCGTCGCCGCCCGCGTCCGGTCGCCAGGAGCATTGCGCGGCGCGGAACACCCGCTCCGGGTGCGGCATCACGATCGTGAACCGGCCGTCGGGCGTGGTCAGCCCGGTGATCCCGCCGGGCGAGCCGTTGGGATTGAGCGGATAGGTTTCGGTCGGCGCGCCGCGGTTGTCGACGAACCGCAAGGCGACGAGCGAGCGCGCCTGCGCCGCGGGATTCGCGAAGGCCGCCCGCCCCTCGCCGTGCGCGGTCGCGATCGGCATCCGGCTGCCCGCCATGCCGGCGAACAGGATCGACGGGCTCGCGGTCACCTCGACCATCACGAAGCGCGCCTCGAACTGCTCCGAGCGGTTGCGCCGGAAATCCGGCCAGTCGGCGGCGCCCGGCACGAGCTCGCGCAACGCCGCCATCATCTGGCAGCCGTTGCAGACGCCGAGGCCGAAGGTGTCGGTGCGGCCGAAGAACGACTCGAACTCGTGGCGCGCCCGCGCGTTGAAGAGGATCGACTTCGCCCAGCCCTCGCCCGCGCCGAGGACGTCGCCGTAGGAGAACCCGCCGCACGCCGCGATGCCCTTGAACCCCGCGAGCCCGACCCGCGCCGCCAGAATGTCGCTCATGTGTACATCGACCGCCGCGAAGCCGGCGCGGTCGAACGCCGCCGCCATCTCGACCTGGCCGTTCACCCCCTGCTCCCGCAGGATCGCGACCCGCGGCCGGGCGCCGCGGCCGACGAAGGGCGCCGCAACGTCGTCGCGCGGGTCGAAGCCGAGCGCGACGCTCAGGCCCGGATCGCCGTGGTCGAGGATGCGGTCGAACTCCTCCTGCGCGCAATCCGGGTTGTCGCGCAGGCGCTGCATCCGATAGCTCACCTCGGACCACGCGCGCTGCAGGTCGACGCGCCGCTCGGCGAGGACCGGCTTCGCGTTCCGCACCAGCCGGATCTCGTCCCGCGCGTTCGGTGCCCCCACCACCGTCGCGTGCAGGCCAGCGTCGGCCAGCCGGCGCATCACCGCCGCCCGGTCGTCGGCCCGGATCTGGACCACGGCGCCCAGCTCCTCGGCGAAGAGGCCGGCGAGCACGCGTTCCAGGTCGCGCCCCTGCATGAGCTCGGGTCGGCGCTCGTTGCCGTCGACGTCGTGCGCTAGCGGATCGTAGCCGAGGAGGTCGAGGTTGAGCGTCACGCCGCAGTGCCCGGCGAAGGCCATCTCGCACGCGCAGGCGAAGAGTCCGCCGTCGGAGCGATCGTGGTACGCGAGCAGCAGCCCCTCCCGATTGAGGGACTGGATCGCCGCGAAGAACGCTTTCAGCGCCGCGGGGTCGTCGAGGTCGGGAACGGCGTCGCCGAGCTGCCCGTAGACCTGCGCGAGCTGCGAGCCGCCGAGCCGGTTCCGGCCGCGCGCGAGGTCGACGAGCGCGAGCTCGGTCGCGCCGGCGTCGGTCCGCAGCCGCGGCGTGAGCGCGCGCCGCGCGTCTTCGCTCGGCGCGAAGGCCGACACGACGAGCGAGAGCGGCGCCACCACCTCTTTCGTCGCGCCATCCTCCTGCCACGTCGTGCGCATCGACAGCGAATCCTTGCCGACCGGGATCGCGAGCCCGAGTTGCGGGCAGAGCTCGAGCGCCACCGCGCGGACCGTGTCGTAGAGCGCCGCGTCCTCGCCCGGGAAGCCGGCGGCGGCCATCCAGTTCGCGGAGAGCTTGACGCGCCCGAGGTCGGGAATCGCGGCGGCGGCAAGGTTGGTCAGCGCTTCCCCGACCGCCATGCGGCCCGAGGCGGGCGCATCGACGATCGCGAGCGGCGTGCGCTCGCCCATGGCGAACGCCTCGCCCGCGTAGCCGGTGAAGTCCGCGAGCGTCACCGCGCAATCGGCGACCGGCACCTGCCACGGGCCGACCATCTGGTCGCGGGCGCAGAGGCCGCCGACGGTGCGGTCGCCGATCGTCACGAGGAAGCTCTTGTTCGCGACCGTCGGCGCGCGCAGCACGCGGTAGCAGGCCTCCTTCAGCGCTACGGCGCGCAGATCCAGCGCCGGCAGCGCCCGCGCGACGTGCCGCACGTCGCGCACCATCTTCGGCGGTAGCCCGAGGATCACCGCGAGGTCGACGTCGACCGGCCGGTTGCCGAACTGCGGGTCGTCGACGACCAGGCGGCCGTCCGCGGTCGCCGCGCCGACCACCGCGAACGGGCACCGCTCGCGCTCGCAGATGGCGCGGAACTCGCCGAGCCGGTCGGGCGAAATCGCGAGCACGTAGCGCTCCTGCGCCTCGTTGCACCAGACCTCGCGCGGCGTCATGCCGGGCTCTTCGTTCGGTGCCGCGCGCAGATCGATCGCCGCCCCCCGGCCGGCGCCGTGAGCGAGCTCGGGCAGCGCGTTCGACAGCCCCCCTGCCCCGACGTCGTGGATCGACAGCACCGGGCTCGCGGTCCCGAGCGCCGAGCAGGCGTCGATGACTTCCTGTGCCCGGCGCTGGATCTCGGCGTTGCCGCGCTGGACCGAATCGAAGTCGAGGTCGGCGACGTTCGCGCCGGCGTCGAGCGACGAGGCCGCGCCGCCGCCCATGCCGATCAGCATCCCCGGGCCGCCGAGCTGCACCAGCGCCGCGCCGGCGGGAATCGCGCTCTTCGTCGCCAGCGGCGCACGCACGTTGCCGACCCCGCCGGCGACCATGATGGGCTTGTGATAGCCGCGGACGACGCCGCCCGCCGGCATCTCGAACGCGCGGAAGTAGCCGGCGAGGTTCGGACGCCCGAACTCGTTGTTGAACGAGGCGGCGCCGATCGGTCCCTCGAGCATGATGTCGAGCGCGGCGGCGATCCGGTCGGGTTTCCCGGCGTCGTGCTCCCACGGCTGGACGAACCCCGGGATGCGCAGGTTCGACACGCTGAAGCCGGTGAGGCCCGCTTTCGGTTTCGCGCCGCGCCCGGTCGCGCCCTCGTCGCGGAGCTCGCCCCCGGACCCGGTCGCCGCGCCGGGGAACGGCGAGATGGCGGTCGGGTGGTTGTGGGTCTCGACCTTCGCGAGATAGTGGGTCAGCTCCTCGTGCGCACGGTAGCGCCCGTCGGCGTCGGCGAAAAAGCGCTGCGCGACCCGGCCCTCCAGCACCGCCGCGTTGTCGGCATACGCGAGCACCGTTCCCTGTGGGTTGGCCGCGTGCGTCGTGCGGATCATCCCGAACAGCGTGTGCTCGCGCGGCTGGCCGTCGACGATCCAGGCCGCGTTGAAGATCTTGTGCCGGCAGTGCTCCGAGTTCGCCTGCGCGAACATCGTGAGCTCGACGTCGGTAGGGTCGCGTCCGAGGCGAGTGAAGACATCGACGAGGTAGTCGATCTCGTCGTCCGACAGCGCGAGCCCGAGCGCCGCGTTCGCACGCTCGATCGCCCCGCGCCCGCCCGCCAGCAGCGGCACCCGCTCGAGCGGGCGCGGCGTCGAATGCCGGAACAGGGCGACGGCGTCCTCGATCCGGTCGAGCACCGTCTCCGTCATCCGATCGTGCAGCAGGCGCGCGATGCGGTCGCGGCTCGCGCCGCCGCCGGTGACGTGATGCGCGATCCCGCGCTCGACCCGGCGCACGAAGCCGAGCCCGCAGTTGCGCGCGATGTCGGTCGCCTTCGAGGACCAGGGCGAAATGGTCCCCAGGCGCGGCGTGACGAGGTAGAGCGCGGTGTCGCGCGGCGCTTCGCCCGGCGCGTCGCCGTACCGGAGCAGCCGGTCGAGGAGCGAGCGCTCGGCGCGGTCGGGCTCGCGCTCGACCTCGACGAAGTGCCAGAACTCGCTCGCGGCGACGGCGAGATTCGGATGGAGGGCCTGGAGGGCGGCGTCCAGCTTCGCCCGGCGGAACGCGGAGAGCGCCGTGCTCCCGCGCAAACGGAGGATCGGCATCAAGGCGCGGCGGTAAGCGCGAATTATACCGGCGCGCGGCGGGCGCGCCTACCCGCCGGCCAGCGAGTGAACCGCCGCCGCGCGCAAGCGACGGCGGTCGGCGTGGAATCGGGGAGCACGAGGGGGTGTGCCCCCTCGTCTCGTGACCGGCCGTCAGCGCTTGATCGCGAGCTGGCTCGGCGTGCCGGAGACCTGCAGCGTGGCGCGGAGCATGCCGCCCGGGGTCTTCAGGTCGGCGGCGAAGCGCCCCGCGAGCGACTTGCCGCCGTCGACGTCGACCGCGCCGCTCGCCGACAGCGGCCCGGCGTCGATCTTCACGCCACGCAGCGCGAGCTGGCCCTTGTCGAGCTGCGCCTGCGCGGTCATCTCGTTGAACGGCGTGTTGCCGCCGACGCTCTTGCCCGACTGCAGCGTGCGCGCCAGGTCGACACCGGCGATCTGCCCCTTGGACACCGAGAAGTTGCCGTCCACGCGCGCGCCCGGGCCGAGCTTGTCGAGCGATTCGCCCTGGGCGGCCACCACGCCGGTGCCCTGTACGCGGCCGACGAGGATCGGGGTGATGCGCGTCGCGTCGACCTGCCGCAGCTCGAAATTGCCGTCGAACGCGAGCGAGCCCGGCCAGCGCAGCGTGCCCTTGCCGCGGGTGATGCCGTCGAGGAAGCGCGCATCGAACTCGGAGGCGGCGAACTCGCTCGCCGTCGCCACGCCCTTCGCGGTCAGGCTCTCGACCTCGAACGGCAGCCCGAGCAGCGCGCCCGGCTTGGCGACCGTGAGGTCGACCAGCGCCTTGCCGCCCTGCGGCTGGATCTCGGCCGCGATGGTCTTGTTGGGATTGTTGACGACGATCTTGCGCACGTTCCCGTCGGGCGCGAGCGTCGCGGTCGCCTCGAGCTCCGGCAGCGTGACTCCGGGAACCGCGAGCTTCACGCCGGTCGCGCGCACGCTCTCGAGCCCGAGCGCGGTGCTGCTGCCCCGCCCGAAGAGCACGCCCGCGAGGCCGGCCGCGTCGAGCGTCACGCCCTGCAGGTCGAGCGACTTGAGCTGCGGGTTGCCGCCGATCGCCGAGACAAAGTCCGGATGCGCGCTCGCCACCGCGATCTTCACGTTGCCGTCCTTGCCGACGGTGACGTTCTCGAGCCGGATCGAGGGCGAGGGCAGGATCGAGATGTTCCCGGCCTTGATCTTCACCGGCTGGCCGAGCTGGGCCGACGCGAGCCGTTCGTACTGCGCGATGTCGAGCGGCATGAAGAATTGCAGATAGGCAAGCCCGACGACCACCAGCACGACGAGCCCGATGCCGAGAAACTTGCCGATGCCGCCGGACTTGCCGGCGCGGATCTTCTCCAGCCGCGCCGCAACCTGCGCCGCGTCCTTCTCCTGCTCTTTGCGGCTCTCGCGCGCGCGGTCCTCGGCGTCCGCCTTCTCGCGCGCCCGTTCGTCGCGCCGCGCCCGCGCCGCCTCCTCGGCCTCCGCCTTGGCGCGCCCTTTCTCTTCCTCCCGTGTCCGCTTCTCGGCCTCGCGCCGCGCGCGCGCCTCCTCGTCCCGGCGCCGCGCGGCCTCTTCGGCTTCGCGCCGCGCCTCCTCCTCGGTCTCGCGCCGGGCACGCTCGTCCGCTTCGCGCCGCACCCGCTCTTCCGCCTCGCGCGCGTTGCGCTCCTCGGCCTCGCGCCGCTCGCGCTGCGCGGCCTCCCGCTTAGCCCGTTCTTGCGCGTCGCGCTTCGCCCGCTCGCCGGCCTCGCGCCGCGCCTGCTCCTCGGCCAGGCGCACGCGGTCCTCGAGCTCGCGGCGGATCCGGTCCTCCTGCTCGCGCTGGACCCGCTCCTCGCCCTCGCGCCGCGCCCGCTCCTCCGACTCCCGGCGCGCGCGTTCTTCCGCTTCGCGGCGGCCACGCTCGTCGGCTTCGCGCCGCGCCTTCTCGTCAACGTCGCGCTTCGCCCTTTCCTCCGCTCCGCTTCGCCCTCCTCCGCGTCGCGCTTCGCCTGTGCCTCCGCGTCCTTGCGCGCGCGCTCCTCGGCCTCGCGCTTCGCCTTCGCGTCCGCCTCGCGCTTCGCGCGCGCGTCGGCTTCGGCTTTCGCCCGTGCTTCGGCGTCCTTGCGCGCGAGCTCCTCGGCCTCGCGCTTCGCCTTCGCGTCGGCCTCGCGCTTTCGCGCGTCCTTCGGCGCTCCTTCGCGCGCCCGCTCCTCGGCCTCGCGCTTCGCCTTCGCGTCGGCTTCGGCTTTCGCCCGTGCTTCGGCGTCCTTGCGCGCGCGCTCCTCGGCCTCGCGCTTCGCCTTCGCGTCGGCCTCGCGCCGCGCTTTCTCTGCGGCGTCCTTCGCCGCACGCTCCGCGGCCTCGCGCTTCGCCCGCTCCTCGGCCTCGCGCTTCGCGCGCGCGTCGGCTTCGGCTTTCGCCCGTGCTTCGGCGTCCTTCGCCGCACGCTCCGCGGCCTCGCGCTTCGCCTGCTCCTCGGCCTCGCGCCGCGCTTTCTCTGCGGCGTCCTTCGCCGCACGCTCCGCGGCCTCGCGCTTCGCCCGCTCCTCGGCCTTCGCCCGCGACTTTGCCTCCGCCTCCGCCCTCGCCCGCGCGTCGGATTCCGCCCGCGACTTCGCGTCGGCCTCCTGCCGCGCGCGCGCCTGCGCCACCTGGCGCGCGACGTCCTCGAACTCGGCCTTGGTCTGCGCGCTCACCTCGGCCTTGTTCGGCGGCTTGCTCATGAGCGCGGTGAAGTCGAGGTCCATGTCCTCCTGGACGATCGGCACCTGCGACGGCGGGGAGATGCTCGCTGGCGCGGACACGAACTCCCGCACGAACCCGTCCTTCGCCAGCTTGGCGAGCGTGTCGAGGAGCTTGGTTTCGGTGTACTTGTCGAGCTTCTGGTGCAGGTCGCCGACGGTCGCCTTGCCGTCTACCTGGGAGAGGACGTTGCGCAGGTCGCGCGGCAGCAGGCTCGTCTTGCCGGTGACCTCCATCAGGCCCTTGGCGGTCTTGGTGAGAACCGTTCTTCTATCCATGCGGTACGGAAGGGTTGTTATCGGGTGCCCGTGAGCGGCCCGCAATCGTAGCATCGCGGCCGCGCCGGAGGCCGTGCAAAAGTGCCCGGGGTCGGCAGTTTATTCCTTTCCGCGCCGGGAGTTGCAGCGTTCCTGCG
Organism: uncultured beta proteobacterium; assembly: GCA_963827555.1. Taxonomy (GTDB): domain Bacteria; phylum Pseudomonadota; class Gammaproteobacteria; order Burkholderiales; family SG8-39; genus DATEDA01. The sequence goes on from CAWHBL010000005.1 coordinate 166,971, forward strand.
GCGTGCCGTAGCCGCCTCCGCCGGGCGTTTCGATGACGAAGACGTCGCCGGGCCCGACCTCGGTGCGATCGGCGCCGCCGAGCTCGACGCGCGTCCCGTCCATGCGTTCGACCCAGTTCCGTCCCGGCGCGCCCGGCAATCCGCCGGCCATGCCGTAGGGCGGGATGCGGCGGTGCCCGGAGAGCATCGACGCGGTCATCCGCTCGAGGAAGCGGATCCGGCGCGTGCCGCCGTTGCCGCCGCGCCACCGCCCGGCACCACCCGAGCCGGCCCGGATCGCGTAGCTCTCGAGCACGACCGGCAGCCGCCACTCGAGCACCTCCGGGTCGGTCAACCGGGAATTGGTCATGTGGGTCTGCACTACGTCGGTGCCGTCGAAGCCCGCGGTGGGGGTGCCGTCGGCCGCGAACGCCGTGGCGCCGGCACCCGAGCCGCCCGCGATGGTCTCGTAGTACTGGTGGCGGTCGTTCCCGAACGTGAAATTGTTCATGGTCCCCTGGGACGCGGCCATCACGCCGAGCGCCCCGTAGAGCGCGTCGGTGATGCACTGGGAGGTCTCGACGTTGCCGGCGACGACGGCGGCCGGAAACCGGGGGCGCAGCATCGAGCCCTCCGGGATGATCACCTCCAGCGGCTTGAGACAGCCGGCGTTCAGCGGGATCTCCTCGTCGACGAGCGTCCGGAAGACGTAGAGCACCGCCGCCATGCAGACCGCCGCCGGGGCGTTGAAATTATCGGCGAGCTGGGGCGAGGTGCCGGTGAAGTCGATCCGCGCCGAGCGGCTCGCCCGGTCGATCGCGATCCGCACCCTGATGACGCCGCCGTTGTCCATCTCGTAGGTGAACTCGCCGTCGCGCAGCACGTCGATCACGCGCCGGACGGCCTCCTCCGCGTTGTCCTGGACGTGGCGCATGTAGGCGTGGACGACGTCGAGCCCGAAGTGCGCCACCATCTTGCGCAGCTCCTGCACGCCCTTCTCGTTCGCGGCGACCATGGCCGCGAGGTCGGCCATGTTCTGCGCGACGTTGCGCACCGGATACCGTCCCGACGTCAGGAGCCGCACCGTCTCGGCTTCGCGCAGCCGCCCCGCTTCCACCAGCAGGAAGTTGTCGATGAGCACGCCTTCCTCGTCGACGGTGCGCGAGTCGGGCGGCATCGACCCGGGCGTGGTCCCGCCGACGTCGGCGTGATGGCCGCGCGAACCGACGTAGAACAGGATCGCGCCGCCGCGCTCGTCGAACACCGGCGTGATCACGGTGATGTCCGGAAGGTGCGTACCGCCGTTGTACGGCGCGTTGAGCATGTACACGTCGCCCGCCCGCATCCGCCCCCGGTTCTCACGGATCACCGTCTTGATCGACTCGCCCATCGAGCCGAGATGCACCGGCATGTGCGGCGCGTTGGCGATGAGGTTGCCCGCCGCGTCGAACAGCGCGCACGAGAAGTCGAGCCGCTCCTTGATGTTCACCGAGTAGGCGGTGTTCGCCAGCGCGAACCCCATCTGCTCGGCGATCGACATGAACAGGTTGTTGAAGATCTCGAGCATCACCGGGTCGACGCTCGTGCCGACCGCGGCGCGCCCGGGCCGCGGCGCGACGCGGTCGAGCACGAGGTGGTCGAGCGGCGTGACCTCGGCCCGCCACCCCGGTTCGACGACCGTCGTCGCGTTCGCTTCGGCGACGATCGCCGGGCCGTCGATCCGGTCGCCCGCGCGCAAGGTGTCGCGGCGGAAGACCGGCGTGGGCATGGGCGCACCGGCGGCGAACATCGTGACGACCGCGGCCGGTTCGGGCGGGCCGGAGCGCGGCGCACGAACGGGCGGCGCCGCGTCCGGTGCGTCCGCCGCGCCGATCGCCTCGACCGCGACCGCCTCCGCGATCAGCCGGCGGCCGGGCATCAGGAACGAGTAGCGCGTGCGATAGGCCGCTTCGAACGCGCGCGACATGCCCGAGCTCGTGCCGAAGTCCACCACCAGCGCCGAGTCGGTGCCCTCGTAACGGAGGTGCACGCGGCGCGCGACGCGGATGCGCTCCGCCGGCACGCCCTGCGCGAGCACTTCCGCGTGCGCGGTCGCGGCGAGCCGGTCGAGCGTCGCCGCGAGCTCGGGGACGTTCGCGTCCTCGAGCACGAGCTCCGTGGACTGCTCCCGCATCGCCGTGACGTCGGCGAGCCCCATCCCGTACGCCGACAGGACGCCGGCGAGCGGATGGATGAACACCCGCTTCATCCCGAGCGCGTCCGCGACCTGGCACGCGTGCTGGCCGCCGGCGCCGCCGAACGTGGCCAGCGTGTACTCGGTGACGTCGTAGCCGCGCTGGACGGAGATCTTCTTGATGGCGTTCGCCATGTTGCCGACCGCGATCGCGACAAAGCCCGCGGCCACCTCCTGCGGCGACCGCGCGTCGCCGGTCGCGCGCCGGATCTCGCCGGCGAGCTCGCCGAACCGGCGCGCCACGACGTCGACGTCGAGCGGCAGCTCGCCCTGCGGCCCGAACACCGCCGGGAAGAACTGCGGCTGGATCCGGCCGAGCATCACGTTCGCGTCGGTCACCGCGAGCGGTCCCCCGCGGCGATAGCACGCGGGCCCGGGGTTGGCGCCCGCGGAGTCGGGCCCGACGCGGTACCGGGCGCCGTCGAAGTGGAGGATCGACCCGCCGCCGGCGGCGACGGTGTGGATGCTCATCATCGGCGCCCGCATCCGCACGCCGGCGACCTGAGTCTCGAACGCGCGCTCGAATTCGCCGGCGAAGTGCGAGACGTCGGTGGACGTGCCGCCCATGTCGAAGCCGATGATGCGGTCGAACCCCGCCGCTTGCGCGGTCCGCACCACGCCGACGATGCCGCCCGCCGGCCCGGAGAGGATCGAGTCCTTGCCCTGGAAGCGGCGCGCATCGGTGAGACCGCCGCTCGACTGCATGAACATCACCCGCACGCCGGCGAGCTCCGCGGCGACCTGATCGACGTACCGCCGCAGGATCGGCGACAGATAGGCGTCGACGACCGTGGTGTCGCCGCGCGAGACGAGCTTCATCAGCGGGCTCGTCGCGTGCGACACCGACACCTGCGGGAACCCGATCTCCCGCGCGAGCTCCCCGACCCGGCGCTCGTGCGCGGCGTACCGGTAGCCGTGCATCAGCACGATCGCGATCGAGCGGAAACCGGCGTCGTAGGCGCACTGCAGGTCGTGGCGCGCCCGCTCCTCGTCCAGCGCCCGCAGCAGCTCGCCGCGGGCGCCGACGCGCTCGTCGATCTCGATCACGCTCGAGTACAGGAGCGCGGGCAGCACGATGTGCCGGTCGAAGAGCCGCGGGCGGTTCTGGTACGCGATGCGCAGGGCGTCGCGGAAGCCGCGCGTGATCGCGAGCGCGGTGCGTTCGCCCTTGCGCTCGAGGAGCGCGTTGGTCGCGACCGTCGTGCCCATCTTCACCGCTTCGATCCGCCCGCCGGGGATCGGCTCGGCCGGCGCGAGGCCGAGGATCTGCCGGATCCCGGCGACGCTCGCGTCGCGGTAGGCCTCGGGATTGTCGGAGAGCAGCTTGTGCGCGACGAGCGTGCCGTCGGGCCGGCGCGCGACCACGTCGGTAAAGGTGCCGCCGCGGTCGATCCAGAACTGCCAGCGCCCGCTCACATCGGGCAATCGCGGAGGAGAATCATCGGAGCGCGCGGGACCTGTCGGGCGATTATAGCGGCGTGAGTACAATCGGCGACATGCCTGGCAGCGCTTCTTCCGCACACACCATTGCGCTGCCATGCCCGATCCGGTGCGCGAGGCAGGGATGGATCGCCTGGACGCCGTCGTAATCGGCGCCGGTGTCGTCGGCCTGGCCGTGGCGCGCGCCCTCGCGCTCGCCGGCCGGGAGGTAGTGGTCCTGGAGGCCGCCGACGCGATCGGCACCGAGACCAGCTCGCGCAACTCCGAGGTCATCCACGCCGGCATCTACTACCCGCCCGGCTCGCTCAAGGCGCGCCTCTGCGTCGCGGGCAAGCACGCGCTCTACCGCTACTGCGACGAGCGCGGCATCCCCTACCGGCGCTGCGGCAAGCTGCTCGTGGCCACCGCCGAGAACCAGCTCCCGAAGCTGCACGCGATCCGTCGGCAGGCCGAGGCGAACGGGGTGACCGACCTGCGGGCGCTCACCGCCGCCGAGGCGCGCGCGCTCGAGCCGGAGCTGCGTTGCGTGGCGGCCTACCTCTCGCCCTCGACCGGGGTGGTCGACAGCCACGCCTTCATGCTCGCGCTGCAGGGCGACGCGGAGGCGCACGGCGCGATGGTCGCCTTCAAGAGCCCGGTCACCGGCGGCGCGGTGCGCGACGACGGCATCGAGATCGCGACCGGCGGCGACGAGCCGCTCCGCGTCCGCGCCCGGACGGTGGTGAACTCGGGCGGGTTTCACGCGCAGCGGATCGCCGCCTCGCTCGCCGGCTTCCCGGCCGCGCACGTGCCGCCGACCTACTACGCGAAGGGCAACTACTACTCGCTCGTCGGGAAGTCGCCGTTCTCGCGGCTCGTCTACCCGATGCCGAACGAGGCCGGCCTCGGGGTGCACATCACCATCGACCTCGGCGGCCAGGCGCGCTTCGGACCCGACGTCGAGTGGATCGACGCGATCGGCTACGACGTCGACCCGCGCCGCGCCGACGGCTTCTACGCCGCGATCCGCGAGTACTGGCCGGGGCTCGCGGACGGGCGGCTCGCGCCGGGCTATTCCGGGATCCGACCGAAGATCGTGGGGCCCAAGGACAAGGCGGCGGACTTCGTCGTGGCGGGGCCGCGCGACCATGGCGTCCCGGGTCTCGTCAACCTCTTCGGCATCGAATCGCCCGGGCTGACCTGCGCGCTGGCGATCGGCGACGCGGTGGTCGACGGCGCTGGCGCCGGCCGCCTGACGCCGGCGCGCGTTGTGCCGACGGGGGAATTTCGCTACGCTAGCCGCGCTGCCCACAGGAGAGGACCGATGACCACGAGAACGCTCAAGCTGCTGCCCGCGCTCGCCCTCGCTTGCGCGTGGGGGACGGCGCAAGCCCAGACGAAATGGGACATGCCGACGCCCTACGTCGACGGCGAGTTCCACACCCAGAACATCCGCACCTTCGCCGACGAGGTGAAGAAGGCGACCGGCAGACCAGGTCGACATCGTCGTGCACAGCGGCCAGTCGCTGATCAAGCATCCCGACATGCTGCGCGCGGTGTCGACCGGACAGGTCAACATCGCCGAGTTCCTGCTCGGCCAGTTCGGCAACGAGGACCCGGTGTTCGCCGCCGACAACCTCCCGTTCATCGCCACCGGCTACCCCGCCGCGTTCAAGTTCTACCAGGCGCAGAAGCCGTTCCTCGAGAAGAAGCTGCAGGGGCGCGGCCTGCGCCTGCTCTATTCGGTGGCCTGGCCGGGCCAGGGGATTTACACCAAGGCACCGCTGAAATCGGTCGCCGACCTGAAAGGCACGAAGTTCCGCACCTACAGCCCGCAGACCGCGCGCCTCGCCGAGCTGCTCGGCGCGAGCCCGACGGTGATCCAGGCGACCGACATCCCCCAGGCGTTCGCCACCAACACCGTGCAGGCGATGATCACGTCGTCCGCCACCGGCGTTTCGTTCAAGTCCTGGGAGTACGTCAAGAACTACTACACGACGAGCGCGTTCCACCCGAAGAACGTGGTGGTGGTGAACGAGCGGTCCTGGCAGCGGCTTCCCGACAACCAGAAAAAGGCCTTCACCGACGCCGCGGCCGCGGCGGAGAAGCGCGGCTGGACGATGTCCGCCGAGCGCGAGAAGTCCGGCAACGAGACGCTCGCGAAGAACGGCATGACCGTCGCGCCTCCCGACGCGGCGATGCGCGCCGCGCTCGAGGTGGTCGGCAAGACGATGCTCGTCGAGTGGCTGAAGACCGCGGGGCCCGACGGCCCGGCGATCATCAACGCCTACCAGGCGAACTAGCCCCGGCGCGGGCGGCGCGCAAGTGCCGCCCGTCCCCAGCGTGAATTCACCTTCCGCCTCGCGCGCGCGCCGCGCGCTCGACGCGCTCTATGCCGTGAGCGGCGCGCTCGCCGCCGTTGCCCTGGCGGGCACCTGCGTAGTGATGCTCCTGCAGGTCGCGGGGCGCGAGCTCGGGCTCCTCTTCCGCGGCGCCGACGACATCACCGCGTGGCTCTGCGCCGCGGCTGCGTTCCTTGCGCTTGGCCACACCTTCCGCAAGGGCGAGCTCGTTCGCATGACGCTCCTGCTCGACCGCCTCCCGCCGTCGGTGCGGTGGCAGGCCGAGGTGCTGTCGCTTTCCATCGCCGCGCTCGTCGGCGGCTACATGGTCTACGCCGTGACGCGCTTCGTGTACGAGAGCTGGCAGTTCAACGAGGTCGCGCAGGGCATGATCAAGGTCCCGATCTGGATTCCGCAGATCGGCTTCGTGGTCGGCGTCGCCATCTTCTTCGTCGCGATCCTCGACGAGCTCGTCGTCGTGCTGCGCCGGCAGAAGCCCGCGTACCAGGTCGCCGAGGACGACCGGCGCGCGCGCGCCGATTTCTCCGAGACGGTGTGAGCAGCGGGTCATGACGACGCTAGGGATCGCATCGGCGCTCGCGTTCCTCCTGCTCGCGTTCCTCGCCGGCGGCGTCTGGATCGCGATCGCGCTCGCGGCGGTGGCCGGCATCGGCCTGCAGCTCTTCACCTCGACGCCGCCCGACGTCAACCTCTTCCAGGCGTTCTGGGGCACGACCGCGTCCTGGAATCTCGCGGCGTTGCCGCTCTTCGTCTGGATGGGCGAGATCCTCTATCGCACCCGCCTCTCCGACGAGATGTTCAAGGGCCTCTCGCCGTGGCTCGGCTGGCTGCCAGGCCGGCTCATGCACGTCAACATCCTCGCGTGCGGCATGTTCGGCACCGTCTCCGGATCTTCGGCGGCGACCTGTGCCACGATCGCCAAGGTCGCGCTTCCCGAGCTGATCCGGCGCGGCTATGACGAGAAGACCTGCCTCGGATCGCTCTGCGGCGCCGGCACGCTCGGGATCCTGCTGCCGCCGTCGATCATCATGGTGGTGTACGCGGTCGCCGCGGAGGTGTCGATCCTCAAGGTGTTCCTCGCGGGATTCCTGCCGGGCTTCCTGCTGATGGCGCTCTTCTCCGGCTACATCATCGTCTGGGCGCTGCTCAATCCCGGCAAGACGCCGAAGGACACCGAGCGGTTCACGTTCGCGGAGAAGCTCCGCCTCAGCCGCAATCTGATCCCGTGCCTGGTGCTGATCGCGTTCATCATCGTGGTGATGGTGGTCGGTTGGGCCACTGCGACCGAGTCGGCCGCGTTCGGCGTGGTCGGCGCTCTGGCAATCGCGTGGTGGAGCGGCGGCTTGAGCCGGCAGACGTTCTGGGACAGCCTGATGGGCGCGACCCGGCTGTCGTGCATGATCATGTTCATCCTGGGCGGCGCGGCGTTCCTGTCGGTGTGCATGGGATTCACCGGCATTCCGCGCGCGCTCGCCGAGTGGGTGGCCGCGCTCAACCCGAGCCCCTACACGCTGATCGCCATCCTCGCGGTCATCTACATTCTGCTCGGTACCGCGCTCGACGGCATCTCGATGATCGTGCTGACGACCTCGATCGTCCTGCCGATGGTGCAGAAGGCGGGGTTCGACCTCGTGTGGTTCGGGATCTTCATCGTGCTGCTGGTGGAGATCGCCGAGGTGACCCCGCCGCTCGGGTTCAACATGTTCGTGCTGCAGACGATGAGCGGCCGCGACTCGAACTACGTGGCGCTCGCCTCGATCCCGTTCTTCCTCATCATGGTGCTCGCGCTCGCGCTGCTCGTGGTCTTTCCCGAGATCGCCACGTGGCTCCCCGATGCGCTGATCGCCAAGCAGAAGTGAAGGTCCTCGTCCTCGGCGCCGGCGTCATCGGCGTCGCCACCGCGCATTACCTGGCGGAGGACGGGCACGAGGTGACGGTCGTCGAGCGGCAGCCCGCCCCCGGGCTCGAGACGAGCTTCGGGAACGCCGGCAACGTCTGCCCGAGCTACGCGACGCCGTGGGCCGCCCCGGGGATGCGCTGGAAGGCGCTGAAGTGGCTCGCGCGGAACGACGCGCCGCTCGCGGTACGGTGGCGCGCCGACGCGGAGCTGTTGCGGTGGATGGGATCGTGGCTCGCGAACTGCTCGCGCGCGAGCTTCGAGCGCAACAAGCCGCGGATGCAGCGCCTGTCGCGCTACAGCCTCGGCTGCCTGCGCGAGCTCCGCGAGGCGACCGGCATCCGTTACGACGAGACGCGCTCCGGCATCCTGCAGCTGCTGCGCACCCGGGAGGAGCTCGCCGCGGTCGCCGACCACACGCGCATCCTCGCGGCGACGGGCATCCCGCACCGGCTGCTCGCGCCAAAGGATTGCGTGGGAGTCGAACCCGCGCTCGCGCACGCGACGGTCGCGTTTGCCGGCGGGCTGCATCTCCCCGCCGACGAGACCGGCGATTGCCAGCTCTTCACCCAGGCGCTCGCCGAGCACGCGAGCAAGCGCGGCGTCCGGTTCCGCTTCGAGACGACGGTCGAGGCGCTGCAGGTCGAGGGCGAGTACATGACCGGCGTCGCGACCAGCGCCGGGCTGCTGAGCGCCGACCGCTACGTCGTCGCGCTCGCCTGCGGCGCGGCCCCCCTGCTCGCGCCGCACGGCATCCGTCTCCCGATCCAGCCGGTGAAGGGCTACTCGGTCACGCTGCCGGTCGCGCGCTTCGACCGCGCGCCGCGCGCATCGGTGATGGACGAGCACAGCAAGGTCGCGATCACGCGCCTCGGCAACCGGGTGCGTGCCGCCGGCACGGCGGAGCTCGGCGCGACCGACACCGACGCTCCGCCGGAACGCTTCGGCAAGCTGCTGCGGAGCCTGCGCGAACTCTTCCCCGACGCCGCCGAGCTCGGGCGGCCGCAGTACTGGGCGGGCTTGCGGCCGATGACGCCCGACGGACCGCCGATCCTCGGCCGCACGCCGATCGGCGGTCTCTTCGTCAACGTAGGCCACGGCTCGCAGGGGTGGTCGATGGCGTGCGGCTCCGGGCGCATCCTCGCCCACGTCGTCGCCGATCGCGCGCCGGACATCAACCTCGACGGGCTGACGCTCGCGCGCTACGCCTGAGCCCCGCGCGGCGGCGCGGAGCAACGCGGTTACACTCTTGCCCGCCATGCGCGCGAGCCTGTCACCGCTCTACACCGTCGACGGCGTGCGCGCGCTCGAGGCGGCTGCCCTGAAGCGCGATCCGCGGGCGAGTCTCATGGAGCGGGCGGGTCGCGCCGCGGCCGAGCTCGCGCTCGAGCTCGCCGGCGACGCCGGGCGGGCGGTGCTCGTGCTCGCCGGTCCGGGCAACAACGGCGGCGACGCGTTCGAGGTGGCGACGCACCTTAAGCGCGGGTTCCATCGCGTCGACGTCGTGTTCGCCGGCGATGCGGCGAAGCTCGCGCACGACGCCGGCGTCGCGCTCGCCAAGTGGAACGCCGCCGACGGACGGCTGCTGAAGGCGATCCCGGCGGGCGCGCGCTACGACCTCGTCGTCGACGGGCTCTTCGGCATCGGCCTCGTGCGGCCGCTCGCCGGCGCGACGGCGGAGCTCGTGCGCGCCGCGAGTGCCCTGCCCGGCGCGAAGCTCGCCCTCGACATCCCGAGCGGCATCAACGCCGACACCGGCGCGATGATGGGCACGGCATTCCGCGCGACCCACACCATCACGTTCATCGCGCGGAAGCCAGGCCTCTACACGCTGGACGGACCGGACCACTGCGGCGAGATCCGGCTCGCGGCGCTCGACCTCGATTGCGCGTCGCTCGCGCCGCCGGCAGGGCATCTCGTCACCGGCACGCCCGTCGCCGCGCCGCTGCTCGTGCGGCCGCGGAACTTTCACAAGGGGCTCGCCGGCAGCCTCGGGATCCTCGGCGGGGCATCCGGGATGGTCGGCGCCGCGATCCTCGCCGGACGCGCGGCGATCAGGCTCGGCGCGGGCAAGGTCTTCCTCGGACTGGTCACCGACCAGCCGCCGTGCGTCGATTACGCGCAGCCGGAGCTGATGCTGCGACCGCCCGGCGAGCTCCTCACCGACGTTCCGCTCACCGCGATCGCCGCCGGCCCCGGGCTCGGCACGGACAGCGCGGCGCAGCGGCTGCTCGCGCAGGCGCTGCGGCTCGAGGTGCCGCTCGTGCTCGACGCCGACGCGCTCAACCTCGTCGCCGCGTACGGCGTGCTCCAGTCGGCGGTGCTGGCGCGGAAATCCCCGACGTTGATGACGCCGCACCCCGCGGAAGCGGCGCGCCTCGCAGGGTGCGCGACCGCCGAGATCCAGGCCGACCGCATCGCGGCGGCGAAGCGCCTCGCCGCCAAGCTCAAGTCGTTCGTCGCGCTGAAAGGCAACGGCACGGTGACCGCCGCGCCCGACGGCCGCTGGTGGATCAACGGGTCAGGCAATCCCGGCATGGCGAGCGCCGGCATGGGCGACGTGCTTACCGGCATCGTCGGCGCGCTCGCGGCGCAGGGCCTGCCGGCCGCAGACGCGCTCGTCGCCGGCGTTCATCTGCACGGCGCCGCGGCCGATGCGCTCGCCGCGCGCGGCGCCGGCCCGGTGGGCCTGACCGCCGGCGAGCTGATCGACGAGGCACGCCGGCTCGCGAACGCGACGGCAGGATGACCGCCGCCGGCGCTCGGCCGGCGGCGCCCGGAACAGCCTTCTCTTCCCCGAGGTGAAACCCCGATGGCCAATGGCTTGCTGATCGACGCGAGGACGTTCCTCGGCAGCGTGTGGAAGCTCTCGGCGCCGTACTGGCGCTCGGAGGAGAAGTGGCGCGCGCGGGGGCTGCTCGCCGCGATCGTCGCGCTGTCGCTCAGCCTCGTCTACATGCTGGTGCTGCTCAACGACTGGAACCGCCAGTTCTACAACGCGCTCGAGCAGAAGGACGAGCGCGACTTCTTCGCCCTGCTCGGCTATTTCTGCTTCCTCGCCGCGATCTTCATCTTCGTCTCGGTGTACGAAACCTATCTCGAGCAGATGCTGCAGATGCGCTGGCGGATCTGGCTCACGCGGCAGTATCTCGACGACTGGCTCGGCCACCAGGTCTACTACCGTCTCGAGCTCGAGCATCACGGCACCGACAACCCCGACCAGCGGATCCAGGAGGACATGCGGCTCTTCACCGCCGGTACCCTCTCGCTCGGGCTCGGGGTCATGCGCGAGCTCGTCACGCTCGCGTCGTTCGCGGTCATCCTGTGGAATCTGTCCGGGTCGCTCCCGCTGCGGCTGGGCGAGAACGAGGTGACGATCCCCGGCTATCTCGTGTGGGTCGCGCTCGTCTACGCATTCGTCGGGAGCGCGCTCACGTACTGGATCGGCCGCTCGCTCATCCCGCTCAACTTCCAGCAGGAGCAGCGCGAGGCCGACTTCCGCTACGCGCTCGTCCGTCTCCGCGAGAACGCCGAGGGCGTCGCGCTCTACCGCGGCGAGGCGGCCGAGAACCGCAACTTCACCGATCGGGTCGAGCGCATCCGCGCCAACTGGTGGGAGCTGATGCGAATCACGAAGCGCGTCAACACGTTCACCATCGGCTACAACCAGGTCGCGATCGTGTTCCCGTTCTTCGTCGCCGGCCATCGCTTCTTCTCCGGCGCGATCCCGCTCGGCGGCCTGACGCAGATCGCGAGCGCCTTCGGCACCGTGCAGAGCTCGCTGTCGTGGTTCGTGAACACGTTCCAGTCGCTCGCCAACTGGAAGGCGAGCGTGGACCGGCTGCTGACGTTCCACCGCGCCCTCGAGGCGGCGAAGGCCGGGCAGGCGCGCCCCGGCGGCCTCGACGTGCAGCGCGACGGCGAGCGGACGGTGCGCGCCGAGCACCTGGACCTCGTGCTCCCGAACGGGCGCACAATCCTGGCGGACGCCGCGTTCGCGATCGAGCCGGGCGAGCGCATCGTCCTCACCGGCCCGTCGGGCTCGGGCAAGAGCACCCTCTTCCGGGCGCTGGCGGGCATCTGGCCGTTCGGGCGCGGGCGCGTGCGCTTCCCCGGCAACGCGCGCGTGCTGTTCCTGCCGCAGCAGCCGTACATCCCGATCGGCAGCCTGCGCGACGCGGTGGCGTATCCGGGCGCGGCCGCCGACTTCGGCGACGAGGCGATCCGCGCCGCACTCGCCGAGGTCGATCTGCCGCGGCTCGCCGACCACCTCGACGACGTGCAGAACTGGAGCCTCCAGCTCTCCGGCGGCGAGCAGCAGCGGCTAGCGATCGCGCGCGCGCTGCTGCACAAACCCGACTGGCTGTTCCTGGACGAGGCGACCTCGGCCCTCGACGAGGCGGGCGAGAAGCGACTCTACGAGCTCGTCGCACGCCGACTGCCCGCTGCAACGCTGGTGAGCATCGCGCACCGGCCGGCCGTGGCGGGGTATCACCGCAAGCGGTTCAGCCTCGTCCCCGACGGCGACCGCATGCGGCTCGCCGCCGCTTAGGCGTCGGCGATGCGGAAACGCAACGCGCCGGGATCGTCGGTGTGCCCCGCCTCGATCTCGTCGGCCGTCGCCCCGCGCACTTCGCGCACCGTGGCGCGGAACTCGATCGCGATGCCGGCGAGCGGGTGGTTGCCGTCGAGCACCACCTTGTCGCCGGCGATGTCGGTGACGGTGTAGATCACCCCGTCAGGCGCGCCGCCCGGCACCCCCTCGAACTGCATCCCGGTCTCGAGCGCCGCCGGGAACCCGCCCCGCGGCTCGACGCGCAGCAACGCGTCGTCGTACTCGCCGAAGGCGTCCTCGGGCTCGAGCCGGAGCGCGAGCTTCTCGCCCGGCCGCCTTGCCTTCGAGCGCGCGCTCGAGGGCCGGGAGGATCTCGTCGTAGCCGTGGAGGTAGCGGATGCGCTCCTCCGGCTGCAGCGGGTTACCCCACAGGTCGGCGAGCTCGAGGTCGAGCGCCACCACGGTGTCGCGGCCGACCCGCATAGGGTCAGGACAGGGACTTCAGCAGCCCCAGGATCTCGGCGGCGTGGCCCTTCGGCGTGACGCCGTACAGCGCGTGCTGGACCTTGCCCCGCTTGTCGATGATGAACGTCGAGCGGACGATGCAGCTGCGGCGCGCCTCGGTCGGCTCGCGCCACACCCCGTACGCCCGGCACACGTCGCCGTCGGGGTCGGCGAGGAGGCGAATCGACAGGCCGTTCTCGTCGCGGAACTCGGCGTGGGTGATGCAGTCGTCGCAGGACACCCCGAGCACGACCGCCCCGTACCGATCGAAATCCTGCTCGTGATCGGAGAACTCGATCGCCTGCATCGTGCAGCCGGGCGTGCGGTCCTTCGGGTAGAAGTAGAGCACGACGTTCTTGCGGCCGCGGAAGTCGGCAAGCGCCACGCTCTCCATGTCGGCGTCCGGCAGGGAGAACGGCGGCGCAGCTTGACCGGCTTGCAGCATCGCGATCGTCTGGCGCGTCAGAGTCGCGGCGATTCTAAACCATCTGCCTCGACCCGTTGTCAAGCGCGCCCGCATCCGTTCAAATGATCGGATGGCCCGCGACGCGCCGACGCAACGCACGCTCCTCGGCGGGCGCTCGGCGCGCGAGTTTCTGGCCGACTACTGGCAGAAGCGTCCGCTCGTCGTCCGCGGCGCGTGGCCGCGCTTCGCCGATCCGGTGTCGGTGAGCGATCTCTTTCGCCTCGCGGCGCGCGCGGACTGCGAATCGCGGCTCGTCATCCGCGACGGCGCGCGCTGGCGCCTCGAGCACGGGCCGCTCGCCCCGAGCCGCGCCCGCCGGCTGCCGGCGCGCCGCTGGACCCTGCTCGTCCAGGGGCTGAACCACTTCGTGCCCGGGGCCGACCGCCTGCTGCGCGCGTTCCGGTTCGTGCCCTATGCGCGGCTGGACGACCTGATGGCGAGCTACGCCGCGCCGGGCGGCGGGGTCGGGCCGCATTTCGACTCGTACGACGTGTTTCTGTTGCAGGGCGGCGGCCGCCGCCGCTGGCGGATCGGCGGTCGCCGCGACCTGGAGCTCGACTCGCGTACACCGCTCAAGGTGCTACGTCGATTCCACCCCCAGCGCGAGTGGGTGCTCGAGCCCGGCGACATGCTCTACCTCCCGCCCGGCGTCGCGCACGAGGGAACCGCGCTCGAGCCCTGTCTCACTTACTCGATCGGGTTCCGCGCGCCCGCGGCGCACGAGCTCGCGGTCGGGTTTCTCGCCTACCTCGAGGATCGCCTCGATCCCGGCGGGCCGCGCTATGCGGATCCGGACCTCCGGCCGGCGCGCCGGCCGGCGGCGCTCGACGACTCTTTCGTCGAGCGCTGCGCCGCGATGCTCGACCGCGCCAGGTGGACGCGCGGCGACGTCGAGGCGTTTCTCGGCGCCTATCTCTCCGAGCCCAAGCCGCACGTGCAATTCTTTCCGCCGGCACGGCCGCTGACGCGGCGGGCGTTCGATCGGGCGGCGGCCCACGGCGGCATCCGCCTCGCCGGCGCGAGCGGGATGCTCTTCCGGCGCGGAACGGCCTACCTGAACGGCGAGCGCATCGCGGCGGCGGGCCGGACGCGCGGGATCCTCGAGCGGCTGGCGGACGAGCGCGGGCTCCGTCCCGGGACTTCGGTCACGCCGGCCGCCGCCGCCCTGCTCTACACTTGGTATCGGGCAGGGTGGCTCGACCTGGCGGACGAGGGGGAAGGCGATGGATGACCTCGCGAAAATACTGCCGCAACCCGAGCGGCAGCTGATCGGCTCGCGGCGCGAGTACCTCGCCGCCTTCGACGTGCTCGTCGGCGGCCTGCGGCGCGAGGTGCGGGTCTTCGATCCGGATTGCGAGCAGCTCGAATTGAACGCGCCCGGACGGATCGCGGCGCTGCGCACCTTCCTGCTGGCGAGCCGCGACAACCGGCTGCTGATCGCCGTCCACGACCCCGAGCACCTCCGCCGGCACACCCCGCGCTTCCTCGAGCTGCTCGCGCAGTTCAGCGCGTCGATCTCGATCCACCAGACCGAGGGCGAGGCGCTGCGCGCGCAGGACTGCTTCGTGCTCGCCGACATCGAGCACTACGTGCGGCGGCCGGTGGCGGCGGCGTCGCGCGGCGTGTACGCGCGGAACGAATTCCAGGAGGCGCGCCTCTTCCGCGAGCGCTTCGAGGAAATCTGGCACAGCTCGGTGCCGGCGGTGTCGGCGACCTCGCTCGGCCTGTGAGCGGCTACCCGAGCCCGAGCCACCCGAACCCGCCCGCCTGATCGGCCACCACGATCTCGGCCGGCGTGCAGCCGAGCACGCGCGCGAGCGCGGCGGTGGCGAGGTCCGGGCGATTGTTCGTTGCCGAGAGGTGCGCCGCGACGACGTGCCGCAGCCGCGAGCGGTCGAGCGCCGCGAGGAGCAGCGCCGCCGCTTCGTTGGCGAGATGCCCGAACGGGCCGCCGATCCGCGTCTTGAGCCAGCCGGGATACGGCCCGGCGGCGAGCATCCCGGGATCGTGATTGCACTCGAGCACGAGCGCATCGCACCCGGAGAGCATCGCCGCGACGTGCCGCGTTGGCGACCCGGTGTCGGTGAGCACGCCGAGCCGCGACGCGCCGTCGGTCAGCACGAGCTGCGCCGGCTCGCGCGCGTCGTGCGGCACCGGAAACGGCCGCACCTCGAGGGCGTCGATCGCGAACGGCGAATGGCTGTCGAAGACCCGCACCTCCGGCGCGGCGCCGGGCACCGCGCGCGCGGTGCCGTGCGTCATCCAGACCGGCACGGCGTGCCGGCGCGCGAACGGGAGCACGCCGTCGGCATGGTCGCCGTGCTCGTGCGTGACCACGATCGCGGTGAT
The DNA here is from genome assembly GCA_963827555.1 of uncultured beta proteobacterium. Classification (GTDB taxonomy): domain Bacteria; phylum Pseudomonadota; class Gammaproteobacteria; order Burkholderiales; family SG8-39; genus DATEDA01. Next base: position 182,736 of record CAWHBL010000005.1, read on the forward strand.
GTCGGAGGGCGCCAGCCCGATGCGCCCGAGGCGCCGTTCGGTGCCTTCCACCGGAAAGCCGCAGTCGACGAGAACGCGGGTCGTGCCGGCCTCGACGACGAGGCCGTTGCCGGCGCTGCCGCTGCCGAGCGATGCGAAGCGCACGCCCGGCCGCGGCTACTTCAGTTGATCGTAGAGAAGCGAGAGGATCCGCTTCGACGTGCCGCTGGAATCGGGTACGCCGTCCTTGTTGAGCACCTGCACCTGGCTCGCATCGCCGCCCTGCTGCACGACCACGCGATACTGCTCGGCCTTCGCCGGCTCGTCGCCCGAGCGCCAGAACGCGAGCTTCGCGAGGAAGCCGCCGCCCGATTTCGTGCCGCCGTCCTTCGACGGATCGACGTAGCGCACGAAGTAGATGCCCTTCGACCGGTCGCGGTCCTCGACCGTGAAGCCGACGCGGTCGAGCGCGAGGCCGACGCGGCGCCAGGCGCGATCGAACGGCTCGTTCACGTCGAGCGCCGACGCGCCGCCCGCCGCGGTCACCAGCTTCGCCCGCTCCTCGCGGCTGCCCCGCGCCGCAAGCTGGGCGCGCGAGCGCTGGTCCTCGGCGCCGAGCTTCACCATCAGCCGGCTCAGGAACTCGGCTTCGAGCTCGGGATCCGGCGGGCGCGGCTGCCACATCGAGCTGTCGTACTGGCCGCTCCGCCCGGTGAGCTGCTCGACCATGCCGCGGTGGCTGATGAAGATCTCGGTGCCCTTGCCGTCCGCGGTGCGCTCGAGCCGGGTGCGGAACTTGTCGCGCTCGCCGGTCGAGTAGACCTGGTCGAGCAGCTTGCCGAGCGCGTTGCGGATCGCGTCCTGCGGCAGCTTCGCGCGGTTCTCGGCCCAGTCGGTCTCCATCACGCCCGCGTCGGGCATGTCGACCGTGAGCAGGAAGCCGTTCTCCTGCCAGAACTCGCGCACCAGCGGCCACAGCTTGTCCGGTGGCTCGGCCACGAAAAGGTAGCGGTGGTTGCCGTCGCGCACGACGCGCATGTTCTCCGCCGTCGGCAGCACCGCGCTCGACGCCGAGCTGCGCACGCCCTGGCGCTCGGCGTTGTACTGCGAGAACGTCGCGGTGCCGCTCGGGTTCACGTCCGGCATCGCGTAGCGCTCGTCGCGCCCGGGCCGCGTGAGGTCGGGCGGGACCTCGAGCGTCGGCAGCTTGCCCGCGCTCTTGTAGTCGACCTTCTTGCTCTCGAACATTTCGCCGAACATGCTGCACCCGGCGACGAGCGCCGGCACTGCGAGCACGACGACGAGCTTTCCTGTGGCTCTCCTCATGCCGCTGCCCCCTCTACCAGACGGAGGCCGCTCGCCGGCAGCACGCCCGCCTCGCGCATGGCCTCACTTACGGTTTCGTGATGCTCGGCCGAGAGCGGCGTGAGCGGCAGCCGGATGCCGCCCTCGATCAGGCCGAGCTGGGCCACCGCCCACTTGACCGGGATCGGGTTCGCCTCGACGAAGAGCTTGCGGTGCAACCCGAGGAGCCGGAAGTTGAGCGCGCGCGCGCGCGCGAGCTCGCCCGCGAGCGCCGCCGCGCACATCTCGTGCATGAGGCGCGGCGCCACGTTGGCGGTGACCGAGATCACGCCCTGCCCGCCGAGCAGCATCAGCGCGAGGCAGGTGGCGTCGTCGCCGCTGTAGATCGCGAAGTCTTTCGGCACGCGCTTCAACAGGTCGGAGCCGCGCTCGATGTTCGCGGTCGCGTCCTTCAGGCCGATGATGTTCGGCACCTGCGCGAGCCGCAGCACCGTCTCGTTCGACATGTCGGCGACCGTCCGTCCCGGCACGTTGTAGAGGACGTTCGGGATGTCCACGGTCTCGGCGATCGTGCGGAAGTGGCGGTACAGGCCTTCCTGCGTCGGGCGGTTGTAGTAGGGCACCACCGACAGGCAGGCGGCCGCGCCCGCGCGCTTCGCCGACTCGGTCAGCTCGATCGCCTCGGCGGTCGAGTTCGCACCGGTACCCGCGATCACCGGCACCCGGCCCGCGGCGTGGGCGACGGCGACGTGGATCAGCTCCTTGTGCTCGTCGAAGTCCACGGTCGGCGACTCGCCCGAAGTGCCCACGACGACGATGCCGTCGGTGCCTTCGGAAACGTGCCAGTCGATGAGGGATTTGAAGCGGGCGATGTCGAGGCGCCCATCCTCGAGCATCGGGGTGACGATGGCGACCAGGCTACCCGTGATCATGGCCTCACGCCCTTGATGGAATGGCGGATTTTAGCCGGATTTCGCGTCCTTCCCGCAGCCGTTTTAGCCGATCGTTACATCGGCCGGGGGACGGAGCGCACAAATCCGTTGCACCACGGCCGCTTTGGGGCGTTCCACCCGGCCCTGCTCGAACGCCACGACCTCCAGCCGCCCGCGCCACGCGTCGGCGAGCTCGTAGGGGCGCAGCAGGAAGTCCGGGTTGGACGGCTTGCCGTAGCGTTCATTCCCCTGCATGAACGTCTCGTAGATCAGCAGCCCGCCGGGCGCGAGGCTTGCGGCGAGCGCATCGAACAGCGGCCGGTGAAGATAGTTCGCGACCACCACGCCGTCGAACGCGCCGGCCGTGAACGGCCACGGCGCGCCTTCCAGGTCGGCCTCAACGGTGCGCACCCCGGCGAGCCCGGCGACGGCGGCGAGCGCCGCCGCGTCGCGATCGACCGCGGTGACCCTGTATCCCTGCGCGGCGAGGTGCCGGGCGTGCCGCCCGTGACCGCTGGCGACGTCCAGCACCGCGCCGCCGGGGCGGACCAGCGCTCCCCAGCGTACGACCCACTGTGACGGCGCCTGAAGCTCGTGCGGGTCCGGCATGGGCGCGGATTATAGAAGCCTGGGCTATCGTCCCGATCTGTCCGCGCGCGAGGAGACGTGATGGCACCGAACACCGAGAAGGTCGAGTTCCCGGGCGCATCCGGCGCGCCCCTCAGCGCGCGTCTCGACCTGCCCGTCGCCCCGCCGATCGCCTACGCGCTCTTCGCCCACTGCTTCACCTGTTCGAAGGACACCCGCGCCGCAGCCTACGTCGCGGCGGCGCTCGCCGAGCGCGGCATCGCGACCTTGCGCTTCGACTTCACCGGCCTCGGGGGCAGCGGCGGGGACTTCGCCAATACGAATTTCTCCTCCAACAGGGCGGACCTCGTTGCGGCTGCCGACTTCCTGCGCCGCCGCTATCGCGCCCCGGAGATCCTGGTCGGTCACAGCCTCGGCGGCGCTGCCGTGCTCGCCGCCGCGCGCGAGATCCCGGAGGCGAGCGGGGTCGTCGCCATCGCCGCGCCGGCCGAGCCGGCGCACGTGCTCGCGCACATCCCGCGTCGCGACGAGATCGAGCGGACCGGCGAGGCCGAGGTCGTCCTCGCGGGCCGTTCGTTTCGCATCAGGAAGCAGCTGCTCGACGATCTCGCCGGTCAACGGCCGGACGAAGCGATTCGCAACCTCGGCAAGGCGCTGCTCGTCATGCATTCGCCGCGCGACGACACGGTCGCGATCGACAACGCGACGCGCATCTTCCAGGCGGCGCGGCACCCGAAGAGCTTCGTCTCGCTCGACCCCGCGGATCACCTGCTCACGCGCCGCGAGGACGCAGCCTACGCCGGACACGTGATCGCGACCTGGGCGGAGCGCTATCTGCGGAGCAAGGCGCCCGCGGCGCCGGCATCGGTCGAGGGGAGAGTCGTCGTGCGCGAGACGCGGGAAGGCAAGCTCACGCAGCTCATCACGGCCGGTCGCCACGTCCTCCGCGCCGACGAGCCGGTGTCCGTCGGCGGCCTCGACTCCGGACCGTCGCCCTACGACCTGCTGCTCGCCGCGCTCGGCGCCTGCACGTCGATGACCGTGCGCCTCTACGCCGACCTGAAGGGGTTGCCGCTCGAGCGGGTCGAAGTCGAGCTGCAGCACGACAAGATCCACGCCGCGGACTGCGCCGAGTGCGAGACGCGCGAAGGCAAGGTCGACCGGATCGAGCGCGTCCTCCGGCTCGAGGGCGCGCTCGACGCGGCCCAACGCGCGCGGCTGCTCGAGATCGCGAACCGGTGCCCGGTGCACCGCACGCTGCACTCGGAGATCACCGTCCCGACGCGGCTGGAGTGAGGACGCGCGCTAGCGCCTGTACCACCACTTGGTCTCGGCGACGTCGCTCTCCCACGGCCGCGGCGGCGTGACGAGCCCGAACTGACCGGCGTGGAGGCGAGCGATTTCCATGATCGCCGACAGGATCTCCGGCGGGAAGCCCTGCCGGCCGCCGCGGTCGTCGATGATGAGCTTGCCGAAGTAGTCGTCGAGCGCCACCGCCGACGCCGTTCACGCCGGACCCCTCCTCAGAAGGACGAGCCGGGCGTAGCGAGAAATTCGAGCTCCTCGGGCGTCGAAGCGCGTCCGAGGATGGCGTTGCGGTGCGGAAACCGCCCGAAGCGTTCGATCACCGCGTAGTGACGCATCGCGTACGCGATCGGGCTTGCGCTCGGGGGATCGCCGCGCAGCCCCTCGTAGACGGCCAGCGACTCGCGCTGCACGCCGAGGTCCTCAGCGTGCTCGTACGGCAGATAGGCGAACCAGCGCTGCGCGGACGCGTACGCCGTGTCGAAGCCGCGCGCCACGATGCCGCGCGCCACCGCGAGCGCCTTCGCGTCGGTCGCGAACGCCTGCGGCGTGCCGCGGAACATGTTCCGCGGCAACTGGTCGAGCGTCACGACCAGCGCCAGCGCCGCGAGCGGCCGATCCGCCCAGCCGTCGAGCCGACCGGCCGCGGCCGCCGCGTGGGTGGCGAGGAACCGCTCGCGGCACAGACCGTCGAACGCCGCCGATTTCTCGAACCACTGCCGGCGGAAGCGGCCGAATTCCGGCGAATCGGGCGCGCCGAACCAGAACTCGAGGATTTCGGACCAGCGCGCGATCATGCCTCGGGCTCGACGACCAGCTTGCCGGCGACCTTGCGGCTCGCGAGCGCGACGAGCGCCTCCGCCGCGCGCGCGAGCGGATAGCGTGCGGAGAGGTGAGGTTTCAGCTTCCCGGCGGCGAGCCAGCCGAGCAGCTCCGCCATCCCCGCGGCGGCGGCGGCAGGCTCGCGCCGGGTCCAGTCGCCCCAATAGACGCCGACGAGGGCGCTGCCCTTCAGCAGCAGCAGATTGAGCGGGATCCGCGGAATCTCGCCGTTCGCGAAGCCGACGACGAGATAGCGCCCGCGCCACGCGGTCGAGCGCACCGCCGGCTCGGCGTACTGGCCGCCGACCGGGTCGTAGACGACGTCGGCCCCCTTGTCGCCGGTGAGCGTCTTCAGGCGTGCGCGCAGATCCTCGGCGGCGTAATCGATGGTCTCGTCCGCGCCGTGCGCGCGGCAGACCGCGAGCTTCTCGGCGCTCGACGCGGCGGCGATCACCCGCGCGCCGAGCGCCTTGCCGATCTCGATCGCGGCGAGGCCGACGCCGCCCGCGGCGCCGAGGACGAGCAGCGTCTCGCCGGCGCGGAGCTGCCCGCGGTCCTTCAGCGCGTGCCACGAGGTGCCGTACGTGAGCGTGAACGCCGCGGCGGTGGGGAAGTCGAGCCCGGCCGGCATGCGGATGAGCTGTGTGGCCCGCACCACGCACTCCTCGGCGAACGCGCCCCACATGGGCATCGCGATCACACGGTCGCCGGCCTTGAACCCGGTCACACCCGCGCCGATCTCCTTGATCACGCCGGCGAGCTCGGCGCCGGGGGCGAAGGGCAGCGGCGGCTTCAGCTGGTACTTGTTCTGGATGATCAGGACGTCCGGGAAGTTGACGCCCGCGGCTTTGACGTCGACCACGACCTCGCCTGGTCCGGGTTGCGGTGAAGGCAGTTCCTCGAGCACGAGCGTCTCGGGTCCGCCCCAGGCCTTGCAGAGCAGCGCTTTCATTGCCGGGTGGATTTCGTCGATCGGGCCGATTAGCGTAGCACGCGTGCGGCGCGTCTCACTGGAGCGCGTCGGCGGTCCACCCGATCAGGCGGTCGATCGCCGCGTCGGCCGCGAGCGCGAGCGCCCGCGCGCCGCCCGCGGCGTCGGGGCTCGGCGCCGGTCGGTCGACGGTGAAGCTCGTCTGCGCCAGCAGCTTCCCGCCCGAGACGAGCACGGCGCGCACGCGGACGACGGCGCGGCTGCGCTCGGGGGCGTCGAACACCTGGCTGAACTCCTGCAGCTCGACGCGCAGCGTGGCGGTCGGGCGCACGCCGTCACCCGGCACGAGCACGCCGCTGCGCGTCGTCGCGACGAGCCGCTGCCGGAGCTGCGCGGTGAACAGCGCCGCCGGCGGCGCCACCCAGCGGCTCTCGGCGTACGCGCGCGGCTGCGCGGCGTCGCGGTACGCGAGACGGTAGACGAGCGCCGGCGAGTCGAGCCAGGCCGGCGCGGTCGCCTCCGTGACCGCGATCTCGCGCCGCAGACGGGGCGGCTCCTCGAGCGTCGCGCCGCCGGGGCCGAAGTCGTACTCGACCGGCGGCGCGGTGGCAGTGCCGGCGCAGGCGGCGAGCGCGGTCGCGGCGGCAAGCAACAGGAGCCGCATCGTCAGCGCCCCGCGTCGAAACCGGCCTCGCCCGGCCCCGGCCGCCGCGGCGACGCCCCGAACACGAGGCTGTTCGGCTGGTCGGCGAGCCCGGTGAGCACCCGGTCGAGGACGCGCGCCTCGCGGCGCAGCTCGTCGGCGAGCGCGTTGAGGCGCGGCAGGGTTTCGTCGTTGAGCGCGCGCGCGGCGGCGCCGACGTCGCCGGCGTTGTCGCCGAGCTGCCCAAGCGCCACCGAGCGCTCCTCGAGCTTCGCCGCGAGGGCGGTCATCGCCGCGACCATCTCCTCGGCGCGCTTTACCGCCCCGCGGGCGTCGTTCACCGCGGCGCGCGTGTCGGCGAGGAGAGGCGCGATCGCCTTGACCCCCGGCTCGAGGCTGTCGGCCAGCTTCGCGGCCTTTGCCGACGCGGTGTCGATGCGCGCGAGCGTGCTCATGATCACCTTCTGGTTGTCGTCGGCGAGCAGCTTGTTGATGCGCTCCGCGACCTCGCCGAAGGCGGTGACCACCCCTTCGCCGGTGTCGAAGAGCGACGGCCGCATCGCGATGCGCGCCGGTGAGTCGGCGGTGCTCGTGAGCGGCTCGCGCTTGGCGCCGTCGTCGTCGAGCGCCACGAACGAGAGCCCGGTGACGCCCTGGAAGCCGAGATGCGCGTAGGTGCCGCGCGTGAGCGGGGCAGCGGGATCGACGCTGATGCCGATGACCACGCGGCCCGGCTCGGCCGGATCGAACCGGATCGACTCGACCTTGCCGACGTCGACCCCGCGAAAGCGCACCGGCGCCTCGACCTTGAGGCCGGACACGGGGCGGGTCGTGGTCACCTCGTACGGCACCCCGCCCACGCGCTCGTCGCGGTTGAGCCACAGCACCCCGGCGACGAGTGCCGCACCGAGCACGAGCACGAACAGCCCGGCCGCCAGCGCATACGCCCTGTTTTCCATGTCTCCCTCCTTCAGCTCCCGGCGAGCGCCGCCGGCCCGAGCACGCTCAACGCGCGCCGGCCGCGGTCGCCGCCGAAGAAATTGCGGATGAACGGATGGTCGACGCGGACCACCTCGGGCACCGTGCCCAGCGCGACCAGCTCGCCCATGTACAGCACCGCGACGCGGTCGGCAAGCGCGACCAGCGTGTCGAGGTCGTGCGTCACCATGACCACCGTAAGCTCGAGCCGCTCGCGCAGAGAGGCGATCAGCCGCACGAAGCTCTCGCTGCGGTCCGGGTCGAGCCCTGCGGTCGGCTCGTCGAGGAACAGGAGCTCGGGCTCGAGCACCAGGGCGCGCGCGAGCGCCACGCGCTTCACCATCCCGCCCGAGAGCTCGGACGGCATTCGCACGGCGTGACGCCGGTCGATGTCGACCATGTCCAGCTTGATCAGCGCGAGCTCGCGGATGAAGTCCTCGTCGAACGCGCGCAGCTCGCGCAGCGGCAGGGCGAGGTTGTCGTAGACCGGCAGCGCGCTGTAGAGCGCGCCTTCCTGGAACAGCACGCCCCAGCGTTTGCGAATCTTCGCCCGGATCGCGGGCGAGGCGGTCGCGAGGTCGAACCCGAACACTTCCACCCTGCCCCGCGTCGGCCGCTCGAGGCCCACCATCTGGCGCAACAGCGTCGTCTTGCCGCTCCCCGAGCCGCCGACCAGCGCGAGGATCTCGGCCGGCTGGACCTCGAGGTCGAGGCCGCGATGCACGACGTGGCCGTCGAACTCGGTCCACAGGCCTCGCACGCCGATCACCGGCCGTTCGGGCGTCCGCGGAATGCGCTCAGCCACGGAGCTCCAGCCCGATGTGGGAGAACGCGACCGCGAACAGCGAGTCGACGATCAGGACGATGGTGATCGCGGTGACGACCGACTGGGTCGTGCCGGCGCCGAGGCTCTCGGTGTTCGGCCGGATGCGCAGCCCGTAGTGGCACGCGGTCAGCGCGATGAGCGCGCCGAACACCGCGCCCTTGACGAGGCCGAGCCAGTAGTTCGCCGTCGGCACCGCCACCGGCAGCGTCTGGAGAAACAGGCTGAAGCTGATGTCGAGCTCGAGGCGCGCGGCGAGCATCGCGCCGATCAGCGCGATCGCGTTGGTCCAGACCACGAGCAGCGGGACCGCGAGCGCGAGCCCGAGGACCTTCGGCAGGATGAGCCGCACCCCGGCCGGAATTCCCATCACGTTGAGCGCGTCGAGCTCCTCGGTGACCCGCATCACGCCGAGCTGCGCCGTGATCGCGGACCCCGAGCGGCCGGCGACGAGGATCGCGGCGAGCACCGGCCCGAGCTCGCGGATGATGCCGATGCCGACGATGTTGATCACGTAGATGCCGGCGCCGAACGTCCGCAGCTGCTCGGACGAGAGGTAGCTGAGCACGATGCCGATGAGGAAGCCGACGAGCGCGGTGATGGCGAGCGCCTGTGCGCCGGCCTTGTAGAGCGTCGCCGACACCTCGCGCCAGGGGCCGCGCGTGGGGTTCGCGATGACCCATCCCGCGTCGAGCACGACCTGGCCGGCGAGGCGGACGATGCCGGCGAGATGGCTGCCGAGATTGAGCGCGCCGCGACCGAGCGCGATCAGCGGATCGAGGAGCGAGCGGCGCAGCGCACCGTGCGCGGCCCCGTCGGCATGGTCGAGGCGTTCGAAGAAGAGCTCGTGCGCGGGCGCGAGCCGGAGGTGCTCGGGACGCTTCCGGGCCCAGGCCCGCCAGAGCAGCAGCGCGCCGACGTGGTCGAGACGCTGGACGCCCGTCAGGTCCCAGGCGTCGCGCGGGGCGAACCGGGCGAGCTCACCCGCGATCGCGCGTGACTTCGCCTCCAGCGCGCGGATGTCCCACGCGCCGCCGAGGCGGACGGTGCGCACACCGTCCGTGCCGGTCACGGCGTCGATCTCGGGCTCGCGGATCCGCGCGGGCGCGGGTGCGGACATCAGCCATGGCCGGGCCCCTCGCCGGGAGGGCCCGACACTCTCCCCTTTGTATAGTGTGGCGGGGAGGCTAGCAAATTAAGCCGGCGCCGGCCATCGCGTAGAATCCGCGCGGCCTCGCCGTAGTTCAATGGATAGAACGAGCGCCTCCTAAGCGCTAGATCCCGGTTCGATTCCGGGCGGCGGGACCACGCCGAAATCCAGCCGCGTCCAACCCCGTCCAAGTCGGTGATGTTCCGGCCGCCGGTACTGCCGGTAGCGCAGGGTTGCTCGCCGCTCGTCCGATGTAACCATCTTTGACCGTCTGCGGGTGGATGAAGGATTACGCTGGACGTATAGCGAGCCGGGGGGTTCACGTATGCCGACGACAGAAACGACCGCGACGATCATCGTCAAGCCGCGGCCACCCGACGGGTGGATCATGGTGACGCCGCGATTGCGGTCGGAGATCTACTTCCACGGCCGGCAGCGGGCGCTGCAGTTCGCCCGCGCGTACGCGAATCTGCACCGGCCAGCGAGGCTCCGCGTGCTCGGCGAAACGGGCGACGTAGAGGCGGAAGAGCTATTCCCGGATACGCTCCGCGACGGTGGTCATGCGATGCCGCAGGCGAAGGTCGTAAAGCTCGTCGCGGACCGGAGCCCGCGCGCGGCAGACTGACTCGCGCTTCTAGACCCGCAATCCGGGCAGCTCGCCGTCGACGAGGCGGCGAGCCTGCCGCATGCCGAAATCCAAGGCGTCCTGCGCCGAGAAGAACATCGCCGGCTGATCGGCGATCGCCTGTTCGCGCGCCAGCTTCGCGTTCTCGCGCAGGCGCACGATGACCAGGTGCGGTCGCCAGCGCTTCGGTCCGGACAGGAACAGCGCGGCGACCGTGATCGCACAGTCTTTATGCTGGAACTTGCTGATGGCCACAGGACACCCCCTCGCGGTCGAAGCCCTTTGTCTTCAACCACCTGCGCCGCCGCTTCTCGTATGCCACCGTCATAGTGGCACAGGCAAGGCATTTCGTCACGCTGCAGCGCGATCGAGGGGCGTGGCCAGTCACTGGGCGTCCGGCTGCCGCGACGGCTGCGTCGACGCGAACGCCTCGAGCTTCATGCACTCGCCGAAGATCCGCACGATCGTCGGGTACGGCCCGAGATCGCATTCGTAGCGCTGCGCGTTGAACACCTGTGGAACGAGGCAGCAGTCGGCGATCGTCACCATGTCGCCGTAGCAGTAACGGCCGGCGCGGCCTTCGCGCACGAGATAGCCCTCGAGCATCGCGAACCCGTCCGCGATCCAGTGGCGGTACCAGACGTTCACGCCCTCGTCGTCCAGCTTGTAGCTGTGCTTGACGTATCTCAGCGTGCGCAGATTGTTGAGCGGGTGCATCTCGCACGCGACGATCTGCGCCACCGCGCGCACGTAGGCCCGGTCGAGCGCGCCCTTCGGCAGGAGCGGCGGCTCGGGATGCGTCTCGTCGAGATACTCCATGATTCCGAGCGACTGGATGAGCACCCGTCCGCCCTCCTCGAGCGCCGGCACCAGCGCCTGCGGATTGATCGCGCGGAACGCATCCGCCTGATGTTCTTTCTTGGGCAGGCTGACGTACGCGGCGTCGTGCGGCAGGCCCTTGTACGCGAGGGCGATGCGGACACGGTAGGAAGCCGACGAGCGGAAGTAGGTGTAGAGCTTCATCGGTACACTCCCGGGCGCGAGACGCGGCGAGTCTAACCCGGCGAAAGGCGCGACGAATGTTTCCAGGCAAGCACTACGACGAGGTCGCGGTCGGCGAGACCTTCGGCTCGTCGCTCACCGTGACCGAAACCCACCTCGTCCTCGCGGCCGGGCTCTTCGGCGATTTCAACCCGCTGCACGTCGACGAGCGCTTTGCGCGGGCCTCCCGCTTCGGCGGCCGCATCCTCCACGGGCCGTTCACCAGTGCGCTCGTATCGGCACCGGTCGGCATGTACTTCCACAGCACCGCGATCGCCTACCTCGAGCACGCCTGCCGCTTCAAGGCGCCGGTCCGGCCGGGCGACACGCTGAAGACGACGTGGAAGATCGTCGCGAAGCTCGCCAAGCCGAAGCACGCCGGCGGCATCGTTGTCCTCACCGGCGAATGCCACAACCAGGACGCGACGCTCGTCGTCGAGGCCGAGGGAAAGATCCTCGTTGCAGTCGCGCCCGGCGCAGGCCTAGCCCTTTTTCCGCTCCGCCTCGCGGAGCCGCAGCACCCGCCGCTGCACTTTCCCCGTCGTGGTCATCGGCAGCGCGTCGATGAACTCGATCTCCTTCGGGTACTCGTACGGCGCGAGCCGGCCGCGCACGTGGGCGCGGATCTCCTCCTCGAGCGCCGCCGAAGGCTGCGAGCCCGGCGTGAGCACGATGAACGCCTTGACGACGTTGCCGCGCTCCGGATCGGGGCTGGGCACGACCGCCGCGTTCGCGACCGCCGGGTGCTTGACCAGGCAGTTCTCGATCTCCGACGGCCCGATCCGATAGCCCGCCGCCTTGAACATGTCGTCGGCGCGCCCCTGGTACCAGAAGTAGCCGTCCCCGTCCCGCTTCGCGAGATCGCCGGTGCGGCACCACTCGCCGGTGTACTTGTTACGCGTCGCTTCCTCGTTTTTCCAGTACCCGAGGAAGAAAACGGCATCGCGGTCGCCGTGGATGTCGGTCCGGTTCACCGCCACCTCGCCGACCTCGCCCGCCGGCACTTCGTTGCCGTCGTCGTCGAGCAGCGCCACCCGGTGCCCGGGGTACGGCCGTCCGATCGAGCCCGGCTTGGCCGGCCAGAGGGTGTGGGAGTTGCCGACGAGATAGTTGATCTCGGTCTGGCCGAACATCTCGTTGATCGTCACGCCGAGCGAATCGCGGCTCCACGCGAACACCGTTTCTCCCGCCGCCTCGCCCGCGCTCATGATCGACCGCAGCGCGAGGTCGTAGCGCTCGCGCGGCTCGGGCACCGCCTTCATCATCATCTTCAGCGCGGTCGGGAACAGGAACGCGTTGCGGACCTGGTACTTCTCGCAGAGGTGGAACGCCCGCTCCGGATCGAAGCGCCCGCGATAGCCGAGGATCGGATAGCCGTGGTACATGGTCGGCAGCAGCGCGTCCATCAGACCGCCGGTCCAGGCCCAGTCGGCGGGCGACCAGAAGAGATCCCCGGGTTGCGGGAACACGTCGTGCGAACACTCGAAGCCGGGGAGGTTGCCGATCATCACCCGCTGCGGCTTCAGCGCGCCCTTCGGCGGCCCGGTGGTGCCGCTGGTGTAGATCAACAGCGCCGGATCCTCGGCCGACGTCTCGACCGGCGCGAAACGCCACGACGCCTGCTCGAGGAGCCGCTCCCACGCGATCACGCCGGCTTCGGCGGCTCCGGCCACCCCGATCACGTGCTCGAGATCGGGCAGCCGGTCGCGGATCGCCGCGAGGTTGGGGAGCGAAGCCGGGTCGACGAACGCGACGACGGTTTCGCTGTTTTGCAGCCGGTACTCGAGCGCGTCGGGCCCGAACAGGATCGAGAGCGGCATCGCCACCGCGCCCATCTGGTAGCAGGCGACGTGCGCGACGACCGTCTCCGGCCGCTGCGGCAGGATGATGCCGACCCGGTCGCCGCGCTTCACGCCGAGCGCGGCGAGCGCGTTCGAGAGGCGATTCGCCTGGACCTGGATGTCCCAGTAGGTCCAGGCGGACGTCGCGCCCGACTCGTCCTCCCAGTAGAGGCAGAGCCGCCCGCGGTCCCCCGCGTGGCGCCGGCAGCACGCCTCCGCCATGTTGAATCGCGGGGGGACCTGCCAGCGGTAGCCCCGATAGACCTCGTCGTACCGGTCGATCATCCCCTCCTCCTTCGCCGCCTTTCTTAGCACTTACGGCGGCAGAGTGCTAATCAGGCCATGTCGTCGCGAGGAGACGGGGCAGGATCTCGCCCGCCTGCCCGAGCAGGCTGAACGTCGCGACCCCCGTAAGCGGCGTCCTGTCCCGGTTGATCTCGACCACCATCGCCCCCGACTGGAGGGCGGTCACCGGGAGCTGCGCCGCCGGGAACACCGCCGCGGAGGTGCCGATCGAGAACAGCAGATCGCACTCCCGTGCCGCCGCCTCGGCCGCCGCAAGTGCTTGCGGCGGCAGCGTTTCGCCGAACCACACCACGTCGGGACGGAGCGGCGACCCGCAGCGCGGGCACCGCGGCGGCCCGTCGGACGCGGGGACACCCCCCTCGACCACGACCCCCTCCTCGAAGCACTTGCTGCGATGGAGGTTGCCGTGGAGCTCGATCACCCGCTTCGAGCCGGCCCGAGCGTGCAGCCCGTCCACGTTCTGGGTGACCAGCGTGAACTCGGGGACCAGCCCCTCCAGCCGCGCGAGCGCGCGGTGAGCCGGCGTTCGGCGCCGCCTGCGCAACCAGGCTGCGGCGCCATTCGTACCAGCCCCAGACGAGCTGCGGGTCGCGCCGGAAGGCGTGCGGCGGTGGCAAGCTCCTCGGGCCGGAACCGGGCCCAGAGCCCGGTTTGTGCGTCACGGAAGGTGGGGATGCCGCTCTCGGCGGAGATGCCCGCGCCGGTGAGCGCGACGACGCGGCGCGCACCGCGAAACTTCTGCACCAGTCGCGGGTCGAAATCGCCGCTCATGACGGCTCGGAAAGACGGTGCGAGCAACTCGCGTCAGCGCGCACGGCGCGCGACGCGTTGATGTACTCTGAGAGGTCGCAACTTTGCCACACGCGCCTTGTCTTAGAGGCGGTCTGGCCCGAAAATCGCTATAAGTTCCTACATGAGCGACGAGCGCAAAGCCGATACTGACCGCACGTTCCTCGCAGCGGAGGTTCGCATGGAAGGAAAGCCCACGCAAGTGTTCTCCGCGTTCGGCGAAGCCGCGCCGACCGTTGCACCGAGGCACGGCGCCGCCGCACACGAGACACGCGGCGTGCTCTCCCGCTTCCAGGCGCGCTTCGAAAGCCGCATGGAAGAAGAGTACTCCCTGCCGGAGTACCTCGAGCTCTGCAAGTCCAATCCCGCCGCCTACGCCACCGCCGCCGAGCGGATGCTGATGGCGATCGGCGAGCCGGAGATGATCGACACGCGCAACGACCCGCGCCTGTCGCGCATCTTCTCCAACAAGGTCATGAAGGTCTATCCCGCGTTCAAGGACTTCTACGGGATGGAGGAGACGATCGAGCAGATCGTCGCCTACTTCAAGCACGCCGCGCAGGCGCTCGAGGAGCGCAAGCAGATCCTCTACCTGCTCGGCCCGCCCGGCGGCGGCAAGAGCTCGCTCGCCGAGGAGCTGAAGCACCTCATGGAGCAGATGCCCTTCTACGCGCTGAAGGGCTCGCCGGTGAACGAGTCGCCGCTCGGCCTGTTCTCGAAGGACGACGACGGCCCGACGCTCGAGGACGAGTACGGCATCCCGCGCCGCTACCTCAACCAGATTCCCTCGCCGTGGGCGGTGAAGCGCCTCGCCGAGTACGGCGGCGACCTCACCAAGTTCCGCGTCGTCAAGCTCCGTCCGTCGGCGCTCGCCCAGATCGCGATCTGCAAGACCGAGCCGGGCGACGAGAACAACCAGGACATCAGCTCGCTCACCGGCAAGCTCGACATCCGCAAGCTCGAGCAGTACTCGCAGGACGACCCGGACGCCTACAGCTACTCCGGCGGCCTGTGCCGCGCCAACCAGGGCCTGCTCGAGTTCGTCGAGATGTTCAAGGCGCCGATCAAGGTGCTGCACCCGCTGCTGACCGCGACGCAGGAAGGCAACTACAAGGGCACCGAGGGCTTCGGCGCGATCCCGTTCGACGGCATCGTGCTCGCGCACTCGAACGAGGCCGAGTGGCAGTCGTTCAAGAACAACAAGAACAACGAGGCCTTCATCGACCGCGTCTACATCGTCAAGGTTCCCTACTGCCTGCGGGTCAGCGAAGAGATCAGGATCTACGACAAGCTGATCAAGAACTCCTCGCTCGCCCACGCGCCGTGCGCGCCCGGAACGTTCAAGATGATGGCGCAGTTCGCCGTGCTCACGCGGATCAAGGAGCCGGAGAACTCGTCGATCTTCTCCAAGATGCGGGTCTACGACGGCGAGAACCTGAAGGACGTCGACCCGAAGGCGAAGTCGATGCAGGAGTACCGCGACTTCGCCGGCGTCGACGAGGGCATGACCGGGCTCTCCACGCGCTTCGCGTACAAGGTGCTGTCGAAGGTCTTCAACTTCGATCACACCGAGATCGCCGCCAACCCGGTGCATCTCCTGTACGTCCTCGAGCAGCAGATCGAGCGCGAGCAGTTCCCGGTCGACGTCGAGAAGCGCTACCTGTCCGGGGTCAAGGAGTACCTCTCCGCGCCGTACGTCGAGTTCATCGGCAAGGAGATCCAGACCGCCTACCTCGAGTCGTACTCCGAGTACGGCCAGAACATCTTCGACCGCTACGTCACCTTCGCCGACCTGTGGATCCAGGACCAGGAGTACCGCGACCCGAACACCGGCGAGATCCTCGACCGCTCGGCGCTGAACGACGAGCTGGAGAAGATCGAGAAGCCGGCCGGCATCTCGAACCCGAAGGACTTCCGGCACGAGATCGTCAACTTCGTGCTGCGCGCGCGCGCCGCGAACCAGGGCAAGAACCCGTCCTGGACGAGCTACGAGAAGCTGCGCACGGTGATCGAGAAGAAGATGTTCTCGACCACCGAGGACCTGCTGCCGGTGATCTCGTTCAACGCCAAGGCCTCCGAGGACGAGCGCAAGAAGCACCAGAACTTCGTCGACCGTATGGTCGCGAAGGGCTATACGCCGAAGCAGGTGCGCCTGCTCGTGGAGTGGTATCTCCGCGTACGGAAGTCGTCCTAGAGGCTGATTGACTCACCTCGGCGCCGGTGGCATAACCGAACCGGAACCTGCGCAAGGGTCCCCAGCAGCGCGTCGCTAGGGCGCTACGCGGCGCGCGGTCCATCCCATGTCGGACATCATCGACCGCCGCGAGAACCCGCGTCACAAGAGCGCCGTCAACTCGCAGCGCTTTCTGAAACGCTACCGCGCCCAGGTGCGCGAAGCGGTCGCGCGGGCGATCGCCGGCCGCAAGATCGCCGAGGCCGATCGCGACGCGAGCATCTCGATCCCCTCCCGCGACCTGAACGAGCCGACGTTCCAGCACGGCGCGGGCGGCCGCCGCGAAGGCGTCCTGCCGGGCAACAAGGAGTACGTGACCGGGGACGAGATCCCGCGGCCGCAGGGCGGCGGCAAGGGCATGGGCAGCGGCGCCTCCGACGACGGCGAGGGCGAGGACGCGTTCCGCTTCCGCCTGTCGCGCGAGGAGTTCCTCGACTTCTTCTTCGAGGACATGGCGCTGCCGGACCTCGTCAAGACGCAGCTCACCGCGATCCCGCACCACCGGCGCGTCCGCGCGGGCTACCGGACCGACGGCACGCCGTCCAACCTCGCGATCGTGCGCACGATGCGCGAGTCGCTCGCGCGCCGCATCGCCTTCCAGGGACCGCACGCGGCGCGCCTGCGCGAGCTCGAGGCCGAGCTCGAGGCGCTCGGCGGCGACGCCGCCGACCGCGACGACCCGCGCGTCGCCCGCCTGCTCGAGGAGCTCGATCTGGTCCGGCGCAGGATCGGGGCGGTCCCGTTCATCGACACCTTCGATCTCCGCTTCCGCAACCGCGTCACCCAGCCGCTGCCGATCGCGCAGGCGGTGATGTTCTGCCTCATGGACGTCTCGGGCTCGATGGACGAGACGCGCAAGGATCTCGCCAAGCGCTTCTTCATCCTGCTGCACCTGTTCCTGAAGCGGCACTACGAGCGGATCGAGATCGTCTTCATCCGCCACCACACCACCGCCAAGGAGGTCGACGAGGAGGAGTTCTTCCACTCGACCGAGACCGGCGGCACGGTGGTATCGAGCGCGCTCACCATGGCGAACGAGGTGATGACCGACCGCTTTCCGCTCGACCAGTGGAACATCTACGTCGCGCAGGCCTCCGACGGCGACAACTGGGAGGGCGACTCGCCGCGCTGCCTCGAGCTGCTGGTGAACGACATCCTGCCGAAGGCCCAGTACTACACCTACGTCGAGATCACCACCGGCGAGCCGCAGAACCTCTGGGTCCACTACGAGCAGGCGCGGGCGAGCCGCCCCAACCTCGCGCTCGGCCGGATCCGCGACCGTACCGACATCTACCCGGTGCTGCGCGAGCTGTTCGCCAAGAAGGAGAAGGTGGCCGCATGAGAACGGCGCAGGAACCCTTGCCCACCCTCGCGCGCCGGCGCCGGCCGGGCGAGCCGCTGCCCTCCGGGTCGGAATGGCGCTTCGACCTGATCGAGCGCTACGACCGGGAGATTTCGCGCGTCGCCGAGGGCTACAAGCTCGACACCTACCCGAACCAGATCGAGATCATCAGCGCCGAGCAGATGATGGACGCGTACGCGTCCAACGGCATGCCGATCGGCTACCACCACTGGTCGTTCGGCAAGCGCTTCCTCGCGACCGAGCAGGTCTACAAGCGCGGGGCGATGGGCCTCGCGTACGAGATCGTCATCAACTCCAACCCCTGCATCGCGTACCTCCTCGAGGAGAACACGATGCCGATGCAGGCGCTGGTGATCGCGCACGCGAGCTACGGCCACAACTCGTTCTTCAAGGGCAACTACCTCTTCCGCACCTGGACGCAGGCCGACGCGATCATCGACTACCTGCTGTTCTCCAAGCAGTACATCATCGACTGCGAGCGGCGCTACGGCGAAGAGGAGGTCGAGCGCGTGCTCGACGCCTGCCATGCGCTCGGCAATTTCGGCGTCGACCGCTACAAGCGGCCGCCGAAGCGCACCCTCGCCCAGGAGCGGCTGCGGCTCAAGGAGCGCGAGGAGCATCTGCAGCAGCTGGTCAACGACCTCTGGCGGACGCTCCCGCGCCGCGACGAGGCCGACGCGGGCGAGGCCGAGGTGGTGTTCCCCGGCGAGCCGCAGGAGAACCTGCTCTACTTCCTCGAGAAGCACGCGCCGCTCCTCGAGCCCTGGCAGCGCGAGATCGCGCGCATCGTGCGCAAGCTCCAGCAGTACTTCTACCCGCAGCGCCAGACGCAGGTCATGAACGAGGGCTGGGCGACGTTCTGGCACTACACGATCATGCAGACCCTCTACGACGAGGGCCTGCTCGCCGACAGCTTCCTGCTCGAGGTGCTGCACTCGCACACCAACGTGCTGACGCAGCCCGGCTTCGACAGCCCGTACTTCAGCGGCATCAACCCGTACGCGCTCGGCTTCGCGATGTACCGCGACATCCGCCGCATCTGCGAGGAGCCGACCGACGAGGACCGCGCCTGGTTCCCCGACATCGCCGGCTCGGACTGGCTGAAGACCCTCGACTTCGCGATGCGCAACTTCAAGGACGAGAGCTTCATCCAGCAGTTCCTCTCGCCCAAGGTGATCCGCGACTTCCACCTGTTCTGCCTGATCGACGACGAGGAGTCGCCGGCGTGGAAGGTCGGCGCGATCCACAACGACCAGGGCTACCGGGCGGTGCGCGAGACGCTCGCGTCGCAGTACGCGCTCTCCGAGCGCGAGCCGAACATCCAGATCGTGTCGGTCGACGTCGGCGGCGACCGGTCGATGACCCTGCACCACTTCCGCGCCGACCGCCGCCCGCTCGCCCCGATGTACAAGGACGTCATGAAGCACCTCGCCTACCTGTGGGGCTTCACCGTCCGCCTCGAGACCGCGAACGAGGACGGCACGATCGAGCCGACGCACGAGATCAAGGTCGACAAGCGGCGGCGTCCCGACCTGGCGCTCGCCGCCGCCCTCCGCACCCTGCCCTGACCGGGTGCCATAATCCTCCGCGTCGCCCCAGGCGATTCCGGAGGAGACCATGAGCGCCCGGCCCGCAGCCCTCGTCTTCGACGCCTACGGCACGCTGTTCGACGTTCATTCGGTCGTCGCGCTCTGCGACGAGCTCTGGCCGGGCAAGGGGCCGCAGCTGTCGCAGCTCTGGCGCACCAGGCAGCTCGAGTACACCTGGCTGCGCAGCCTCATGGGGCGGTACGAGGATTTCGCGCGCGTGACCGAGGCGGCGCTCGGATACGCCTGCGCGGCGCTCGCGCTGCCCTGCGACGACGCGAAGCGGGCCCGGCTGATGCGCGGCTATCTCCATCTCGCGACGTTTCCCGAAGTGAAGGACGCGCTCGCCCAGCTGCGCGGCATCGAGCTCGCGATCCTGTCGAACGGCGCCCCGGCGATGCTGCGGGACCTCGTCGCGAACGCCGGCCTCGCCGGCACGATCCCGCACGTGCTCAGCGTCGACGAGGTCGGGATCTACAAACCCTCGCCCAGGGTCTACCAGCTCGCCGTCGACCGCCTCGGCGTGCCGGCCACGGCGATCGGCTTCGTGTCGTCGAACGGCTGGGACGCGGCGGGCGCGAAGGCGTTCGGCTTTCGCACCTTCTGGGTGAATCGCGGCGGGGCGCCGTTCGACCCGCTCGGCGTCGCGCCCGATCACGTCATCGGCTCGCTCGCCGACCTGCCCGGCCTCGTCTCGCGCCCCGCGTGATCGTCCGGCCGGCGCGGCCCGACGAGGCCGAGGCGCTCGCGCGGCTCGCCACCGTTACGCTGCGCGCGGCGTTCGAGCGGGACATCCCCGCCGTCCACCTGGAACCCTATCTCGCGAGCTCGTTCACCCCTGCGGGCGCAGCCGCCGAGCTCGCCGAACCGCGCGTCCGGCTGTTGCTGGTCGAGGACGCCGGTGAGCTCGGCGGCTACGCCAAGCTCGAGCTCGGGCCGGGTTCCGAGGCCGTGCGGGCGACGCGCCCGGTCGAGCTCGTGCGCATGTACCTCCTGCCGGCGTGGTACGGGCGCGGGGCCGGGGCCGGGCTCATGTCGGCGAGCCTCGATGCGGCGCGCTCGCTGGCGTGCGACGCCATCTGGCTCAAGGTCTGGGACCGGAACGACCGGGCGCGCGGGTTCTACGCGCGGTGGGGCTTCCGCGACGTCGGCGAGACCTCGCTCGCGCTCGTCCCGGGCGTGGTCGAGAGCACCCTCGGCATGCGCATCATGGTCCGGCCCGTCGACTAGAGTCGGCGCGCGAATCGCGCGGGAACGGGGCGGTTGGGCCGCACGGCAGAGTTATCATACCGGCCTCGTGCGCCACCTCCGATGAAGTACTGCTCCAATTGCGGCGCGCCGGTCGCGCTGAAGATTCCGCCCGGCGACAACCTGCCGCGGCACGTCTGCGACGCGTGCAGCATCGTCCACTACTCGAACCCGAAGATGGTGATCGGCTGCATCCCGGAGTGGGACGATCAGGTCCTGCTTTGCCGCCGCGCGATCGAGCCCCGCTACGGGCTGTGGACGCTGCCCGCCGGCTTCATGGAGAACGGCGAGACGGTGGCGCAGGCGGCGCTGCGCGAGACGCTGGAGGAGGCGCGCGCGCGAGTCGAGCTGACCGAGATCTTCTCGGTGCTTTCGGTGCCGCACGTGAGCCAGGTGCACATCTTCTACCGCGCCCGGCTGATCGACCTCGACTTCGGCCCGGGAACAGAGAGCCTCGACGTGCAGCTGTTTCCGGAAGCCGACATCCCGTGGCAGGAGATCGCGTTCCGGACGGTTTCCACGACGCTCCGGCACTACTACACCGACCGCACCGCCGGCGCGTTCGCTTTCCACTCCGGCGAGATCCTGCCGGTCCCCCGCTGAGGGCAACGCGGCCCGCGGGCTCACCGCAGCGGCAGGCGCCGACTTTTGTGTTTTCGCCTCCGGCGGAGTAGATTGGCGCCCGCCGATGCACCCTCGGGGGCATCTGCTGCAGCCATCGCCCCCACGCCCGCGCGCGGCGCCGGGGCGGAATCCAAAACACAGAGGTAGACCGGAGGAGACTGCCCATGACCACCAAGACCCTCGAGAGATGCCTGCTCGGCCTCGCCCTGCTGCATGCGCCCCTCGCGCTGGCGGCCGACCCGCCCAAGCTCGACGCGGCGAATACGGCGTGGATGATCACCGCCTCGGTGCTGGTCCTGTTCATGACGCTGCCCGGGCTCGCCCTGTTCTACGCCGGCCTGGTACGCACCAAAAACGTGCTGTCCATCCTCATGCAGTGCTTCGCGATCACCTGCGTCGTCACGCTGGCGTGGGTCGTCGTCGCCTACAGCATCGCGTTCGGCGACGGCGGCGGCGCCAACGCCTGGTGGGGCGGCCTCGCCAAGTCCTTCCTCTCCGGCGTCGACGTCAAGGCGCTGAAGGGCAGCATCCCCGAAACCGTGTTCGCGATGTTCCAGCTCACCTTCGCGATCATCACGCCGGCACTGGTGATCGGCGCCTACGCCGAGCGGGTCCGGTTCTCCGGGATGCTGATCTTTTCCCTGCTGTGGCTCCTTCTCGTCTATGCGCCGATCGCGCACTGGGTCTGGGGCGACGGCTGGCTCGCCAAGATGGGGCTCATGGATTTCGCCGGCGGGACCGTGGTGCATCTGAACGCGGGCATGGCGGCGCTTGTCGCCGCGGTGGTCCTCGGCCGGCGCCGGGGCTTCCCCGAGACGCCCATGCCACCGCACAACCTGACCATGACGGTGGCCGGCGCTTCCATGCTGTGGGTGGGCTGGTTCGGATTCAACGCCGGCAGCGCGCTCGCCGCGGACGGTGCCGCCGGCATGGCGATGCTGGTGACCCACATCGGCGCCGCCACCGGCGCGTTCGCCTGGATGCTGTGCGAGTGGACGCGCTACGGCAAGCCGTCGGTGCTCGGGATCGTGACCGGGATGGTCGCGGGGCTCGGCACGATCACCCCGGCCTCGGGCTTCGTCGGCCCGCTCGGGGCGATCGTGATCGGCGCCGCCGCCGGGATCGTGTGCTTCTTCGCGACGAGCTACATGAAACGAGCGCTGCGCGTGGACGACTCGCTCGACGTCTTCCCGGTGCACGGGGTGGGCGGCATGCTCGGCACGACGCTCACCGGCGTGTTCGCCGCGACGGCGCTCGGCGGCGTGGGCTACCCCGACGGACAGACGATGGGCGGTCAGGTCCTGGTGCAGCTCGCGGGCGTCGTTGCCGTCGGGCTGTGGTCGGGGGTGATCACCTACGTGCTCCTCAAGGTGAGCGATGCCATGGTCGGGATGCGCGTCGCAGCGGACGAGGAAACGGAGGGCCTCGACACGGTCCTCCACAACGAGAAGGGCTACAACTTCTGACCGGCGGTGAGCCCGAGCATTGACAGCGGCGGGGCCGGTCGCTAGCTTCGGACCGATGCATCGAAGGGATTTCGTCCGCGCCTGCGGCCTGGCCGGCGCCGCCGCCTCGCTTCCCGAGCTAATCTCCCAGGCGGTGGCGCAGGGCGATGCCCGGCCGCGACTGTATGGTCGGGCGCGCCTGGTCGACACCGGCGGCCGGCCGCTCAAGTCGAAGCGGCTCCCGGTGGGGCAGAACCTGATCTTTCACTACCCCTACGCCGGCACGCCCTGCTTCCTCCTGAACCTCGGCAAACCAACCCGCCCCGCCGCCCGACTCGCCACCGCCGACAAGCAGAGCTACGAGTGGCGCGGCGGTACCGGCGCGAACGCCGCAGTCGTCGCGTACTCGGCGATCTGCGCGCACCAGCTGACCTATCCGACGCGCGACATCAGCTTCATCAGCTACCGCGCCGACAAGACGCCCGGCAACCGGCACGCCCAAGTCATCCATTGCTGCTCGGAGCACAGCCAGTACGACCCGTCGGACGGCGGCCGGGTCGTCGCCGGGCCCGCCCCGCAACCGCTCGCGGCGATCCTGCTCGACTACGACGCCGCCGCCGACGAGCTGTACGCGGTCGGCACCCTCGGCGGCGAGGTGTTCGACGCGTTCTTCGCCAAATACGAATTCCGGCTTGGGCTCGAATACGGCGGCAAAGCGAAGGCCGCGGTCGAAGGCACCTGCGTCGTGAACGAGCTCGAGCGCTACTGCCGGCAGCAGGTGAAGTGCTGAGGCCGTGATCGCCTGGCTCGGCGCCGACACCCCGTTTCCGCCGCTCGCCGCAGCGCAGAAGGAACCGAACGGCCTCCTCGCCGTCGGCGGCGACCTCTGCGCCGGCGGCTGCTCGACGCGTACCGCCGCGGCATCTTCCCGTGGTACTCGGAGGGCGACCCGATCCTGTGGTGAAGTCCGGACCCGCGCATGGTGCTCTTCCCCGCCGAGCTGCGCGTGACCCGCTCGCTCGCGAAGACGCTCCGCAACAAGACGCACGAGGTCCGCTTCGACACCGCGTTCGACGCGGTGATGCGCGGCTGCGCCGCGCCGCGCCCCGGCCAGGGCGGCACCTGGATCGGC
>CAWHBL010000006.1:0-174333 GCA_963827555.1 uncultured beta proteobacterium
GGTCGCGATGGCAGGGAAGACGATCACCAGCGCGATCGCGACGGTCTGCGCAACGAGGTACGGGACGACCCCGCGATACAGGTCGGCCATCCGGACCGCCGGCGGCGCGGAACCCTTCAGCAGGAACAGCGCATAGCCGAACGGCGGCGTCAGGAACGAGGTCTGCAGGTTCAGCGTCAGGAGAACCGCGATCCAGCAGATGGCGACGTGCGCGGGGCCGACGTGCCCCGCGAACACGAGCTCGTCCAGGACCGGCTTGAAGATCGGAAACGCGATCAGCACGAGCTCGAGCCAGTCGAAGAAGAATCCCAGCACGAAGACGACGAGCATGATCACCACCAGCGTTCCGCCGGCGCCGAGGTCGAGGGCGCGCGTGCCGGCCGCAAGCATCCTGCCGCCGCCGAGGAGGTGGAACACGAGCGCGAAGAGCGACGCGCCGACGAAGATGAAGAAGATCATCGACGTGACGAGCACCGTACGGTGCACGACCGCGTCGAACGTCCGCCAGCTCAGCCGCCCGTGGAGCGCGGCGAGCAGCGTCGCGCCGGCTGCGCCGAGCGCGGCGGCCTCCGACAGCGAGCTCCATCCCAGGGCCACCGCGGCAACCATGCCGGCGAGCAGGAGCGCCGGCCAGGCGAGCCGCCGGAGCGCTGCCCCGCGCGGCGCCGACGCCGGGTCGGCTGGTGGCTCCGGCAGCGATGCGGGGCTGGATCGTTCGGCGATCAGGACGCACGCGACGTAGAGCGCGAACAGGAGCGCCGCCGGGAGCAGCATGCCGAGAAACAGCGCCGGCACCTGCACGCCGAGCGAGTCGGCGATGAAGAACAGCATGATGCTCGGCGGCACGATCACGCCCAGTGTCCCGGCGGCCGCGACGACCCCGCCTGCAGCGGACGGCCTGTAGCCGCGCTCCAGCATCGTCGGCAGCGCGAGCAGCGCGAGCGTGCTCACGGACGCGGCGATCGCCCCGGCCAGCGGCGCGAGCAGGAGGCCGATCGCCATGACTGCGACCGGCAACGCCGCGCGCCGGCGTCCTGCGAGGCGCTGAAGCGCCGCGAGCAGGTCCCCGGCGAAGCCCGCCGACTGCAGCATCGCGCCCATGAAGATGAGGACCGGCACCGCGGCGTAGGCCAGGTCATCGCTCTCGGTCAGCGTGCCGTAGATGCGGAAGAAGATCGCGCCGAGCTCGGGCGCCCGGACCACGCCGGCAAGGACACCCAGCCCGCCGAACGCGAGGCCGACCGCGATCAGCACGACGGCGACGGATAGCCCGCTGAAGAGGGCGATCGCCAGCGTGACGAGCATGGCGATCGCGAGCAGCTCGCCGGCCGGGAGGGTCATGGTGCATCACCCCGCGCGGCGCCCGTCCTTCGGATCGCGGCGATGCTGCGCAGCACGCCCGCGACTGCGGCGAGGAGGAGCAGGCCGAACCCGAGCGGCACCGCCGCTCGCACCAGCCACGCGAGCGGCAACCCGGTCTCGCCCAGCCGCTCGCCTTGCTCGAACGCCCGCCAGGTGGAGTCGACGCCATAGGCGATCAGGACGACGCATAGCGGGGCGACGATCCCGATTGCCGCGACGAGATCGAGGAGCGCGACGATGCGTGGCGACGCCCTGGCGCTGATCACGTCGATCCGGACGTGGGCGTCGCGGACGTACCCGTAGGCGAACGACGTCATGATCAGCGCGAAGAAGAGGCACGCCTGCAGGTCGAGCGGGTCCACGCCGGGATTCCAGCGGAAGTTCCGCGCGAGCACCTGGATCACGCCGAGGACGATGATCAGCGGCAGCGTGACGCGGGCGACAAAGACCGCGATCGCCGAGACCATCCGGTCGAATGCGCGGTCGAATGCGCGGACGAGGGCGCTGGCGGAGGCTATCGGACCACGGCGCCGCGAAGGAGCTCGGCGACTGCCGCCTGCTGTTCCTCGGTGGCGACGTTGAGCGCGGTTTTTCCGCGGTTGTCGGTCGCACCGGGGTCCGCGCCGCGCGCGAGGAGGAGCTTTACGGTCTCGACGTGGCCATATGCCGCCGCCCACATGAGGGCGGTGGCGTCGTTCGCGTAGCGCTGGTTCACGTCCACCCCATGGTCGAGGAGCGCCCGGACGCAGCCCGTGGCCCCCTGGCCCGCGGCGTAAACCATCGCCGTCTTTTGCACCCGGTCGACCGCCGTCACGTCCGCCTTCGCCGCAAGGAGCAGCTTGAGCATGTCGGTATGGGCTCCGAACGCTGCGCTCATCAGCGGCGAGACCCGGGCGAGGTTCGGCTGGTTGACGTCCGCGCCGCGCTCGAGCAGCAGGCTCGCGAGCGGCAGGTCGCCGTTCCGCGCCGCGAGATTGAGCGGGGTGTCGCCCAGGCGGTTCCGCGAGTTGGGGCTTGCGCCCTGGTCGAGCAGCGAACGCACGGTCGCCACGCTGCCGGCGCGGGCCGCCTGCAGGAGGTCGAAGTTGATGTTGCGATCCTGCGCTGCCGCGGCGCCGCAAGCGAGAACGAGGAGCGCGGCGAGCGCGCGGGCGCGGGTGGGGTCCATGGTGCTCGAGGATCGCGCGCGGGAGCGCGCGCGGTTGCCGTCCGCCCGGTCCAAGCCTATGATGAAAGGGATCGCAGAATAATACGCAAACCGCGCCAAGGGGAAAATCCAGCCGTGCCGTCGGCGCGCGCCCGTCACCGGACGCGCTTCCCCTCCGTGCAAACGCGGTCAAACGTTCCGGCAACCAAAGGAGGCCCGCATGAAGAACCAAACGCGCGATCTTTTCAGGGGAGTGGCATTTGCCGTCGGGATCGCGCTTGCCGTCTGCGCGCCCGCGCAGGAGGTGCAACAGAAGCCCGCCACCACCGGCGGCGCCGTCGCGAAGGACATCGCCGTTTCCCAGGACATGCTGACCAGGGCCGGCGGGCAATCGACGAACTGGCTGCACACGAACGGCAGCTACGACCAGCGGCGCTTCTATCCGGGCAGCCAGATCAACGCGCAGAACGTCAAGAGCCTGCGCCCTGCGTTCGTCGTCCAGACCGAGGTGGTCGAGTCGATGGAGACGGCGCCGATCGTGGTCGACGGCGTGATGTACCTCACGACGTCCTACAACCACGTGTATGCGGTCGACGCGGCGACCGGCAAGGAGTTCTGGCACTACAAGCAGAAGATGGGGCCGGTGACGACCTTCTGCTGCGGGCCCAACAACCGCGGGGTGGCGATCTCCGGCGGCCGGCTCTTCATGGGCACGCTCGACGCGAAGCTGGTCGCGCTCGACGCGAAGACCGGCAAGCTCCTGTGGGAGACCCAGATCGCCGACCCCGAGAAGGGCTACAGCGAGACGATGGCGCCGACGGTCGTCGACAACAAGGTCCTGATCGGCACCAACGGCGGCGAGTACGGCGTGCGCGGCTTCGTGAAGGCCTTCAACGCCGAGGACGGCAAGCTGCTGTGGACCTTCTACACGATCCCGGAAAAGGGCCATGAGGGCGTCTGGGCCGAGAACGATGCCACCGGCCGCAACATGAAGCGGAACATCGCCAAGGAGAAGGAGCAGCTCGCCAAGGACAGCTCGTTCTACCAGACCCTCGGCGGCGGCGTGTGGATGAACCCTGCGGTCGACCTGAAGAGCCGCGCCGTCTGGTTCGTGGTCGGCAACCCGTCGCCCGACCTGTACGGCGACGAGCGGCCCGGCGACAACCTGTACACCAACTCGATCGTGGCGGTCGATCTGGACAAAGGCACCTACAAGTGCCACTTCCAGTACATCGCGCACGACGTCTGGGACCTCGACGCGGTGAGCCCGCCGATCCTGGTCGACGTGAAGGACAAGGCCGGCAAGATGGTCCCGGGCGTGATCCACGGCGGCAAGACCGGGCACGTCTACGTGCACGACCGCAAGGACTGCTCGCTGATCCGGTTCTCCGAGGCGATGATCCCGCAGGAGAACATGTGGGTGCTGCCGACGGCGGAGGGCGCCCGCATGCTTCCCGGCGCGAACGGCGGCGTCGAGTGGTCGCCGATGGCGGTCGACGCGAAGAGCCGCCTCGCGATCGCGCTGAACCTGCACCAGCCGATGACCTACCACGTCGAGGCGGCGAAGTATCCCGGCGGCTCGAAGCTGTGGCTCGGCGGCGCGTTCAAGGTCATCCCGGGCGAGAAGCAGTGGGGCCGGGTCGCGGCGGTGAACATCGACACCGGCAAGGTCGCCTGGAAGCACGACACCGAGCAGCCGCTGATCGGCGGCGGTCTCGCCACCGCGGGCGGGCTCTACTTCTTCGGCGAGGGCAACGGCAGCTTCAACGCGCTCGACTCGAAGACCGGCAAGAAGCTGTGGAGCTTCCAGTGCGGCGCCGGTGCCAACGCGATGCCCGTGTCTTACATGGTCGGGAAGAGGCAGTACATCGCGATGGGCTGCGGCGGCAACACCCAGCTCGACTTCAAGCGCGGGAACTCGGTGTTCGTGTTTGCGCTGCCCGGTTGACGGCGCAGGCGCGCGGGATCTCGAGGCCGCCTCCGGGCGGCCTCGTTTTGCGTTGAATCGCATGGTGTCGCTGCTCAGATCCATGGCCTTCGTCGTGGCCGCCGCCGTCGCGCCCGCCGCACCGGCGCAGGACGTAGCGGCCGGAAGGAAGAAGGCCGAGACCTGTGTCGCCTGCCACGGGCCGAACGGCAATTCGACGCAGCCGCTGTTCCCGATCCTCGCCGGCCAGACCGCGCGCTACCTCTATCTCCAGCTCAGGGACTTCAAGGAAGGGCGGCGCAAGGAGCCGCAGATGGACCCGTTCGTGCAGAACCTCTCGCGCGAGGACATGTTCGACCTCGCCGCGTTCTTCGCCGCGCAGAAGATCCGCACGACGTCCTTCAAGAGCGACCCGGTGAAGGCCGAGCGCGGCAAGAAGAAGTCCGAGGAGGTGCTGTGCACGATGTGCCACCTCGGCGGCTTCCTGGGCCAGAACGAGATCCCCCGCGTCGCGGGACAGCACTACGAATACACGGTAAAGCAGCTACGGGACTTCAAGACGCAGCGCCGGACCAACGACGCCGGGAACATGGTGAGCGTCTCCAAGACGCTCTCGGAGCAGGACATCGACGATCTCGGGCACTACCTCGCCGGACTCTACTGAGCGAGCTCGCAGTTTCCCTGCCGCGCTGCGTCAACGCGCTGGGAAAAAGTCATGTTCTTGCCGCCCATCTTGACCTCGAGAATACCCGTGATGCGGCCCGGACCTGCGTCCAGCCGGGCAGCTCCGGTTGCCACGTGCGGGTTCTTGCAGACGAGCAGATAACGAATCGTGTCGCCGTGTCGGCTTGCGTCGCCCAGTTCGCAGCCCTCGAGCGACTGGTGGCGCAGGATCGGGAAAACCGATGGCAGGTCGTGACTGCGCAAACAGCGACGCTCCCGGGTTGTGGCGTACCGCAAGTTCTCCTCGAGATGCGGCATTACGGTCTGGGCGGTGATGTCATAGGTGCCCGGCCGAACTGCCTCGTCCGAGGCCCACACAGCCGAGCAGAGCAAGTCAGCTGCCATCCGCAGGGCAGTGCGCGGCCGCGCAACGGGTAACCGCTTCATTTTCGCGCCAGTGTCGTCTCCCGCAGATAGCGCATAGCGCCCGCGCAACTATCTCACCACCCCCGCGGGACAATTCACGACCCGGGGGGCCGCCTCGCACTACTCTGCCGCCATGGGTTGACCTGAGTCATGACGCGGACCGAACGGGGCACCTGAAATGAAGATCATCGGAATGCGCGAGCTCGAGCACCTGGTGCGGGAGACCTTCCCTGCGAAGGGCATCTTCTCGGCTGAATCGGAGCTGGGCCTGCACGGAAGCCGCGCCCCGGTCGTCAGTTTCGTTCACGGTGGTCCCGACCCCTTCCTCGACCGGCAGTTCGACGCCTGGCTCGCCGGCTCGCCGATCTTCGTTACGGCCTACCAGCTCCTGAATCGTCTTTGCCGCGCCGGTGCCCTCGCGCCCGGTGACTACGCGGTCACGCGGCGAGCCTAGTCAGCGATAAAGCAACACCGCTTCCCGCTCTTCGCGCCACGCATCCTCATCGGGACACGCGAGCGCGTCGAGATCGGCTGCAGTAGCGGTGGGATCGTCCACCCAGGCCCGCAGCAGCTCGCTCCCGTTGATCACATCGATTGCGAGACGCCCCTCTTCGTACTCGTACGGAAAGTCGCGCCACAATTCGTACTCGGGCCGCAGCGCGCGCAACGCCTTGAACGCGAGAGCGAGCAGTCGCCACGGGCGAAATGCATCGTGATCGTAGGCCGGGTCGTCGACATGGATCTGCAGGCCCGCGCAGAGCTTGCCGACGTGCTTGTGGAAGGTCGGTTCAAACCAGCACGCCCGGAGCCGACAACCGTTCATCCATTGCGGCGCGAGCGACTCCATCATCGCCACTAGCGAACGCGGCTCGAGATCGGGCGCCCCGAAGAGCTCGAGCGGTCGGGTCGTCCCGCGCCCCTCCGACAGCGTGGTGCCTTCCAGCATCACGGTTCCGGCGTAGCACCGGGCCATCCACGGATTGGGCGCATTGGGGCTCGGATTGACCCACGTCCGCTCGCCGACCGGCCAGCCGTATCCCGGTGCGCGGGCCGGATTCCAGCCCTCCATGGTCACGACCTCGCACTCCAGGTCGAGCCGAAGCTCGCGCCGGAACCACTTTGCCAGTTCGCCGAGCGTCAGGCCGTGGCGCATCGGCAGCGGCCCAGCGCCGACAAAACTCTCCCAGCCGGGACGCAGGCGCAGCCCCTCGATCGGACGTCCGGCCGGGTTGGGTCGGTCGAGCACCCAAACCCGCTTGCCCCGCTCGGCGGCCGCTTCGAGAACGTAGCGAAGCGTCGTGACAAAAGTGTAGATCCGGCATCCGACATCCTGCAGGTCGACGAGCAGCACGTCGAAGCCATCCATCATTGCCGCCGTCGGGCGGCGCACTTCGCCATACAGGCTGAAGACGGGTATCCCGTGCACGGGGTCGGTGAAGTGCGGCGATTCGACCATGTTGTCCTGCTTGTCGCCGCGGAGCCCGTGCTGCGGCCCGAAGGCGGTCACCAGCTCGACACCCGCGGTCGCAGCCAGCGCGTCAAGCGAGTGAACGAGATCGCGCGTCACCGACGCCGGATGCGCGAGCAGCGCCACTCGCTGGCCCGCGAGTCGTCTTAGCAGTGCTCGATCCTCGAGCAAGCGGTCAATACCGAACTTCATCGAGCTCCAGAGCGAACGCGTCAGGGTGGTGGAAGTCCGGCTTGCCTGGCGGATGTCTCAGCGCCCAGTACGAAAGCGTCCCGGAGTCGTCCTCGATCACAGCCGACAGCCCGAGCAAAAGCCTCGCGTTGACGTGCATCGGCGACAGGTGGCCAAGGCGCACGCTGGGCGTCGAGCTCCAATTCTCCTGCCGTGTTGCGCACGGTGATCTCCGGATTCAGCGCCTCGTCCGCCAGAATTCCACCGTCACGATAGCGCACGAAGGCGTATGCCGCCCACTCACCGGACGGTCCAAAGTTGAACTCATGGTATGCAAGCGACCCTTTGCACGCCACGAAAGCCTCGCAACACGTGTGCTGCCATAGCCGCTCGGTGATGCGCGGCGGCTGCGCGCGCGGAACGCGCAGGCGAGTCGAGGTCTCCCTGCAGCAGATAGTGGACCGCGAGGATTCCGTCGGCTGTTCTGGTTACGCGCGCTCGGATACCGCGCACCGCATCGCTGCGAGTCTCGGGATGACAGATCAGCGAGACGGCACGGACCGGATGGGGATTCCATCGTTGCGCGAAGCCTAGCATTCCCCTCGAGCCGTGCATAACCCGACACCATCCCTCGATAGAATTGACCCCATGGCCGAGACAATCCGGGAGCTCTACCCCGATTCGCGAGAGCATCCCCT
Source organism: uncultured beta proteobacterium (assembly GCA_963827555.1). GTDB lineage: Bacteria > Pseudomonadota > Gammaproteobacteria > Burkholderiales > SG8-39 > DATEDA01. The sequence goes on from CAWHBL010000006.1 coordinate 7,863, forward strand.
GCGCGGGCTCTACCTCGCCCATCGTCTACACGAGCTTGGCCTCCCCGACCTGCCTTTCGTGTACGGCAATTTCGTCTCGAGCTGGGACGGGCGGATCGCACTGCGTGACGCCCGCAGCGGGGAGAGCCGCCTTCCCGAGGCCCTGATGAGCGGCAGCGATTTCCGCCTTCTGCTCGAGTTGCACGCGCAGGCCGACTGCCTCATCACGCATGGCGGATACATGCGCGCCATCGCGCAGGGACGTCTGGACGACCTGCTGCAGGTCGGCACGATCAAGGGTCACGAGGATCTCGCAGCGTGGCGCGAGGCGAATGGCTTGGCACCTCAGCCCGCGATCTGCATCGCGAGCGGCAGCCTCGATTTCCCTGTTCCCCAATCGGTCAAGCGGCATGGTCAGCAGGTTTTCGTCGCCACCGGCAGATCGGCCGACGCGGCCCGCGTACGCCGGCTGGAGCGCGAAGGCTACGAAGTCGTCATCGCCGGCGAGGGGCCGGCGGTCGAAGGCAGACCATTGGTCAACGCGCTCGCGCAAAGGGGCTACAGGAGCGCGTTTCTGCTGAGCGGCCCGCGCATGCTGGAGACCATGCTGCGAGATGGCGTTCTTTCTCGCCTGTATCTCACTCTGGTCCATCGCCTCCTGGGCGGCGAGCACTTTCATTCGCTGATCGAGGGCCCTGAAATGCATGCCGCCGGCCGCCTGAAACTTGCCGCCCTCTATCTGGATTCCACCTCACGGAACGACACCGGCCAGTTCTTTGCCCAGTTCGAGCCGCTGCGATGAATCAGCCGGCGAGCAGCGGGCCCTTCGGGAAGTAGTGCGTGTATGCCGCGACCTGGTTGACCTGCACGTTGTTGTGCCAGTACATCACCCGCCGTGCCCACGCCTTCTGCGACTCGATGACCTTCACGAATAGCGGGTTCTCGGACGAGCGCTTCGCGATCACCGTGTCCCACGCCTTGAGCTGCGCGTCGAGAATCGGCTTGGGCGTGCGGTAGATCTTCACCTTGTGCTTGGTCTGCAGCTCGATAAAGTCCTGCGACATGCGGTGCATCGACTTCCACATCATGTCCGAGTGCGCAGCGTGCGGCACGTGCTTGAGGATGGCTTTGATCTCCGCGGGGAGCGCGTCGTGCCGCTCCTTGTTGAACATGACCTCGCAGAAGTTGTTGGCCATGTGATAGCTCTGCTGCAGGTAGAACTTCGCGACGTCGGGGAAGCCCATCGTGCGGTCGTCGGTCGCGCTCGCGAACTCCGCCCCGTCGAGCAGCCCACGATCGAGGGCCGGAACGATGTCGGCCGGGGCCATCTGCACCGCCGACATGCCGAGCGCGCTGAACATGTCGACCGCGAGGCCGGAGGTGCGGAACTTGACGCCCTTCAGTTCGGCGGTGCCTTTGATTTCCTTCTTGAACCACCCCATCGGCTCGCAGGGCACGGGCCCGCCGAGGTAGCTCACGATGTTGAGTTGCGCGGCCGCCTGGATCTCGACGAAGAGCTCCTTGCCGCCGCCGTACTCGACCCAGCCCATGAGCTGGTTCGCGTCCATGCCGAAGTCCGGGCCCGCGCCGTACAGCCCGAAGGCGGGGTGCTTGCCGAACCAGAACGCGGGGATTCCGTGCCCGCCGTCGAGCGTGCCCTTGCTCACCGCCTCGACGAGCTGCAGACCGGGCACGACGGCGCCGGCGGGCAGCATCTCGATCTTGAGGCGGCCGCCGGTGAGCTCGGAGGCCTTCCGCGTCCAGTCGACCGCGAACTCGTGGTAGATGAACTTGGGCGGCCAAGTGCTCTGGAACCGCAGCGTGATCGGCGCCTGCGAGCGCGCGATCATCGGGAACGCCAGTCCGGAGACGCCCGCCGCGCCGCCCGCAGCGAGGAAGCGGCGCCGTGCGTTCCCGGCGGGTTTCTCGGCGACCGCGCTCGCTTTGCGCCTGGTCATGGCTGCTCTCCCGGGTGGTGGAGGGGGCGCCCGCGCCGCGGGCGCCCCGTTGTTTGTTATCGCTCGCGCGATTCTCGCCGCGCGCGGTCAGGACTTGGCCGTGCTGTACCCCGCGCTCTTCGCGAAGACGTTCGGCTTGCGGTAGATCGCGAGGATCGTGCAGCCCTCCTCGCTGTAGGTCTCGTGCATCGACCCGGGATGGCGCCAGACGTACTCGCCGGCGCGGCAGATCCCGTCGTGGTCGGAGAACGAGCCCTCGAGGACCCAGGACTGCTCGATCTCGGGGTGCATGTGGAACGGCAGCCGCGCGCCGGGCTCCCAGTTGAGCAGGCAGGTCATCTCGCCCGCCTCGTCGTTCTTGTACAGGACCTTGATGCGGATACCGGGGAACTGCGTCGGGCTCCACTCGACGTCCTGGGGCTTGACGTAGACCGAGCCGTTGACCGTCGGCTTCAGCTTGAGCGCCTTCTCGCGCCACTGCTCGATCTGCTCAGGGGAAAGCTGTGCAGCCACGTTGACCTCCGTCGGGGTAGCGGACCACAATGCGATCCGCGGGGCAGTTTGCCCACTGGGAAACATAAAGTCAACTTCGTATGCAAGCGTAACCCTATGCGCTTCGCGGTCCACATCTATGACGGCGTCGAGCCGGTCGACCTCGCCACCTACGGCGTGCTGTCGATGGCGCGCCGCGTCGCCCCCGAGATCACGCCCTTCACGGTGGCGCCACGACCCGGCGAGGTGCGCCTCGCCAACGGCCTGCGCGTGCTGGCCGACCACGGATATGCCGACTGCCCGCCCGCGGAGGTGCTCATCGTCACCGGCGGACCGGGCTGGATGGAGCAGGTCGGCAACGCCGACACGCTCGAGTTCCTGCGGCGCTATGGCACCGGCCGGGTCGTGGCTGGCGTCTGCACCGGCGGCATGATCGTGGCCGCCGCCGGCCTGCTCGACGGTCGCGCCGCCACCACGAAGCGCGAGGTCGCGGGCACGGAAGTCCCGCCGGTCGAGCTGCTGCGCGAGCGCCACCCACGCATCGAGGTCCTCGAAGGCGCAAGCGTGGTGGACTGCGGCGCAGTGGTCACCGGAGGCGGCGTCACGCTCGGCATCGATGCGACCCTTCACCTGCTCGAGCGGCTGCTAGGGGCGGGTGTGGCGCGCGAGACCGCGCGCATCATGGAATACTCGCGCGCATGGCAGGCCAACCGCGACGCAATGCCCGTCGTTCGCCGCTGAGAGGTCCCGCGTACGAGGGCATCGCCGGCCGGCTGCATGCGCTGCGAACGATGCGCGGCCTCACGCTCGAGCGACTCGCCGACGCCACCGGGCTCACCAAGAGCTACCTCTCCAAGATCGAGAACGCCCACAAGGTACCGCCGATCGCGACGCTCTCGCGCATCGCGCACGCGCTTGGCACCGGCATCGGCGGCTTCTTCGGCGGTGGGCGCACCCAGGCGCGCGAGAGCGCAAGCGTCGTGCGCAGGGCGGAGCGGCTGGGCGTGGTGCGCGGCGGCACCGCGTTCGGTTACGACTACGTGGCCCTCGCGCACAAACGCCTCGCCAAGCGCATGGACCCGTTCATCTTCACCTTCCCCTCCCGGATGGATCATCACGTGTTCTTCGAGCACGACGGCGAGGAGTTCGTGTTCATCCTCAGCGGGTCGGTGGTCTTCCAGGTCGGCGATGAGCGCTGGACGCTGGCGGAGGGCGACAGCCTCTACTTCGACGCCGAGGTACCGCACCGGGGATGGAGCGTGGGTCGCGAGGCGAGGGCGCTCGTGGTCGTGAGCGCTCGAGAAGCGGGCACCGTTGCGGCGCGGCGACGGCCGGCTGTGAAACGCGCGCGTCGCTAAGCGGCCTGCCGGCGACACGCGGCGATCTCCCGCGGGTCGTTGAGCGCTCGCCCGGCGTTCCCGGCGCGAGCAGTGTCTCGTAGTCGAGCACGAAGAGCCGCGCTACGAAGGACTCGTCCTGATCCAGTGATCTTCACCGCCCAGGTCGGCTATGAACCCCCGCTTGCGCGAGCGCCGAAAGCGTTGCCGGAGATTGCGGGATGCTGGTGATCGAAACGTCGAGCGCGTTGCTCAGCGCGCTCGCCAGCGCCGCAGGTGCGCCGACGGCACCGACTTCGCCGATCCCCTTGGCGCCCTCGGGACCCAGGCCGGAGCGGGACTCGAGAACATGAATCTCGAGCCGATCGGGGGCGTCGAGCGACGTCGGAACCAGGTAGCGGAGGAAGCTGTCGGCCCGGACCACGCCGCCCGCCAGGTCCAGATTCTCGCCGACGACTTGCGCGAGCCCCATGACGATCCCGCCCTGGATCTGCCCTTGCACGATCTCGGGATCGAACACGCGACCGGCGTCATGGACCGCGACGTAACGCAGGATCCTTACGCGGCCCGTTTCCGGCTGGACCGCGACGTCGCAGATGTGCGTGGCGTCCATGAAATCCGGCGGCCCGCGCTGATTGCCGGTCCTGGGATCGAAGAACTGTCCCGGCGGCAGTCGGGCGCTGCCCAACGCCGTCAGCTCGCCGCCTGCCGCCTTGGCGATCTCTCCCCACGAGCAGCCGATGCCAGTCTTTGTCCGACCGCGAGCGCCTTCGGCATCGATGGTCAGGTCGTCGGCGGGCACACCGAGCGCTTGACTCGCCACATCGAGGGCGCGCGTGCGCAGCCGATCGGCGGCGTCAAGCACGGCGCGCCCTAGGAGGTAGACACTGCGGCTGCTGCTGACCGTGGGAATGATCGACTCTTTGCTATACGGGAACAGCATTGCCTTCGTTCGCTGGACGATCGCGTATCCGATATTGATGAACCACGCAGAAAAGCGGATCAGACGCGCATAACGCTTCGGCTCCATTGGGGCGAGAAAGATGAGAACCTTCAGGAACGCGGGCAGGACCGCTTCGAGGAGACGAAAAACCGCCGTGCCCAGCCACCCCGGCGCACGACCGACGGCAACGAGCCTGCCGGTGGGATCGGCCAGGAGCCTTGCATTCGGCTCGTATCGCGGTGCACGCGTCAGGCCGAGGCGCGCTGCCACCCGCCGCGCGGCGAACGCCGTGATTCCGGTCCCCGCGTCCGAGACATCGGAGCCGACGACAAAGGCCCCCTGGCTGTCGACCGTAACGCTCGCGACGAACCGATCGGCCATACCGTAGTTGAATCCGAATTTTGCGTGGATTACCGCGATCCCACGGCCGACGCGCCAGCCGGCGATCGGCGGCGGCGGCGGTCCTGCCCGCGCGATCGCCTCATCGAGGGTCGCGCTCAGCGCGCAAGTCGCAGCGATCCGGCCGTACCCATCGGTCCGCCGCGCGATGAGGTTGCGACGGCGGAGCTCAACCGGGTCGAGGCGCAGTCGACGGGCGGCGTCATCGATGATCCGCTCGATGCCGAACGTTGCCTGCATCGAGCCGTAACCGCGCATTGCGCTCGGGACGGGGTTGTTCGTCCGTACGCCGCGAACGACGATCCGCTGGTTCGGAATTTCGTAGGCGCCGGCCGCCTCGCACGCGAGCACGCTGACGATCGACGGCGTGACCCCTACATAGGGGCCGGCATCGGCGTAAAGCGTCGCTTCCAGCCCCGTCATGACGAGGCCCTTGATCGCAAGCCGATAGTCCCCGCGGACGGCGTGCCGCTTCGGACCGCGCACGAGGGCCTCGCACCGCGACAGCACGAGACGAACCGGTTCGCGCGTGCGATGTGCAAGCAGGGCGAGATGGATCTCGGCGCCGGGGATGGTATGCCGTCCGAACGATCCGCCGACGCGCGGCGCCTCGATGCGGATCTGCCTCTCCGGCAGATCCAGCGCCCGCGCCACCGCGCGCCTGGAGACATGCGGAGTCTGCGTCGCCGCCGCTATGACCAGCGTCGCCCCCTCCCACCAGGCGGTGCCCCCGTCGAGCTCGATGCAGGCGTGGTCGGCGGCGCCGCAAGCGTAGTGCCCCTCGATGATGCAGTCGGCGTCCTCGAAAGCCGCATCGATATCGCCCAGGTTGTGCGTGAACTGCGCGATCACATTGCTCCGCCCGGCGATCGCGGGCGCGCGGCGTTCAAGCGCCTCCTCAATGGTGGTGAGCGGTCGTTCGGAAGCGTAGTCCACGCGAATTGCCCGGAGCGCCGCACGAAGGCCGCTCCGACTTCTGGCAGCGACCAGGGCGACCGCATCGGACATCGTTCTGACGCGGCACGCCGCAAGAACCGGCTGGTCGGACCCGAAGACGCTCATGCCTCCGCTGTTCCTGCCGGGCAGGTCCCGATGCGTCATCACGGCAACGACGTCGGGTAGCGCTTCTGCCGCCGCCGTATCGATCGCCCTTATCTCGGCCGCCGGCCACGCGCTCCAGAGGACACCACCGATCAGCCCCTCCTCGCTTCGGACATCGGTCGGATACGGCAAAGCGGCGGTGAGCTTTCCCTGCAAATCCGGCCGGCGGCCGGGCTGCGCGACGCTCTGACCTCGGTGGGCGGCCAGCACCGACCCGACAATCTGGAAGTAGCCCGAGCACCGGCAGAGATTGCCGGATAGCGCGCGACGGACTGTCGCTTCGTCCAATGTGCTCGAGTTCGCGAGGAGATGGGTCGCCGCAATCAAGAAGCCGTTTCCGCAATAACCGCAGTGAAACGCATTTCGGTCGAGCAGCTGATCGATGAGGAGACGGTAGCGCTCCGATATGGCGCCGCCGCACCGAGGCAATCCGTTCGCGGTCACGACCGAGGCACCGTTGGCCTGCAGGGCGAGATGCATGCAGGAGGCGATCGGCTGGCCATCCTTCAAGACCAGGCACGCGCCGCAGACGCCCTCGCCACAGCCGTACCGCACGTCGCGATGACCGAGTCGATGTGCCAGGAGCTCGTGGAGCGTCGTCGTAGGCGCGACGTCCAATGCACGTGGCTCGCCGTTGACAGTCAGTTGGATGCGGCTGTGGCCCGAAGCAGTCACTGCGAGTCTGCCAACAGTTCCGAGATCACGTCATGCACGACCCGAGGCAGCGCACTCCCGACGTACTCCGTCGTTGTGAACGCCGGGCTGTCGATGGGCGTCGCGCGCGCGCATTCCGCCGCCGCTTCGGCGATCTTCGCCGCGTCGAGGACATGTCCTTCGAGCGAAGCTTCGGCGCTCTTGATGCGGGTTGGGGTTTTCGCCGTCCCGCCGACGGCGATCCTCACCTGGGACAAGCGGCTGTCGACGATGCGCGCTGACGCCGCGGCATTGAGGACGGCCGGTGCCGACGCGAGCCGCCAGGCAAATTTCTGGAATGAGGAGCGACGGTCGGGATCGATCGGGATGGTAACCGTCGTCAGCAGCCACGCTCCTGGCGCAGATCCTCGCCAGGAACGCATCGACTGCCATGTCGTCTCCATGCCGTCGCGATGGGCAACGGTCACGCGTGCATCGAGCGCAACCAGTGCAGTAGTCAGATCCCTGACCTGATCGTCGGCACAAACATTGCCGCCGAGAGTGGCGAGGCGTCTGATGTGCGGATTGCCGATGGCCTGGAGCGCAGCACGTACCGCACGCAGCGAAGGATGAGGGCTCAGAGCCTCTGCTGCCCGTTCCAAGGTCACGGCAGCTCCGATCTGGATGACCTTTCCGGAATCCTGGACAGCGCGGAGATCACCGATCTTCGAGATATCGACGATCGTGCCGGGTACCTCCTTGTCCAGGCGGGGGACTACGGTGGTTCCGCCCGCGAGAACGACGCCGCCGTCGCCGATCAGGGCTATGGCTTGCGCGACGGTATCGGCGACGATGTACTGCAACGGATTGCTCGTTTCCGTTAGACGTCTTCGCGCTTCGTGCGCAGCGCGGGCGCGTTCACGACGACTAGTATGCAGCGGGATTGTGCCTCGGAAAAACTCCTCGACGCGCTTACTCGCACATCCTGATGAAGGAGTAGTCGTGACAGAGCCCACGGCGAGCGCAGCGCCCCCCAGGAGTCCTAGGCTCTACGGGCTATAGGACCGGCACCACCTCCTGAGCTATGGTGTTCGACAACACGCCCACGATCGACTTGGCATGGAAAAGACGAGATCGACCCGGAAATGCAACAACGTACGACTATTACGGCGCAATACGACGCGCGCATCCTGAAGCTTCGCCTGCCCGAGCAAGACTCGTTGAAGGACGACGCGGAACGTTGCTCGGCCGACCCGGCCAGGTTGGCCAGTATCGGTCGCGAGGTAGGTCACCAGGTTCGAATCACGCGCAGGGACGACTCTCGTTTCGTTGCCGTCTATACGGTCGACCAGCCCAACCCGGACGATCCCGCGCGACCCGATGTCATTCGCACGGGACAAGCCGGCCGCGAGCGGCTCGGTGCCGGCGCCGAACTGGAAGCGACGGTCGAAGCCCGGGTGCTGGACGTCCCCCCGTCGCCTGGCGAGCCCCCGGGTCTCCGTTTCTTTGAACTGGCCGAGGACACCGGCAACCACCGCTACTTGATCGCCATTGCCCCTCACGGCGGCATGATCGAGAAGCACACCGACGATCAAGCCACGGAGGCCGCTGCGCAGTTGCGGACTGCCGGCTTTCCCGCCTCGCTCTGGTCGTGCAAAGGATTTGGCGACGCGATCAAAGGCGCACTCGCCCGCTGGCACGTCACCTCGACCGCCCTTCACCCCGCGTGCTTCCCCTTGCTCCGGTCACTCCTGTCGCGACGGTTCGTCTATGGCGTTGCCTTCCACGGCTTCGCGCGGGAAGAAGGCGAGGCGGATGTCTACATCGGGGGGGCGGCTCCACCGCGGCTCAAAGCGGCCGTGCGGCGGGAATTGAATCGCTTGGGGCTCCCGCTCACCGTCAAAGTCAGCACTCGCGCCGACAAGCCCAAATTCCAGGGATTCAGCCCGGAGAACGTGATCAATCGCCTGGCCGCGCAGGGCATTCATCTCGAGCAGTCGGCCGAAGCTCGGGTCTTTCACAAGCAGATCGCCGGTGCGGTGGCCAACGTCTTCGCCTCACCTTGGCGATGGATGGCCTATGTCCTGACCGGCTTCCTGCGGCGAGGTTCCAACGATACCGCCTGATCGGGGCACAAGAGTTCTCCGCTTCGCCACTGCCCGAACAGTCGATCGGCGATCGGCGGCACTGCGTTCGGCTACGACTACGTGTCCCTCGCGCACAAACGCCTCGCCAAGCGCATGGATCCGTTCATCTTCACCTTCCCCTCGCGCATGGACCGCCATGTGTTCTTCGAACACGCCGGCGAGGAGTTCGTGTTCATCCTCAGCGGGTCACTGGTCTTCCAGGTCGGCGACGAGCGCTGGACGCTGGCGGAGGGCGACAGCCTCTACTTCGACGCCGAAGTACCGCACCGGGGATGGAGAATGGGTCCCGAGGCGAGGGCGCTCGTGGTCGTGAGCGCTCGAGAAGCGGGCACGGTTGCCGCGCGGCGACGGCCGGCCGCGAAACGCGGGCGTCGCTAAGCGGCCTGCCCGGGATAGCGGCGATCAGCCGCGGGTCGTTGAGCGCCTCACCCGGCAGGTCACAGTTCGCCGAGCCGCTCGGCATGATGCGTTCCCGCAGGTACTAACTCGTCGCGGCGATCGCATCGCGACTGCGTTCCGACCGCTCGGCATGAGGTTTCATTTGTCATGCGGCCGGGCCGGCCGGAAATCGCAACGCAGCCGGCGCAGGCGATGCATCGCGCTACCGCCGCCGCGGAGCTCTTTGGAGGCGGTGCCGCAGGCTGCAGCGGAGCCGGTGGCGGTACGTAGATTGGCTGAGCTATGAACGAACGCAAATCGACTGGCAGCACCTCAACCGAGGCGGAGGCGCATTCCCGCGTTCGGCGATTCCTGCGCCGGTGGCGACCGCGGACCATGGAGGAGCAATACCTCTCGGCCGCTACCGATCTCGCGGACCTGGAACGTCGCATGCGGGTACTCGAGCGCGGGAGCAACGGGCCGATGTTCGTCACGTTCAATCATTGAATCCGACTGCAAAATCGACTGACGAAGCATCAATCGTACGGTTCTCTCGGCCCGAGCCCGCACGCGGACTCAGGCGCCGACGCATGCAGTTTGGAACACCTCTCAACCTTCGCAGAAAGAAGCAACGATGTTGTACCTAGTCATGCACCTCGTTTCCCTGATCTCGCAAAAGGCCGCGAACACCTTGCGAATTCCTGCGGACGATTCGATGGCAGACGCCTGGGTCAGGCAACAGACCCGCTTCAGGCAAGCGATCGCCCAGGCGAAGTCGAACAATGCGCCAACGAGTCCTCCCGACCCGGATGACGAGTCGGTGAGCGCCTGGGTCAGGCAACAGACCCGCTTCAGGCAAGCGATCGCGCAAGCGAAGTCAAAGGATGCGCCCGCAAAGCCGGTCGACTCGGATGCCCAGCGGGTAGACCCTTGGGTTAGGCAGCAGACGCGGCTTAGAGAGGCAATCGCCCGGGCGAAGCGGGAGAATCTGGCGGCCAAAAGTCGTGACGCACGGTGAGCGACCCGGCCGGCGGCCCGATGCGGGCCAGAGAAATGGTCGGGACGACTGGATTCGAACCAGCGACCCCCTGCCCCCCAGGCAGGTGCGCTACCAGGCTGCGCTACGTCCCGAACGGAACGCGAATTGTATAGGGACGGCGCTCCGCCCGTCGCGGGCTCAGCCGTTCAGGTAGTCGATGACGCTCGAGAGCTCGCGGCGGATGCGCTGCAAGGTCGGCGGGCCCCGGCGCGACCTGCACGTCGGCCGACTTGGCGTGGTTGCCGCCGCCGCGCTCGCGCATCGTCTCGTCGAGGCGATTGCGCGCGCCGCTGATGGTGAAGCCCTGCTCGTAGAGGAGCTCGCGGATGCGGCGGATGAGCAGCACTTCGTGATGCTGGTAGTACCGGCGGTTGCCGCGACGCTTCACCGGTTTGAGCTGCGTGAACTCCTGCTCCCAGTAGCGCAGCACGTGCGGCTTCACGCCGCACAGCTCGCTCACCTCACCGATGGTGAAGTAGCGCTTCGCGGGAATCGGCGGAAGGCTAACCTTCGCTGCCCGGTTGTTGCTGGTTGCTTCCACCGTGTGCCTGCTCGACGAGGGCCTTCAGCTTCTGGCTGGCGTGGAACGTGACGACCCGGCGGGCGGTGATCGGGATCTCTTCGCCGGTCTTCGGGTTGCGGCCCGGGCGCTGGGGCTTGTCCCGGAGCTGGAAGTTGCCGAAACCGGACAGCTTCACGCTCTCCCCGTTCTCGAGGGCCACCCGGATCTCCTCGAAGAACGCCTCGACCATGTCCTTGGCCTCGCGCTTGTTGAGGCCGACCTTCTCGAACAGCATGTCGGCCAGCTCGGCCTTGGTGAGGGTCATTCGGTCTCCCTAACGTCGTTCTGCGCCGAACCGGTCTTTGAGGATTTGTGCCAGTTGCGCCATGGCGGCGTCGACTTCGGCGTCTGTTAGTGTCCGTGGCAGTATCTTGCATAACTACCCGAAACGCAAGGCTTTTTCTGCCTTTTCCCACACTTTCCCCGCGGTAGAGGTCGAAGATCCGGACCTCCTGCACCAGTCCCGGGCGGGCGTTCCTCAGAGCCTCCAGCAGGGCATCCGCCGGGACCCCTTCCGCCACCACTACGGCCAGGTCGCGGATGACTGCCGGGAACTTTGACACTTCGGTGTAGCGAGGCAGCGGAACCGCCAGAAGCGGGTCGCAGGCGAGCTCGAACACCACCGCGGGGCCCGGAAGCTCGTACTTCTGCTGCCACTCCGGGTGCAATTCCCCGATCCAGCCGACAGCGGCCCCGTCCAGCTCGATCCGAGCGGACCGCCCCGGATGCAGCGCGGGGTGAGCGGCCTTCACGAACCGCGCTTCCCGCGGCGCAACCAGCGCTTCGACGTCCCCCTTGAGATCGAAGAAATCCACCGCGCGGGCGGGCCGGACGCCCCACTGCTCCTCGAACGCGGGGCCGTACGCAATCGCGCCGACGTGCATCGGCTGGCGGATGCCGGCAACGTCGAGATCGCCGTCCTTCAGCGCCGGATCCCGGGCGAACACCCGTCCGATCTCGAAGACCCGCACGCGGGAGAGCTTGCGGTTGAGGTTGTAGCGGACGTTCGCGACGAGGCTGCCGACCATCGTCGAACGCATCACGGCGAGCTGGCTCGCGATCGGGTTCAGGAGGCGGATCGGGCTCGCGTTGCCGGCGAAATCCCGCTCCCAGGCCTCGTCGACGAAGCTGAAGTTGACGACCTCCTGGTAGTCCGCGGCGGCGAGCTGCGCGCGGAGGTCGTGCAGCGACCGCCGTTCCTCGGCGCGCGCGTGCATGACCGCCGGCACGACTGGCGGGTGCGCCGGGATGCGATCGAAGCCGTGGATACGCGCGACCTCCTCGATCAGGTCCTCCTCGATCTCGATGTCGAAGCGGTACGACGGCGGCGTCACGACGAACGCTTCGTCGGGGCCGCGCCCCGACCGGGTCGCCGCGAGGCCGAGCCGGGCGAAGATGTCGGCCATCTCGTCGGCCGGGACCGCGACGCCGATGATCTTCTGGGCGCGCGCGACTCGCATCCGAACCGGCTTGCGCTCGGGCAGCTTCGCGACGGTGTCGACCGTAGGCCCGGGCTCGCCGCCGCAGATCTCGAGGATGAGCGCGCTCGCGCGCTCGATTCCCTGCACCTCGTTGTCGAAGTCGACCCCGCGCTCGAACCGGTGGGAGGCGTCGCTCGCGAAGTTGTAGCGCCGCGCGCGGCCCGCGATCGCCGCCGGGAAGAAGAACGCCGATTCGAGGAAGACGTGCCGCGTCTCGAGATCCGCCTTGGTGCTGTCACCGCCCATGATGCCGGCGAGCCCGATCGGGCCGCTCGCATCGGTGATCGCGAGCACGTCCGGGTAGACCTCGACGGTCTGCTCGTTGAGAAGCTTCACGGTCTCGCCGCCGCGGCCGAACCGGACGTCGATGCCGCCCCGCAGCTTGTCGAGGTCGTAGACGTGCAGCGGACGGCCCATCTCGAGCATCACGTAGTTCGTGACGTCGACCAGCGCCGAAATCGAGCGCTGGCCCGCACGCTCCAGGCGGCGCTTCATCCATTCCGGGGTCGGCGCAGCGGCGTTCACGTTGCGGATCACGCGCCCGGCAAAGCGTCCGCACCCCGACGGATCCGAGATCTTCACCGGGAACGTCGCGTCGTTCCGCTCGGGTACCCGCGGCGCCTCCGGCGGCGCGAGCTTCGTCCGGGTCAGCGCGGCGACCTCCCGGGCGACGCCGAGCACCGAGAGGCAATCGGCGCGGTTCGGCGTCAGCTTGATGGTGAGGACCCGGTCCTCGAGCCCGAGCACCTCGCGCACGTCGCGGCCGATCGGCGCGTCGGCCGGCAGCGCGAGCAGCCCCGAATGATCGTCCGAAAGCCCGAGCTCCCGCGGCGAGCACAGCATGCCGTTCGACTCGACCCCGCGCACCGCCGCCTGCTTGATCGCGATCCCGGGCAGCGCCGCACCGACGAGCGCGCATGGCGCCTTCATCCCCGCCGCGACGTTCGGCGCGCCGCACACGATCGCGAGCGGACTCCCCTGCCCCGCGTCCACCTTGCACACCGTCAGCTTGTCGGCGTTCGGGTGCGGTGCGACCTCGAGCACCTGCCCGACCACCACCCCGGAGAACGCCGGCGCGACCGGATCGATCGCCTCGACCTCGAGTCCCGACATCGTCAGCAGGTGCGCGAGCGACTCCGTGGTCAACGCCGGATCGACCATCGTGCGCAGCCAGCTCTCGGGAAACTGCATGACCGGGTCAGGCGAACTGCCGCAGGAAGCGCAGGTCGCCGTCGAAGAAGAGCCGCAGGTCGTTGATGCCGTAGCGGAGCATCGTCAGGCGCTCGAGCCCGGAGCCGAACGCGAACCCGATGTACCGCTCCGGGTCGAGGCCGAAGTTGCGCACTACGCTCGGGTGCACCTGCCCGGCGCCCGAGATCTCGAGCCAGCGGCCGTCCCGGAACGCCATGTCGATCTCGGCCGAAGGCTCGGTGAACGGGAAGTACGACGGCCGGAAGCGCACCTGCAGGTCGTCGGTCTCGAAGAACCGGCGCAGGAAATCCGTGTACACGCCCTTGAGGTCGGCGAAGCTGATCCCCTCGTCGATCCACAGCCCCTCGACCTGGTGGAACATGGGCGAGTGGGTCGCATCGCTGTCGACGCGATAGGTGCGCCCGGGCGCGATCACCTTGATCGGCGGCTTGTGGATGCGCGCATAGCGCACCTGCATCGGGCTCGTGTGCGTGCGCAGCAGGAGCTGCAGCCCGGAGCTGTCCCGGTCCTCGACGTAGAACGTGTCCTGCATCGAGCGCGCCGGATGGTTCTCCGGGTTGTTGAGCGCGGTGAAGTTGTACCAGTCGGTCTCGATCTCGGGCCCGTCGGCGACATCGAAGCCGATCGAGCCGAAGATCGCCTCGATCCGCTGCCACGTCCGGCTGATCGGATGGATGCCCCCGCGCCCACGGGCGCGGCCCGGCAGCGTGACGTCGAGCGCTTCTTCGGCGAGCCGCTCGTCGAGCTTCGCCCGCCCGATCGCCGCGCGACGCTGCTCGAGCAGCCGCTCGATCTCGTCTTTGGCGGCGTTGATCCGGCTGCCGCGGTCGCGCTTTTCCTCGGGCGGAAGCTTCCCCAGCCCCTTCAGGAAATCGGTTAGGACGCCCTGCTTCCCGAGATAGCGCGCCTTGGCGTTCTCGAGCTGCGGCAGGTCGCGGATCGCGGCGAACTGCGCCGCCGCTTCGGCGACGATTGCGTCGACGTCCTTCATCGTGGAGGGAGGCGGCGCGCCCGCGGCGCGGGCTCGCGGCTCACGAGCCCGCGGCCGGGATCAGGCCGCGGGCTGCTTCGCTTTCGCCTGTTCGGCGAGCTTCGCGAACGCCACCTTGTCGGCGACCGCGATATCGGCGAGCACCTTGCGGTCGATCTCGATCGACGCCTTCTTCAGGCCGTTCATGAACGCGCTGTAGCTCATCCCGCACTGGCGCGCGGCGGCGTTGATGCGCGCGATCCACAGCGCCCGGTACTCGCGCTTGCGGACCCGGCGATCGCGGTAGGCGTACTGCCCCGCCTTCATCACCGCCTGCTTGGCGACGCGGAAGACGTTCCCCCGCCGGCCGCGGAAGCCCTTGGCCTTGGCGATGACCTTCTTGTGCTTGGCGTGCGCGGTGACGCCGCGTTTGACTCGTGGCATGGGCTGTCCTCCCGGCTCAGTCGTAGGGCAGCATCACGCGCACCGAGCGCGCGTCCGACGCGGACACCCCGGTGATCCCGCGGAGATGACGCTTCCGCTTGGTGGGCTTCTTGGTGAGGATGTGGCGCAGGAAGGCGCGCGAGCGCTTGATCTTGCCGCCCGCACGGATGCGGAAACGCTTCGCGGCGCTCTTTTTCGTCTTGAGCTTGGGCATGACTGACCTTTCGTCCGATGCGATGCCGGGTGGCTCCGGGCGGAGCGCTTCACGACCGCGGCACTGCTTGTTTTCGTCCCGCGCCGGAGCGCGGCTGATGCAACCTTACTGCGAGGTGCTCGGCGTCGCGCTCTTGGCGGGCGCCGGTGCGGCCTTCTTTTCGTCTTTCTTCTCTTCCTTCTTCTCGTCCTTCTTCTTCCCGCCCTTGCGCGGCCCGAGGACCATGATCATCTGCCGGCCCTCGAGCTTCGGGAACTGCTCCACCACCGCGAACGGCTCGAGATCGTTCCTCACCCGCTCGAGCAGCCGCACCCCGAACTCCTGGTGCGCCATCTCGCGGCCGCGGAACCGCAGCGTGACCTTGGCCTTGTCGCCTTCCTCGAGGAACCGGATCAGGTTGCGCAGCTTGATCTGGTAGTCGCCCTCGTCGGTGCCGGGGCGGAACTTGATCTCCTTGAGGTGGATCTGCTTCTGCTTGAGCTTCGCTTCGTGCGCCTTCTTCTGCTCACGGTACTTGAACTTCCCGTAGTCCATGAGCTTGCACACCGGCGGGACCGCGGTCGGCGCGATCTCCACCAGATCGACGTCCCGCTCCTCGGCCATCCGCAATGCGTCGCGTACCGGCACGATCCCCAGCTGGTCACCGTTCTCGCCGACCAGCCGCACCTCCGGCGCATTGATCTCGCCGTTCAACCGCTGCGCCCTGCTTTCCTGTGCGATGTGATACCTCCTGCGATTGTGAAAAATTAGGCCGCGCTGCCCGGGACGACCTCCAGCCGGAGGCGTTCGATGAAAACCGGCAGATCCATCTGCCCCAGGTCTTCACCGCCACGGGTGCGCACGGCCACCTTGCCTGCCGACCGCTCCTTGTCGCCGACGATCAGCTGGTACGGGAGCTTCTGCAAGCTATGTTCCCGGATTTTATAGGTAATTTTTTCGTTCCTCAAGTCCGCTTCGACGCGGAAGCCGGCCGCCTTCAGGTCCGCGGCGACCTTCGCCGCGTACTCCGCCTGATGCTCGGAAATGTTCAGGACGACCAGCTGGACCGGCGCCAGCCATAGCGGCATCGCACCCGAATAGTGCTCGAGCAGGATGCCGATGAAGCGCTCCATCGATCCGACGATCGCCCGGTGGAGCATGACCGGGATCCGCCGCGCGTTGTCCTCGGCGACGTACTCGGCGCCGAGGCGCTCCGGCATGAAGAAATCGACCTGCATGGTGCCGCACTGCCAGACGCGACCGATGGCGTCCTTGAGCGAGTACTCGATCTTGGGCCCGTAGAACGCGCCCTCGCCGGGCGAGGTCTCGAATGCCACGCCGGCGCGCTCGAGCGACTCGATCAGGGCGCGCTCGGCCTTGTCCCAGGCGGCGTCGTCGCCGATCCGCTTGGCGGGACGTGTCGCCACCTTGTAGATGATGTCCCGGAAGCCGAAATCCGCGTAGACCCGCTGCAACAGCGCCGTGTACCGCACGCATTCCTCGAGCACCTGGTCCTCGGTGCAGAAGATGTGGCCGTCGTCCTGGGTGAAGCCGCGGACGCGCATCAGCCCGTGCAGCGCGCCGGACGGTTCGTTGCGGTGGCACGCGCCGAACTCGCCCAGGCGGTACGGCAGGTCGCGGTAGCTGCGCAGGCCCTTGTTGTAGATCTGGATGTGGCCGGGGCAGTTCATCGGCTTCACCGCGTAGTCGCGGTTCTCGGAGGCCGTGGTGAACATGTTCTCGCGGTAGTTGTCCCAGTGCCCGGTCTTCTCCCAGATGCGCCGGTCGAGGATCTGCGGGCCGCGCACCTCGCGATAGCCGTTGTCGCGATACACGCCGCGCAGGTACTGCTCGACCGCTTGCCAGATGGCCCAGCCCTTCGGATGCCAGAAGACCATTCCCGGGGCCTCTTCCTGGATGTGGAAGAGGTCGAGCTGCGTGCCGAGGCGGCGGTGGTCGCGCTTCTCGGCCTCCTCGAGCATCTGCAGGTGGGCGTCCTGGTCCTCCTTCTTCGCCCACGCGGTGCCGTAGATGCGCTGGAGCATCTCGTTCTTCGAGTCGCCCCGCCAGTAGGCGCCGGCGACCTTCATCAGCTTGAACACCTTCAGCTTGCCGGTGGACGGAACGTGCGGGCCGCGGCAGAGATCGACGAAGTCGCCCTCGCGGTAGAGGCCGATCTCCTCGCCGTCGGGGATCGACGCGATGATCTCGGCCTTGTAGTGCTCGCCGATCGACTTGAAGAACTCGACCGCCTTGTCGCGCGCCCACACCTCGCGCGTGACCGGGATGTCCCGCTTCGCGAGCTCGGCCATCTTCTTCTCGATCGCGGCGAGGTCCTCGGGCGTGAACGGCCGTTTGAACGAGAAGTCGTAGTAGAAGCCGTTCTCGATCACCGGACCGATCGTCACCTGCGCGTCCGGGAAGAGCTCCTTGACCGCGTAGGCGAGCAGGTGCGCCGTCGAGTGGCGGATGATCTCGAGCCCGTCCTTGTCCTTGTCGGTGACGATCGCGACGTCCGCGTCGCGCTCGACGCGGAAGGAGGTGTCGACGAGCTTGCCGTCGACGCGCCCCGCGAGCGCGGCGCGCGCGAGCCCCGCGCCGATCGACTGCGCGATCTCGGCGACCGTGACCGGCCCCGGGAAGGGCCTGCTCGAGCCGTCGGGGAGACGGATGTTCACCATGCGTTCATTCTCCGGTCCGGGGCCCGTGGACGTACCGGGGCGGAACCTGCGAGAGCGGTTTCAGCGCGCGGCAAGGGTGCTTGCGCCGCGCGCGGTCCAGCCGAAAAAAAATGCGGGCGGGCCGCACTTTTTTCCACTCCGGCAAGCTGGTAGGCGCGATTGGACTCGAACCAACGACCCCTACCATGTCAAGGTAGTGCTCTAACCAGCTGAGCTACGCGCCTGAAGGGTTGGCATTCTAGCCGACCGGCCGCTCCCGCGCCAAACCTTCACGCCTTCACCCGCCGCGCGCGGCCGCGCCGAGCATCTCTTGCGCGTGCCGGCGGGTGGTCGCGGTGATCTCCACCCCGCCCAGCATGCGGGCGATCTCCTCGATCCGCGCCTTGTCGTCGAGTGCGACGACGCGGCTCCGGGTCGCGCCGCTCACCGTCATCTTCGCCACCGACCACTGCCGCGCGGCCTGCGCCGCAACCTGGGGCAGGTGGGTGACGCAGAGCACCTGCCGCTCCGCGCCGAGGGTCCGCAGCTTACGGCCCACGACCTCGGCCACGGCACCGCCGATCCCCGCGTCGACCTCGTCGAAGATCAGCGTCGGCACCGCCGCGCTCTTCGCGGTGATGACCTGGACCGCCAGGCCGATGCGCGAGAGCTCCCCGCCGGAGGCGACCTTCGCCAGCGGCTGCGGCGGCGAGCCCGGGTTGGCGGCCACCAGGAACTCGACCGTCTCGTTGCCGCCCGCCGCGCCGCCCTCGACCGGACGGAGCGCGATCTCCATCCGGCCGCCGGCCATCGCGAGCTCCTTCATCGCCGCCGTGACCTGGCGCGCGAGCTTCGCGGCCGCGTCCTTGCGCGACGCCGAGAGCTTGCCCGCGAGCTGGGTGTAGCGCGCCCCAGCCGCCTCTTCCTGCGCGCGCAGGGCCTCGACGTCGGCGGCGACCTCGAGCTCGGCGAGCCGCGCGCCGAGCCGCTCGGCGAGCTCGATCAGCGTCTCCGGGCTGACCTTGAACTTGCGCGCGGTCGAATGGATGGCGTCCACCCGCCGCTCGACTTCCGCCAGCCGCTGCGGGTCGAGCTCGACGCGGTCGGCATAACGACGCAACGCGTGGGCCGCCTCGTCAAGCTGCGCCGCCGCGCCTTCGAGCAGCTCGAGCGGCTCGTTCAGCGCGGCGTCGTAGCCCCTGAGGGCGCGCAGCCTCGCCGCCGCCGCGCCGAGCGCGCTCGCGACCGACCCGTCGGATTCCGACAACGTCTCGAGCGCGGACTGCGCCCCCTCGATCAGGCTCGCGGCGTGCGCCAGCCGGGTCTGCTCGGCCTGCACGCCGTCCCATTCGCCGGATTTCAGGCCGAGCTTCTTCAGCTCGTCGACCTGCCAGGCGATGCCGTCCCGCTCCGCCGTGCGCGCGGCGGCGTTCGTCTCCTGATCGGCGCGCGACCGGGCCAGCCGTTGCCATTCCCGGAACGCGAGCGCGACGTCGCGCGCGAGCGACGCGAGGCCGGCGTGGGCGTCGAGCAGCGCACGCTGCGCGGCCGGCTTCGTGAGCGACTGGTGCGCGTGCTGGCCGTGGATGTCGATCAGCCACTCGCTCACGTCGGCGAGCTGCTGCACGGTGGCGGCGGTGCCGTTCACGAACGCGCGCGAGCGGCCGCCCCGCTCCACGACCCGGCGGAGCAGCAGCCGGCCGGGGTCGCCCTCGAGCGCGGCGTCCGCGAGCCACTGCTGCACGCCGGCGAGCCGCTCGATCGCGAACTCGGCGGTCACCTCGGCGCGCTCGGCACCGGCGCGGACCACGGCGGGGTCGGCGCGCTCGCCGAGCGCAAGCGCGAGCGCGTCGATCAGGATCGACTTCCCGGCGCCGGTCTCGCCGGTGAGCGCGGTGAAGCCGGCCTCGAACTCGAGGTCGAGCCGGTCGACGATGGCGAAATCCCTGATCGCGAGGGCGACGAGCACGTTGCCGTGTGCTACAGCGCGCTCTCGGTCCAGTGGAGCTTCTCGCGCAGCATGTTGTAATAGTGGTAGCCCGCGGGGTGCACGAGCTTGAGCGCGTGCGGCGCGCGGCGCGCGGTGACGCAGTCGCCCTCGACGAGATCGATCTGCGCCAGCCCGTCGCACTGGAGCCGGGCATCGGCGCCGTGCTTGAGCGTGATCTCCACCACGCACGAGTCGCTCACCGCGATCGGGCGATTGGAGAGCGTGTGCGGCGAGATCGGCACCAGCGCGAGCGCCGGCACCGTCGGCTGGATGATCGGCCCGTTCGCCGACAGCGCATAGGCCGTCGAGCCGGTGGGCGTCGCCACGATCAGACCGTCGGACCGCAGGTCGTAGACGAACTGGCCGTCGACCCGCACCACGAGCTCGATCAGCCGTCCGCTGGCGCCCTTGTTCACCACGACGTCGTTCAAGGCGCTGGTCGCGAAGATCCGCTCGCCCACGCGCACGACCTCGGTGGCGAGCATCGTCCGCGTCTCGATCGAATAGCGGCCGTCCAGGATGCTGCCCAGCGTCTCGTTCATCTCGCCGAGCGCGATGTCGGTCATGAAGCCGAGCCGGCCCTGGTTGACGCCGACGAGCGGCACCCCCGCCGCCGCGAGCGCCCGCGCGGCGGACAGCATCGTGCCGTCGCCGCCGAGCACGACCGCGAGGTCGGCGCGCGCGCCGATCCCGGCGTAGTCGGCCAGCGGAAACTCCTCGACGCCCGCCTCCGCCGCCGTCTCGGTTTCGAGCAGCACCGTGCACCCGCGCGCGACGA
Source organism: uncultured beta proteobacterium (assembly GCA_963827555.1). GTDB lineage: Bacteria > Pseudomonadota > Gammaproteobacteria > Burkholderiales > SG8-39 > DATEDA01. The sequence goes on from CAWHBL010000006.1 coordinate 28,559, forward strand.
GGAACGCCCCCAGGCTGCGGAGCGGCGCCGCGACGTCGCGGCTCTTGTAGCGGCCGATCAGCGCGACGGTCTTGAAGGCGGCGGGCTTGAAGGTCGAAGGCACGGCCACCATTACATCATGACTCGCGCGGGCGGCGCTCAAGCGCCCGCCGGTGTTGCTAGAATGCCCCTCGTCATGGACCAGCGCGCGCAGCTCCTCCTCAAGACGCTCATCGAGCGCTACATCGCCGAGGGCGAGCCGGTCGGCTCGCGCGCGCTCTCGAAGTACTCCGGGCTCGACCTGAGCCCGGCGACCGTGCGCAACGTGATGGCCGACCTGGAGGAGATGGGCTTCATCGCGAGCCCGCACACCTCGGCCGGCCGGGTGCCCACGTCCCGCGGCTACCGCGTCTTCGTCGACTCGCTGCTGACGATCAAGCCGCTCGACCAGTCGGACCTCGGGCAGCTCGAAGGCAACCTCCATCCCGATCATCCGCAGCGGGCGATCAGCCAGGCGTCGCAGCTCCTGTCCGAGCTCACGCGCTTCGCCGGGGTGGTGATGGCGCCGCGCCGCCGCAGCCCGGCGTTCCGGCACATCGAGTTCCTGTCGCTCTCCGAGAAGCGGGTGCTGCTGATCATCGTGACGCCCGAGGGGGACGTGCAGAACCGCATCCTCCTCACCGACAAGGCGTTCACGCCGGCCGAGCTGACGATGGCGGGGAACTTCCTCAACCAGCACTACGCCGGGCTCACCTTCGACGACATCCGGCGCCGGATCCACGACGAGCTCAAGCAGCTGCGCGAAGACATGACCGGCCTGATGCAGCTCGCGCTCGAGGCGAGCGACCAGGCGCTGACCGAGAGCGCCGAGAGCTACGTGATCTCCGGCGAGCGCAACCTGCTGGAGTCCGTCGACCTCGCGTCCAACATGCGGCGCCTCCGGGAGCTGTTCGAGCTCTTCGAGCACAAGACCCTCCTCATGCAGCTGCTCGAGGTGAGCCAGCGCGCCCACGGCGTGCAGATCTACATCGGCGGCGAGTCGGGCATCGCGCCGCTCGACGAGTGCAGCGTCGTCGCCGCGCCGTACGAGGTCGACGGCCAGGTCGTCGGGACGGTCGGCGTGATCGGGCCGACGCGCATGGCCTACGAGCGCGTGATCCCGATCGTCGACATCACCGCGAAACTGCTCTCGAGCGCGCTGTCGCATCACTAGCGGCTCGCGCCGGGAGCCGGCAAGCGCCCGAGATGCCTTCCCTGCCCGCGTCCGCGCACCGGCCCGGCACGACCGCGGGCACCGGCATTCTGCTCGTCAACCTCGGCACGCCCGAAGCGCCCACCACGGGCGCGGTCAGACGCTATCTCCGCGAATTTCTGTCCGACCCCCGCGTGGTCGAGCTCCCGCGGGCGATCTGGTATCCCATCCTCTACGGTCTCGTGCTCACCACGCGCCCCAAGCGATCGGCGGCTCGCTATGCGGCGATCTGGACGCCCGACGGCTCGCCGCTCGCTCTCTACACCCAACGCCAGGCGAAGCTGCTCAAGGGACTGCTCGGCGAGCGCCTGCGCGCGCCCCTCATGGTCGAGTTTGCGATGCGCTACGGCGAACCGTCGATCGCGGAGGTGCTCGACGGGATGAGGCGCGCCGGCTGCGAGCGCCTGCTCGTGCTGCCGCTCTATCCCCAGTACGCGGGGAGCACGACGGGATCGGCGCTCGACTGCGTGTCGGCGACGCTGGCCCGGACGGGAAGCGCGCCGGAGCTGCGCGTCGTGCAGCACTTCCACGACCACCCGGCCTACATCCGCGCGCTCGGCGACCTCGTCCGCGACTACTGGCGCGCGAACGGCCGGCCCGAGACGCTGGTGATGAGCTTCCATGGGCTGCCGAAGCGCACGGTCGATCGGGGCGATCCCTATCACCGGGAGTGCCAGGAGACCGCCCGTCTCCTCGCAGCGGAGCTCGAGCTCCCGCGACGGGTCGTGGCACGCGGCCTTCCAGTCGCGGTTCGGGCGGGCGGAGTGGCTCCAACCCTACACGGCGACCGTGCTGGATACGCTCGCGCGGCAGGGTCGCCGCGTGGACGTGGTCTGCCCCGGCTTCGTCGCCGACTGCCTGGAGACGCTCGAAGAGATCGGGATCGAGGGCCGTGCCGCCTTTCGCGCTGCGGCCGCAGGCGGCGGCGAGCTCCGGTTGCTGCCGTGCCTCAACGACCGCCCGGGGTGGATCGAAGCGCTCGTGGCGATCGTCCGCGACGGCCTCGGCAGCTGGATCGGCGAAACAGGCGATGGCGCCAGCGGCAGGAGGCGTTGCGCGGACGCAGCGACTCGGGACAACCCCATAGGGAGCGGCCGGATGCGATTGATCGTGCACTGGATCATCAACGCCGCGGCGCTCTTCGTGCTGCCCTACATCGTGAGCTCGATCCGGCTGAAGGACTTCGTCACTGCGCTCGTCGTGGCGCTCCTGCTCGGGCTGGTCAACGCGATCATCCGGCCGATCCTGATTCTGCTCACGCTACCGGTGACGATCCTGACCCTCGGCGCTTTCATTCTGGTGATCAACGCCCTCCTCTTCTGGGCCGTGGGCTCCCTGCTGGAGGGCTTCCAGGTCGGGGGGTTCTGGTCGGCGTTCTGGGGCTCGATCGTCTACTCGCTGATCAGCTGGGCGGCGGCGGCGCTGCTGCTGCCGAAGGCGCAGCCGACCTAGAGCCGCACGCCGGGCTTGCGGCGCAATCCGTACCCTAGGTCGTTGATTCGCGTTGATTTCGGCAGGCCCTTGAATTCGTTACCCGCGCCCCAATAACCCTTCCGCCGCTACGGAAGACGCCCATGAAACCGGACCAGCCCGACCTCACCTCCCCCGACGGCGAACCACGCGCTGCGAACGAGCCCGTCGCCGGACCGGAAACGATGCCGAGCCTCGAGGAGCTGCTCCGCGAAGCCGAGCTGAAGGCCGCCGAGCACCACGACGCGTGGCTCCGCGCGAAGGCCGAGGCCGAGAACATCCGGAAGCGGGCGTCGGACGACGTCGCCAAGGCGCACAAGTACGGCATCGAGAAGTTCGCCGCCGACCTCCTCGCGGTGAAGGACAGCCTCGAGGCGGCGCTCGCGGCCGAGAACGCGACCCCCGAGAGCCTCCGCAGCGGGGTCGAGCTCACGCTCCGCCAGCTCGAGTCGGTGCTCGAGCGGCAGTCGATCCGCGCGATCGACCCGGCGGGCCAGAAGTTCGACCCGCACCAGCACCAGGCGATCAGCATGCTCCCCTCGGACAAGGAGCCGAACACGGTGATCAACGTGCTGCAGAAGGGCTACCTCCTGCACGACCGGGTGCTGCGGCCGGCGCTGGTGACGGTCGCCAAGCCGAGAGATGCTTGATTCGGCGCCCGAATAGCCCCACTTCACGGTAAGGCAAGGCAGAACCCAGGACCGACAAGGACAACAGTCATGGCAAAGATCATCGGCATCGACCTCGGCACGACCAACTCGTGCGTCGCCGTCATGGAAGGCGGCAAGCCCAAGGTCATCGAGAACGCCGAGGGCTCGCGGACCACGCCCTCGATCGTCGCGTACATGGAGGACGGCGAGGTGCTGGTCGGCGCGCCGGCCAAGCGCCAGGCCGTGACCAATCCGAGGAACACCGTCTACGCGGTGAAGCGGCTCATCGGCCGCAAGTTCGAGGAGAAGGAGGTCCAGAAGGACATCGGCCTGATGCCCTACAAGATCGTCAAGGCCGACAACGGCGACGCGTGGGTCGAGATCCGCGGCAAGAAGATCGCGCCGCAGGAGATCTCGGCGCAGATCCTGCGCAAGATGAAGAAGACCGCCGAGGACTACCTCGGCGAGGAAGTGACCGAGGCGGTCATCACCGTCCCGGCCTACTTCAACGACTCGCAGCGGCAGGCGACCAAGGACGCCGGGCGCATCGCCGGCCTCGAAGTGAAGCGGATCATCAACGAGCCGACCGCCGCCGCGCTCGCGTTCGGCCTCGACAAGGCCGGCCGCAAGGACATGAAGATCGCCGTGTACGACCTCGGCGGCGGCACGTTCGACATCTCGATCATCGAGATCGCCGACGTCGAGGGCGAGAAGCAGTTCGAGGTGCTCGCCACCAACGGCGACACCTTCCTCGGCGGCGAGGACTTCGACCAGCGCCTGATCGACTACATCATCGCCGAGTTCAAGAAGGACCAGGGCGTCGACCTGTCGAAGGACGTGCTCGCGCTGCAGCGGCTCAAGGAATCGGCCGAGAAGGCGAAGATCGAGCTCTCCTCGACGCAGCAGACCGAGATCAACCTGCCCTACATCACCGCCGACGCGTCGGGGCCGAAGCACCTGACGATGAAGATCACGCGCGCCAAGTTCGAGAGCCTGGTCGACGACCTGATCGAGAAGACGATCAGGCCGTGCGAGATCGCGATCAAGGACTCCGGCGTCAAGACGGCCGAGATCGACGACGTGATCCTGGTCGGCGGCCAGACGCGCATGCCGAAGGATCAGGAGAAGGTGAAGGAGTTCTTCGGGCGCGAGCCGCGCAAGGACGTGAACCCCGACGAGGCGGTCGCGATCGGCGCGGCGGTCCAGGCCGGCGTGCTCCAGGGCGAGGTGAAGGACGTCCTGCTGCTCGACGTCACGCCGCTCTCGCTCGGCATCGAGACGCTCGGCGGCGTGATGACCAAGCTCATCCAGAAGAACACCACCATCCCGACCAAGGCGCAGCAGGTGTTCTCGACCGCCGACGACAACCAGTCCGCGGTGACGATCCACGTCCTGCAGGGCGAGCGCGACATGGCGAGCGGCAACAAGAGCCTCGGCCAGTTCAACCTCGAGGGCATTCCGCCGGCGCCGCGCGGGCTGCCGCAGATCGAGGTGACCTTCGACATCGACGCGAACGGCATCCTGCACGTCTCGGCGAAGGACAAGGCGACCGGCAAGGAAAACAAGATCACGATCAAGGCGAACTCCGGCTTGTCCGAGGACGAGATCCGGCGGATGGTGAAGGACGCCGAGGCGCACGCCGCCGAGGACAAGGAGAAGCTCGCGCTGGTGAACGCGCGGAACCAGGCCGACAGCCTGATACACCAGGTGAAGAAGTCGCTTGCCGAGCTCGGCGACAAGGTCGGCGCCGACGAGAAGTCGAAGATCGAGGCCGCGGCGAAGGAGCTCGAGGAAGCGATCAAGGGCGACGACAAGGCGCGGATCGAGGCGAAGACCGAAGCGCTCGCGAAGGTGGCGCAGAAGCTCGGCGAGCGCATGTACGCCGAAGCGCAAGGCGCCGCGGGCGCGTCGCAGGCGGGCGCCCAGCCGGGCGCGCAGGCCGGGGCCGAAGGCAAGAAGGCCGACGAGAACGTCGTGGACGCGGAGTTCACGGAGGTCAAAGACAAGAAGTGATATGCCGTCACCGTGGTGACTCCAGCGTGGGGCGTCGTCCCACGGTGACGGAATATCTGGCCGCGTTGAAGCGGCGCCAAAGAGCGCGCCGCTTGACGCGGCCGTGTTGCATTCAGGGCGGGGTGGGCAGAGTGGCTAAGCGGGACTACTACGAGGTGCTCGGCGTCAATCGCGACGCGGACGAGGAGGCCGTCAAGAAGGCCTACCGGAAGCTCGCGATGAAGTGGCATCCCGACCGCAATCCGGACAACCCCAAGGCCGAGGAGCACTTCAAGGAGGCGAAGGAGGCCTACGAGGTGCTCTGCGACGGGCAGAAGCGCGCCGCCTACGACCGGTTCGGCCATGCCGGCGTGGACCCGTCCGTCGCGGGCGCGGGCGCCGCCGGCTTCGGCGGTTTCGCCGAGGCGTTCGGCGACATCTTCAGCGACATCTTCGGCCAGGGACGCTCGCGCACGTCGGTCTACCGCGGCGCGGACCTGCGCTACAACCTGGAAATCACGCTCGAGCAGGCCGCGCACGGAACCGAGACCAAGATCCGGATCCCGACCCAGGAGGCGTGCTCGACCTGCCAGGGCAGCGGCGCCAAGCCGGGGACCAAGCCGCAGACGTGCGCGACCTGCGGCGGCCAGGGCCAGGTGCGCATGCAGCAGGGCTTCTTCTCGATCCAGCAGACCTGCCCCCGCTGCCACGGCACCGGCCGGGTGATCCCCGATCCGTGCAACGCCTGCAGCGGGGCCGGCCGGGTGAAGACGCACAAGACGCTCGCGGTGAAGATCCCGGCGGGGGTCGACGCGGGTGACCGGATCCGGCTAGGCGCCGAGGGGGAACCCGGCGTGAACGGCGGCCCACCGGGAGACCTCTACGTCCAGCTCCACCTCAAGCAGCACGCGATCTTTCAGCGCGACCACGACGACCTGCACTGCGAGATGCCGGTCGGCTTCGCCACAGCAGCCCTTGGCGGCGAGATCGAGATTCCCACGCTCGACGGCGCCGCGACCATCAAGGTCCCGCCGGAGACCCAGAGCGGCAAGACCTTCCGCCTGCGCGGCAAGGGCATCAAGGGCGTCCGCAGCGCGGCGCACGGCGACCTCTACTGCCACGTCGTCATCGAGACCCCGATCAACCTCACGGACCGCCAGCGGGAGCTCCTGCGCGAGTTCGAGGCCATCAACCAGAAGCACGCCGACCGCCACAGCCCCCGCTCGAAATCCTGGATGGAGAAGGTTCGGGAGTTCTTCTCCACCTGACGGTGTCTGTTGCGTACCTGCGGCGGGAAGCCGCCCTGCGTGGCGTAGATCCCCACCGAATCGTGTTTGCGACGCCGGTCCCACGCGAAGTGCATCTCGCGCTGCGCTCGGGCTCCACGAGCTGATCGCGGCCGGCCTCGACGACTGATCTCGAACGGGCAACGCGTCTCGCAACCGATCCCGGCGCGCTGGCCGAGGTTCGCGCCCGGCTCGCGGTCGCTCGGCACGAGAGTCCGCTCTTCGACACCGCCGCCCGGGTCCGGGAGCTGGAGGCCGCGTTCGCCGCCATGGCCGAACGGGCCGGGGCGGGACTGCCGCCAGCGGCCATGGAAGTGGCCCGCCGCGGCGCCAGCGTCGCCTTCGTGAAGTAGTTCATCTCGCGGGCCTAAGGTCCCGATTACCGGGCAGTTTCCTCTTGCGCCTCCGGCTCGGATGGCGCATCTTCCGGCGGTCCGAACCAGCCGTTTCTCGGGGAGATAATCAAACCATGAACCAGCGCCGCAAACTGCTCTCCGTGCTCGCCGCGGCAGCCCTCGCCGCGCCGGCGGCCGCGTTCGCCCAAGGCGCCGGCGGAGCCATCGTCATCGGGCAATCGGCACCGCTCTCGGGGTCGAACAAGGACCTCGGTACCGACATCCGCAACGGCGCAGCCGCCTACTTCAAGCGCGTCAACGACGCCGGCGGCGTGAACGGGCGCAAGATCGAGTTCGTGTCGCTCGACGACGCGAACGACACCAAGCGCTCGGAAGCCAACACCAAACAGCTGCTCGAGCAGAACAACCCGATCGCGCTCTACGGCTACGGCAGCGCAACGCTCAGCCGTCCGGCGCTGCCGCTCGTCGAGGCGGCGCGGATCCCGTTCGTCGCGCCGTTCACCGGCGCGGACCCGATGCGGAAGTTCAACCGCTACGTCTACAACCACCGCGCGAGCTACGCCGACGAGCTGGAGAAGATCGTCGAGCACTTCACGACGTTCGGCATCAAGCGCTTTGCGGTGCTCCATTACGACGACGCCGTCGGCAAGGAGAACTTCGGCCGCCGTCGACCGCGCGCTCAAGTCGCGCAACCTCGCGCCGGCGGCGATCGCTTCGGTGACGCGCACGCAAACCGACTTCGCCAAGGAGCTCGCGGCGGTCGGCAAGTCGAGCCCCGACGTGGTGATCCTGACCACGCTCTACAAGACCTCCTCCGACTTCATCAAGGGGATGAAGAAGCAGGGCGTCGGCGCGCAGTTCGTGAGCACTTCGTTCGCCGGCTCGACCGCGCTCGCCAACTCGCTCGGGGCCGACGGGCTCGGCGTCGCGATGTCGCAGGTCGTTCCTTCCTACCTCAAGCGCTCCGTCCCGGTGGTCAAGGAATACCAGGCCGCGATGGAAGCGGCGTACGGGAAGAAGGAGTTCTCCTACACGTCGCTGGAGTCGTACATCGCGGCGAAGATGCTCGTCGAGGGTCTGCGCCGCGCCGGGCCGCAGCCGACGCGGGAGAAGCTGCTCGCCGCGCTCGACACGGTGTCCAACTACGACGTCGGGGGCTACCTCCTGACTTTCTCCCCGAACAATCACAACGGCTCGAGCTTCGTCAGCCTGACGATCCTCGGCCGGGATCTCGCCTTCCGCGAGTAGCCGCACCGGGCTGCAGCGGGCTGACGCCCGCTGCACGCTTCAGCCTTTCCGCCAGGTCGTACCCTGCGCGGAATCCTCGAGGACGATGCCGGCGTCCAGCAGTTCCTGCCGTATCCGGTCGGCCGCGGCGAAGTCCCGCCCCTTCCGGGCCGCATTCCGCGCCGCGATCGCCGCCTCGATCCGATCGACCGTCCACTCGCCCGCCAGGCCGCCCTGCAGGAACGAATCGGCCGGGCGGCCGAGGAGCCCGAGCACGCCGCCGAGCTGCCTGAGCAGGCCCGCCGCGGCAGCCGAGCCGCTCCGGTTCACCTCGTTTGCGAGCTCGAACAGCACGGCGATCGCCTCGGGAGTATTGAAGTCGTCGTCCATCGCCGCGCGAAAGCGCGCGGCGTGCGCGTCGGCCCAGTCGATCGCGCCCGCCGGTGCGGCGGACACCCCCTTGAGCGCGGTGTAGAGCCGCGCGAGCCCGCTCCGCGCCTCGTCGAGGTGCTTGTCCGAGTAGTTGAGCGGGCTGCGGTAGTGCGCGCGCAGTATGAAGAAGCGCACCACCTCCGGGTCGTACCTGGAGAGCACCTCGCGGATGGTGAAGAAGTTGCCGAGCGACTTCGACATCTTCTCGTCGTCCACCCGGACGAAGCCGTTGTGCATCCAGCAGTTGACGAACCTGCCGCCGTGGGCGCCCTCGGACTGCGCGATCTCGTTCTCGTGGTGGGGGAACTGCAGGTCCTCCCCGCCGCCGTGGATGTCGAACGTGCGTCCGAGCAGGGTGGTGCTCATCGCCGAGCACTCGATGTGCCAGCCCGGCCGGCCGTCGCCGAACGGGGATTGCCACGCCGGCTCGTCGCCCGCCGAGTGCTTCCAGAGCACGAAATCGAGCGGATCCTGCTTCTCCCGGTCGACTTCGACGCGCTCGCCCGCGCGCAGCTCGTCGAGCGACTTTCCCGAGAGCTTGCCGTAGCCGGGAAACTTCCGCACCGGGTAGTTCACGTCGCCGCTCGCGACCCGGTACGCGAGCCCGTTCGACTCGAGTTCACCGATCATGGCGAGCATCTGCGGGATGTACTCGGTCGCGCGCGGTTCGTGATCGGGCTTCTGCACGCCGAGCGCCGCGGCGTCCTCGTCCATGTAGCCGATGAACCGCGCCGTGAGCTCGCCGATCGACTCGCCATTCTCGGCCGCGCGGCGGATGATCTTGTCGTCGATGTCCGTGATGTTGCGGACGTAGGTGACCCGGAAGCCGATCGCGCGCAGCCAGCGCTGAACCACGTCGAACACCACCATCACCCGCGCGTGCCCGATGTGGCAGTAATCGTAGACGGTCATCCCGCACACGTACATGCGCACGCGACCCGGCTCGATCGGGACGAACGCCTCCTTCGAACGGCTCAACGTGTTGTAGATCTTGAGCATCGATGGGGGCGGTGATTGCGCCGGAGCGCCGTCGCGCGCGGCTTGGCGGGTAACTCTTCTTGTTAGAATCGCCGACGAGTATACCCCACGATGCGCATCGCGCCGATCCTCCTCGTCTTCGCCCTGAGCGGAGCGTGGCACCCGACGGCGGCGCAGGTCGACGACCTCGCGACCGCGCGCGCGACGCTGCGCGAGGGCGATCTCGCGGCCGCCGCCGCGGCGATCGACCGCCATCTCGTCGCCAAGCCGGGGGACGAGCGCGGCCGGTTCCTGAAAGGCGTGATCCTCTCCGAGCAGGGCCGCACGAACGAGGCGTTCGAGGTGTTCTTCGCGCTCACCCAGGATCACCCCGAGCTCGCCGAGCCGTACAACAACATCGCGGTCATCTACGCGTCGCGGGGCGAGTACGACCGGGCGCGCGAAGCGCTCGAGAGCGCGATCCGCGCCAATCCGGAGTACGCGGTTGCCTACGCGAACCTCGGCGACGTCCACGCCCGGCTCGCCGCGCGCGCCTACGAGAAGGCGCTCGGCCTGGACGCCGGCAACCGCACGCTGCGGGCGAAGCTGGCGCTCGCCCGCGAGCTTCCGGTCGCGACGCCGAAGCGTCCCGCCGCCGATCCTCCCGCGGGCCCGGCCGGCGCGCCGCGCTAGACTCTCATTCTTCCGCCCAACTACCGGAGTCGACCTTTGCGCAAACTACTGTTCGCCCTCGCCCTCCTTGCCGCCGCGTGCCCGGCGCTCGCCGCCGACCCGCGGGTCGAGCTCAAGACCAACCGCGGCGTGATCGTCCTCGAGCTGTATCCCGACAAGGCGCCCAAGACCGTCGCCAACTTCCTCCAGTACGTGAAGGACGGTCACTACAACGGGACCACTTTCCACCGCGTCATCGACGGCTTCATGATCCAGGGCGGCGGCTTCGACAAGGACATGCGCCAGAAGCCGACCCGGGCGCCGGTTCCGAACGAGGCCGGGAACGGGCTCAAGAACGACGTCGGCACGATCGCGATGGCGCGCACGCCCGATCCGCACTCGGCGACCGCCCAGTTCTTCATCAACGCGAAGAACAACGACTTCCTGAACTACAAGGACCCGTCGCCGCAGGGCTACGGCTACACGGTGTTCGGCAAGGTCGTCGCGGGGATGGACGTCGTCGACCGGATCGCCAAATCGCCGAAGGGCAACTCCGGCCAGCACCAGGACGTTCCGCGCGACCCGATCGTCATCGAGTCGGCCTCGGTTCTGCCGGCGAAATAAGGGGGCTCCCATGGTCAAGCTGCACACGAACCTCGGCGTCATCACCCTCGAGCTCGACGAAGCGCGCGCACCCGAGTCGGTCAAGAACTTCCTCGGTTACGTCGCGAGCGGGCACTACTCGAACACGCTTTTTCACCGCGTGATCGACGGCTTCATGATCCAGGGCGGGGGCTTCGAACCCGGCATGAAGCAGAAGCCGACGCAGCCGCCGATCAAGAACGAGGCGCAGAACGGTCTCAAGAACACGCGCTACACCGTCGCGATGGCGCGCACGTCCGAGCCGCACTCCGCGACCGCGCAATTCTTCATCAGCGTGAACGACAACGGCTTCCTCGACCACACCGCGCCGAGCGCGCAGGGGTGGGGCTACTGCGTCTTCGGCCACGTCACCGAGGGGCAGGACGTTGTGGATCGGATCAAGGCGGTGAAGACCGGCCGCCGCGGCATGCACCAGGACGTTCCGGTCGAGGACGTCATCATCGAGCGCGCCGAGGTGGTCGGCTGAGCGGTCCGGCGCTTTTCATCTCCGACCTGCATCTGTCGCCCGCGCGCGCCGGCGTCGCGGACCGGTTCCTGCGGTTCGTCGGGGAGGAGGCGCGGTCGGCGTCGGCGCTCTACATACTCGGCGATCTCTTCGAGCACTGGCTCGGCGACGACGCTGCGGAGGACGCCTTCAACCGGCGTCTGCTGGACGCGCTCCATGCGCTCGCCGGGACCGGCGTCCCGGTGCGGCTGATGCACGGCAACCGGGACTTCCTCTTCAGCCAGGGCGCCGCCCGCCGCGACGGCGTCGAGCTGCTCGCCGACCCGACCGTGCGCGATCTCTTCGGTACGCGGACGCTGCTGACGCACGGCGACCTCCTGTGCACCGACGACGTCCGCTACCAGCGCTATCGCGCGCGGGTGCGGCGGCCGGGGGTGACCCGCGCCTTCCTCGCGCTGCCGCGCGCGGTACGGCACGCGATCGGCGGCGGTCTGAGGCGCGTGAGCGAGACCGAGAAGCGGGCGAAGGCGCCGGTCATCATGGACGTGAACACCGGCGCGGTGGAGGAGGCGCTGCGCCGCCATGCCTACCCCCGCCTGATCCACGGCCACACTCACCGTCCCGGCAGGCACGTCCACGTCGTGGACGGGCACGCCTGCGAGCGCTGGGTCCTCGCCGACTGGTACGAGCGGGGCAGTTACCTCCGTTGCGACGAGCGGGGTTGCGAAGCGGTCGCCCTGGGCTGACGGACCGCGCGCCTCGCGCGGCACCCTCGGCGCGCCGCTCCCTCACCCCGCGCCTCTCGCCCAACTCGGGCGAGAGGGCGGGTCTCTGTCTAGGCGTCGAGTCCGCGTGCGAGATCGGCCTTCAGATCCTCGACCGACTCGAGACCGACCGCGACCCGCAGCAACCCGTCGCCGATCCCGGCCGCCTGGCGCGCCGCCGCGCTGATCCGGCCGTGCGTGGTCGAGGCCGGATGCGTGATCGTGGACTTGGTGTCGCCGAGGTTCGCCGTGATCGAGAGGAGGCGCGTCGCATCGACCACCCGCCATGCCGCCGCCTTGCCGCCGCGCACGTCGAACGAGACGACGGCCCCGCCCGCGCGCTGCTGGCGCCGCGCGAGCGCGTGCTGCGGGTGAGACTCGAGCGAGGGGTGGTAGACGCGCTCGATCCGCGGGTGCCGCTCGAGCCAGCGGGCGAGCTCGAGCGCCCGCGCCGACTGCGCTTCCATCCGCAGCTTCATCGTTTCGAGTCCTTTCAGCAGCACCCACGCGTTGAACGGCGACAGGCTCGGCCCCGCGGTGCGGAGGAACCCGAGGACCCCGTCCAGCACCAGCTCGCGCCGGCCGAGCACCGCGCCGCCGAGCACCCTGCCCTGGCCGTCGAGGTACTTCGTCGCCGAGTGGATGACCAGGTCCGCCCCGAGCGTGAACGGGAGCTGGAGCGCCGGGGTGCAGAAGCAGTTGTCGACCGCGAGCAGCGCTCCCGCGCGCTTGGCGAGCCCGGCGAGCGCGGCGATGTCGGCGATCTCGGTCAGCGGGTTCGAAGGCGTCTCGACGAACAGCAGCCGCGTCGACGGCCGGATTGCGCGCCGCCACGCTTCGGTATCGGCGCCGTCCACAAACGTCGTCTCGACGCCGAACTTGGCGAGGATCGTCGTGAAGAGCTGCACCGTCGCGCCGAAGATGCTCGACGACGAGACGACGTGGTCGCCGCCCTTCGCGAGCCCCATTACCGTGGCGAGGATCGCCGACATCCCCGAGGCGGTCGCGACGCACGCTTCCGCCCCCTCCAGCGCGGCGAGCCGTTCCTGGAACGCGGCGACGGTCGGGTTGCTGAAGCGCGAGTAGACGTAGCCGGGCTCCTCGTTCGCGAACCTGGCCGCGGCCTGCGCCGCGTTGTCGAACACGAAGCTCGAGGTCAGGTAGAGCGCCTCGGAGTGCTCGTTGAACTGGCTGCGGTGGATGCCGGAGCGCACCGCGCGGGTGTCGAAGTCGTGCGAATCGTCCATGATGGCGGCCCGGAAAACGGAAAACCCGTCGCACGCTTGCGCAGCTATGGACGGGTTTCCCACGCTTTAGCCGGATTTATTGCCGGTCCAGAGATCCGGACCGGCGGCGCCCGCAAGCTGTGCTTCAAATCGGCGCGAGTGGCGACCTTACCCCGTCGCCCCGCGGCGGTCAAGGTGGCATCGGGCCGCAACCCGCGGAAGAAGGTCCAAGCAGGGCCGCGCAAGGGTGACGCGCGGCCGGTCCGGCGAGCGGTCAGGCCGTGATGCGGAGATCGGCCTGCTCGCCGTCCGGCTCGTCCGGCGCCTCCTGGCGCTTGTCGTCGCGCCCGCGCTCGACCTCGGCCAGATACTCCGTGGTCACGTCGCCGGTCACGTAGTGCCCGTCGAAGCACGACGCCTCGAACCGCTCGAGCTTCGGGTTCGCCTCCCGCACCGCCGCCTTCAGCGCCTCGAGGTCCTGGTAGATCACGCCGTCGGCCCCGATGTGGCGCGCGATCTCGTCTTCGCTGCGCCCGGTCGCGATCAGCTCGGCGCGCGTCGGCATGTCGATGCCGTAGACGTTCGGAAAGCGCACCGGCGGCGCCGACGAGGCGAAGAACACCCTGTTCGCACCCGCCTCGCGCGCCATCTGCACGATCTCGCGGCTGGTCGTGCCGCGCACGATCGAGTCGTCGACGATCAGCACGTTCTTCGCCCTGAACTCCATCGAGATCGCGGTCAGCTTCTGCCGCACCGATTTCCGGCGGATCGTCTGGCCCGGCATGATGAACGTCCGGCCGATGTAGCGGTTCTTGACGAAGCCCTCGCGGTAGCTGACGCCGAGGCGCGCGGCGAGCTGGAGCGCCGCCGGCCGGCTGGTGTCGGGGACCGGGATGACGACGTCGATGTCGAGGTGGCGGTACTGGCGGTTGATCCGCTCGGCGAGCTGCTCGCCCATGTGCAGGCGAGCCTCATAGACCGAGACCCCGTCCATCAGCGAGTCGGGCCGCGCGAGATAGACGTACTCGAAGATGCACGGGGAGAGCACGGCCTTCGTCGCGCACTGGCGGCTGTGGAAGCCGCCATCCTCGTCGATCAGGATCGCCTCGCCCGGCGCGACGTCGCGCACCACCTGGAACCCGAGCGACTCGAGCGCGACGCTCTCGGACGCGACCGCCCACTCGGGCCCGAGCCCGGTGTCGATGGAGCCGATGACGAGCGGCCGGATGCCGTGCGGGTCGCGGAACGCGAGCACGCCGCAGCCCGCGATCATCGCCACCACCGCGTAGGCGCCGCGCACGCGCCGGTGCACGTTGGCGACGGCGTTGAAGACCGTCTCCGGATCGAGCCGTGGCCCGCTCGCGGCGCGCTCGAGCTCGTGCGCGAGCACGTTGAGCAGCACCTCGGAGTCGGAGTTGGTGTTGATGTGCCGCAGGTCGCTGCGGAACATCTCCTGCTTGAGCTGTTCGGAGTTCGTCAGGTTGCCGTTGTGGCCGAGGACGATGCCGAACGGCGAGTTGACGTAGAACGGCTGCGCCTCGCTGCCCGCGAATGCCGACCCGGCGGTCGGGTAGCGGCAGTGCGCGATGCCGAGGTTGCCGGCGAGCGAGCGCATGTCGCGCGTGCGGAAGACGTCGCGCACGTAGCCCGGCCCCTTGTGCATGTGGAACGTCTGACGCTCGCTGGTGACGATTCCGGCCGCGTCCTGCCCGCGGTGCTGCAGCAGCAGCAGCCCGTCGTACAGCAGCTGGTTCACCGGGGTCTTCGCCACCACGCCGATGATTCCGCACATAGCTCCGACTCCTCGCGACCCGGTCTACCGTCCGTACCGTACCTTATCCGCCAGCGCCGGCGGAAGGTAGGGTTTCACCGCAATTGCCGCCGTTTCGAGCGGCGGGGCGAGCTTCGCCTCCCGCCAGAACGGCTCCTTCGGCAGGGCCGTCAGCCCGGCCGCCAATGCGAGCACCAGCAATATGAGGGCGCCGCGGGCGAATCCGAAGACCCCCCCGAGGGTCCGATCGGCGAGCCCCAGCCCGACGGCGCGCACGGCCTTGGTGAAGAGCAGGCCGGCGATCGACACCGCCATCAGGATGACGAGGAACAGCACGCTGAAGGCGATCACCGTGCGCACGAGCGGCGTGGCGAAGCCGGACGGGATCAGCTCCGCCGCCTCCCCTGCGAACAGCATCGCCACCGCGATCGCCGCGATCCAGCCCGCGAGCGCGAACACCTCGCGCACCAGTCCCCGCCAGATGCCGACCAGCGCCGATATCCCGACCACCGCGATGAGCGCGTAGTCGAGCCAGGTCATTGCCGCGCGATCACCGCCCCGGGCGACAGCCCGAGGCCCTTCAGGCGTTCCCGGCTCTTCTCGGCCGCCTCCTTGGTCGGGAACGGCCCGGCGCGCACCCGCGTCTGCTCGCCGGCGGGCGTGGTGACGACCTCGGTGTAGTACTTCACTCCCGCCTTCGCGAGCTTCGCTTCGAGCGCCTTGACGTTGTCCTTGTTCGCGAACGCGCCGAGCGGCACGAGGTAGGCCTCGGCGTTCAGAATGGCCTCGGCGCGCTTGGCGTCACCGTCGTCGCTGCGGGCCGGCTCGGCCGGCGCGGCGCGGGCGACCGGCTCGGGCTTCGGCTTCGGCGCCGCCTTCGCGGACTCCGCTTTCGGCCGCTCACCGGCCTTGCCGGTATCGGGGCTCACGTCCGGCGGCCGCGGTATTCCGCCCGCCTGCTTGTCCGCGCCGGCGGGCGCAGCGGCGGCAGCGGGGGCGGCGGCGGCCTTGGGCGGCGGAACGACCGCGGGCGGCTTCATCGCACCGGAATCCTGCCGCGGGATCTCGACCGTGAGATTCGTCGCGACCGGCTTCGGCTCGAGGTCCATCACCCACGGCGGGACGATGATCAGCGCGAGAACGAGGGCGATGGCGCCGATGAGCCGGCGGCGGGCTCGCCGCCGCAGCTCGAGCGTCTCGTCGTTATCCGGCATCTGGGCTCCGCGACGTCGCGGCGCGTGCGGCCATCACATTCGCCACGGTGAAGAAGGAACCGAACACGAGAATTCTATCATCGCCACCGGCCTCCTCCCGCGCCGCGGCGAACGCCGCCGCCGGCGTCGGGAACTCCCGCACGTCGGCGCCCGCGTCGGCCGCCGCGATCGCCGCGGCGAGCTCGCCGGCGGTCGCGCCGCGCGGGTTGTCGAGCGTCGCGGCGTACCAGCGGTCGACCCGCCCGCGGAGCGGTGCGCAGACGCCGGCGAGATCCTTGTCGCGCAGCATCCCCACGACCGCCAGCGTGCGCCGGCGCGGCCCGAGCGCCGCCAGGTTCTCGGCGAGAACGCCCGCCGCCTGCGGGTTGTGCGCCACGTCGAGCACGACGACGGGTCGGCCGGGCAGCACCTGGAAGCGTCCCGGCAGCTCGACGAGCGCGAGGCCGGCGCGGACGTCCTGCGCGCTGACGGGCAACCGCTCGCGCACGCTGTCGAGCGCGGCGATCGCGCACGCCGCGTTCGCGAGCTGGATCGCGCCGCGCAGCGCCGGGTACGCGAGCCCGCCGCGTGCCCCGCCCGGGCCGAAGTAGCGCCATTGGCCCGCGTCGGCCGCATAGCCGAACTCGCGCCCGATCAGCGCGAGCTCCGCTCCGATCGCGCGCGCGTGCTCGATCACGCTCTGCGGCGGGTTCGGGTCGCCGACGATCGCCGGCTTCCCGGCGCGGAAGATGTGCGCCTTTTCCCAGCCGATCCGCTCGCGCGAATCGCCGAGGTAGTCCTGGTGGTCGAGCCCCACGCTCGTCAGCACCGCCGCGTCCGGCTCGAAGACGTTGACCGCGTCGAGGCGCCCGCCCAGCCCGACCTCGAGCACCAACGCGTCGAGGCGCGCGCGCGCGAACGCGGCCCAGGCGGCGAGGGTCCCGAACTCGAAATAGGTGAGCGTGGTCTCGCCCCGGGCGGCCTCGACGAGCCGGAACCCTTCGACGAGCGTCGCGTCGTCGGCTTCGCGACCCGCGATCCGCACCCGTTCGTTGTACCGCAGGAGATGCGGCGAGGTGTAGCAGCCGACGCGGTAGCCGGCGGCCCCGAGAATGGCCTCGAGCATCGCGCAGGTCGAGCCCTTGCCGTTGGTGCCGCCGACGGTCACGATCGGGCAGAACTTCGGCACCGCGAGCCGCTCGAGCACCGCGCGCACCCGGTCGAGGCCGAGCGCGATCGTGCGCGGATGCAGCCGCTCGATGTGCTGGAGCCAGGCCGCGAGGTCCATCAGCCGAACCCGGACCGACAAGCCACGGCGGACACAGAGATCACAGAGGACGGCCCGCTGGCGCTGCGCTCTGTGATCGCTGTGTGCGCTGTGGCCAAGTCTTTGGTGTCTAGGCGCCCGCCGGCGGCAGGCGCATGAGGAGGGTGACGAGCGAGGCGATCTGGTCGCGCAACTGGCGGCGGTCGATGATCATGTCGATCGCGCCCTTCTCCAGCAGGAACTCGGCGCGCTGGAAGCCCTCGGGCAGCTTCTCGCGCACCGTCTGCTCGATGACGCGCGGCCCGGCGAAGCCGATCAGCGCCTTCGGCTCGGCGAGCACGACGTCGCCGAGCATCGCGAAGCTCGCGGACACGCCGCCCATGGTCGGATCGGTGAGCACCGAAATGAACGGCAGGCGGTGCGCGGCGAGCTGCGTCAGCGCGGCGGTCGTCTTCGCCATCTGCATGAGCGAAAGCAGGCCCTCCTGCATGCGCGCCCCGCCGGTGGCGGTGAAGCAGACGAACGGCAGACTCTGGTCGAGCGCGGCGTGCACGCCGCGGACGAAGCGCTCGCCGACCACCGAGCCCATCGAGCCGCCCATGAACTCGAACTCGAAGGCGGCCGCGACGAGCGGCACGTTCTTCACCGCGCCCTGCATCACGACCAGCGCGTCCGACTCCCCGGTCTCCTTCTCGGCCTCCTCGAGGCGCTCGGGGTACTTGCGCGAGTCCCGGAACTTCAGGGTGTCGACCGGCGTCACCTCGGTCCCGATCTCGTACCTGCCCTCCGGGTCGAGGAAGAGATCGAGCCGCGTACGCGCGGAGATGCGGTTGTGGTGGCCGCACTTCGGGCAGACGCCGGCGTTCTTCTCGAGATCGGTGGTGTAGAGCACCGCGTCGCACGCCGGGCACTTGCTCCAGAGCCCCTCCGGCATCTGACGCTTGACGCCGCCGGTGCGCTGGATCTTGGGCGGCAGCAGTTTCTGGAGCCAGCTCATGGGACCGCGCGCCTGCCGAACGACCGGACGCCGCATTCCATACCCCCGCGGCGTCCTGCAAAAACCAGGCACCCGATCGGCGCGCTGCCGGTTCTGCCCAGGGTTGCGTAGCGACTCATGCTGTGCGCGCGACGCCGGTCTCAGGACGGTCCAGCGCCGCGCGGATCTCCGCGAGGAAACGGGTGGCGCGCTCGGCCGCGGCCGCCGGCCCCGCCTGCTCCATCTCCTGGATGAGCCGGCTGCCGATGACCACCGCGTCGGCGACGGCGCCGATCGCGCGCGCCGTCGCGCCGTCGCGGATCCCGAAGCCGACGCCGAGCGGGAGCGAGGTCTTGCGCCGGATGGCGCCGAGCTTCGCGCCGACGTCGGCGACGTCGAGGTGCGACGCGCCGGTAACGCCGGTCAGCGACACGTAATAGACGTACCCGCTCGCGAGGCGCGCGACCTGCTCGATCCGCGCCTGGGTCGAGGTCGGCGCCAGCAGGAAGATCAGATCCATCCCGGCCCGTTTCACGAGCTCCGCGAACGCCCCGCACTCCTCCGGCGGATAGTCGACGACGAGGACGCCGTCGACGCCGGCGGCGCGCGCGCGCTCGACGAAGCGCTC
Organism: uncultured beta proteobacterium; assembly: GCA_963827555.1. Classification (GTDB taxonomy): domain Bacteria; phylum Pseudomonadota; class Gammaproteobacteria; order Burkholderiales; family SG8-39; genus DATEDA01. The sequence goes on from CAWHBL010000006.1 coordinate 47,765, forward strand.
GACGCCCATCGCCTCGATCGGGTTCGCATACCCCATCAGCACGACCGCGGTGGCGTCGTCGCGAGCGCGGAACTCCCGCGTGTAGTCGAGGACCGTGCCGAGGCTCACGCCGGCCTGCAGCGCCCGCTCGCTCGCCCGCTGGATCACCGGGCCGTCGGCCATCGGGTCGGAAAACGGCACGCCGAGCTCGATCACGTCCGCGCCGCCCGTCGCGAGCGCGTGCATCACCGGCACCGTCGGGCCCGCGGCGGGATCGCCGGCGGTGACGAACGGGATAAGCGCCTTGCGCCGCTGCCGCGCGAGCCGGTCGAAGACGCTGCCGATTCTCGACATGCGCTAGAACCTGAGCCCCGAGCGCTCGGCGACCGTGTGGATGTCCTTGTCGCCCCGGCCCGAGAGGTTCACGAGCAGGATGCGGTCGCGGCCGAGCGTCGGGGCGATCTTCGCCGCGTAGGCGAGCGCGTGGCAGGACTCGAGCGCGGGGATGATCCCCTCGAGGTGGCAGCAGTCCTGGAACGCGGCGAGCGCCTCGTCGTCGTCGATGACGACGTACTCGGCGCGCCCCGAGTCCTTGAGCCACGCGTGCTCGGGACCGACGCCGGGGTAGTCGAGCCCGGCCGAGATCGAATGCGTCTCGACGATCTGGCCGTGCTCGTCCTGGAGGAGATACGTGCGGTTGCCGTGGAGGACGCCGGGCTTGCCGGCGTTGAGCGAGGCGGCGTGCTTGCCGGTCGCGAGGCCGTGTCCACCCGCCTCGACCCCGATCAGGCGCACGTCGCGGTGGGGGATGTAATCGTAGAAGATGCCGATCGCGTTCGAGCCGCCGCCGACGCAGGCGATGACCGCGTCGGGCTGGCGTCCGGCGACCTCGGGCATCTGCTCCAGGCACTCGCGGCCGATGATGCGCTGGAAGTCGCGCACCATCATCGGATACGGATGCGGGCCGGCGACGGTGCCGATGATGTAAAAGGTGTCACCTACGTTCGTGACCCAGTCACGCATCGCCTCGTTCAGCGCGTCCTTGAGCGTCCTGGACCCCGACTCGACGGGCACGACCGTCGCGCCGAGCACCTTCATCCGGTAGACGTTGGCGGACTGCCGCTTGACGTCCTCCGATCCCATGTACACCACGCACTCCATGCCGTAACGCGCGGCGACGGTGGCGCTCGCGACGCCGTGCATGCCGGCGCCGGTCTCGGCGATCACCCGCGGCTTGCCCATCCGCCGCGCGAGCAGCGCCTGGCCGATGGTGTTGTTCACCTTGTGCGCGCCGGTGTGGTTCAGGTCCTCGCGCTTCATGAAGATCTGCGCGCCGCCGAGCTTCTCCGACCAGCGCTTCGCGTGGTAGACCGGGCTCGGCCGCCCGACGTAGTGCTTGAGCTCGTAGCGGAACTCGGCGAGGAACGCGGGATCGGCGCGATGACGCTCGTATTCGCGCTTCAGCTCGTCGAGCGCATGGACGAGCGTTTCGGCGACGAACACGCCGCCGTACGGCCCGAAATGCCCCCGGCTGTCGGGGAGATCATCCATCTGCATTGCGAACTCCCGCGATGAGCGCGGCGATCAACCGCTCGTCCTTGACGCCCTTCGCCGACTCGACGCCGCTCGAGACGTCGACCGCCCACGGGCGCACCCGGCCGATCGCCTCGCCCACGTTCCCGGCGTCGATCCCGCCCGAGAGCACCACCGGTCGGGCGAGGCGCCGCGGAATCAGTCCCCAGTCGAAGGCTTCACCCGTGCCGCCGTACAGGTCGTCCCGGTAGGCGTCGAGCAGCCAGCCCGCGGCGTCGTGAAAAGGCGACAGGTATTCTAGCAAATCGACCTCCCGTCTCACCCGCACCGCGCGCAGGTACGGCAGGCCGAATGCGCGGCAGAACTCGGGCGTTTCCTCGCCATGGAACTGCAGGAGATCCGGGCGGCAACCGCGAACGACCGCCTCGACTTCCGCGACGGACGCGTTCACGAAGACCGCGACGCGCGCGACGAACGGCGGCACGGCAGCCGCGATCTCGCGCGCGCGCTCGATCGTCACCAGCCGCGGGCTTGGCGGATAGAAGATCAGCCCGATCGCGTCGGCCCCCTGACGCGCCGCCGCCGTGCCGTGCTCGGGCGACGTTATCCCGCAGATCTTGACGCGCGTCCTCATGGCCCCGTTCCGGTGAACGCGAGCATAGGCGGGAATGCCGGGAGGTTCCACCGCTGCGGATAGGTGACCGCGGTGAGGTAGAGCCCGTCGGGGCCGAACGTCGCGGCGGCGCGGCTCCGATCCCGGCTCGCGAGCACCTCCGCCAGCCACTCGGGCGGCGCCGCGCCCTTCCCGACGTGCACCAGGCAGCCGACGACGTTGCGCACCATGTGATGGAGGAAGGCGTTGGCCGAGAGCTCGAACAGCACGTAGTCTCCGCGCCGCTCGACCGCGACGCCCGAGAGCTCCCGCACCGGCGTCTGCGCCTGGCATTCGGCCGAGCGGAACGCGCTGAAGTCGTGCCGACCGACGAGCGCCCGCGCCGCCGTCCGCATGCGCTCGACGTCGAGCGGGAGGTGGAACCACCCGACCTTCCCAGCGAGCACCGACGGCCTCACCGCGTGGTTGTACAGGACGTAGCGGTAGGTGCGGCTCGCGGCCGAGTAGCGCGCGTGGAACTCGCCGTCGACCTCGGTCGCCCACTGGACCGCGATCGCCTGCGGCAGGCTCGAGTTCGTGCCGCGCACCCAGGCGCTCTCCGGTCGCGCGACGTCGACGTCGAAGTGCGCGACCTGGGCGGTCGCATGCACACCCGCGTCGGTGCGCCCCGCGGCGGTCAGCCGCACCGGGCGCTCGGCGATCGCCGCCACCGCGGCCTCCAGGCGGTCCTGGACGGTGTTCCCCGCGGGCTGCGACTGCCAGCCGGCGAACGGCGCGCCGTCGTAGGCGATACCCGAGCGCAATTCTCATGATCACAAAAACGACGAAGGCCGCGTGCTGCGGCCCTCGGTGAGTTCCTGCGAAGCAGTTACTTCAGTGCGTCGATCATCTGCTTCGCCTGCTGCTGCTGCGCGGTGTCGCCCTCCTTCATGACCTCGTTCAGCAGCTCGCGCGCCCCGTCCTTGTCGCCCATCTCCTCGTACGCCTTGGCGAGATCGAGCTTGGTCGCCACCTCCTGCCAGCGGGCGTCCACCGGCGCACCCGCCGCGTCGCCGCCACCCTTGCCGAGGTCGAAGCTGATGCCGCCAAGATCGACGCCGCCGGCGCCAGGCGCGGGCTTGGTCGGCGCGTCGAGCTTGAAGTCGAACCCGCCGCCGCCCGCCGCCGCCGCGGCCTGGGAGGCCTGGATCTTGGTGGTGTCGTCGAACCCGGCCGCTCCGCCGGCCGGTTTCGTGCCGGGCAGCTCGAAGTCGATGGCGAGCGCACCCGGCGGGCTCTGGCTCTCCACCATGTCGCTTACCGCTTTCTTGGTCGCGGCGTCCATGATGAACGTGCCGCTCGGCGAGAAGTCGCTCTGCTCTTCGGCCGGCTTCTGCGAGTCGCCGCCGAGGTCGAGGTCGAAACCGAGATCCGCCGGCGCCTGGCTCGCGATGTCGAGCGAGAGGTCGGGCTCGGCGCTCGCCCCCCGCGCACCGCCCGCTTCGAGGTCGAAGTCGATGGTCGGCGCCGGCTTGGTGCCGAGGTCGAGAGCGATGTCGGTGGCCACCCCGGCAGCGGCCGCGGAGGTCGCGGTAGCCGGCAGCACCACGGTGTCGGGCAGGCGCGAACCTGCGCCCGCTGCCGGCTTGCCGCCGTACATCGGGTTGGTCGGGTCGATCGAGAGGCCGAGTTCCGTCGCCTTCTGCCACTCCGGCCCCTGTCCGCCGGTGGCGGCGTAGATCTCGCCGGCGGTGGTCTCGAACGCCTTGAGGTCCTTGCGCGCCGCGTAGATCTCGAGCAGCTTCACCCGCACCGCCTGCCGGTTCGGGTCCTTCTGCAGCGCTTCCTTGAGGATCTCCTCGGCCTGCGCGTCGCGGCCGTACGCCATGTAGACGTCGGCTTCCGCGACCGGGTCGACCTCGTCGGTGTCGATCGCGCCGATGCCGCTCTGGCTGAAATCGGTCTGGAGCGAGCTGCCGCCGGTGTCAACACTGCGTCCGCCGGTGGTGCCGAAGACCGAGCTCGAATCAGTCGTCGTCACGCCAAGCAGGCTGTTCTCCAGCTTGGCGCTGCGCTTTTTTCGCCAGACGTACCCCCCCACGAGAAGGGCCAGGATCAGCCCGCCGCCGCCTGCCAGGTACAGCGGCTCGTCGAGGACGGTCTCGATGAGGCTTGGCTCCGGGGGCGGGGGTGCTGGCTTCTTCGGTGGGGCGGCAGCAGCCTTCGGCGCCTCGGGTTTGGGCGCAGGTGGCTCTGCCTTGGGCGGTTCGGGCGCCGGCGGCTTGACGACCGGCGCGGCCGCAACTTCGGCGGGCTTCTCGGCCGGTTTCTCGGCGGGCGGCGGCGCGGGCTTGGGCGGCTCGGGCGCCTTGGCGACGGCGGGCGGCTCCGGCTTGGGTGCTTCGGCCTTCGGCGGCTCCGGCTTGGGCGCCGGGGCGGCCTTGGGCGGCTCGGGCGCCTTCGCCACCTCGACCGGTGGTGCGGGCGCCTTCGCGGGCTCGGGTGCCTTCGCGGCCGGCGGCGGGGCGGCCTTCGGGGCTTCCTGGGCCTTCTTCTGCAGATCCGCGAGCTGCTGGTTCTTCAGCTCGAGCAGCTTCTGGAGGTCCTTGACGTTCTTCTCGAGCTCGTTCACCCGCGAGTTGGCTTCCGCGACGGCGCGGTCACGCGCCGCGATGTCGTCGGCGCGCGCCTGCGCCGCGGCCTTCGCGCTCTTCGCGGCCTCGGCTTTCGAGATGCGCAGCTCGTCGCGCGCGGCCGGCTTGGCCGGGGCCGGAGCGTCGTCGGCCTTCGCGACGATGCGCCCGGTCGCGCGCTGCTGCGGCGGCTCCGCCGGCGCCGGTGCGGTGGCGACGGTCTGCCCGAGCTTCGCCCGGTATTCGTTGAAGTCCTGGAACTGGGCGTTGACGATCTTGTTCGCGTCCGGCGGGGCGACCGCGTCGACTGCCGCGCGGTCCGGTATGTTGAGCACCCGCCCGGCGCGGACGAGGTTCATGTTCTTGTTGATGAACGCGTCTTCGTTCGCGCGGTACAGCGCGACCAGCATCTGCTGGGCGGTGACGCCTTCCGGCTTGTACTGGGCGGCGATCTTGCCGAGCGTGTCGCCCTGCTTCACCTCGTAGGTGCCGGCAGGCTCGCCAACGAGGGCAGGCGTTGCCGGTTTCTCGGCGGGTGCGGCGGCGGGTGCAGGCGCCGGCGCGGGGGCCGGGGGCGGGGCGGCGGGGGTCGCCGCGGTGACTTCGGGCGGCTTCGGCGCTTCAACCGGCTTCGCCTCGGGGGCGGCGACCTTGGGCGGCGCCGCCGCGATCGGCTGCGGCCCTTTGTATTCGGCGGGATCGAGGAGGAACGTGTACTGGCGCACCAGGCGTCCGCTCGCCCAGTTGAGCTCGACGAGCAGGTCGACGAACGGCTCCTCGACCGGATTCAGGGTCGAGAGCCGGATCACGTAGCGGTTGTCGCCACGACGCTCGAGCGCCGCCCGAACCTGCGGGACGATCGCACCGAACTCGACGCCCGCCTCGCGAAATGCGTCGGGCGTGCCGATGCGGGTGGAAAGCGTTTCCGCTTCGCCACGCTGAAGGTTGACGATCTCGATCTCGGCACGCAGCGGCTGGCCGAGCCCGGACTGCACGGCGAGCCGTCCGAGTCCAGCTGCCAGCGCTCCCGACGGTACCAGCGCAAGCCCCACGAGCGCCAGCAATGTCGTTGTAATCGTTCGTTTTCCCACCGTGCCCCCCTCGGGGACTTAGTCCGAGGTAATTAAAATAGCATCAGGGGGTTAGCTATGCAAGCTAATCCACCTCCTAAGAATCGCCGCCAAGCCAACTATTTCTCAGGTCATTTTGGCATTGGCGAACGGTCGATTTCGGACCCTCGAATCACGCCGCCGCCGTCGCGCGCGCGCCGCTCCGGACGCGGCTTCCCGCGCCTTCGAGCAGGATGCGCAGCATGCGCCTGAGCGGCTCCGCCGCGCCCCAGAGCAGCTGATCGCCGACCGTGAACGCGGCCAGATACTGCGGACCCATCGCGAGCTTGCGCAGCCGGCCGACGGGAACCTGGAGCGAGCCGGTTACGGCGGCCGGCGACAGCTCGCGGATGCTCGCCTCGCGCTCGTTAGGCACCACGCGCACCCATGGGTTCGCGGCCGCGATCATCCCCTCGATCTCGGCCAGCGGAACGTCGCGGTTGAGCTTGATCGTGAGCGCCTGGCTGTGGCACCGCATCGCGCCGATGCGCACGCAGATCCCGTCGATCGGGATCGGTGCCTGGGCCCGGCCGAGGATCTTGTTGCCCTCGGCCTGCGCCTTCCACTCCTCCCGGCTCTGGCCGTTGCCGAGGTCCTTGTCGATCCAGGCGATCAGACTGCCGGCGAGCGGCACGCCGAAATGCTCCTTCGGCATGGCCTCCGACCGCAGCGAATCGGCCACCCGCCGGTCGATCTCGAGGATCGCCGACGCCGGATCGGCAAGGAGCGCGCCCGCGGCGCCGTGCGCCGCGCCCATCTGCGCGAGCAGCTCGCGCATGTTCTGCGCGCCGGCGCCGGAGGCGGCCTGGTAGGTCATCGCCGTCATCCATTCGACCACCCCGTGCTTGAACAGCCCGTGCAGGCCCATGATCATGAGGCTCACGGTGCAGTTGCCGCCGATGTAGTCCTTCAGGCCGCGCGCGAGGCCGTCCTTGATCACCTCGAGGTTCACCGGGTCGAGGATGATCACCGCGTCCTTGTTCATCCGCAGCGCCGAGGCGGCGTCGATCCAGTAGCCGCTCCAGCCGGCCGCACGCAGCCGGGGATGGACCTCGTTCGTGTAGTCCCCGCCCTGGCACGTAATGACGACGTCCATCGCCTTCAGGTCGTCGATCGAGCGCGCGTCCCTGAGCGGCGCCGTCCCGCGGCCGACGTCGGGGCCCTGACCGCCGGCGTTCGACGTGGTGAAGAACACGGGGTCGATGTGCTCGAAGTCCAGCTCCTCGCGCATGCGCTGCAACAGCACCGAGCCGACCATCCCCCGCCAACCCACGAACCCGACGCGCATCATGATTCCCGTCCTCGATTCCATCGAACCGCCGCTTACGCGAGCGCCGCGACCACCGCGTCGCCCATCGCCGCGGTGCCGACCCGGGTCGTCCCCGGCTCGTGAATGTCGGCGGTCCGCAACCCCTGCGCCAGCACCTTCCGCACCGCGCCCTCGACCCGCTCCGCCGCCCGCTCCTGATTCAAGCTATAGCGCAACATCATCGCCGCCGAAAGGATCGTTGCGAGCGGGTTGGCGACGTTCTGCCCGGCGATGTCCGGCGCCGACCCGTGGATCGGCTCGTAGAGACCCTTGTCGCGCTCGTCCAGCGACGCCGACGGCAGCATCCCGATCGAGCCGGTCAGCATCGACGCCTCGTCCGACAGGATGTCGCCGAACATGTTCCCGGTCACGATGACGTCGAACTGCTTCGGCGCGCGCAGGAGCTGCATCGCCGCATTGTCGACGTACATGTGGGTGAGCGCGACGTCCGGATACTCGGCGCCGACGGCCGTGACGACCTCGCGCCAGAGCTGCGAGGTTTCGAGCACGTTCGCCTTGTCGACCGAGCACAGGCGCCGCTGGCGTTTGCGCGCGGCACGGAAGCCCGCGTGGGCGATGCGGCGGATCTCCGACTCGGCATAGCGCATGGTGTCGAAGCCCTCGCGCTCGCCGGAGTCGGTCGCTCGGATGCCGCGCGGCTGGCCGAAGTAGATGTCGCCGGTCAGCTCGCGCAGGATCAGGAGGTCGAGGCCGGCGACGACCTCGGGCCGCAGGGTCGAGGCGCCGGCAAGCTCGGGGTAGATCGTGGCCGGGCGGAGGTTCGCGAAGAGCCCGAGCTCCTTGCGCAGCCGCAGGAGCGCCTGTTCCGGGCGCTTCGCCCGGGGCAGCTGGTCGTACTTCGGCCCGCCGACAGCGCCGAACAGGATCGCGCTGGCGCCCCTGGCGAGCGCGAGCGTCGCCTCCGGCAGCGGGTCGCCGGCGGCGTCGTAGGCCGTGCCGCCGACCGGCGCCTCGGCGAGCTCGAACGCGAGACCGTCGCGGGCAAGTGCGCGCAGCACCCGCACCGCCTGCGCGACGATCTCGGGGCCGATGCCGTCGCCGGGGAGAACCGCGATCTTCAACTGAACAGCCACGGGTTCTCGGCGCGCCGACGCTCCTCGAACGCACGGATCTTCTCGGCATGGCGGAGCGTGAGGCCGATGTCGTCGAGCCCGTTGAGCAGGCAGTGCTTGCGGAACGAATCGACCTCGAAGCGGAACGCGCGGGTGCCGTCGGGGTAAGCCACCGTCTGCGCGGCGAGGTCGACGATGGCGCGGAAGCCGGGAAACGCCGCGACGTCGTGGAACAGGCGATCGACCTCGCCCGCCGCGAGCACGATCGGCAGCAACCCGTTCTTGAAGCTGTTGTTGTAGAAGATGTCGCCGTAGGACGGGGCGATCACCGCCCGGAAGCCGTAGTCGAGCAGCGCCCACGGCGCGTGCTCGCGCGACGAGCCGCAGCCGAAGTTCTCGCGCGCCAGCAGGACGCTCGCGTCGCGGTAGCGCGGCTGGTTGAGCACGAAATCCGGGTTGAGCGGGCGCTTCGCGTTGTCCATGCCCGGCTCGCCGATGTCGGTGTAACGCCAGGCGTCGAAGAGGTTCGGACCGAACCCGGTGCGCTTGATCGACTTCAGGAACTGCTTCGGGATGATCTGGTCGGTGTCGACGTTCCCGCGGTCCATCGGCGCGACCAGCCCGTTCAGGACGGTGAATTTTTCCATCACGTCAGCGCCACGACCGGACGTCGACGAAATGCCCGGACACCGCGGCCGCCGCCGCCATCTCCGGGCTCACCAGGTGGGTCCGCCCGCCGGGCCCCTGCCGGCCCTCGAAGTTCCGGTTCGAGGTCGATGCGCAGCGCTCGCCGGGCGAGAGCTTGTCGTCGTTCATGCCGAGGCACATCGAGCACCCGGGCTCGCGCCACTCGAACCCGGCGTCCCGGAAGATGCGGTCGAGGCCCTCGCGCTCGGCCTGCTCCTTCACCCGCCCGGAGCCCGGGACGACCATCGCGAGCCGGACGTTCGACGCGACCCGGCGCCCGCGCACGACCGCTGCGGCCGCGCGCAGGTCCTCGATGCGCGAGTTGGTGCACGAGCCGATGAACACCTTGTCGATGCGGATGTCGGTGAGCGGCATGTTCGGCTCGAGCGCCATGTACGCGAGCGCGCGCTCGATGCTGTCGCGCCTGACCGGATCGCGCTCCTTGTCGGGGTCGGGGACGCGGCCGTCGACCGGCAGCACCATCTCCGGCGAGGTGCCCCAGGTGACCTGCGGCCTGATCTCGCGCGCGTCGAGCGTCACCACGCGGTCGAACTTGGCGTTGTCGTCGCTGCGCAGCGTGCGCCATGCCGCGACGGCCCGTTCCCACTCGTCGCCCTTCGGCGCGAACGTCCGGCCCTTGAGGTAGTCGATCGTCGTCTCGTCGACCGCCACCATCCCGCAGCGCGCGCCGGCCTCGATCGACATGTTGCAGAGGGTCATCCGCCCCTCCATCGACAGCGCGCGCACCGCGGCGCCGGCGTACTCGATCGCGTAGCCGCTGCCGCCCGCGGTGCCGATCCGCCCGATGATCGCGAGCGCGAGATCCTTCGCCGTCACGCCCCGGCCGAGCCGCCCCTCGACGAGCACCAGCATGTTGCGCGACTTCTTCGTCAGCAGGCACTGCGTCGCGAGCACGTGCTCGACCTCGGACGTGCCGATGCCGTGCGCGAGACAGCCGAACGCGCCGTGCGTGCTGGTGTGGCTGTCGCCGCAGACGACGGTCATGCCGGGCAGCGTGGCGCCGTGCTCGGGACCGATCACGTGGACGATGCCCTGGTTCGCGTGGCGGAACGGAAAGTAGGCCTTCGCCCCGTGGCTCGCGATGTTCCTGTCGAGCTCGTCGACCTGCACCCGCGAGGTCGGGTCGGCGATGCCCTGGTCCCAGTTGCGGGTCGGCGTGTTGTGGTCGGCGGTCGCGACCACCGACCCCGGCCGCCAGACCTTGCGGCCGGCGAGCTTCAGCCCCTCGTAGGCCTGCGGGCTGGTGACCTCGTGGACGAGGTGCCGGTCGACGTAGAGGAGCGTCGTGCCGTCGTCCTCGGCGTGCACGACATGGCTCCCCCAGAGCTTGTCGTAGAGAGTTTGCGGTCCCATCGCGGCCCTTCGGGAAAGCGGGAATTATAGCGGACGGCGACGGCCCGACCGCCCCCGGGCGGGGCACTTTCAGAGCGAACGCGCTGCCGAGGGGCGGCAACCCTCCTTCAGCCCGTCGTGTCGTGACGACTAGCCGCGCTTGCGCGCCGCCGCCTGGTAGAGCGGCATAACCTTCTCGGCGTAGATCTCGAGATCCTTGATCCGATTTTCGGGCGACGGGTGCGTCGACAGGAACTGCGGCGGCGAGCCACCCCCCGCCTGGGCCATCTTCTGCCACACCGACACCGCCGCCCGGGGGTCGTAGCCGGCGCGCGCGGCGAGCTCGACCCCGATCCGGTCCGCCTCCTGCTCGTGCAGGCGCGAGTTCGGCAGCGTGAAGGTGACCTGGGCGACCATGTTGCCGAGCTGCGCCCCGCCCTGGCCGAGACCGAGCGCCGCCGAGGCGACCCCGACGGCGATCCCGGTGGCCATCTGCTGCGACACCCGCTCGCGGCCGTGCTCGCGCAGCGCATGCGCGATCTCGTGGCCCATGATCGCGGCGAGCTCATCGTCGGTCAGCTTGAGCTTCTCGATCAGCGCGCTGTACACCGCCATCTTGCCGCCCGGCATGCACCAGGCGTTGAGCTGGTCGGAGGTGATCACGTGGACCTCCCACTTCCAGCCCGGCGCGTCCTTCCGGAAGGCGCCGGTCTGGACGATCAGCCGGTTCGCGATCGTGCGCACGCGCTGCACCGTCGCGGGATCCCGGTCGAGCAGGCCCTTCTGCTGCGCGGCGGCGATCGTCTGCGCGTACTGCTGGGCCGCCGCCTTGTTGACCTCCGCGGACGAGACGAACATCGTCTGCGACCGGTCGACGCCGACCGCGCCGGCCTGGGTCGTCTGGACCGAGGCGCAGCCCGCAAGTGCGGCGGCGGCGACCGCACCGGCCAGCGCGAGGATTCGGGGTCTCATCTCCTGGTCTCCGGGGCTATAACGAGGTCGCCGCGTCGGCAGTTGACCGCGTTGCGTGGCGTAACAGTTTCGCTCTGGCGGCGAGCAGAAGCAACCCGATGCCGGCCGCGCCGCTCGCCGCGGTGAACGTCCACGCCGGGCCGATCGCCTCCCAGGCGATGCCGCTCGCCGCGGTGCCGAGAAAGCCGCCGACGCCGAACGCGATCGACATGTAGAGCGCCTGTCCGCGCACCTGCCGCGGCGCCGGCGAACCAGCGGTTCATCAGCGCCACGGAGGCCATGTGGCAGGCGCCGAACGTCGCGGCGTGCGCGAGCTGGGCCGCCACGAGGAGCGTCGGGCTGCCCACGCCCCAGCCGATCGAGCGCGAACCGCGCGACGGCGAGCGCGAAGCAGGCGAGCAGGACCTGGTGCGCGCCGAAGCGCCTCATCCACCACGGCGCGGCGAGGAACACGGCGATCTCGGCGAGGACGCCGAGCGACCACAACGCGCCGATCGCGGTCTTGCTGTAGCCGGCCGCGTCGAGGTAAATGCTGTAGAACGCGTACAGCGGACCGTGCGCGAGGTTCATCAGCAGGTTCGCGCCGAGCAGCGCCACCACTTCCGGACGCAGCACGTGCGGGAGAAAGCGCTCCGCCGCGGCGGCGGTCGGCGCCGGCGCGTCCCGCAGCGATCGACGGCGAGCACGAGCGTCGCGGCGAGCGGCAGGAGCAGCAGCCACAGCAGATTCGCGATCGCGACCCGGTCGAGCATCCAGCCGACGCCGAGTACCGCGGCGATGAAACCCACCGACCCCCACAACCGGATCGCACCGTAGCGCTCGAAACGCTCGCGCAAGGCGGTGAGCGTGATCGCCTCGACGAGCGGCATCGTCGCGCTCGAGAAGAACGCAAACGCCGCCAGCACCACGAAGAGGCCCGCGAAGTCCGTGGTTGCGAACACGCCCGAATAGGCAGCGATCGCAGCAGCGAGCGTGCCCTGGAGGAGCCGCGCCCGCCAGCCGTGGCGGTCCGCTAGCGACGCCCACAGATGCGGCGCGACGATCCGCATGAGCTGCATGAGCGACAGCAGCAGCCCGATCTGCCACGCCGCCTGACCGATCGACTGCAGGTAGAGGCTGAAGTACGGCGCGAACGCGCCGACGAAGACGAAGTACGAGCAGTAGATCCCGCCGAGGCGGAGATGTGGGAAACGAACGGGCACGGCGCGGGCGCGATTGTCGCACGCGCACCCGCGGCGACCGGCCCGGGGCCGCAGCCGGGTTTCGCGCCGGACCGTGCGCGCGGGAACCGGGAACCTATCGACCGGCCAACGGTCTCCAGCGTGCACGAACGCACGCGACGCGCCCGCGGACGCACCTGGCCAACAAGCGTTCCCGTAGAATCCGCCGGGGCTGCGGGCGCCCGCCCTCGGCTCCGGCGGCCGACAACAGATACGCACAACACACGCCTTGTTCGCATCGCCAGCGCCCGAAGCAGAACGCGTTCCCGCCGCCGGGCGGTGCTGTTCCTGCTCTTCACCATTTCCGGCTTCGCCGGGCTCATCTACGAGTCCATCTGGAGCCACTATCTCAAGCTCTTCCTCGGCCATGCGGCCTACGCGCAGACGCTGGTGCTCGCGCTCTTCATGGGCGGGATGGCGGCGGGCGCGTGGCTCGCCGGCCGGTTCTCGGCGCGCCTCGGGAACCTGCTGCGCGGCTACGCGATCGTCGAAGCGGTGATCGGGCTCGCCGCGCTCGTCTTCCATCCGGTGTTCGTCGCGACGACCGACGCCGCGTATGACGCGATGCTCCCGGCGCTCGGCTCCGACACCGGCGCGGCCGCCGTGAAATGGCTCCTCGCCGCCGCGCTGATCCTGCCGCAGTCGGTGCTGCTCGGGACCACGTTCCCGCTGATGAGCGGCGGCCTGCTCCGCCGGCACCCCGAGCGTCCCGGCGAGTCGCTCGCCATGCTCTACTTCACCAACAGCCTCGGCGCGGCGGTCGGCGTGCTCGCGAGCGGGTTCGTGTTGATCGACCGTCTGGGCCTGCCCGGCACGATCCAGGCCGCGGGCGCGCTCAACCTCGCGCTCGCCGCAATCGTCTGGTTCATCGCGCCCGGACGCGATCCCGACCCGGCGCGCGTCGCCTCGGCGCCGCTCGCGCGGCGCGTCGAGACGCGCGACGTGGACGCGCCCTGGCGCCTGCTGCTCGTCGTGGCCGCGCTGACCGGGACGGCGTCGTTCATCTACGAGGTCGGCTGGATCCGGATGCTCACGCTCGTGCTCGGCGCGGCGACGCATTCGTTCGAGCTGATGCTGTCGGCGTTCATCCTCGGGCTCGCGTGCGGCGGGTACTGGGTGCGCGGCCGCATCGACCGCACGCGCAGCCCGCTCGCCTTCCTCGGCGTCGTGCAGATCGTCATGGGCCTCATCGCGCTCGCGACGCTGCCGCTCTACGGCGCGGCGTTCGACGCGATGCAGCTCGTGATCCGCGGCACCGCCAAGACCGACGCGGGTTACGGGATCTTCCTCGTCGCGAGCCACGGCATCGCACTCGCGATGATGTTCCCGGCCGCCTTCTGCGCCGGCATGACGCTGCCGCTCATCACCTATGCGCTCCTGACGGGCGGCCACGGCGAGCGTTCGATCGGCGCGGTGTACGCGGCGAACACGCTCGGCTCGATCGTGGGCGTGGTGTTCGCCGCGCACCTCGGCATGCCGCTCCTCGGCTTGAAGGGCCTGATCACCGCCGGCGCCGCCCTCGATGTCGCGCTCGGCCTGGTGCTGCTATGGCGGCTCGCCGTCGCGGGCCAGATGCGCGCCCGGGCGCCGCGCCCGTCGGGCAGGCGCTGCCGGGCGGGCTCACGCTGGGTCTGACGCTGGCGGCGATCGCCGCGCTGGTGATCGTCGGCTTCGCGGTCGCGCTCGACCCCTACAAGATGGCCTCGGGCGTGTTCCGCCGCGGCGACCTCTACTCCGCGCAGGACGCCGAGCTCAAGTTCTACCGCGACGGCAAGACGACCTCGGTGGCGCTGCTGCAGTTCCGCGAGGGGCTCTCGCTACGCACCAACGGCAAGTCGGACGGCGCGATCAACCTCGAGGAGGGCGCGCGGATCTCCGACGAGGTGACGATGGTGCTCACCGCCGCGGTGCCGCTCGCGCACAAACCCGACGCGAAACGCGTGGCGATCATCGGCATCGGCACCGGACTGACGACCCACACCATGCTCGGCGGCGCCGCGATCGAGCGCGTCGACACGATCGAGATCGAGCCGGCGATGGCGGAGGCCTCGCGCGCGTTCGCCGCGCGCAACGCCTCCGCCTTCGCCGACCCGCGCAGCCGCATCGTGTTCGACGACGCGAAAACCTACTTCTCGACCCACAACCAGCGCTACGACATCATCGTGTCGGAGCCGTCGAACCCGTGGGTGAGCGGCGTCTCGAGCCTGTTCACCACCGAGTTCTACCGTCACGTGCGCCGCTACCTCAACCCGGGCGGCGTGATGGTCCAGTGGTTCCAGCTGTACGAGATCGACCCGAGCCTGATCGCCTCGGTGCTGCGCGCGCTCGCCGACAACTTCCCCGACTACGCGATCTACGCCGCGACCGACTCCGACCTTCTGATCGTCGCCGGCGACCGCGAAACGCTCGGGCGTCCGCTCCACGACGTGTTCCAGATGCCGGCCGTCGCCGCGGAGCTGCGCAAGGTGCACGTGCAGCGCATCGGCGACATCGACATCCGTCGGCTCGGCGGCAAGGATTCGCTGCACCCGCTGTTCCTCTCGTACGACGCGCCGGTGAACTCGGACTACGCCCCGTACCTGGACCTCAACGCGTCGCGCTACCGGTTCCTGCAGAGCGGCGCCGGCGACCTCACGCGGATCGGCGCCGAGGGCATCCCGATCGTGGCGATGCTGGAGAGCCGCAAGCGCGTGGTGCGCCCGCTGTCCTACGACGGCGACGAGTTCCTCGAGCGGATCGAGCTCGCCCGCCGCGCCCGCTATGCGCGCGACTTCTATCTCGAGCCGAAACCGCCGGTGCCGCTCGGCATCCCGGCCGACCTGGAGAAGAACCTCGAGCTGTCGAAGATGCGCGGGCTCGAATGCGTCGACGCCCAGACCTACGACGTCTGGCTGCACTCGCTCTTCCACGTCGCGCGGATCGCCAACCCGGTGCTCGAGCCGGCCGAGGCGAGCGCGATCTGGTCGCGCTTCGAGCGCGCGCCCTGCTACAAGCGGCTCGCGGCGGAGGACCGGCAGTGGCTGGCGCTCTTCCGCGCCGCCGGTGCGCGCGAGGCGCCGGCGATGGCGCGGCACGCCGACGAGATCCTCGCCGCCGGCAAGGAGCTGTCGACGAGCCACAAGCAGTACCTGCTCGCCGCTTCGCTCACCGGCAACATCCTCACCGGGCAGCTCGACCGTGCGCAGGCCGCGTGGGACAAGCACTCGCCCGACGCTGCCCGGTCCGGTCTTTCGCTCGACCTCAGGCTGCTCTACGCCTATCTCGCGGTCGCGAAGACGGCCACCCCCGTGCCGCCGCGCTGAGCGCGCTTGCACTGCCGGCTAGGGGATGTATCCCCTTTGCCGTCAGCCGACCTTGCCGGGGATCGGCGGCGCGGGCGGCGTCACGTCGCCGCACTGCGCGCGATGGCGTAGCGCGTGGTCCATCAGCACGATCGCGAGCATCGCCTCCGCGATCGGCGTCGCGCGAATGCCCACGCACGGATCGTGGCGGCCGGTCGTCTCGACGCTCGTCGCCCGCCCCTGCCGATCGATCGAGCGGCGCGGCACGCGGATGCTCGAGGTCGGTTTCAGCGCGATGCCGACGACGACGTCCTGCCCGCTCGAGATCCCGCCGAGCGTGCCGCCGGCGTTGTTCGACAGGAAGCCTTCCGGCGTCAGCTCGTCGCCGTGCTCGCTCCCCTTCTGCGTGATCGAGGCGAAGCCGGCGCCGATCTCGACCCCCTTGACGGCGTTGATGCCCATCATCGCGTAGGCGATGTCGGCGTCCAGCCGGTCGTAGACGGGCTCGCCCCAGCCGACCGGAACGTTCTCGGCGACCACCCTCACCCTCGCGCCGCACGAGTCGCCGGCGCGGCGCAGCTCGTCCATGAACGCATCCAGCTGCGGCACGACGTCCGGATCGGCAGCGAAGAACGCGTTCTGGCCGACCGCCTCCCACGACTTGAAGCCGATCGGGATCGGACCGAGCTGCGCGAGGTGCCCGCGAATCACGACGCCGTAGCGCTCGCGCAGCCATTTCTTCGCGATGGCGCCGGCGGCGACGCGGATCGTCGTCTCGCGCGCCGACGCCCGCCCGCCGCCGCGGTAATCCCGAACGCCGTATTTCTGCCAGTAGGTGTAGTCCGCGTGGCCCGGCCGGAAGGTGTCGGCGAGCTTGCTGTAGTCCTTGCTCCGCTGGTCCTCGTTGCGGATCAGGAAGCCGATCGGCGTACCGGTCGTGCGGCCTTCGAACACGCCGGAGAGGATCTCGATCGCGTCCGACTCCTGCCGCTGGGTGACGTGACGCGAGGTGCCGGGCTTCCGCCGGTCGAGCTCCTGCTGAATGTCGGCGGCGGAGAGCGCCATTCCCGGCGGGCAGCCGTCCACGACGCCGCCGTACGCCGGCCCGTGGCTCTCGCCGAACGAGGTCACGCAATAGAGCTTGCCGATCGTGTTGCCGGACATTGGACGCGCCGTCACCGAAATCACGATCGAGTTTAGCATTCGCACCACCATGCCAACCGACGATCCGGACAAGCTGAAAGGGCCCGGCGGCCTGACCCTGCGCCAGATCCACGAGCAGGTGAAGAAGAGTGTCGAGCGCGACCGCGACGCGCAGAAGATGCGCAACCCTCTGGCGCAACCGCAGAGCCGGTGGCAGCGCGTCGTGCGCTACGTCTGGGGGCGCAGCGGGCGGCGCTGAGGGCTTACTTTCCGGGCGGGTCGACCGGCTTCGACATCTGCCGCCCGAGCCTGAACGCCATCAGGCCGAGCAACGCCACGCCGAGCACCAGGCTGCCCCACAGCGCCCAGCGCTTCCAGTCGATCCGCTCGCGCTTCGCGGCTTCCCCGCCGAGCGGTTGCGGCGCCGCGGCTTGCGCGGCGCCGATCGCCACCGCCTCGGGCTTCGCCGCCGCACGCGCCGCCTTGAAATCGACGCCCGCCTCGTCCTTGTAGCCCGGCACCAGGGTCGCGATGCCGAACGCTGCGGGCTTCGCGTCGCGGCTGCCATACGCGAGCTGAAACGGTGCTTCGCCGCGCGCGGCGAAGACGAGGCGGTGCGGCACCCAGCCCGCGGCGAGCACCGGCTGCCCGCCGCCGATCCCGCCGCCGCGCGGATCGACCTTCACCAGCCAGTACCGGTCGGCGGTGCCGCCGATCGCGATGTCGGGGCTCTTCAGCTCCTCGCCCTCGCGGTTCAGCCGGTACACCGTCGTGCCCGTCACCCGTCGCCACGGGTCCGCCGGCTTCGCGCGCGCGAGGATCTCGATCACGGCCACGGTATTGGGCTGGGGAAGCGCCACGCGCAGCCGGTCGACCGGGAGCTGCGCGCCGAGGTCGAACTCGAACTCGCCCGGCTTGTCTTTCGCCGCGATGCCGCGCACCTCGTGCCACTGGCGCGGCGCTTCGACGATCGTCTCCCCGGGCTCGACCGCGAGACCGGCAAGCTCGAGCGGGGCCGCGCGGCCGGGCCAGGTGAGGCGCAGGTACTTCGCCTTCCGCGCCGGAAACTCGATCCGCAGCTGCTCGAGCCGCTCGCCGCCAGCGGCGAGCCTGAGGACGCTCGCGCCGGTGGCGAGCGTCGTCCATTGCCGCAGATCGTCGCTCGCCTCCAGCGTCACGCGGGTCATCACGTTGTCGGCATTTGCCGGCAACTCGAGCACGACCGCCCCCACGGGTGCGTCGATGCCGCTCGCGTCGGCGACGTAGCCCACGAGCTTCGTCCCGCCCGCCGGCTTGCCGTCGCGGGTGCGCAGGCTGACGATCGCGCGATCGCCCGACTTTTCGACCCGCAGGTCGAGGCCGTCGATCCCCGCGGGCGCGTCGGTGCGAAGTGGAAAGAGCGCCGCCTTCGCCGGCGGCGGCGCGGCCTTGCTCGTCGTGACGCGCGGCCGCAGCGCGTGCGGAACGACCTCGCCGGCGGCGTTGAAGACGCGCACGTCGCCGAGATCGGCGCGCACGACGCCTTCGTAAACCGCGCGGGGTACCTCGACTTGGTAGAACGCCTCCCTGCCGTCGACCGCGAGCGGGATGCCGGAAGCGAAATCCTGCGGCCGCTCGGCGGCGGCGAGCGCGGGTACGACGAGCAGGAGGGGAATCACGCGTCTCATCTTGGCTCCTCGCGGACTTTCGGCGGCACCGGCGAGAAGTAGCCGACGACGAGCATCAGCACCCCCACGCCGATGAACGACACGATGCGCGCGATCGTGCCGACGTTGGAGAGATCGACGACGAACAGCTTCGCGACCACGACCAGCAGCAGCGCGCCGCCCGCGAGCCACGCCGCGCGCAGGCCGCGCCGCGTCGCGAGCACCATCGTCGCGAGCGCGATCAGCGTCCACAGGATCGAGAACGACGTCTGAACGAGGTCCGACTGCAGCATCCGGTCGAAGTCGAACGGGACTCCCGCCCAGTGATGGAGCGTCCGCAGCAGCACCGCGTTCACCCAGACGAACCCCGCCGCGGCCGCGAGCACGTAGCCCGGCGCCGGCGACACCATCGCGAACGCCGGGATCCCGAGCTTGCGCCCCTCGACGAACCAGAGGGCGACGACGAGGACGGCGCCGAGCACGGCGAGGTCGAGCGGGTTCAGGACCGGCACGTACGGCAGCGGCGCCGGATCGCCGTTCGACACGAAGTTCACGAGCAGCGCCCAGAGGGCGAGGAACACCGCTAGCGGGGCGCTGCCGGCGACGAGATAGGCATCGCGATGCGCCGCGACCGGCCAGCCGAGACGCGTGCCCGCGCAGCGCGAGGAGCGCTAGCAACGCCCCGGGAACGACCGACCAGGCGATGAGCGGCCACACCGCCTTGCCGCGTACGAGCTCGTCGATCGCCCAGGCGACCTCCCAGCTCGCGAGGGCGGCGAAGAGCCAGAGGCCCGCGGCGTGCAGCCAGTATTGATAGCGGCTCCCCCGAGTCTCGTGACGCCGCAGGACGAGGAGGTGCGCGGCGAACGCGACCGGCCACGCGATCCACCCGATGCGCGCAAACGGATGCTGATAGTCGCCCGCCGCAACCACCGCGTGGATGACCATCAGCGGGAGCTGGGCGAGTGCGACGTGGCGTGCGGCCCGCCAATCGAGTCGCGCGTGCAGCCAGCTGAACAGCGACGCACGAGCCGGTGAAGAAGAGGAGCGACGCCTGCGTGCGATACGGGTACCCGACGTGGCGGTCGATCTCGTGCAGGCCGCCGACCACCCACCAGAGGATGCCCCAGCCGAACAGGACGTGGGCGACGATCCGCTCGCCGCGGGTGACCGCCGCGCGGTGGCGATCGAGGTACCACGCGCAGAAGAGGCCGCCGAGCGCGAGGAAG
The DNA here is from genome assembly GCA_963827555.1 of uncultured beta proteobacterium. Classification (GTDB taxonomy): domain Bacteria; phylum Pseudomonadota; class Gammaproteobacteria; order Burkholderiales; family SG8-39; genus DATEDA01. The sequence continues at coordinate 67,524 of CAWHBL010000006.1, forward strand.
AGACAGGCGAGATAGAAAGTGTTCGCGAGCGGGAGCGCGCCGGTCACCCGGCTCGGATCGGCCAGGAACGCGAGGCCGGCGAGGAACTGCAGCGCGAGGCCGAAGAGCCGCGCCGCGAGCCGCTGCTGCCGCACGCCGACCCAGACGATTGCCGCGCCCTCGAGCGCCCATGCCGCGGAGGTCCACCGTCCCTCGAGCGCGAGCGGGATCGCCAGCGTCGCGAACACCACGCCGAGCGCGAGGAAGCTCTCGGCGAGCAGGCGCAGGCGCTCGCCGGCGCGGCGCCAGACGGTCCTGGCGAGCAGCGAGGTAGAGCGCAGCGAGCGCGAACGCGCTCCACGCCGCGCCGTACTCGATGCCGCGCACCAGCCCCGACTGCAGTCCGAACGCGACGAGCGGCACGCCGAAGACGAGCGTGGCATCGACATAGCGCTCCAGCCGCCCTGCCTGGCGGCGCGCGAAGAGGAGCGGGATCGCCACGTAGAACAGGAAGAAGAGGACGAGGAACGGCTCGGTGGTGGCGAAGTGCTCCGGCCGGTAGAACTGGACGCCCCATACCGTGCCGATCGCGAACGTGAACGCGAACCCGACCAGGTTCAGGATCCGCCACGCCTTGAACCACGCCACGGCGAGGATGCCGGCATTCAGCACCGCGTAGTAGCTGAAGAGCGCCACGTGGCTGCCGCCGCCGGTCGAAGCGAGGATCGGGGCGAGAAAGCCGCCGGAAACGCCGAGCACCGCCAGCGAACGCGAGTCCTGGATGACCGCAACGACGGCCGAGAACGCGGCGACGCCGACGAGCAGCGCGAACGCGGGCCCCGCCGGGATGAGGTTGTACAGCCTGAACGCCGCGAAGATGACGAGATAGAGCACCCCGATCCCGCCGCCCTGGAGGGCGAGCGCGTATCCCGCGCGCCGCTCGCGCAGGCGCCAGCCGACGGCAAGCAGCGCGATCGCGCCGGCCGCGACGCCGGCGAGCCGCAGCTCGATCGGCGCGTGCACGTGCTCATACGCGTACCGCAGCAGGAACGCGACGCCGAAGAAGAGCACGATCACCCCGACGCGGACGACGGTGTTCCCGCCCGTGAGCCAGCGCCAGAGCGCGGAGTCTTCGAGCCCCTTCGATCGCGGCTTGGGCGCGGCGGCGGGGAAGCGTCGTCGGCGCGCGCGGCTGCGGGCTCGAACGCAGCCGGTTCCGGTGCGGGTGGCGGCGCTTCGATCGGCGCCGGCGCCGCGACCGGCACCGCCGGCACCGCGAGCTCCGGCGGGGGCGCCGTTTGCGGTTCGGGCGCGACGAGCGGCCGGTCGAGCCGGTCGAGCCGCTGCTCGAGCGCCTGCAGCCGCCGCTCGAGTGCGGCGTAGCGGTCGTCCTTGTCGACGCCCCGCTTCCTGCCGACCAGCCACCCGATGACTCCGCCGATGATCGCGCCGGCGAGCCACGCATCGCGGTCGATCATGAGGCCGAGCGCCGCGCCGATCAGGGCACCGATGAGAAAGGGCATGGAATCTCGCTCCCGAAAAGGCAAAACTCAGCGCCGATCGCCGCGCAGCGCCGCCACCGCGGCCTGCAGCGCCTCCGGGCTCGCCCGCTCCGGCGCCAGGGCCGGCGCCGCGGCGAGCCCGATCTTCGCGAACGGCGCGCGGCGGAACGGCTTGGTCATCGCCGCGCCGCCCTTGCGGCTGAAGAAGCTGCCCCACAGTCCCCGCAGGGCGAGCGGCACGACCGGCACCGGCGTCTCCGCCACGATCCGCTGGATGCCGGGGCGGAACGGGTACATCTCGCCGGTGTCCGTGATGCGGCCCTCGGGAAAGATCCCTACGAGCTGACCGTCGCGGAGCGCGCCGGCGACCTCGGCGAAAGCCCGCTCCATCATCTCCGGGTCGACCTTGCGCGGGGCGATCGGAATCGCGCCGCCGGTGCGGAAGATGAAGCTCAGCACCGGGATCCTGAAGATCGCGTGGTCCATCACGAACCGGATCGGCCGCCGGCACGCCGCCATGATCACCACCGCGTCGACGAAGCTCACGTGGTTGCAGACGAGCACCGCGGGCCCTTCCTCCGGGATGTTCTCGAGCCCCGATTTCTCGACGCGGTAGACCGAGTGGACGAGCAGCCACGCCAGGAACCGCATCAGGAACTCGGGCACCTGCGCGTAGATGAACGCGGCGACCGCGGCGTTGAGAAGCGCGGTGAGCAGGAAGAGCTGCGGCACCGTCGCGCCGAGCGCGAGGAAGCCCGCGCCGACGAGCGCTGCCACGACGATGAACAGCGCGTTGAGGATGTTGTTGCCGGCAATGATGCGCGACTGGTGCGACCGGTCGGAGCGGCTCTGGATGAGCGCATAGAGCGGCACGATGTAGAACCCGCCGAACAGCCCGATCAGCGCGACGTCCACGAGAACGCGGGTGGCGCCGGGCGCAGCCAGGAACGCGCCGACGCCGGCCGCGGTTGCCGCCGGCGTCGACGGCGTGGCGAAGAAGAGATCGAGCGCGAACACGGTGAGACCGATCGAGCCGAACGGCACCAGCCCGATCTCGACCTTGTGCCCCGACATCCGCTCGCACAGCAACGAGCCCACGCCGATGCCGATCGAAAGCGTGGCGAAGAGGAGGGTCGCGACACCCTCGTCGCCGCCGAGCCAGTTCTTCGCGTACGCCGGGAACTGCGCGATCAGCAGCGCGCCGAAGAACCAGAACCAGGACACGCCGAGGATCGAGAGGAACACGGTCCGGTTGCGGCGCGTGAACTCGAGGTTGCGCCAGGTCTCGGTGAACGGGTTCCAGTTGATCGCGAGGCCGGGTTGCGGCGGCGGCGCCGCGGGCACGCGGCGGCTCACCGCGTAGCCGAGCACCGCGACGCCGATCGTCACGGCGGGGACCAGCAGCCCCGGCCCGGACGGAGCCGCGATCAGCAGGCCGCCGAGGATCGTGCCGGCGAGGATCGCGAGCGAAGTGCCGGTCTCGACCAGCGCGTTGCCGCCGACGAGCTCGTGCTCGTGCAGCGCCTGCGGCAGGATCGCGTACTTCACCGGCCCGAACACGGTCGAGTGGAAGCCGAGGAGGCAGAGCGCCGCGAGCAGCAGCGCCACGTCGTGACGCACGAACCCGGCCGCCGCGATCACCATGATCGCGATCTCGAGCACCTTGACCAGGCGGATGAGCCGCGCCTTGTCGTACTTGTCCGCGAGCTGCCCGGCGGTGGCGGAGAAGAGGAAGAACGGCAGGATGAAGAGCCCGCCGGCGAGGTTCACCATCACCTCGGGCGCGAGACCGGCGAAGCCCGCGCCGTGGAACGCGACCAGGATCACCAGCGCCTGCTTGAAGACGTTGTCGTTGAAGGCGCCGAGGAACTGCACGCCGAAGAACGGGCCGAAGCGCCGCTCCGCGAGCAGGCGGAACTGGCTGTGCTCGCGCGTGCCTGCCCGCGCCGGCCCGCTCACGCGTTCTCCCTGACGTACCCGAGCACGGTCTCGAGCGCGGCGACGAGCGCCGCGCGGTCGACCCGGAACCAGGTCTCCTTGCCGCGCTTCTCGCGCTTGAGCACCCCGGCCTCGTGCAGGATCTTGAGGTGGTGCGACACCGCCGGCCGCGACAGCGTCGACACCGCGGCGATCGCGCCGACGTTCAGCTCCTCGCCGCGGTCGAAGGTGAGCAGGATCCGCTGCCGGTGCTCGTCGCCGAGGGCGACGAAGACGCGCGCCATGCCGCGCCACTCGCGCGGCATCGCCCGCATGTAGTTCTTGTGCATCGCACGCTCCGGGAATCGGTAAACGCGTCGAAACTTTTAATCATATTGCCGCAGCTGTCAAGCCCGGTGCGTGGTGCAGTGCGTGAACTATTGCCGGCGGCCGGGTGCGGGCAGGACCAGCGCCCGCGCGGACGCCCGGGGCGTCAGCGCTCCGACGGGAGCGCGTAGGTGGTGGTCGCGTGTGCGGCGAGCGCGCCGGAGCCCGCCGCCCGCAGCGCGACCTCGCCGAAGGCGAGCGTCCGCCCGAGCCGCAGCACGCGCGCCTCGACGAGCACGTCGTCGTTCGCGACCGGCCGGAGGAAGGAAATTGTCTGGCCGACGGTGGCCATCGGGCGGAACCCGCCGAGCGCGGCGGAGCACGCGATGACCATCGCGGTGTCGGCGGCGGTCATCAGCGCCTGCCCGCAGACCGTGCCGCCGATCCGCACCAGCCGCGGGTCGAACGGCAGGCGCAAGGTCGCGGCATCGGCCGCGACCGTTTCCACGGTCAACCCGAGCGCCTGGACCCACGGCGCGAAGTTCTCGGCGAGGATCGCCTGCGCCGCGGCCGGGGTCACTCGAGCGTGTTCTTGATGTAGCCCTTCAGCATGCGGTTCTCGAAGGTCTGCTCTTCCAGCACCGCCTTGGCGACGTCGTGGAACGACAGCACGCCGGTGAGCGTAGCGCCGTCCATCACCGGCATGTAGCGGGTGTGGCTCTCGAGCATCGCGCGCCGCAGCTCGTCGACGTCGGTGTCCGGGCCGACCGATTTCGGCTCCTTGACCATGACGTCCTCGACCTTGAGCTTGGCGAAGTCCTCGTGGAAGCGGTGCAGCGCCGCGAGCACCTCGCGGAACGTGAGCATGCCGACCAGCCGGCCGTGATGCATGACCACCAGCGACCCGATGTCGTTCTCGACCATCGAACCGACCGCGTCCCACAGTCGCCCGTCGGGCGCGATCGTGTAGAGGACCGTCCCCTTGATCCGGAGGATTTCCTTGGTGAGCATGGCGCGCCCTCCTTCCCGGCCGACGTATCAGGATGTTAGACCAGCGCCGGGGGCGTGGAAACCCGGCCGTTCGGCCGAGGGCCGGGTCAGCGCTCGAGCAGCTTCGCCTTGGCCTTGATTTTCGCCCATTCGTCGGCGTCCGAAGGGGCGGGCTTGCGCTCGACGATCGGCTGCCACGCCTTCGCGAGCTCGGCGTTGAGGGCGATGAAGGGTCGCTGGTCGGGCGGGACGTCGTCCTCGGCGTAGATCGCCTCGACCGGGCACTCGGCAACGCAGAGCGTGCAGTCGATGCACTCGTCCGGGTCGATGACCAGCATGTTCGGCCCCTCGCGAAAGCAGTCGACGGGGCAAACGTCCACGCAGTCGGTGTACTTGCACTTGATGCAGGTTTCGGTGACGACGTAGGTCATTCCACGTCCCCGCGGCGAGGGTCGGAGCCATGGTAGCACCCCCCGGCGCACGGCCCCCCGGCGTACCCGCCCCCCGGGGGGGTGCCAGTCCCCCGCCGGCGCGAGGGATGCCCCTTGAAGCGGGCTTTTTTGCTACGATATGGTGCAAAGTGAGATGGCATTACCGGCGGCCCGCGTGAAGCGCGTCGCCACCTTCGCGCCGCCACCCCCGCACCGCCCCGAGAGGACCCGAATGAGCGAGCACATCGTGCACGTGACCGACGACAGTTTCGAGCCGGAGGTGCTGAAATCGGGCGTACCGGTGCTCGTCGATTACTGGGCCGAATGGTGCGGACCCTGCAAGCACATCGCGCCGATCCTCGACGAGGTCGCCAAGGAGTACGACGGGAAGCTGAAGATCGCGAAGCTGAACGTCGACGACAACGTCGAGGTGCCGAAGAAATACAACATCCGGGGCATCCCCACGCTCATGCTGTTCAAGAACGGCAACGTGGAGGCGATGAAGGTCGGCGCACTGACCAAGTCGCAGCTGACCGCGTTCCTCGACAGCAACATCTGACCCCCGCCCTCCCCTTGCCGCGCGGCCCGTCGCGAACCACCGGGCGCTCCCACCCACCGAACTCTCCCGCACGTTGAACAAGAAAGCCGACACCGCCGAGATCGAGTCAGAGGCATCGCGCACCCCCGCTGGCCAAGAGACCGGAGCCGCGCTAGCATCCGACGCGGCTGCCGTGCCCGCTCCCGGCGCGCCGCCACCCCCTCCCAAGCCCCCTCAACGGGCGGAAACCCACCAGAAGACTGCGAACGCGATGCACCTCTCCGAACTCAAGCAGCTCCACGTCAGCCAGCTCATCGAGATGGCGACGCAGCACGAAGTCGACGGCGCGAACCGGATGCGCAAGCAGGAGCTCATCTTCGCGCTGCTCAAGAACCGCGCCAAGAAGGGCGAGGCGATCTACGGCGACGGCACCCTGGAAGTGCTGCCCGACGGCTTCGGGTTCCTGCGGTCGCCCGACACGTCCTACCTCGCCTCGACCGACGACATCTACGTCTCGCCGTCGCAGATCCGGCGCTTCAACCTGCACACCGGCGACACGATCGAAGGCGAGATCCGCACGCCGAAGGACGGCGAGCGCTACTTCGCGCTGGTCAAGGTCGACAAGGTCAACGCCGAGCCGCCCGAGGCGTCGAAGCACAAGATCCTGTTCGAGAACCTGACGCCGCTGCACCCCGACGAGACCGCTCAAGCTCGAGCGCGACATCAAGGCCGAGGAGAACATCACCGCGCGGATCATCGACATCATCGCGCCGATCGGCAAGGGCCAGCGCGGCCTGATCGTCTCGCCGCCGAAGGCCGGCAAGACGGTGCTGATGCAGCAGCTCGCGCACGCCATCATCGCCAACTACCCCGACGTCGTGCTGATCGTGCTGCTGATCGACGAGCGGCCGGAGGAAGTGACCGAGATGACCCGCACCGTGCGGGGCGAGGTGGTCGCCTCGACCTTCGACGAGCCGGCGCAGCGCCACGTGCAGGTGGCCGAGATGGTGATCGAGAAGGCGAAGCGCCTGGTCGAGCACAAGAAGGACGTGGTGATCCTGCTCGACTCGATCACCCGCCTCGCCCGCGCCTACAACACCGTGGTACCGGCGTCGGGCAAGGTGCTGACCGGCGGCGTCGACGCGAACGCGCTGCAGCGGCCGAAGCGGTTCTTCGGCGCCGCGCGGAACATCGAGGAAGGCGGCAGCCTCACCATCCTCGCCACCGCGCTGATCGACACCGGCTCGCGCATGGACGACGTGATCTACGAGGAGTTCAAGGGCACCGGCAACCTCGAGATCCACCTCGACCGCCGGATGTACGAGAAGCGGATCTTCCCGGCGATCAACGTCAACCGCTCCGGCACCCGCCGCGAGGAGCTGCTGATCGAGCAGCCGATCCTGCAGAAGGTCTGGGTGCTGCGGAAGCTCCTCTACCCGATGGACGACCTCGAGGCGGCGGAGTTCCTGGTCGACAAGATCAAGGCGACGAAGTCGAACGGCGACTTCTTCGACTCGATGCGGCGGGGCTGACCGGCGAATTGCCCGGAGTACGGTTTTCCGGGATAATCGCGCCCTCTTTACCGGCTCGCAACGCGCTCTCCGCGCCCGCGGACCGCGAGACCGAGCCAAACCCGAAAGGATTCACGCCATGAAAACCGGCATCCACCCGGACTACAAGGAAATCACCGTCATCTGCTCGTGCGGGAACAAGTTCACCACCCGCTCGACGCTGGGCAAGGAGCTCCACATCGAGGTGTGCGCGGCCTGCCACCCGTTCTACACCGGCCGCCAGAAGATCGTCGACACCGCCGGCCGGGTCGAGCGGTTCAAGCAGAAGTACACCCGCGGCAAGGCGGCCGCCAAGCCGGCGAAGACCCCGGCCGCCACCTGAAGCCGGTCGCAACCCGATACCCAAGGCAGCTGCGGCTGCCTTTTTTGTTGCCCTGCACCGTGCGCGAAGCCGCGCGGAGCGCACTGTCGGCGGCGGTAAAATCGTGCGCATGTCGCGGCGTTTCGCACTCGCGCTCGTACCCGCGCTCCACCTCGGGCTCGCGAGCTGCGCCACCAATCCGGTCACCGGCGGCCAGGACTTCGTTCTCGTCAGCGAGGCGCAGGAGCTGCGGATCGGTCGCCAGGTCGACGCGCAGGTCAAGCAGCGCTACGCGCTCTACGACGCGCACGGCATGCAGGCGTACGTCGAGGGCATCGGGCAGCGCCTCGCCAAGGCGAGCCACCGGCCGGGCATCTCGTACCGGTTCGTGCTGATCGACAGCGCCGACGTGAACGCCTTCGCCCTGCCCGGCGGCTACGTGTACATCTCGCGCGGGATCCTGCCGTACCTCAACTCCGAGGCCGAGCTCGCCGGCGTCATCGGCCACGAGATCGGCCACGTCACCGCGCGGCATTCGGTGCAGCGTCTGAGCGCTGCGCAGGGCGCGCAGATCGCGGTAACGGTCGCGCAGATCTTCGTGCCGGTGATCCGCACCCAGGCCGGCGGCCTCGCGGTCGACGTGCTCGGGTCGGCGCTGCTCTCCGGCTACGGGCGCGACCAGGAGCTGCAGGCCGATCAGCTGGGCGCGACCTATCTCGCGCGCACCGGCTACGACCCGGGCGCGATGCGGCGTTCGCTCGAGGCCCTGCGGGACCAGGAGCTCTTCGACGCCGAAGTCGCGAAGCAGGAGAACCGCGAGCCGCGTCGCTACCACGGGCTCTTCGCCTCGCACCCCGAGAACGACCGCCGTCTGCAGGAGATCGTCCAGCACGCGGCGCTGTTGCGGACCGAGAGTGCGGCCGACGGCCGCGCCGAATTCCTCAAGCGCTCCGAGGGCCTGGTATTCGGCGACAACACGCACGAAGGCGTGGTGCGCGACGGCGTGTTCTATCACCGCGACCTCGGCATCGCGATGCGGCTGCCGCCGGGCTGGCGGGCGGTGAACCGGCCGGACCGCCTGATCGCGATCGCGCCGCAGGGCGCCAGCCGGCTCGAGCTCCGCAATCCCGCCAAGGCGACCGGTACGCCGCCGGAATTCCTGCGGCGCGCCGAGTCGACGAGCGAGGTCACGGCGCTCGAGATCAACGGCCTGCCGGCGGCGATGGTCCGCACCTCCGGCCGGGTCGTCGCGGCGATCTTCCAGGCCGACCGCGCCTACCTCATCGTCGGCACCATGCCTCAGTTCGCGGCGGTCGAAACCGACGCGAGCCCGCTGGTGGAGTCGATCACGAGCTTCCGCGCCATCACCGACGCCGAGCGCAGCGCCGCGAAGGCGCTCACGATCAAGCTCATCACCGCCGACGCGGGCACCCGCATGGCCGACCTCGCCGCGCGCTCGCCGCTCGGCCGCAACGCCGAGGGGTATCTGCGGCTGATGAACGGCCTGTATCCGAAGGGCGAGCCGGTGGCCGGGCAAACGCTGAAGATCGTTCAATAAGATGACATCGACGCCGAAGGCGGCGCTGCCGTGGATTCGGGGAGCACGAGGGGGGCGCCGCGAAGCGGCCATGCCCTCTCGTGTCGTAACGGCCGGGGTACCGGTGCCGGCGCACCCGACCCCGTGGTACGCGCAGCGGATCCCGCTGCCGCTCGCGTCCTGGCCGCTGGCCGCGCTGATCTCGGCGTTCCTCCTGCCCGGGCTGGTCGGGCACGATCCGTGGAAGACCGAGGACGCCGTCGGCTTCGGCGTCGTGCACCAGATGCTCGCGAGCGGCGACTGGCTGCGGCCGATGCTCGCCGGCGAGCCGTTCTACGAGGACGGGCCGCTCTTCTTCTGGGTCGCGGGGGTTGCCGTCAAGCTGCTCGGCGGGCTGCTGCCGCCGCACGACGCGGCGCGCTTCGCAGCCGCGCTCTTCGTGCTCGTGGCGCTGTGGTTCGTGCGCCTCGCCGCCCGCGAGCTGTACGGCAAGCGCGAAGGCGACCTGTCGACGCTCGCGTTCATGGGTGCGGTCGGTCTCGTGTGGCACGCCCACGAAACCACCGCCGAAACGGCGATGATCGCCGGGCTCGCCGCCGCGTACTACGGGGTCGCGATCTCGCACCGCAAACCCTACAAGGGCGCGCTCGCCTTCGGCGCCGGCGCCGGCGTCGCGTTCCTCGCCAAGGGGCTCGCCGCGCTGGCGCAGCCGCTCGCTGCCGCGCTGCTGGTGCTCACGGTCTCGGCGGCGTACCGGCAGCGCAGCTTCGCGCTCGCGGTGGGGCTCGGTCTCGTGATCCTGGCGCCGTTCGTCCTCGTCTGGCCGGCGCTTCTGGCGGCCAACGCGCCCGACTATTTCGCCGGCTGGGTCGGATGGCAGCTCGGGAACATCAGCCATCCGCCGGCACTCGCCGACGTCGCCGACGTCCTGCGGACGTTCGCCTGGGCGCTCTTCCCCGTCTGGCCGATGACGCTATGGGCCACGTGGGGGTACCGCCGGCGGCTCCGCGAGCCCGGCTTCGCGGTGCCGTTCGCGGCGAGCATCGTTTCCTTCGTGCTGCTGTTCCTGATGCGCAACCCGCGCGACATCGACATGCTCGCGCTCCTGGTGCCGTTGTCGATCCCGGCCGGGGTCGCGGCCATCGCGCTGCGTCGCGGCGCGGCGAACGCGCTCGCCTGGTTCGCGATGATGACGTTCACCCTCGCCGCCGCGTACATGTGGCTGATGTGGATCGTGACGCTCGCGGGCGTTCCCGAGCGGCTCGCGCGCACCGCCGCGCGCCTCCAGCCGGGCTTCAAGCTCGAGGTCGAGTGGCAGCCGCTCGCGTTCGCCGTGCTCCTCACCATCGGGTGGTTCGTCCTGATCCTGCGCGCGGAGCGCTCGACGCTGCGGAGCCTGACGCACTGGGCGGCGGGGATGACCCTGATCTGGGGGCTCGCGACCACGCTCTGGCTCGGGTGGATCGATTACGGCAAGTCCTACCGGCAGGTCGCCGCGAGCCTCCACAAAGTGCTCCCCGCGGCGGCACGCTGCGTCGAGAGCCGCGGCCTCGGCGAGACGCAGCGCGCGGTGTTCCACTACCACGCCGGCCTGGTGACGCGGCGGGCGGAGGTGCACGGACAGACCGGCTGCCCGTACCTGCTCGTCCAGTCGAGCACCCGCGAGCCCGCTTTCGAGCCCGAGCCGGGATGGGTGCGCGTCTGGGAAGGCAGCCGTCCGCGCGACCGCGAGCGCTACCGCCTGTACCGGCGCAGCACCGCACGGTGACGCCGCGCATGGCCGCGCCGATTGACTCGGCCCGACTCCCGCACTACCCTGCCGCGATAGACGGAGAGCGCGATGAACGAGGACACTTTCAACCTCTCGATCCGCAAGTTCCTGAAGCTCGTGGGCGTCAGCTCGCAGCGGGAGATCGAGCAGGCGGTGGCGAAGGCGCGTCAGTCGGGCGCGATCAAGGGCAACGAGACGTTCCCGGCGCAGGTGACGCTCGACGTGCCCGGCCTCAAGCTGTCGGTGAAGTTCGACGGCAAGATCGAGCTGGAATAGGACCCCGCACATGAACAAGCTGAGAGAGCTCGACGCCGCGCTCGCCGCCGACCTGAAGGTGTTGCTCGGCGACCGCGTGACCACCTCGCGCGGCGTGCGCGATCACCACGGCAAGGACGAGTCGTACTACCCCTACGCGCCGCCGGACGCGGTCGCGTTCCCGCATTCGACCGCGGAGGTGCGCGACATCGTGAACCTCTGCCGGCGCTACCAGACGCCGATCATCCCGTACGGCGTCGGTACCTCGCTCGAAGGCCACGTGCTCGCGACGCGCGGCGGCGTGTGCATCGACATGAGCCAGATGAACCGGGTGCTGGCGGTGCACGTCGAGGACCTCGACGCAACGGTGCAGGCGGGGGTGACGCGCAAGGCGCTGAACGAGGAGATCCGGCACACCGGACTCTTCTTCCCGGTCGATCCCGGCGCGGACGCCTCGATCGGCGGCATGGCGGCGACGCGCGCCTCGGGCACGAACGCGGTGCGGTACGGAACGATGCGCGAGAACGTGCTCGCGCTCACCGTGGTCACCGCCGACGGGCGGATCATCAAGACTTCGCGCCGCTCGCGGAAATCAGCGGCCGGTTACGACCTCACGCGGCTGTTCGTCGGCTCGGAGGGGACGCTCGGCATCATCACCGAGGTGACCGTGCGGCTGTACGCGGTGCCGGAGGCGATGTCCGCCGCGGTGTGCTCGTTCAAGGACATCGCCGGCGCCGTGAGCACCGTGATCCAGACCCTGCAGGCCGGCATCCCGATCGCGCGCAGCGAGGCGCTCTGCGGCCTCACCATGAAGGCGATCAACGCGCACAACAAGACCACCTACAAGGAGCAGCCGACGCTGTTCCTCGAGTTCCACGGAACGGAAGCCGGCGTCAAGGAGCAGGCCGAGCTGGTGCAGGAGATCGCGCGCGCGCACGGCGGCGAGGGCTTCGAGTGGGCGACGCGCACCGAGGACCGGAACCGGCTGTGGTCCGCGCGCCACCAGGCGTACTTCGCGGGCCTGCAACTGCGCCACGGGTCGCGCGCGGTGTCGACCGACGTCTGCGTCCCGATCTCGCGCCTCACCGAGTGCATGCTCGCCACCGCCGCCGACATCGAGCGCGCGTCGATGCCGATTCCGATGTTCGGCCACGTCGGCGACGGCAACTTCCACTGCATGATCCTGATCCGGCCCGACAGCGAGTCCGACCTGGCGGAGGCAAAGGCGTTCAACGACCGGCTGGTCGACCGCGCGCTCGCGATGGAGGGCACCTGCACCGGCGAGCACGGCATCGGCTTCGGCAAGATCAAGTCGCTCGAGAAGGAGCACGGCGAGGGCGTCGAGCTGATGACCGCGATCAAGCGCACCCTCGACCCGGAGAACCTGCTGAACCCCGGCAAGGTGGTGCCGCTGTAGCGCCGTCGCGGCGCCTAGCTCGCTCCGGCCTGGGCGCGGAGGAAGTTCTCGCGGTAGTACCTGAGCTCCTCGACCGACTCGTAGATGTCGGCGAGCGCTTCGTGCTTCCCCTGCTTCACCACGCCGCGCGCGAGGTCGGGCCGCCAGCGGCGCACGAGCTCCTTGAGGGTCGAGACGTCCAGGTTCCGGTAGTGGAAGTAGGCCTCCAGCCGCGGCATCCAGCGCGCGAGGAAGCGTCGATCCTGGCAGATCGAGTTGCCGCACATCGGCGAGGTCCGCGCCGGGATGCAGCCGGCGAGGAACGCGAGCATCTGGTCTTCCGCCGCCGCCTCCGACAGGGCGGACGCCCGTACGCGGTCGACCAGCCCCGACTTGCGATGGGTCGACTTGTTCCAGTCGTCCATCGCGTCCAGGACCGCATCCGGCTGGTGGATGGCGAGCACCGGCGCCTCGGCCACGGTAACGAGCTGGGAGTCGGTCACGACGATCGCGATCTCGATGATCCGGTCGCGGTCGGGATCGAGCCCGGTCATCTCCATGTCGAGCCAGGCCAGGTGGTTCGCGTCCTGCGGCATGCCCTTGATTTTCGGAGGGTCGGATAAAATATCGATTGTCTCACACCGCTCTCCGCCATCCCCATGAACGCCTTCACGCTCGCCTTCCTCGCAGCGGTCCTGCTCGTGACCGCAACGCGGATCTGGCTCGCACTGCGTCACATCCGGCACGTGACGCGCGCACCGCGAGCGCGTGCCGCCCGAGTTCGCCGCGAGCGTCCCGCTGGCCGCGCACCAGAAGGCCGCCGACTACACCGGCGCCAGGACGCGGCTCGGCATCGTGGACACGCTGGTGTCGGCGGTGGTACTGCTCGCGTTTACGCTCGGCGGCGGCCTGCAGTGGCTGTTCGACGCCTGGGCGCGGGTGTTCGAGGCGGGCGGCTACGCGCACGGCATCGCGCTCATCCTGTCGGTCGCGGCCATCACCGGGCTCGTCGACCTGCCGTTCTCGATCTACCGCACCTTCGTCATCGAGGCGAAGTTCGGCTTCAACCGGATGACGCCGGCGCTCTTCATCGCCGACCTCGCGAAGAGCACCGCGCTCGGGCTTGCGATCGGCGTGCCGCTCCTCGCTGCCGTGCTGTGGCTGATGGCGCAGATGGGCGATCTGTGGTGGCTCTACGTCTGGCTGACCTGGGTCGGGTTCAACCTCGCCATGCTCGTCGCCTACCCGACCCTGATCGCACCGCTCTTCAACAAGTTCACCCCGCTCGCCGACGCCGGCCTGCAGGAGCGGATCGAGCGGCTGCTGGCGAAGTGCGGGTTCCGGTCGAAGGGGCTGTTCGTGATGGACGGCTCGAAGCGCTCCAGCCACGGCAACGCCTACTTCACCGGCTTCGGCGCCGCGAAGCGGATCGTCTTCTTCGACACCCTGCTCTCGCGGCTCGCCCCGGTGGAGGTCGAGGCGGTGCTCGCGCACGAGCTCGGCCATTTCAAGCGCCATCACGTCTGGAAGCGGGTCGCCTGGCTCTTCCTCGCCAGCCTCGCGTTGCTGGCGCTGCTCGGTTATGTGATCGGCGAGCCGTGGTTCTACGAGGGCCTTGGCGTCGACCGGCGGAGCACGGCGCTCGCGCTCGTCCTCTTCTTCATGGTGGTCCCGGTGTTCACGTTCCTGCTCGCGCCGATCGGCAGCGTCTACTCGCGCAAGCACGAGTACGAGGCCGACGCGTACGCCGCGAGCCACGCGAGCGCCGAGGACCTCGTCCGCGCGCTGGTGAAGCTCTACCAGGACAACGCGGCGACGCTCACGCCCGATCCGGTGCATTCGGCCTTCTACGACTCGCACCCGCCGGCCGCGCTGCGGATCGCCCGCCTGCAGGCCCTCGCGCGTTGAAAGAGCGCGCCGGCTCCGCCCCGGTCCGCTTTCGGGCCCGCTGTCGGGCCAAGTCACGGCCGCGTACGGCCGCCGGTTCCTGGTCGAAGCCGCGGACGGCGAGCGCATCTCGTGCGTGCCGCGCGGGAGGCAGGCGTCGTACGCCTGCGGCGACAGCGTGTTCGTCGCCCGCACCAGCCCCGGCGAGGGCGTGATCGAAGCGTCCGATCCGCGCTCCACGCTGTTCTTCCGCGCCGCACCCCACCGGCGGAAGCTCATCGCCGCCAACGCCACCCAGGTGGCGGTGATCGTCGCGGGCGAGCCGAGCGCGAGCGACGAGCTCGTGGCCCGGATCCTGGTCGAGGCGAACCGCCAGGCGATGCGCTCGCTCATCGTCCTCAACAAGGCCGATCTCGAAGCGCCGACGAGCGTCCTGCGCGAACGGCTGGCACCGTTTGCGCGCGCCGGCCATCCGATCGTGGAGCTCAGCGCCCGACTCGACGTCACCCCGCTGCGCGCGCTGCTTGCCGACCAGACCACGGTGCTCATCGGTCAGTCCGGGATGGGCAAGTCGACGATCGTCAACGCGCTCGTTCCCGGCGTCGGCGCCGCCACGCGCGAGATCTCGCGCTTCCTCGATTCCGGCCGCCACACGACCAGCGCGACCCGGCTCTACCGGCTCGACGACCGCTCGGTCGTCATCGACTCGCCCGGGGTTGAAGCGTTCGGACTCGCACACCTCTCGCGCGCGGAGATCGAGCGCGGATTCCCGGAGCTCGCACCGCTCGCCGGCCGGTGCCGGTTCAGCGACTGCCGCCATCGCGCCGAGCCAGGCTGCGCCGTACTGGCGGCGGTAGAGTCCGGCGCAGATCGCCGCGCGGCGGCTCGAGCTGCTGCGACGGATCCTTGGCGCCGAGGAGGCGATGCGATGACGCCGCTCATCTCCTCGCTCAACGCGCTCGAGATCCATCACCTCAAGAACGTGCTCGAGGCCGAGGGCATCCGGTGCTGGATCAGGAACGAGCTCCTCTCGCGGCTGGCGGGGGAGATCCCGTTCACCGAATGCGCCATGGAGCTGCACCTCGTGCGCGAGGCGGACCGCCCGCGGGCCGAGGCGCTGCTCGAGGTCTGGCGCCGCCCGCCGCCGCCGGGCGCGCCGTGGACCTGCGCGGCGTGCGGCGAGCGGATCGAGGGCCAGTTCGGGGCGTGCTGGCAGTGCGGCGCCGCCCGGGCGCGGCGGCTGACGCTAGAACGCGCGCGCGATCCCGACCACCAGCAGCAGCGCGAGCCACAGCACCAGCGCGCGCCAGATCAAGCCGATCGCCGAGTCCAGGAACGGCGTGTCCGCCTCTTCGCCGAGGCCGAGCTCCGGCCGGTCCTCGACCACGGCGCCGCGCGCGATCGGCGACCCGAGCCGCACGCCGAGCGCGCCGGCGCCGGCGGCGAGCACCAGCCCGAGCAGCGGATCGGGCCAGCGCGCGGCCTGCGTCCGCCAGCAGTAGACCGCGTCCTCGAAGTCGCCCACGATCGCGAACGAAGCGGCGGTGAACCGCGCCGGCAGCCAGTCGAGCGCATGGAACGCGCGGCGGGCGAACTCACCGAACCGCCCGGGCGGCTCGTCGTCCGCGCCCACCGGCCCCGCTTCGGCGTCGGCGCCGCGCGAGATCGAACATCGGACCGGGCTCGCCCGCGCGCGCCATCCGCCCCCAGCGCCGGCTCAGGAACAGCGCGGTGCGATAGAGCACCGCCCCGCTCGGTCCCGGCAGCAGCAGGAACCAGAACATCACCGCGAACACGTGGCGGTGCGAAACCGTGAACGCGCCCTCGATCGCGAGCCGCGCGATCTCCGACGCCGACAGCGTCTCGCACGGATGGCCGCGCCACTCGCCGAGCAGGCGGCGCGCCTCGACGAGGTCGCCCTCCTTGAGCGCCTTGTGGACGCGGGTGAAGTAGTGGCTGTGCTCGCGGAAGCCCATCGTCACGTACAGGACCGCGACGTTAAAGAGGAGACCGGCGATCGGGTTGAGCGCATCGAGCAGCGCGTACACCGCCCACGCTGCGACCGCGAGCGGCACTACCGCGAGCAGCCACGCCACCGCGCCCTGGTTCGCCTCGCCGGCGTTGAACTGCCGCTCGAGGTAGCCCGCGTACCCGACGACCGGCGCGAACACCGCGCGCCGGTCGACTAGCGGCCGCCACTGTTCGAGCGCGAGCGCGAGAACGAGCGCGAGGAAGCCCATCGGCCGATTATAGAGGCGGCGTTCGCTGTGGCATCCGTCACGCCCGGCCTCGCAACGCTGGCCGGCGAGGCGGTTGCGCCGGCCAGGTTCGCATTCACCACCGGCGGACCGGCGATCAAGCGTTCGGTTCCGTACGAGGGCGCTGCGATCGACGAGAACCAGGTGTTCATCCTCGCGCTGGACGCGCCGGCGACGGACGCCTCGATCGAGGCCAACGTGTGGTGCGATGCCGAGGGGATCGGGGAACGGATCGGCGTGCGGGTGCTCCAGGGTGACGAGAAGGCGCAGATCCTCGCCAACCGTGCCCTGCTCGGCGATCGTTTCAGTGGACGGTCGAGTACGCGCTGCGGCTCAACCAGGACGGCGCGTTCGACCTGCCCTCGACGCGAGTCAAGGCGATGTACGCGCCGGAGATGTTCGGCGAGATGCCGAACGCGCGGCTGGTCGTGAAATCGCGGTGAGCCCGATGGCCCTACAGCTGAGCGGCCGCGAAGGCGTCGCAGTTCTTGAGGTCGCCGGTGTCGAGCCCGCGCCGGAACCAGCGCATGCGTTGCTGGGCGCTGCCATGGGTGAAGGACTCCGGCGACACGTAGCCGCGCGAGGCCATCTGGATGCGGTCGTCGCCGACCGCGGCCGCCGCGCCGAGTCCCTCCTCCACGTCGCCGGGCTCGAGAAGCCTGCGCTTCTGGTTGGCGTGGGCCGCCCAGACGCCGGCGAAGCAGTCGGCCTGCAGCTCCATGCGCACCGAGAGCGCGTTCGCCTGTTGCTTGCTGGAGCGTTGCTGCATCCCATGCACGCGCTCGGCGATGCCGAGCAGGTTCTGGACGTGATGCCCGACCTCGTGCGCAATGACGTACGCCTGCGCGAAGTCGCCGGGCGCCTTGAAGCGGTCCTGGAGGTCGCGGTAGAACGCGAGGTCGATGTAGAGCTTCTGGTCGGCGGGGCAGTAGAACGGACCCACCGCCGCCTGGGCGTAGCCGCACGCCGAATTGACCGCACCGGTAAAAAGTACCAGCGTCGGCTTGCGGTAGGTTCGCCCACCGCGCGCGAAGATGTCGGTCCAGATGTCTTCGGTGGAGCCGAGCACGACTGCGACGAAGTCGGCCTGCTTGTCCTCGCGGGACGGGGCTCTCGACTCGACCGGCTGCTGCGCGCCGGGCGCCGGACCCTCCGTGATGCCGCTTTGCAGGATCATGCCCGGATCGACGCCGAGGAACATCGCGATCAGCACGATCACGACGATCCCGATGCCGCCGCCGGCGACGCCACGCCCGACCGACATGCCGCGGCGGTCCTCGATGTTGGAGCTGCGCTCCTGGTCCTCGATTCTCACGGCGGCCTCCTTCTGCACGACGCTCTCGAAGTATAGCCAAAGTCATGCCTGGGCCAACCCGGATCGTCTTCATTGCGGCGCTCTTCGCCGCGGCGGCGAGCGCTGCGCCGCCCGATCTCGCCGCCGTGCGCGCCGGCTTCCGCTCGTCCGAGAGCGTGCTCCTCGATCGCCGCGGCGAGCCCCTGCACGAGCTGCGCACCGACCCGACGCGCCGGCGGCTCGAGTGGGTGCCGCTCGATCGCGTCTCGCCGGCGCTGGTCGCGGCGGTGGTCGCGGCCGAGGATCGCCGCTTCCACGAGCATCGGGGCGTCGACTGGGCCGTCTTTCTGGGTGCCGCCTAGGACAACCTGGCCGGCGGCCGGCGTTCGTCGACGCCAGCGGGCGCGAGTTGGACGCTGTCCGGTTCGAAGTGCGCGGAGCGCCTCACGCCGAGCGCGTGAGGTAGGCGTAGAAGTTCATCAGCATGCCCGCCGTGGCGCCCCAGATGTAATAGGGCCCGTAAGGCATCGCGTAGTAGTGGCGCTCGCGCCCTTCGTGCAGCAGCAGGTTCCGCTGATGGTTGGCCGGGTCGAGCAGGAACCCGAGCGGCACCTCGAACACCTCGGCCACCTCGAAGTCGTCGAGCTTGAGCTCGAAGGGCGGCGCGACGAGGCCGACGACCGGCGTCACGCGGTAGCCGGTGACCGTCGTGTAGTCGGTGAGATGGCCGAGGACCTCTACGTGCCCCGGGGCAAGCCCGATCTCCTCCGCCGTCTCGCGCAACGCGGTTTCGCGCGGCGACGAGTCGCCGGGCTCGGTGCGTCCGCCGGGGAAGCTGATCTGCCCGGCGTGGTCGTGCAGATGCGACGTGCGGCGGGTGAAGAGGACGGTCAGTTCGTCATTGCGCCGCACCACCGGGACCAGCACCGCGGCCGGGCGGATCTCGCGGTCGGCACGGAACAGATGTCCGTCACCGATCGTGACCGGTTCAACGCGGCGCGGCGACGCAAAGCGGTCGCGGAGCCAGCGCTCGGAAACCTGCGGGGTTTGTGACGCTTCGACGAGCACGCGGGAGGGGCTTTCCGATCGAGGCTCATTCTACCCGCCGCGCTCGCGTACGGCTGTGCCTCGGTGCACCGGCGCGTGAACCAGTGCGCGCGCGCCGCGAGTAGAATCGCGCCCTTTGCGTGCACGAGGTTCAACCAGGTGACTGCAACCGCAGCCGAGCGCCGGAAAGGCGTCGCACTGATGATCGCCGCCGGCTTTTGCTGGAGCACCGGCGGCATCCTCGTGCGCAGCGCGGATCTCCGCGACCCGTGGGAGATCGTCTTCTGGCGCTCGGTGTTCATGGTCGTCTTCGTCGCCGCGGTGCTCGCGATCCAGAACCGCGGACGGGTGCTCGCGAAGATCGTCCAGTCCGGGATGCCGGGCGTCTGGTCGGGCCTCGCGCTCGGCGCGACGTTCTTCTTCTTCATCCTGTCGGTCACGCAGACCACGGTCGCCAACACCCTGGTGCTGATGAGCACCGGGCCATTCTTCGCCGCGCTTGCGGGGCGCATGTTCCTCGGCGAGCACGTTCCCGCGCGCACGTGGCTCGCGATCGCCGTCGCTCTCGGCGGCGTCGCGCTGATGTTCGCCGACGGCATCGGCACCGGGCAGCTCGCCGGGAACCTGCTCGCGCTCGGCGTGCCGGTCGCGTTCGCGGCCAACGTGGTGCTGCTCCGGCGGTACCGGGCAAGCGTCGATCTCGTCCCGTCGGTGCTTCTCGCCGGCGTCTTCTCGATCGTCGTCGCGGCCCCGCTCGCGTGGCCGTTCACGCCGACGGTGCGCGACCTCGTCGTCCTCGGCACGATGGGCGTCGCGCAGGTGGGCGCCGGCTGCGTGCTGATGACGGTCGCGAGCCGCTATCTCGCGGCGGGCGAGATCGGCCTGCTCGGGCTGCTCGAGACCGTCCTCGGCCCGATCTGGGTATGGCTTGGAATCGGCGAGCAGCCGACGCCGCTCGCGCTCGTCGGCGGCGGGATCGTGCTCGGCGCCCTGCTGGTGAACGCAGCCGCAGGCATGCGCAGCCGCAACGCGGTCGGCGCAACCGTCGCCTAGCAAAACGCCGCCAACGCGGAGTTTGGCGCACCTCTCAACGCCGCCGGCGATAGCTTTCCAGCCCCGGCCGGTAGGACTTCTCGTCCAGGAACTGCTTCATCCCCTGCTCGCGCCCGCGCTCGGGGTCGAGAAACTGCGCCTGGTCGGACTTCGCGATCAGGTAGTCAGCCGCCTCTTCCCAGTGCATGTCGGCCGCGAACTTGAACGCCACCTTCGCCTGACGGAGCACGGTCGGGTTCTTCTCGAGCAGATTCCGCGCCAGAGCAATCGTGCGCTGACGCAGCTTCGCCTTTGGCAACGCCTCGTTCACGAGCCCCATCGCGGCCGCCTTGCGACCATCGAACGTTTCCCCGGTCATGATGTAGTAGAGCGCGTCGCGTCGGTTGACCACGGTCGCCACGGCCTTGCTCACGACGCCGGCCGGGATGATCCCCCAGTTGATCTCGGACAGGCCGAAGGTCGCATCCTCGGCCGCGAGCGCGAGATCGCATGCGACGAGCGGCGTGAAGGCGCCGCCGAAGCACCAGCCGTTCACCATTGCGATGGTCGGCTTGGGGTAGTGAAGCAGCCGGCGCCACTGCCAGCCCCAGTTCGCGCGGTAAACGCGGGCGCGAACCGCCGGCGGCGCGTTGTCGGTCGCGCGGAAGTAGTCCTTCAGGTCCATCCCCGCCGACCACGCCTCGCCGGCGCCGGTGAACACCAGGACGCCGCACCGCTCGTCGCCCTCGAGCGCGTCGAGCACGTCCATCATCTCGAACGCGAGCTCGGCGCTGAATGCGTTGCGCTTCTCCGGCCGGTTGAAGACGACCCAGGCGATGCCGTTCTCGAATTCCACCTTGACGGTCTTGCCCCACGGCTCGATCCGGCGGGACTTCGGTCGCGCGGTCTTGGTGCTCATCTTGTGGCGTCTCCGTACGTGAATCGAGGCCGCGCATTATAGGAGGCTCGTATACTCGGACGCGATGCGACTCGAGACGCTGCTCGCCGGCCACGCTCTGCGCCGACCCGGTCACGCCGCCGTCGTTTGCGGCGCGACGCGGCTCGACTACGCGACGCTGATCGAGTCTGTGCGGCGGATCGCCTGCGGGCTGCGAAGGCTGGGTGTCGGGCGCGGCGACCGGGTGCTCGTCTACCTTCCGAACGGCATCGAGTTCGTGCAGGCGGTGTACGCGACGTTCTCGCTCGGCGCGATCGCGGTGCCGGTCAACATTCGGCTGACCGCGCGTGAGTTGGAGCACGTCTTCGTCGACGCCGGGCCGGCGGCGGCGATCTACCACGCCGGGGGCCGCGAGAGCGTGAACCCCGGGCTACGCCTCGTTCCCGGGTGTCGTGCAGTAACTCTCGGGGGAGCCGAGGCGCACGAGGCCGCGTTCGAGGCGCTCGCGGCGCCCGCGGAGGCGCCCCCCGAGGTGGCCCTCGACTCGGACGACTGCCTGATTCTGTACACGTCGGGCACCACCGGTGCGCCGAAGGGCGCCGTCCTCACGCACGCGAACATGATCGTGCAGAACGTGCTCATGCACGGGACGGAGTGGGGCATCGGCCGCGACGACCGCTACCTCGTCGTCACCCCGCTCGCTCACCGCGCCGGCGTGTCGCGGCTCTTCAACGCGCTAGGCCTCGGCGGAACGCTGGTGATCCTCGACCAGTTCGACCCCGCGGCGGCGATCGCGACGATCGAGCGCGAGCGCGTCACTGTCGCCGGACTCGTACCGACCGCGATCCGCATGCTCCTGCCCGAGCTGAGGAAGGCGTCGCCGCGCTGCGACTCGTTGCGCCGGATCATCGTGGCCACCGAAGCGTTCCCCGTCCCGCTGAAGCAGGAACTGCTCGCGCTCCTGCCGCGCGCCGAGATTCACTCGGTGTTCGGTTCGACCGAGGCGCTGGTGACCAACCTGAGCCACGCCGAGCAGTTCACTCATCCCGCCTCGGTCGGGCGTCCGATCCCCGGCGTCGAGGTGCGCCTAGTCGATGACGCGGGGCGCGACGTGCCGGACGGCGAGGTCGGCGAGCTCGCAGTGAGGAGCGGCCCGCCCGGACGCTTCGCCACGCTGCGGGCGTACTTCAACCGCCCGGAGGAGACCGCCGCGGCGATCCGCGACGGCTGGTTCCACACCGGTGATCTCGCCCGTCGCGACGCCGACGGCTACCTCTACATCGTCGACCGCAAGAAGGACATGGTCCTGTCGGGCGGCTTCAACGTCTACTCGAAGGAGGTCGAGGCGGCGCTCGGCACGCATCCGTCGGTGGCGGAGGCGGCGGTGATCGGCGTCCCGGACGAGCTGTACGGCGAGGCGGTCGCGGCGTTCGTCGAGCTCGCCGCCGCCGCGCCACCCGATGCGCCGGCACTCATCGATCACTGCCGGGCGCGGCTCGCCGGCTACAAAAAGCCGAAGCACGTCTTCTTCGTCGACGCGCTCCCGCGCAATTCCACCGGCAAGGTCCTCAAGAACGAGCTCCGCGCGCTGGCGGCCGCGCGGCTCAGTCGACCTTGATGCCGGCCTCGCGGATCACGCGGGCGTACTTCTCGCGGTCCGCGGCGATCACCGCCAGCAGTGCTTCCGGCGTCGAGCCGGCGGCCTCGTGGCCGAGCTGGCGATAGGCGTCGCGCGCCTCGGGCGTTGCCAGGAACTGCCGCATCTCCGCGCCGAGCTTCGCCACGACGTCGGGCGGCGTGCCCGTCGGCGCGAACATCGCGAACCAGACGACGATGTCGAAGCCGGGCACGCCCTGCTCCGCGACCGTCGGCGCATCGGGCGCGAGCGGCGAGCGCTCGGCCGAGGTGACGGCGAGGAGGCGGAGCTGCCCGGCCTTGATCGCCGGCGCGACGAAGAAGAGATCGGCCATGATCGTGCTGACGCGCCCCGACAGGAGGTCGGGCATCGCCTGCCCGAACCCCTTGTATGGGACGTGCGTGAACGTCGCGCCGCCGGCGCGAGCGAGGATCTCGTAGCCGAGGTGGTTCGTGGTCGCGTTGCCGTTGGAGGCGTAGCTGAGCTCGCCGGGCTTGGCCCTGGCGAGCGCCAGCAGTTCCGGCAGCGACTTCGCCGGCAGCGCGGACGACACGACGAGAAAGTACGGCGTCTTCGACACCATGCCGACCGGCACGAAGTCGCGCTGTGGGTCGTACGGGAGCTTGCCGGCGTAGAGGACCGGGTTGGAGGTCATCGTCGACGGGCCGCAGACGAACAGCGTATAGCCGTCGGGGGCGGATTTGGCCACCGTTTCGGCGCCGATGATCGTGTTGCCGCCCGGGCGCGACTCGATGACGAATGGCTGCCCGAGCGCCTTGGTCAGATGGTTGGCGACGATCCGGGTCGCCTGCTCCGCGCCGCCGCCGGTCGGGAACGGGATGATGATCCGCACCGGCTTCGCCGGATACGTTTGAGCGAATGCCGCAGGCGTCGCAACGGCGAGTATGGCTGCGGCGACTGCGGTTCTCATGACATGCATCGAGCGCTCCTCCCCGCCGGGTATTTTAGGGCCTGCCCGCTTCCGCGCTAGACTCGGCGCCGTCAATCCGTTCCGGAGGAGTCGCAAGCATGCCGGTCGACGTCGAGAAATTGCGGGCGATGGCGCCGCCCGCCGGGCTGCCGTTCGGTTTCCGGAAGCTCGGGCACGTCGTGCTCAACGTCCAGGACCTCGAGCGCTCGACGCGCTTCTACACCGAGGTGCTCGGCTTCCGGGTATCGGACGTCTACGACGAGAGCATGACCGCGGGCGGCATGGTGTTCCTGCGCTGCAATGCGGATCACCACTCGCTCGCGCTGGTCGGCACCGGACGCGCGCCGTCCAACCGGACAGACCTCAACCACGTCGCGTTCGAGGCGGCGACGCTCGACGAGCTGTTCCGCTTCCGCGACCACCTGCGCAAGCACGGCGTGAAGATCATCGTGCACGGCCGGCGCCGCGCCGGATGCCAGGTCGCGGTCGAGTTCTTCGACCCCGACAACCACCATGTCGAGCTCTACTGGGGCCTGGACCAGGTCGGGACCGACGGCCGCGTCCGCCCGCGCACGGAATGGCGCGAGTTCCACTCGCTCGAAGAAGCGGTCGACAATCCGCCGCCCGGCCAGGACACGACGCTGCAGGATCCCCGGCTTCGCGGGCGCTAGCTCAGCCGCACCTTGAATCGCTCGCACGCGGCGACCAGCGCCGCGCTGATCCCGGGCTCCCACGCCGAGTGGCCCGCGTCGGGGACGATCTGGTAGTCCGCTTCCGGCCACGCGGCGGCGAGCTCGTGCGCCGAGACCGCCGGGCACACGATGTCGTAGCGCCCCTGCACGATTACCCCGGGAATCCCGCGCAACCGTCCGACGTTCGCGAGCAGCGCGTTCTCCGGCAGGAAGATGTCGTGCGTGAAGTAGTGCGCCTCCATCCGCGCTAGGCCGAGCGCGACGACGTCGCCGGCGAAGTAGTCCACCGTTTCGCGGGACGGCAGCAGCGTCGAACACGATCCTTCGTACACGCTCCACGCGCGCGCGGCCGGCATGTGCACCGCCGGGTCGGGATCGACGAGCCGGCGGTAGTAGTTGCCGAGCAGGTCACCGCGCTCGGCCGCCGGCAGGAACCCGGCGAACTTCTCCCACGGCTCGGGGAAGATCGCCCGCAGCCCGTAGAGGAACCAGTCGATCTCGCTCCTGCGGCAGAGGAAGATCCCGCGCAGCACCAGCCCGAGGCAGCGCGCCGGATGCGCCTCCGCGTAGGCGAGCGCGAGCGTCGAGCCCCACGAGCCGCCGAAGACGAGCCAGCGATCGATGCCGAGCGTCTCGCGCAGGCGCTCGAGATCGGCGACGAGATGCGGCGTCGTGTTCTCGCGCAGCTCGCCGAGCGGCGTCGATCGCCCCGCCCCGCGCTGGTCGTAGACGACGATCCGGTAAGCCGCCGGGTCGAAGAACCGCCGGTGCTTCGCCGTCGATCCCGATCCCGGCCCGCCGTGGAGGAACACGACCGGGATCCCCCGCGGGGTCCCGGACACCTCCCAATACATCGCGTGGATCGCGTCGAGCGGCAGCATGCCCGACGCGTACGGCTCGATCTCCGGGTAGAGCGCGGTGCGGTCGGCCGTCGTCACACCGCGTTGTAGCCGCCGTCGACCAGCAGATCGGCGCCGGTCATGAACGACGAGGCGTCGGCGGCGAGGAACAGCGCGGCAGCGGCGATCTCCGCCGGCTGTCCGAGCCGGCCGAGGAGGTACTTCGCCACGCTCGCGCGGCGCGCGGACTCCATGTCGCCGAAGCGGAACTCCAGGCGCCGCGTCTCGGTGGCGCCCGGCGAGAGCGTGTTGACCCGCACCCCTTTGTCCCCGAGCTCGGCCGCCATGACCTTCGCGAGCTGGATCAGCGCGCCCTTCGTTGCGCAATAGGCGGCGCGGCCCGGCGACGCGACGCTGCCGAGCTGCGAGGCGATGTGGATGATCGAGCCGCCGCCGGCCGCGATCATCGCCGGCAGCACCGCCTTGGTCATCAGGAACGCGCCGGTGAGATTGATCGCGAGCACGCGGTTCCACAGCGCGAGATCCGTCTCGAGCACTGGCCCGCCGGCGTCGAGGGTTGCCGCCCCGTTGACCAGGACCCGCGCCCGGCCGAGCTTGCGCTCGATCTCGGCCGCGACGTCGCGAATCGAGGCTTCGTCCCCCACGTCGCAGGCGAATGCCGCCGCGGTGCCGCCTGCCTTCGCGATCTCCCCCGCCGCGCCTGGGCCCGGTCGCCTTCGATGTCGACGCAGGCCACCGACGCCCCGGCGTCGCCGAACGCGACGGAGATCGCGCGCCCGATGCCGTGTGCGGCACCGGTGACGATCGCCACCCGACCGTCGAGCCGGAACGCGTCGAGCGCGCCGGTCATCGGACTGCCCTCGCGCTCACCGCGCTCGGGGGTTCGCCCTTGGGGCGGCCCGGCGAGCACATTGGATTGCCCTCGCGCTGAAGCGCTCGGGGTTCGCCCTCGGGGCGGCCCGGCGGGCTCACGGCGTCAGAACGGTCGAACCGGTCGTCTTGCGCCCCTCGAGATCGCGATGAGCCTGCGCCGCATCCTTCAGCGCATAGCGCTGGGCGATCTCGATCTTCACCTTGCCCGACTTCACGACGTCGAAGAGGTCGTTCGCGCACGCGACGAGGTCTTCGCGCTTCGCCGTGTAGTTCACGAGCGTCGGCCGGGTGAGGTAGAGCGATCCCTTCTGCGCCAGGATCGTCGGCGGGAAGGGCTCGACCGCGCCGGAGGCGTTGCCGAAGCTCACCATCATGCCGATCGGCTGCAGGCAATCGAGCGAGCCCATGAAGGTGAGCTTGCCGACCGAGTCGTACACCACCGGCACGCCTTTGCCGCCGGTGATCTCCTTGACGCGCTCGACGAAATTCTCGCGCGTATAGACGATGGTGTGCTCGCAGCCGTGCGCTTTGGCGAGCGCCGCTTTCTGGTCCGAGCCGACCGTGCCGATCACCGTGACGCCGAGCGTCTTCAGCCACTGCGAGGCGATGAGTCCGACACCGCCGGCGGCGGCGTGCCAGAGCACCGTCATGCCCGGCTGCACCTTGAACGTCCGCTTGATGAGGTACTGGGCCGTCATGCCCTTCAGCATCATCGCCGCCGCGGTCTCGAACGAGATGCCGTCGGGGATCTTCACCGCCCGGTCCGCGGGGTAGAGCCGGACCTCGGAGTACGCGCCGAGAGGCGCCGACGCGTACGCCACGCGATCGCCCGCCTTGAGCTCCGTCACGCCCGCGCCGACCGCCTCAACGACGCCCGCCCCTTCGGAGCCGGTGCCGCTCGGCAGCTGCATCGGATAGAGGCCGGAGCGCTGATAGACGTCGACGAAGTTCAGGCCGACCGCGTGCTGTCGGATGCGGACCTGGCCGGGACCGGGATCGCCGACCTCGACGTCCTCCCAGACGAGCACTTCGGGACCGCCGGTCTTGTGGAAGCGGATTGCTTTGGGCATCACTTTCTCCTACGACGAAAGGAATCGAACCCCGGCGAAGGGGCTAGCGGAAGAGGGTCAGCACGCCGGTGTAGCCGTACAGCCGGTCGTGGGAAATCTCGCCGTTGCAGAAGAACCCCGCGAGCGGGAAATCGCCGAGCCGCTCGCGGATGATCCCGAGCTCCGCCGAGCGCCGTCCGAACATGTGCTCCCCGCGGCCGACGCAGGCGTAGTACAGCCCGCCCCGCGGCGGACCGTCGAGCTGGCCGGCGATCGCGTCGAGCATGCGCGCCAGATCCTCGCGCGCGGACGCCGTGTCGCGCCGGCAGAACATGACCTGCATCCCGGGCTCGACGTAGGCGCCGATCGCGATCGCCTTGTGCTTCGGATCGATGCCGATCAGGTTGCGTACCAGATAGTCCCCGGTGTCGGACCCGGACACCGGCAGCCCGACGTGAATCGATTGCGCGGCGCGCCGGAAGTCGCCGCCCGCCGCTTCCCCGAGCTCGGCGCGCAGCACGTCCAGCGCGGGACGCCCGTCGAGCGCGACGATGACGTTGCGCTCGCCCTCGGTGACCTCGTGGCGCACCGGTGTCGCGCCGGGACCACGGCGCAGCGGCGAGCACCCCTGGGTGAGCCGGGTAGCGAGCTCGATCCGCGACGACAGGACCACCCCGGACAGCCCGCCCTGCAGCACGTCGTTCGCGACCTGGAACGTCGACGACCTCGAGCTCGAGAGTCCGCCGACGAGATAGCCGCTGGCGACCTTCGCCGACATGTCCTCGATCAGCTCCGGCATGTCGTCGGTCTCCGGGTCGCCGTGGACGATCGCGAAGTGCGCAGCTTCGGCGCCGCTCGCGGTCCGGGTACCCAGCGGCGGCGGCCGCAGCTTCCCCGAGAAGACCTGGAACTCGCCCGCCGGCAGCGCCGCCAGCATCACGGCCACCGCCGGTTCGTCGAAGTACTCCACGCCGCTCGCGAGCACGCCGACGCCGACCGAGCCGATCCAGTCCTGGACGCCGGTCTCGTCGCGCAGCCGGTCGAGCATGTCCTCGGCCGCGTCGCCGATGCGGTCGCTCACGTACACGAAGCCGAGGTTCGCGCCCGGCGGCGGCTCGCCGACCCCGGCGAGCGCCTGCTCGACCGCGTCCTGCCAGCGCGCGGCGCGCGCGTGCCCGGCGCGGAACGCGCTCGCCGTCGCGGTCCGGCGGCCGGTCATTTCCCCTTCTTCTCCGGCTTCGCTTCGGGCTTCGGGGCGGGCGGGGGATTCTGCATCTGCTGGAGCAGCGTCCACCAGGCGTCGGCCGCCGAAGGTGGCGGCGCTCCCGCCTTCGCCTTGCCGTCGGCGTTCGGCTGCATCGCCTGGAAGGCGGCCAGCGTCGCCTTCTGCATCTCCAGGCCCTGGATGGTCATCCGCAGGACGTTCATGTTCATGCTCAGCCAGCTCTCGACCGACTTGAGGTCGGCGATGCGCTTCTCGATGTCGTTCTGGTCGAGCAGCGGGGCGAGCGGCAATCCCATCGGCGCCCACATCTTCTTCAGCAGCTCGAACGGGTCCTGGAACGGCGTTTCCTGGGTCATGGGGGCGAGATGCGGGCGGAGGCGATGCGCGGCGAATCGGGGCGATCGAGTTTAGGCCCCGCGCCGCAAAAACGCCAGCATCTCGTCGCCGCGCGCCATGGTGTCCTCGTAACCGAGGTGGATGAGCGCCTTGGTGAACGGCGCCTCGAACAGGAGGTAGCTCGCGAGGTTCGAGCCGTTGCGGTTCATCGCCCCGACCGCGCGCAGCAGGAACCTGACCGCCCGCGGGAAATGCTGGACGTAACGCGCCGCGATCCGCTCGATCTGCTGGCTCGGGTTGAGCACGAACACGTCGATCGGGCGCAACGAGAGGCCGAGCTCCTTCGCCTTGTCCGGCGCGACGCATTGCAGCGTCTTGTTGATCCGCTGCAGGCGCTCGATGTCGACGGCGAGGCTGTCGAGGAAGATCGAGTTGAGCGTGTGGCCGGCGATCTGCGCGAGCGAAGGGTACAGGTTCGACCGCACCCGCGCCGGCTCGTGCGACTGCCGCCCGGTGCCGATCACGAGCACCTTGTCGGAGCCGAGGTGGAGCGCCGGCGAGATCGGCGCGATCTGGCGCATCGAGCCGTCGCCGAAGAACTCGCGGTGGAACTTCACCGCCGGGAAGATGAACGGGATCGCGCTCGAGGCGAGCAGCAGATCGACGTTCAGCGTGGTCGACGCGCCGACGCGCTGCCAGCGCTCCCAGTCCTCGAGACCCGAACCGCCCTGGTAGAAGGTGACGCTCTGGCCCGAGGTGTAGCCGGAGGCGGTGACCGAGACCGCATAGACCGCGCCGCTGTCGATGTTCACCTGGATGCGGCCGAAGTCCATCGTGCGCGCGAGCAGCTCCCGCAGCGGCGCGTTGTCGAGGAGCGAGATCGGGTTCGTCCGGTTGATCAGCATCAGGTTGCCCAGCCACCGCCGGCCGGTGCGGATGATCCCCGGCCAGTCGCTGCGGTACACATGGTGGCAGCGGAAGCCCTCCCAGACGCCGACGAGATGCCGCACGCTCTCGGCGAAGTCGTCGGCATGGATCGCGAGCGCGGCGGCGTTGATCGCGCCGGCGGACGTCCCGCACAGGATGGCGAACGGGCTCTCGCGCGGCTGGCCGAGGAGCTCGGCGACCGCCTTCATCACCCCGACCTGGTAGGCCGCGCGCGCGCCGCCGCCGGTGAGGATCAGCCCGGTTTTCTTGATCGTCGTCACGATACGAAGGGGCTACACCCCCTCGTGCTCCCCAAAGTAAGCGGGCCCGTTGCCCCCGCAGCGGCCCCTGTTCTAAGCGTCATCCCGCGCGGCCCTCCCCCGCCTCGCCTCGGGGCCGCGCGAGGCAAGTGTAGCCCCCGGCGCTACGCGGAGAAAAGCGTCCGCTGGGCGTTCGCCTCGACCACGGTCAGCGCGGTCATGTTGACGATCCGTCGCACCGTGGCCGACGGCGTCAGGATGTGCGCCGGGCGGGTGCAGCCGAGGAGGATGGGGCCGATCGTGACGCCGTCGGCGGCCGCGGTCTTGAGCAGGTTGAAGGCGATGTTGGCTGCGTCCAGGGTCGGCATGATCAGCAGATTTGCCTCGCCCTTGAGCCGGGAGCGCGGGAAGGTGTTGCCGCGCACGTCCTCGGAGAGCGCCGCGTCGCCGTGCATCTCGCCTTCGACCTCGAGATCCGGCACCCGCCGGCCGATGAGCTCCAGCGCCTGGCGCATCTTGACCGCGGTCGGCCGGTCGCTCGTCCCGAAGTTCGAGTGCGACAGCAGCGCGACGCGGGGGGTGATCCCGAAGCGGCGGATCTCCTCCGCCGCGAGCACGGTCATCTCGGCGACCTGCTCGGCGGTCGGATCGAAGTTGACGTAGGTGTCGCAGATGAACAGCGTCCGCTTCGGGAGGATGAGGACGTTCATCGCGTAGTAGTGGTTGACGCCGGGCCGGCGCCCGAGGATCTGGTCGACGTAGTGCAGGTGCAGATCGTGGGTGCCGAAGGTGCCGCAGACCATGCCGTCGGCTTCGCCGCGGTGGATCGCCATCGCGCCGATGCCGGTCCCGCGCCGGCGCATCTCGATCTTCGCGTACTGCACGGAAACGCCGCGCCGCTCGGTGAGGCGGTGATACTCCTGCCAGTACTCGCGATAGTGCGGGTGCGATTCGATGTTGATCAGCTCGAAGTCCACGCCGGGCCTGACGCGCAGGCCGTGGCGCTCGATCTGCCGCTCGATCACCGCCGGGCGGCCGATCAGGATCGGCCTGGCGAGCCCTTCGTCGACCACGACCTGCACCGCGCGCAGCACCCGCTCGTCCTCGCCCTCGGCATAGACGATCCGCTGCGGGGACTGCTTCGCCGCGGCGAACAGCGGCTTCATGATGAAGCCGGTGTTGTAGACGAACTGCTGGAGCGAGTCGCGGTAGGCGCCGAAGTTCTCGATCGGCCGCGTCGCGACGCCGGAATCCATCGCGGCCCTGGCGACCGCGGGTGCGATCTGCACGATCAGCCGCGGGTCGAACGGCCGCGGGATCAGGTACTCCGGCCCGAACCGCACGTTCTGCTCGCCATAGGCGGCGGCCACGATGTCGGACTGCTCGGCGGTCGCGAGGTCGGCGATCGCCTTCACCGCGGCGATCTTCATCGCCTCGTTGATCGTCGTCGCGCCGACGTCGAGCGCGCCGCGGAAGATGAACGGGAAGCAGAGGACGTTGTTGACCTGGTTCGGGTAGTCGGAACGGCCGGTGGCGATGATCGCGTCGGGCCGCACCTCTCGGGCGAGGTCGGGCAGGATCTCCGGTTCGGGGTTGGCGAGCGCGAGGATCAGCGGCTTCGCCGCCATCCGCTTGACCATCTCCGGCTTGAGCACGCCGCCCGCCGACAGGCCGAGGAAGACGTCCGCGCCATCGATGATCTCCCCCAGCGTGCGCGCGCCGGTCTTGCGTGCGTAGCGCGCCTTGTTCGGATCCATCTCCTCCTTGCGGCCCTCGTACACCACGCCGGCGATGTCCGACACCCAGACATTCTCCATCTTCACGCCGAGGCCCACCAGCAGGTCGAGACAGGCGAGCGCGGCCGCGCCGGCGCCCGACACGACGAGCTTGACGGCTCCGATGTCCTTGCCGACGACGCGCAGGCCGTTGGTCACGGCCGCGCCGACGATGATCGCCGTCCCGTGCTGGTCGTCGTGGAACACCGGGATCTTCATCCGCTCGCGGCACTTGCGCTCGATGTGGAAGCACTCGGGCGCCTTGATGTCCTCGAGGTTGATGCCGCCGAACGTGGGCTCGAGCGCGACGATCATGTCGACCAGCTTGTCGGGGTCGCGCTCGTCGAGCTCGAGGTCGAAGACGTCGATGCCGGCGAACTTCTTGAACAGCACCGCCTTGCCTTCCATCACCGGCTTGCCGGCGAGCGGGCCGATGGCGCCGAGGCCGAGCACCGCCGTGCCGTTCGAGATCACCGCGACCAGGTTCGCACGCGAAGTGAGCGACGCGGCCTCGGCCGGGTTGCGGACGATCTCCTCGCACGCGGCGGCGACGCCCGGCGAGTAGGCGAGCGCGAGGTCCCGCTGATTGAGCAGTCCCTTGGTCGGGGCGATCGCGATCTTCCCGGGCTTCGGCAGCCGGTGATAGTCCAGCGCTGCCTTGCGGATTTCCTCGTCCATGGCGGGTCGCTTTTCTCGGAGCGGTTGGCGAGGGCATTATATTCGTCCCGGTCGGCGGTCCTATAATTCCGGCGTGGGCGAGCACGACGTATTGCTGGTCGTCGACGTTCAGAACGACTTCATGCCCGGCGGGGCGCTGGCGGTGCCGCGCGGCGACGAGGTCGTGCCGGTGATCAACGCGCTCGCCGGCCGGTTCGCGAACGTCGTCATCACCCAGGACTGGCACACGCCTGGACACATCTCGTTCGCCACCAGCCACGCGGGCAAGCAGCCGTTCGACCGGGTCGAGCTCCACTACGGCGAGCAGATCCTCTGGCCGGAGCATTGCGTGCAGGGCACGGCCGGCGCCGCCCTGCATCCCGAGCTCGCGATCCCGCACGTCCAGCTCATCGTGCGCAAAGGCCACCATCACCACGTCGACAGCTACTCGACCTTCGTGGAGGCCGACGGCAAGCGCACCACCGGGCTCGCCGGGTATCTCCGCGAGCGCGGGATCGAGCGGATATTCATCTGCGGCCTCGCGACCGATTTCTGCGTCGCCTGGTCCGCGCGCGACGCGCGCAAGGCCGGTTTCGAGGTGGTCGTAATCGAGGATGCCTGTCGCGCTATCGACACCGGCGGATCGCTCGCCGCGGCGTGGCGCGACATGGACGCGGCGGGGGTGAAGCGGATAAGCTCGCGGGAACTCGCCGGCCCGAGCGCGGGTCAACGTGCGCCATCGCCGGGCGTTGAGTCGGAGAATGCGCGCCATGCGTAACGCCGTCCTTGCTTTCGCCGTGCTCGCCATCGCAGGGTGCGCCACGCCACCCGGCGTGGGGCAGCGCGACGCAGCCGGCAATCCCGTATTGGAGCGGCTCACCCCCGCCGAATGGGCGCAGATCGGTCCCCAGGCGCCGGTGCGCTTGAGCGTCCCGACGCTCATAGCGCTGTCCCGGCAAGGCGTGCCCCCGGACGACATCATCCGCCGCTATTACCAGACCGGGACCCGGATGAAGCTCACGGATGCGCAGCTCGCGGCGCTGCGGAAGGAGGGCGTCGACCAGCGCGTCCTCGACTACATCGCCAGCGCCGAACAGGACGCGGCGCGAATCGATGCGATCACGGCGCAGGCGGACCAGGCGGCGCAGGCGCGGCTTGCGTACGACCGCGCGCTCTACGCGGGCTGGTGGGGCGGATGGGGTTACTGGGGGCCGGGCGCGTACCCGTTCGCCGGCTACGGGTGGACGCGCGCCGGCAGCGGCTGGTACGGCGGGGTCGGCATCGGCTTCTAGGCCGGTGCCCGGGCGCTATCGCTCGCGGCCAGCCTCGTGCAGCGTCCGCTGCACCGGCGACAGGATGTACTCGAGCACCGTCCGCGTGCCGAGATTGATCTCCGCGGTGACCTGCATCCCCGGCGACAGCGGATAGCGCTTGCCGTCGGCCTCGAGGTAGCCCGTCTTAAGCGAGACCAGTGTCCGGTAGCCCGAGCCGGTGGCGGCCGGTTGCTCATTCGTACGCCGCTCGCCGCGCGCGTCCGCCGCATCGCTCGCGTCGGGGCTGATCCGCTTCACTTCGCCCTCGATCATTCCGTACTTCTGGAACGGGTAGGTCGCGAGCTTCAGCTTCACCGGCCGCCCGGTGCCGACGAAACCGGCGTCGTCGTGCTGCACCCAGACTTCGGCCTGCATCGGGTCGTTCGTCGGGACGAGCGTCATCAGGACCGTGCCGGGCTGCAGCACGCTGCCGAGGGTATGCGTCGCGAAGTCCTTGACGATGCCGTCCTGCGGCGCGCGCAGCTCGAGCAGCTCGTGCCGTGCCGTCGATTTCGCCCAGTCCTGCTGCAGCTTCTGGTACTGCGCCTCGGTGTCGACGCGCTCGTTCTGCAGGCTTTGCCGGTAATTGGAGGCAAGCTGCGCGAGGCGCCGGCGCGACTGCTCGATGGTGGCGCTGACCGATTCGATCGTGAACTCCTGCGCCTTGAGGTCCTGCTCCTTCTCGATCCGATCGCGCTGCTTCTCGAGGTACATCATCCGGCCGGCGTAACCCTCCTTGGTGAGCTTCTCGAAGGCCGCCTCCTGCTCGCGATAGATCGGAAGCTGCTGGCGCAGCTTCGCCTCGATCTCCTTCGCGCCTCGCAGGTCCTGCTCGGCCTTGCCGAGGATCGTCTTCTCGGTCTCGAGCGAGTCGAGATAGGCCTGCCGCCGCGCGCGGAACTGGGCGTCGACCTGGGCGAAGAGCGCCGGCGGATCCCCCGCCTTCGGGGCGAGCGACGTGCCGCCGGCGAGCTCGGCATCGATGCGGCGGAGCTGCAGGGTGCGGGACGCGAGCTCGCTCCGCAGCGCCTGCCGGTCGGCCTCCGAGAACCGCATGTCCATGCGGGCGAGGATCTGCCCCGCCTTCACGAGATCACCCTCGCGGACCAGGAGCTCCTTCACGATCCCCGACTCCGCGGGTTGAACGATCTGGAGGTAGTTCTGCGGCACGATGCGGCCCTGGGCAACCGCGATGATGTCGAGGCGCCCGATCGCCGACCAGGCGAGCGCGGCGGCAAGCAGCGCGAGCAATACCCATAGAACGACGCGCGGGAACGGCGACGGCGGCGCTTCCTGCAGCTTGAGGATGCCGGGCGCGAACTCGAGCTTGTCGGCCGCGAGCGTCCTGATCCGGGTCGTGGCGTCCATGCGTCAGGCTCCGGAGCGCTTGACCGGCATCGGCTGTGCGGGTCGCACCGGCGCGATCGGCTCCTGCGGCGGGCCGAGCCGCACCACTTCGTCGACCTGCAGGGTGCGCGGCAGATGGTGCGCAATAAAGAGCATCGTTACCCGGCCCTTCAGCTGGTTGACGGTGCGCGTGAAGGATTCCGCAGTCTCCTGGTCGAGGCTCGACGTAGCCTCGTCGAAGATCAGCACGCGCGGCCGCTTGAGCAGCGCGCGCGCGATCGCCAGGCGCTGGCGCTGGCCGCCCGACAGCCCGACGCCGTGCTCGCCGATCACCGTCTGATATCCCTCCGGCAGGCGCTCGATCACTTCATGGATCTCGGCCATCTTGCAGGCCTGGATCACCTGCTGGAACCCGGCGTGCGGGTTGGCGAGAACGAGGTTGTCGTAGATCGTGCCGGAGAAGAGCACCGTCTCCTGCGGCACCACGCCGAAGTTCGCGCGCAGCTCGTTCGCGGCGAGCGTACGAGTGTCCCGCCCGTTCAGGAGGATGCGCCCGTCGGTCGGCAGGTAGAAGCCCTGGAGGAGCTTGGCGAGCGTGCTCTTGCCGCTGCCGGACGGCCCCATGAGCGCGACACAGGCGCCGGACCGCAGGCGAAGACCCAGCTTCTCGTACAGGTACGGCAGGTTGTCGGCATAACGGAACGCGAGGTCCTGTACCTCGACCTCCACCACGTCGGGACTCGCGCGCGCGGCCAGCAACGTCGACGGTTCGGCGGGCGCGTTCATGATGTCGCCCAGGCGCTTCACCGCGATCGCGGCCTGCTGGAACTCCTGCCACAGGCCGACCAGGCGCAGCATCGGCTGCGACAGCCGGCTCGCGAACATCTGGAACGCGACCAGCATCCCGATCGTGAAGCCGTCGTTCCGCATCACGATCCACGCGCCGACGCACAGGATGAGGAGCGTCATGAGCTGCTCGAGCGCGGTCGCGACCACGTTGTAGGTGTTGGAGAGCTGGCGGGTATTGAACCCCGCGCTCAGGTAGCTCGCGAGGTAGTCACCGTAGCGGCTGCGCAGCTGCGGTTCCATCTGGAGCGATTTGACGGTTTCTATCCCGGCCACGTACTCGGTCAGAAACGCCTGGTTGCGCGCCCCGAGCAGGAACTGGTGGTTGAGCCGGGCCCGGATGAGCGGCACGATCAGGATGCTCATCGCGACGATCACCGCCAGGATTCCGAGCGCGATCAGCGTGAGCTGCCAGCTGTACCAGAACATCAGGGCGAGGAAGATGGCGAGGAACGGGAGGTCGAGCAGCACCGTCACCGCCGCTCCGCTGACGAACTCGCGAATCGTTTCCACGCCGTGCACCCGGGCGACGACCGTCCCGGTCGGCCGGTGCTCGAAGTAGCGGGCGGGCAGGCCGACGAGGTGCTCGAAGACGCGCGTGCCGAGCACGGCGTCGACCCGGTTGCCGGTGTGCAGGACGAGGTACTGCCGCACCCAGCTCATCGCGGTGCTGAAAAGCGTCACGACGACAAGCGCCACGCCAATGACGACCAGCGTGTTGACTGTCTGGTGTACGACGACCTTGTCGATGACCACCTGCGTGAAGAGCGGCGTTGCGAGCGCGAGCAGCTGGATCGCCGCCGAAGCTAGCAGCACGTCGCGCCAGATCCGTCGGTGCTTGAGCAGTTCGGGCACGAACCAGCGGAAGCCGAAGGCCGGCGCGCCTTCGGCGCGGACGTCGGGGTCGGAGACCGGTCGGCCCGCGAGCGCGAACTGGACGACGAGCCCGGTGAAGCGGGCGGCGAAACCTTCCGGCGTGACGGTCGCCGGGCCGGCGCGGCCCGGCTCGATGAGCTGAAGCTCGGTCTCGGTCGCGCGGGTAACTACCGCCAGCCGGTGCGTGGGAGCCGTTGCCTCCTCCACCGGTACGCCGGCCAGCACGACTACGCAGGGGGTGCCGATCGCGGCAATACCGTCCGCGGTCGCCTCGCGCGTCGCTGCCTCGAAGCCGAGCCGGCCGGCGGCATGCAACAAGGTCTCGAGGGAGTACGGCGGCGGGAACTCGCGGAGGACGAGCGACGCGTCGAAGGGAATGCGCTCGAGCTGGCACATCGCGGCCAGCGCAAGCAGCACGTCCTCCTTCGCCAACCCGACGTCGCGCACCTTCCCCTCCCCGACTCCGCCCCTCGCGGCGCCGCGGGAAGCCCGGGCAGTCTATGCCCGAACTTCCATGCGAACAAGGATTTACCTACGTTCTCGCGCCTTATTCCGCAAGGGCCCCGGCGGTTAGAATGCCCCGTACCCCAGCCTGCGACAACTATTCCTCATGCCGCCCGCCGACGACTCCCGAACGCTCGAACGGTTGCGCCTCGCGGCGCGCATGGACGCGATCGAGCCGTTCCACGTCATGGAGATCCAGCGGCGCGCGTTCGAGCTCGAGGCGAGCGGGCGTCGCGTCATCCACATGGAGATCGGGCAGCCGGATTTCCCGGCGCCGCAGCCGGTCGTCGACGCCGCGATCGCGGCGCTGAGGCGCGAGCCGATGGGCTACACCGACGCGCTCGGAATTCGCCCGCTCCGGGAAGCGATCGCGCAGTTCTACGCCGATCGCTACCGCCTGACGGTCGCGCCGGAACGGATCGTGGTCACCGCCGGTGCTTCCGGCGCCTTCCTCGTGGCGATGGGGTCGTTGATCGGTCCCGGCGACGAGGTGCTCATGCCGGACCCGTGCTACCCGTGCAACCGACACTTCGTGCGAATGTTCGAGGGCGACGCGAAGACGATCCCCGCGGACGCGGGCGGGCACTACCAGCTCTCGCTCGAAGACGTCCGGCGGCATTGGGGGCCGCGGACGCGTGGCGTGATGCTCGCCTCGCCGTCGAATCCGACCGGCACCGTGGTTCCGCTCGACGCCCTGCGCGCGATCATCGCCGAGAGCGAGGCCCGCGCCGGGTTCGCGCTGGTCGACGAGATCTACCAGGGGCTCACCTACGACGGACCCCATCTCCCGACCGCGCTCGGGTTCTCGGACCGGGTACTCGTCGTCAACAGCTTCTCGAAGTACTTCTGCATGACCGGCTGGCGGCTCGGCTGGCTGGTCGCCCCGCCGGAGTACGTGCGGGAGATCGAGCGTCTCGCGCAGAACGCGTTCATCTGCGTCTCCGCGCCCGCACAGCACGCGGCGCTCGCGGCGTTCTCGCCGGCGACGATCTCGATCCTGGAGGAGCGCCGGGCGGAGTTCCAGCGGCGGCGCGATTTCCTGGTGCCGGCGCTGCGGTCACTCGGGTTCAGCGTTCCCTTGATGCCGCAGGGAGCGTTCTATGTCTACGCGGGCTGCGAGGGGCTCGCCGCGGACAGCGAGGCGTTTGCGTGGCGGGTGCTCGAGGAGGCCGGCGTGGCGATCACGCCGGGAATCGACTTCGGCGAGCATCGAGCGCGCGCGCACGTGCGTTTCGCGTACACCCGCTCACTCGCGGACATCGAGGAAGGCGTCGAACGGCTGGCGCGCCTGCTCGGCCCCGGTCGGTGAAGGAAAAACAAACCCCGCCGAAGCGGGGTTTGTTTTCAGGCGCCGCCGCGGTTCAAGCGGCGGTACCCGCAGGCCGCGCGGCGCGCAGCGCCTGCTCCAGCCGCTGCTTTTCCGTGATGACCTTCTGGGCGTAGCTCTGTGACGGATCCCAGGGGGCCCCGTTGTACATCTGCAGCCCCGCCTCGAGTCCGCCGGCGACGCGGATGTACTCCTTGAGGATCTGCGCGCCGACGAGGATGTTGGTCTTCGGATCGAGGACCGCTTCCTCGCCGCCGTGGACGGCGAGCTTCTCGGTGTGGAACTTCGGGATGACCTGCATCAGGCCCTTCGCACCCATGTCGCTTTCCGCGATCGGGTTGAAGCGTGACTCGACCGAGATCACCGCCAGGATGAGCAGCGGATCCAGGCCGACCGCCCGGCCGACGGCGTACGACTCGCTGACGAGATCGACGGTCGCATCGCCCGCAACCCGGTAGCGGCGGGCGAGATAACCCCCGAGCACCTTGTGTCTCGGATCGGGCGCCGCCACGGTCTCCGACTCGACCGCATGCGCCGCCTCGATCGGTCCGGCGAAGGCGATAGTGCTCGCCGGGCCGAACGGCAGGACGCGACCACCCTCGATCGCCACCAGCGCCAGCGCCAGCAGGCCAAAGCCGGCGAGAACGCCTTGCGCCGCACCGACCACCGCTTGCCACCCTCTACGCAACTGCACCGGCAGGTTGGGCATCTTCATGCTCACCTCCACTGTCACAACGCACGTGCGGGCCAGGCCGCACGCTCGACCAGGAGCCAGCCTACCCCGATGGGCAGGCGGGACAGCTTGTTATCCCCTGCTGAACCCCGGTCCGACGAGAAGCCGTACCCGGCTTTCGGGACCGCTGCGGCTTGCGCTCCAGCTGCACCGCCAGCACCCCTTCCACCCCCGGTGCTGAATGTGTGCTAAGCCGCTGAGCTAATGGTTGATGGAATCGTTGTGAAACTGATGAAAAACGCAGTCTAATGAAGGAGTTATGGTCTGTCAAGCGATGAAAAATCAATGTCGAATCAGGGACTTGTCGATCGGCTCGATGCTGCGATGCACAATAAAAAAATTTTGGGCGAAACACCGCCCGGTCCGGCCGTTGGGCGGCTGGTAAAATGCCCGCGTCCGGTCGGCGAAAGCCGCTGGACAGGCAGTTCAAGTGCCGAATGTCTGCGGTTCGGACTTTGCCTGCACAAAGCCCGACCGCAGACGATTCGACTTCCGCCTAGGGCCGTGACCCGGTCGGGAACGGCCAAGCAGCAGCGGGACTCAGGGCGGTTCTCGCCCCTGGCGCCGCCGCAGCCGACGGAGCAGCAGGTGCTGCCGTCGTTGCCGGCGCCGC
Source organism: uncultured beta proteobacterium (assembly GCA_963827555.1). Lineage (GTDB taxonomy): Bacteria > Pseudomonadota > Gammaproteobacteria > Burkholderiales > SG8-39 > DATEDA01. The sequence goes on from CAWHBL010000006.1 coordinate 107,235, forward strand.
GGATTTCGCCGCTGGCTTGGCCGTCACTACGGGTTTCGCCTTCTTCTTGGCGGGTTTCTTCGCAGCTTTTTTCTTGGCGGCCTTGCGGGCCGCCTTTTTCTTTGCCGGCTTCTTTTTGCGTGAGGCCTGCTTCTTCTTCGCCGTTTTTTTCTTGCTTGCCGCTCGACGTCTTCCAGCCTTCTTCTTCTTGGCCTTCTTGGCGGTCTTCTTCTTCGCAGCTTTCTTCGCTCTTCTCTTCGTTGCCATGCTTACACTCCTTCCAGGGTTGACGAGAGGTGCTGCCTGCTGCACCCGGCCGTGCTAGCCCGGGCATCCGGCCGCCGGAGCGAGCTCCGGCGGCCGAATCCGTGATGCCGCGCGGCGCGCGCGGCACTCCAGAAAAAAACGTCGGAGCCCGCATGGGTCCGACATCGTCGCACTCCGGGACGCAGGCGGCGAAGCCGGCACACCCGTAATCCGCTCGCGCGCGAAACGCCGCGGCCCGAGCGACTCGCCCCCGAAACGTAACGGTAAACGAGTCCGTGCCGCCCGACAACCGCCTACTCCCAACTGAGCGCGCCCCCGGTCTGGTACTCGATCACACGCGTCTCGAAAAAGTTGCGTTCCTTCTTCAGGTCGATCATTTCGCTCATCCACGGGAACGGATTCGCCACCCCCGGATAGAGCTGCTCCACCCCGATCTGCTGGCAGCGGCGGTTCGCGATGAAGCGCAGGTACTCCTTGAACATCGGCGCATTCAGCCCGAGCACGCCGCGCGGCATGGTGTCCTCCGCGTACCGGTATTCGAGCTCGACCGCGCGCTTGATGAGCGTCTGGATCTCGTCGCGGAACTCCGGTGTCCAGAGATGGGGGTTCTCGAGCTTGATCTGGTTGATGAGGTCGATGCCGAAGTTGCAGTGCATCGACTCGTCGCGCAGGATGTACTGGTATTGCTCGGCTGCGCCAGTCATCTTGTTTTGACGGCCGAGGGCGAGGATCTGGGTGAACCCGACGTAGAAGAACAGCCCCTCCATCACGCAGGCGAAGACGATCAGGCTCTGCAGCAGCTTCCGGTCCGCCTCCGGCGTCCCGGGCCGGAAGGAAGGGTCGGTCAGCGTGTCGATGAAGGGGATCAGGAACTCGTCCTTGTCCCGGATCGACGGGATCTCGTGGTAGGCGTTGAACACCTCGCCTTCGTCGAGCGCGAGGCTCTCGACGATGTACTGGTAGGCGTGGGTGTGGATCGCCTCCTCGAACGCCTGCCGCAGGAGGTACTGGCGGCACTCCGGCGCCGTGATGTGGCGGTAGGTCCCGAGCACGATGTTGTTCGCCGCCAGCGAATCCGCGGTCACGAAGAACCCGAGGTTGCGCTTGACGATCCGGCGCTCGTCCTCGGTCAGGCCGTTCGGGTCCTTCCAGAGCGCGATGTCGCGGCTCATGTTCACTTCCTGGGGCATCCAGTGGTTCGCGCATGCCGCCAGGTACTTCTCCCAGGCCCACTTGTACTTGAACGGAACGAGCTGGTTGACATCCGTCCGGCCGTTGATGATCCGCTTGTCCTCGAGCCGGATCCGCCGATGGTCTTCGTCGGGGCTCGCCTGTTCGGACGCTCGCTCGCGCACGACTGGCGCGAACGCCGTCGTCGCCGTCGGCCCGAAACCGGGGATCCCGGGCAGGCCGAATGCCGAGATCGCCTGCAGCCCAAGCGCGCCGCCCGTCGTTACATCGTCATCGAACTGCAACATCCTTCTCCTCCGTTCTTGCTTGGGGCCCTTACTGGCAGGCCTCGCATTCGGGGTTGTCGATCGCGCAGAACTTGGGTTCGGCCGGATCCGCTGCCGGCGCTGCGAGCACGCCACCGTCGCTCGGTACCGCGTTCAGCTGACCCGCCTTGACGGTCGACTTCTCGGCGTGCGTCGCGCCCAGGGACCTGAGGTAGTAGGTCGTCTTCAGACCGCGGAGCCAGGCGAGCTTGTAGGTCTCGTCCAGCTTCTTGCCCGACGCGTTGCCGAAGTACAGGTTGAGCGACTGGGACTGGTCGATCCACTTCTGCCGTCGGGCGCCCGCCTCGACGAGCCATGCCGGATCGACCTCGAACGCCGTGGCGTACAGTCGCCGCAGCTCGGCCGGCGCGCGGTCGATCCGCGCCAGGCTGCCGTCGAAGTATTTGAGATCGGCGATCATCACTTCGTCCCACAGCCCCGCCGCCTTGAGATCCGCGACGAGGTACTCGTTGACGACGGTGAACTCGCCCGACAGGTTCGACTTCACGTAGAGGTTCTGGTACGTCGGCTCGATCGAAGGCGACACGCCGATGATGTTGGCGATGGTCGCGGTCGGTGCGATGGCGAGGCAGTTCGAGTTGCGCATGCCGTGCCGCTTGATCCGCTCGCGCAAGGCGGCCCAGTCGAGCGTCTCGGTCGCAGCGAGCTCCACGAATCCGCCACGCTCCTCCCGGAGCAGCGCGAGCGAGTCCTGCGGGAGCACGCCGCGGTCCCATAGCGACCCCTTGAACGAGGAGTACCGGCCGCGCTCCTCGGCGAGCTCGGTCGACGCCCAGTAGGCGTGAAACGCCACCGCTTCCATCGATCGGTCGGCGAACTCGACCGCCTCGGCCGACGCGTATGGAACGCGCAGCAGGTGCAGGCAGTCCTGGAACCCCATGATCCCCAGCCCGACCGGCCGGTGCTTGAGGTTCGAGTTCCGCGCCTTGGCCACGGCGTAGTAGTTGATGTCGATCACGTTGTCGAGCATCCGCATCGCGGTGGCGATCGTCGCCTTGAGCTTGTCGTGATCGAGCCCGCCGTCGCGCATGTGGGCCACCAGATTCACCGAGCCGAGGTTGCACACCGCGATCTCGCGATCGTTGGTGTTGAGCGTGATCTCGGTGCACAGGTTCGAGCTGTGGACCACGCCCACGTGCTGCTGCGGCGACCGGAGGTTGCACGGGTCCTTGAAGGTGATCCAGGGATGCCCGGTCTCGAACAGCATCGAAAGCATCTTCCGCCACAGCTGGACCGCGGGAACCTTCTTGTGCAGTTTCAGCTCGCCGCGCGCGACCTTCGCCTCGTAGCCGAGATAGGCCTGCTCGAACGCGGCGCCGAACTTGTCGTGCAGGTCGGCGGCGTCCGACGGGGAGAACAGCGTCCAGTCGCCGTTCTCCACGACCCGTTTCATGAACAGATCCGGAATCCAGTTCGCGGTGTTCATGTCGTGGGTCCGGCGCCGGTCGTCGCCGGTGTTCTTGCGCAGCTCGAGGAACTCCTCGATGTCGAGGTGCCACGTCTCGAGGTACGAGCACACCGCGCCCTTGCGCTTGCCGCCCTGGTTGACCGCGACCGCAGTGTCGTTCACCACCTTGAGGAACGGCACGACGCCCTGCGATTTCCCGTTGGTGCCCTTGATGTGGCTGCCGAGCGCGCGTACCGGCGTCCAGTCGTTGCCCAGGCCGCCGGCGAACTTGGCCAGCAGGGCGTTGTCCTTGATCGCCTCGTAGATCCCGTCGAGGTCGTCGGACACCGTGGTCAGGTAGCAGCTCGAAAGCTGCGAGCGTCTGGTGCCCGAGTTGAACAGCGTCGGCGTCGAGCTCATGAAGTCGAAGCTCGACAGCGCATCGTAGAACTCGATCGCCCGCTCCTCCTTGTTGATCTCGTTCAGGGCGAGCCCCATCGCCACCCGCATGAAGAAGGCCTGCGGCAGCTCGATGCGGCGGCCGTCGACGTGCAGGAAGTAGCGGTCGTAGAGCGTCTGCAGGCCCAGGTACCCGAACTTCAGGTCGCGGTCGGCGTCGAGCGCGGCGCCGAGCTTGAGGAGGTCGAAGCGTGCGAGCCGTTCGTCGAGCAGCTCGGCCCGGATCCCCTCCTTGACGAACTGCGGAAAGTAGTCCGCGTACCGGGTGGACATCTCGGCCTGGGACACCTCTTCGCCGAGGACCTCGAGCCGGATCGTGTTCAGCAGCAGGCGCGCCGTCACGTAGGCGTACCCCGGGTCCTTCTCGATCAGCGCCCGCGCCGACAAGATCGCCGATTTGCGCACCTCGTCCATGGGAACGCCGTCGTACAAGTTCTTCAGCGTCTCCTGGAGGATGGCTTCCGGACCCACTGCCTCGCCCAGCCCCGCGCACGCGGCCCGGACGAGCTCCGTCAGCTGGCCGAGGTCGAGCGGCCGGCGCTCGCCGTTCTCGACCGCGTGCAGCACCGGCTGCGCCGACGCGGGCTTCTTCTGCGCCGCCTCCTGCGCGCGGGCCTGGGCCCGCTTCTCCCGGTAGAGCACGTACGCCCGTGCGGTGTCGTGCTCGCCCGAGCGCATCAGCGCGAGCTCGACCTGGTCCTGGATGTCCTCGATGTGGAAGGTGCCACCGGCCGGCTGCCGGCGCATGAGGGCGTTGACGACCCCCCCGGTGAGCTGCGCCACCACCTCGCGGATCCGCGCAGACGCCGCGCCCTGACCACCGGTCACGGCGAGAAACGCCTTCGTCATCGCGACCGAAATCTTGCCCGGCTCGAACGCGACCACCGCGCCGTTCCGACGTATGACCTTGTACTGCGCTAGAAGCGAGGCCTGCTGAGCTGGAGTCGACTCGGGAACACTTGGGGTGACGAAAGGCTGGGACGGTACGGCTTCACCCGCAAGTTGCATCTCGGTCTCCTCTGTTTGCTTATTCTCGGCCGGGCCCCTCCGGCCCCGCCCGTCCGGCGCCTGCCGCCGGACCACTACATATAGTATGTCGTTCGACTTTCGGCCCTGATTCTAGTGCGGGGCACCCCGGGTTGCAACATTTTTCTCAAGTCTTTCACGGCCCCAGCGCGGGATGTGCGCACAGGGCGTGAAGTTCGTCACGTATTCGTCATCCGCGCGGCCGGCGCGCGCGCGCCGGGCGGGGTCGACGGGAGCCGGCCTCAGCGGCGGCGCTTGCCGGCGACGAGCGCGCGCAGCCGTGGCCAGTCGAACGCCGGACCGGGGTCGGTCTTGCGGGTCGGCGCGATGTCGCTGTGGCCGACGATGTCGACGATGGGGTAGCGGCGGCGGAGCGCCGCCGCGAGTCGCGCCAGCCGCTCGTACTGGACGTCCGCGTAGGGAGCGGTGTCGGTGCCTTCGAGCTCGATACCGATGGAAAAATCGTTGCAGCGGGGGCGGCCGCGCCATTCGGACTCGCCGGCGTGCCATGCGCGGCGCCCGCACGGCACGAACTGGACCACCTCGCCGGTGCGCCGCACGAAGAAGTGCGCCGACACCCGCAGCCCGCGCAGCGGCCCGTAGGCCGGATGCGACGACCAGTCGAGGGTGTTCGTGAAGAGCCGCAGGACGTCGTCCCCGCCGAATACCCCCGGCGGGAGGCTGATGCCATGAACGACGAGCAGCGTGATCTCGGCGTCGGGCGGGCGGGCGTCGGCGTTCGGCGAGGGCGCCTGCCGCGCACCCGCGGCGAGCCCGGTCGCGTCAATCCGCAGCGACGCCCTTCCGCTCCGGCCCGAAGGCCGTCCCGGCGGGCGCCGGGGGCCGCGGTCGGCGCGCGTCGCCACGCCGCGCTAGTGGATTCCGAGCCGCTCCATCCGGTAGCGGAGGGCGCGGAAGGTGATGCCGAGGAGCTTGGCCGCAGCGGTCCGGTTGAAGCGGGTCTTGTCGAGCGCTTCGAGGATCGCGTCGCGTTCGACCCGGTCGAGATACTCCTGCAGCGGCCACTTTGCGTTCGGCACCTGCGGCTCTTCGGCGAGCTTCGGCGGGGCGAGCTGCAGGTCGTCGGGCTGGATCTCGTCCGATCCCGAGAGCGCGATGGCGCGCTCGAGGACGTTCTCGAGCTCGCGCACGTTGCCGGGAAAATCGTACTCGGCCAGCGCCGACATCGCCGACGCGGAGAGCCGCCGGCGCCGGGCACCGCTTTCTTCGCCCAGGCGCGCGAGCACGGCGTCCGCGAGCAGCGGGATGTCCTCCCGGCATTCGCGCAGGCTCGGCAGCCGCAGCTCGATGACCGCCAGCCGGTAGTACAGGTCCTGCCGGAACTTGCCCGCCTCCACCAGCGCCGGCAGCGAGCGGTGGGTCGCGCAGATGATCCTGACGTCGACCGGGTCCTCGGTCGTCGCGCCGACTTTGCGCACGCGCTTCTCCTGGATTGCGCGCAGCAGCTTCACCTGCATGGGCAGCGGCAGGTCGCCGACCTCGTCGAGGAACAGCGTTCCGCCGTTCGCCGCATGAAAGAAGCCCTCCCGGTCGGCCTCGGCGCCGGTGAAAGCGCCCTTGCGGTAGCCGAAAAACTCGCTCTCCACCAGATTCTCGGGGATCGCCCCGCAGTTCACCGGCACGAACGGCCGGTCACGCCGCGCGCCGCCCTCGTGGATCAGGCTGGCGGCGAGCTCCTTGCCGCTCCCGGACTCGCCGGTGAGATAGAGCGGTGCCTGGCTGCGCGCCAGCTTCTCGATCATCGCGCGCACCTGCTGCATGGGCGGGCTCTCACCGAGCAGCCGGTAGGCGCCGCCGGCCTCGGGTTTGGGCGCCGCCTTCTGCGGCAAGTTGAGCGCCGACTTGACGAGCGTGCGCAGCTGTTCGAGCGACAGCGGCTTCGACACGTAATCGAAGGCGCCCGCCTTCAGGGCGGCAACCGCGTTCTCGGTGCTGCCGTGCGCAGTGATCACCGCCACCGGCAGGTCGGCGCAATTCGCCCCGATGTAACGCACCAGCTCGAGGCCGTCGCCGTCGGGGAGCCGCATGTCGGTGAGGCAGAGGTCGAAGCTCGCGCGCTTGAGGAAGTCGGTCGCCTCGGCGACCGATCCGGCGCACTCGACCCCGAGGCCCATCCGGATCAGCGTGAGCTCGAGCAGCTCGCGGATGTCGGCCTCGTCGTCGACCACCAGCACCGTGGTCTTCGCGGCTGCGCGGCGCTCCGGCCGGTTCATCCCCGCACCCCCTGCCAAGTGATCCGGAAATCGCCGCCCGCCCCGCGGTCGACGTAGTCGAGCACCGCGCCGTTCGCCCCGCACAGCTCGCGGGCGATGTAGAGGCCGAGCCCGGTGCCCGCACTGTAAGTCGTGAAGAACGGCTCGAACAGCTGGCTCTGCAGCTCTTTCGCCACGCCGGGACCGTCGTCGATGACGTGCAATTCTAGCCGATTGCCCTGCCGCTGAAGCCGGAGACGCACGCTGCCCGCGCCTTTCAACGAGTGGCGCCACCCGTTCCGGACCAGGTTCCACAGCACCTGGTGCAGGTGGACACGGTCGAACTCGACGAGCCCGTCGCCGTCGATCTCGAGCAGGAAACCCTGGCGGTCGACCTGCTCGTTCTGCGCAAACTCGTCCAGGAACGTGCCGAGGAAGGGCGTCAGGCGAACCGGCTCGGGCTGCACGCGGTCGCGTCGGTTGAGCTCGAGCACGTCCTTCACCATCCGGTCGAGCCGTCCCGCGTTGTCGCGGATGATCCGGGTCAGGCGCTCCCGCGCCGGTTGCCGGTTCTCCTCGTTCATCAGCTCGGACGCGTGGGTGATCGCCGCGAGCGGGTTACGAATCTCGTGCGCGATGTTCGCGGTGAGCCGGCCGAGGGCGGCGAGCTTCAACTGGCGGGCCTGGTCTTCGAGCTTGGAGATGTCCTCGAGGTAGATCACCGTAAAGCCGTCGTTCCCGACGCCGGCGTCCACGAACCGCGCGCGCACCATCCTGCCGGTCTCCGGCAGCGTAAGTATCGGCGTCGCGCGACCGCCGCCGGCGCGCCAGTCGGCGAGCGCTTGGGCGAGCTCGACCGAGAACGCCTCGATCTGGTCGAGCTCGGGCGCCGGCCGCCCGAGCAGCTGGCCGACCCGCGGGTTGTGGCTGCGCACGAGGCCGTTCGAGTCGACGACGAGCACGCCGTCCTGCACGTCCTGGATCACCCGCTGGTTGATCCGCAGCTGGTTGGCGAGATCGATGCCGCGCTGCCGGGCGACGCGCTCGTTGGTGATCACGCGCTGCGCGAGCTGGTTGGTGACGAGCGCGGTGGCGAAGTAGCCGATCGAGATCATCGCCGGGGGCAGAAAGCCCCCGAGGCTCTCGCCGAAGGCGACGACCTCGACCGCCTGCTCGACGAGCACGGCAATGGTCGCGAGCGCGGCATAGAAGAGCAGCAGCCGGCCGCGGCTCACGAGCGACGCCCCGGCGATCGAGACCAGCAGCATGACCGCGAGGCCGCTGCGGAAGCCGCCGCTGGCGAACATGAGCAGCACCATCGCGGCGATGTCCGTGCAGACCTGGGCCGTAAGGTGCGTCTCGAAGCTGCGGGGCGCCCGCTTGAGCGCCACCTGGAATCCCACCGCCGCGGCGAAATAGGCCGCGGCGGCGGCGGTGAAGAGCCGCAGGTCGTGGCTACCCAGGTTCAGGGCATCGCCGTAGACGAGCGCGGAGGCGAGGAACAGCGCCGCGATCGCGATCCGGTAGGCGTTGAAGTACCGCAGCGAAACCCAGAACGAATCGGGAACGGCCTGCGGCTCAAGCTGCTCGGTCCGCAGGCCGTGGGCGCGGAACGCGGCGAGCTCGGGTGCGGCGGGCTTGTTCAAGCGCTGAACAGCCGGCGGTGCTCGTCGGAGCAGAAGTACCTGCCCTTCGCCTCGACCGCTTCGGAGACCGGCAGGTGAACGCCGCACTGGCTGCAATCGACCATGCGTTCGCCGTCCCCCCGCCGCGCTTCTCGCGGCGTCCGCTCGGCGCGCCGCAGACCTCGCCAGAGGAAATAGGCGGCGAGCGCGACGAGGACGAGGATCAGGAGTTTGCCCATGGCGATTAGAGTCGCGGCTCGCGACGATTATAGGGGGGCGGGAACGGCAGAGCAGGTGCGTTTCCTCCCGCAGCGTGACGAGTCGCGCACCGGGACTATCGCGGGCAGGGTAACGGGAGGGGAAGGCTGGTCGGGGTGACTGGATTCGAACCAGCGACACCTGCGTCCCGAACGCAGTACTCTACCAGGCTGAGCTACACCCCGAGTCGCGGGAAGGAGGCGGTGCGCGCCCGATGGATCAGTAGTTGCGCTCCACCGCGAAGGCCGCCAAGTGTAGCAGACCTTGCTTGTGGGCTGAATCGCCGGCCGGTGCCAGCGCATCGCAGGCGGCTGCCGCCTCCCGTCGCGCCTGCGCGCGCGCGACCTCGAGCGCACCGCTCGCGCGGATCGCATCGAGGACCGCGGCGAAGGCCTCCCGCCCGCCCGCCTCGACCGCCTGCCTGACGGTCGCGGTCTGAGCCGGCGTGCCGTGGCGCATGACGTGGATGAGCGGCAGGGTCGGCTTGCCTTCGTTCAGGTCGTCGCCGATGTTCTTCCCGGTCTCGTGCAGATCCCCGGAGTAGTCGAGCACGTCGTCGACGAGCTGGAAGGCCGTCCCGAGATGCCGGCCGTAAGTGGCAAAGCCGTCTTCGACCGCCGGCGAGGCACCGCCAAGGATCGCCCCCAGGCGAGCGGAAGCTTCGAACAGCTTCGCGGTCTTGCGACGCACCACCTCGAGGTACTCGTCCTCGCCGACGTCGGCGTTGTGGACGTTCAGGAGCTGCATGACCTCGCCCTCGGCGATGGTGTTGGTCGCCTCGGCAAGCACCTCCATCACCCGCATGCTCCGCACGCCCACCATCATCTGGAACGCACGCGAGTACAGGAAGTCGCCGACCAGCACCGAGGCGGCGTTGCCGAACGCCGCGTTCGCGGTCCGGCGGCCGCGGCGCAGCTCCGATTCGTCGACCACGTCGTCGTGGAGCAGCGTCGCCGTGTGGATGAATTCCACCACCGCGGCGAGCTCGTGGTGATGCGGCCCGCGATAGCCGCACGCGCCGGCCGCCAGCAGCACGAGCGCCGGGCGCAGGCGCTTGCCGCCGCTCGCGATGATGTACTCGGCCACCTGCCGCACCAGAACGACGTCGGAATCGAGCCGGCGGCGGATCAGGGCATCGACCGCCGCCATGTCGTCGGCGATGAGGGCGCGGATCGGGTCGAGCGAGGCGGACAAGCGGGCGGGAGGACCTGGCGAATCGAGCCCGGACAGGGTAGCACAAGCGGTCTTTGACTCGCTCTAGGGGCGATCGGTATAATCCTGAGTTTCCTGGGGATTTACCCCACATTCAACACAACAAGCGGCAAGCAATCAACCGTAGGGTAACCATCATGTACGCGGTCATCAGGACCGGTGGCAAGCAGTACCGCGTGTCGACCGGCGACAAGCTGAAGGTCGAGAAGCTCACGGCCGAGGTCGGCAAGGAAGTCGTCCTCGACGAGGTGCTCGCGATCGGCGAAGGTGAAGCGGTAAGGCTCGGCGGCCCGCTTGTCGCCGGGGCCACCGTGACGGCGACGGTAGTCGCCCACGGCAAGCACGACAAGGTGTCGATCTTCAAGCTGCGGCGGCGCAAGCACTACAAGAAGTCGCAGGGGCACCGCCAGCAGTACACCGAGATCGCGATCACCGGCATCTCCGGCTGATCCGCTCGCGCGCCCGAAGGAGCATCGAATGGCACACAAGAAGGCAGGCGGGAGCTCGCGCAACGGCCGCGACTCCCAATCGAAGCGGCTCGGCGTGAAGCGCTACGGCGGCGAAGTGGTGTCCGCCGGCAGCATCATCGTGCGGCAGCGCGGCACGAAGATCCACGCCGGCTCGAACGTCGGCATCGGGCGCGACCACACGCTGTTCGCGAAGGTCGCCGGCCGGATCCAGTTCGGCGCGAAGGGTCCGGATTCGAAACAGGTTGTGAGCGTGATCCCGGCGCAGTAGGCTGGCTTCCCGGCAACGAAGCCCTATCCTCGTGATAGGGCTTTTTTGTTGGTGCCGCCGCTGACCGGGTGTCGAAGACAGGGGACCGAAGGAAGGGCTGGGATCCTCCGCTTCTCACCCGCTCTCCCTTGGGACATCTGGAAAAGTGAAGTTCGTCGACGAAGCGCGCATCTCCGTCCACGCCGGCAAGGGCGGGGACGGCGCGGTCAGCTTCCGTCGGGAGAAGTACGTGCCCCGCGGCGGACCGGACGGCGGTGACGGCGGGCGTGGCGGGAGCGTCTACGCCGTCGCCGATCGGAACGTGAACACGTTGATCGACTACCGTTACGCGCGGATCCACCGCGCACGGGACGGAGAGAAGGGCCACGGCAAGCAGTGCAACGGCCGCGGCGCCGAGGACGTGCGCTTGCGGATGCCGGTCGGCACCGTGATCACCGACCGCGACACCGGTGCCGTCGTCGCGGACCTGGCGACGCACGGCCAGGTCGCGGTGCTCGCCCGCGGCGGAGGTGGCGGGCTGGGCAACGTCAACTTCAAGTCGAGCGTAAACCGCGCCCCCCGCCGCGCTACTCCGGGCAAGCCCGGCGAAAGCCTTGAGCTCGCCCTCGAGCTCAAGGTGCTCGCCGACGTCGGTCTGCTCGGGCTTCCCAACGCCGGCAAGTCGACGCTGATCCGGGCGATCTCGAGCGCACGGCCGAAGGTCGCGGACTACCCCTTCACCACGCTGCACCCGAGCCTCGGCGTGGTCCGCGTCGACATGAACCGCAGCTTCGTCGTCGCCGACATTCCCGGGCTGATCGCCGGCGCCGCGGAAGGCGCCGGCCTCGGGCACCAGTTCCTGCGCCATCTCGCCCGGACTCGCCTGCTGCTGCACGTCGTCGACATCGCTCCGTTCGACCCGGAAGCCGACCCCGTCCGCGATGCGCGGGCGATCGTTGCCGAGCTGCGGAAGTACGACGAACGCCTGTATCGCAAGCCGCGATGGCTGGTGCTCAACAAAGCCGACCTCCTCCAGGCTCCCGCGCGGGATCGGGCGTCGAACGAGCTCGTGCGCCGGCTCCGCTGGAAGGGGCCCCGGTTCGTCGTGTCGGCCGTGACCGGCGAAGGCTGCCGCGAGCTCTGCTACGCCGTGATGAACGAGCTGGAGCGCCAGTCATGAACGACCGCGTCCGTGGCGCGAAGCGGCTCGTCGTCAAGGTCGGGAGCTCGCTCGTCACGAACCGGGGCGAGGGCCTCGACCTCGCGGCCATGGGCAACTGGGCAGCGCAGATCGCGCGTCTGCGCGCCGCGGGGAAGGAAGCGGTCCTGGTCTCGAGCGGAGCGATCGCCGCGGGCGTGCAGCGGCTCGGCTGGAAGAAGCGGCCGCATGCGATGCACGAGCTGCAGGCCGCGGCAGCGGTCGGTCAGATGGGGCTCGCGGAGGCCTACGAGGGCTGCTTCCGGAAGCACTCGATCCACACCGCACAGGTGCTCCTGACGCACGCCGACCTCGCGGACCGGAGCCGGTACCTCAACGCCCGCTCGACCCTGCGTACGCTGATCGCGCTCGGCGTGGTCCCGGTCATCAACGAAAACGACACCGTCGTCACCGACGAGATCCGCGTCGGCGACAACGACACGCTCGCCGCTCTGGTCGCGAATCTCATCGAGGCCGACGTCCTGGTGATCCTGACCGACACGGCGGGTCTCTTCACCGCCGACCCGCGCCGGGACACGCAAGCGACGCTGGTGCGTGACGCGCGCGCCGGCGACCTCGCGCTCGAGGACATGGCCGGTGGCGCGGGCAGCGCGCTCGGTCGCGGCGGCATGCTCACGAAAGTCCTGGCGGCGAAACGGGCGGCGCGCAGCGGTGCCCACACGGTGATCGCATCCGGCCACGAACCCGAGGTGCTCCTGCGGCTGGCTGCAGGCGAGGCGATCGGCACGCTGCTCCATGCCGATACCGCGCCGCTCGCTGCCCGCAAGCAGTGGCTCGCCGATCACGTCCAGGTAGGCGGTCGGCTGGTGCTGGATGCAGGCGCCGTGCGCGCGCTCGCCGCCGGCGGCAAGAGCCTGCTGCCGATCGGCGTGAAGCGCGTGGAAGGCGATTTCGAGCGCGGTGCCGTCGTCGCCTGCGCCGCGCCCGACGGGCGCGAAGTGGCGCGCGGCCTGGTCAACTACAACGCGGCGGAGTCGCGTCGCATCCTCGGGCGCCCGTCGAGCGAGATCGAGAGCGTCCTCGGCTACGTGGACGAGCCGGAGCTGATCCACCGCGACAACCTGGTACTCCTCTGAGCCGGGATCACATGCCGCCGGTCATCGAGCCTTCGGGCCGCGCGTCCCGATGGCCACCGAAGCGCAGCGCGTCGACGCCCTCGCGAGCGGAGCTGATGACGTGCTTCCCGGGACAGAAATAATTCCAGTAGAGCTCGTGCCGGAACCCGGCGGTCTCACGCGGCCCGACCGGGACCCAGCCGGAGTCCTTCGCCGCTAGCCAGGCGCCGTCACGGTTCGCACGCGCATAGACTTTGCGCTCGCGGGTGATGCACCGGAAGGCCTCGTAACTCACGTTCGCCGCCGAAGCTGACCTAGCGACCACGGTGAAGCGGACGATGCCCTCGCCCGGCAACGAGATCGACGCCGGATCCACGAAGTATTCGAGCCCAGTCCGCGGCGCCACGTCAAAGCGCAAAAGGTCCTGATCCTTCGGCACCGGCGGGAACTTCACCTGCGGTTCGACCGTGGCGCCGAGCGGCGTGCCGGGCTGCTCGACCTCCTCGGCCGACACCAGCGGCTTCGCGCCGCCGCACCCGGCTGCGACGAGCGCGATCGCCATCCCGAGCAGCGCGAGTCGCCTCACGCGAGATCCGCGACCAGCGCGTCCCGCACGTTGGGCGGAAGCGCCGGAATCTCGGCCCGGTACTCGGGGTGATCGACTCCGAGCGCGAGCGCGGCTCCCCGTTTGAGCGCCTGCGCCATCGGCTCCGCGAGCTCGAAGCGCAGGAAATGCACCGCGGAGGTCTTCTCCTCGTTCTCGCGCTCGAGGTCCTCGTCGGCCACGGCATAGACGCGCTCGGCGCCCTCGACCCGGATCCAGACCCGGTCCTCGATGCCCTTGAGGCGCGCGAGCATGCGCTTGCGCTCCTCGGGGTCGGGGTACTCGATCATCATCGTCGCCTTGAAATTGCGTCCATCGGGGACGAGCGGATTGTAAGCCTCCAGCTCGCTCCGGATGCCGTCCTCCTCGAAGACCCGCTCGATGCGCAGCATCTCCTGGATCTGGTAGCGGATCGTCAGCTCGTCCTCGAACGCGAGCGCGACGTGGTGGCCCAGCTCGACCTTGCGGTTCCTCTTGTGCGCGATCACGCGCGCGCGGAAGTCGTTGCGCTGCCTGGCGTACGCCTCCAGCGACAGCAGGCTGCCGCGCTCGATCTTGGCACCGCCCGTCATGGCCGTTCCGCCAGCCCATAGGCGATGCGCAGCAGGGCGAGCGGATGCGCCCGCCGCGCGCGCGTGTCGCCCATGCCCTGCTCGATGTGCCGGGCGGCGATCGGGCAGTCGGAGCTGATGTAGTCGGGATCGGTGCCCGCCATCGCCCGGAAGACCGGCCGCCCGATCTTCATCGCGTTCGCGAAATACTCGGTCTTGACGCCCCACGTGCCGTCGTGCCCGGAGCAGCGCTCGACCGTGCTCACCTGCGTGCCCGGCAGGAGCTCGAGCAGCTCGCGCGTCTTCTGCCCGACGTTCTGCACCCGGGCATGGCAGGGGACGTGGTACGACACCTTGCCGAGCGGCTGCTTGAAGTCCTTCCTCAGCAGCCCGTCGCGGTTGCGGAGCACGAAATACTCGAACGGATCGAACATCGCGTCGGCGACCGCTCTCACGTCGGCGTCGCCGGGGAAGAGCAGCGGCAGCTCCGACTTGAACATCAGGGTACAGGACGGTACGGCGGTCAGGATCGCGTAACCATCGCGGGCGAGCTTCGCGAGCGGCGGGATGTTGACGTTCTTGAGCCGCGCGACCGCATCGAGGTCGCCGAGCTCGAGCTTGGGCATCCCGCAACAGGCTTCCTTCGCGACGAGGACGTACGGGATCTCGTTGTGATCGAGGACGGCGAGCAGATCGTCGCCGATTCCCGGCTCGTTGTAGTTCACGTAGCAGGTGGCGTAGATCGCCACCTTGCCGGGCGTGCGCTCGCCGTCCTTCGCCGTGCGCGCCTTCGCCGGTGTGGCGCGGCCGCGGAACCTGCCCGGACTGTAGGGCGGCAGCCGCCGCTCGTGGTGCACCCCGAGCATCTTCTCCATGACCGACCGCGCGGGGGCGTTCGCATTCAGCGCGTTCACCGTCTGCGCGACGACCGGGATCGCGGCGAGCTTGCCGATGGCGTCGGTGCTCGAGAGCAGCCGGTCGCGAAAGCGCACCTCGCCGGCCCGGAACTTCACTGCCTTGGCGCGCAGCATCAGGTGCGGGAAGTCGACGTTCCACTCGTGCGGCGGCACGTAAGGGCACTTCGTCATGTAGCAGAGGTCGCAGAGATAGCACTGGTCCACGACCTTGATGTAGTCCCTCGTGTCGACGCCATCCAGCTCGCCCGTCTTGCCTTCGTCGACGAGGTCGAAGAGCGTGGGGAACGCGGTGCACAGGCTCACGCAGCGCCGGCACCCGTGGCAGATGTCGAAGACGCGGTGCAGCTCCCGGTCGAGCTTCTCGGCGTCGTAGAAATCGGGCGAGCGCCAGTCGATCGGATGACGCGTGGGGGCTTCGAGGCTGCCTTCTCTGGCCATGGTGGTGTGCGCGCGTCACGCCGCCGGCGCGACCCGCCGATGGGAAGCAGGCGGAGGAGCGGCGGGCGCCGCCCCTCCCGCTTTAGTCCACCGCCGCGGCGTCAGTCGGCGAGCGAGTCGAGCGCCTTCTGAAAGCGGTTCGCGTGCGAGCGCTCGGCCTTCGCCAGCGTCTCGAACCAGTCGGCGATCTCGTCGAAGCCCTCCTGCCGGGCTTCCTTCGCCATCCCCGGGTACATGTCGGTGTACTCGTGAGTCTCGCCCGCGATCGCCGCCTTCAGGTTCTCGCGCGTGCGGCCGATCGGCAGCCCGGTCGCCGGGTCGCCGACCTGCTCGAGGTACTCGAGATGGCCGTGAGCGTGTCCGGTCTCGCCCTCGGCGGTGGAACGGAAGACGGCCGAAACGTCGTTCTGCCCTTCCACGTCGGCCTTGTTGGCGAAGTACAGGTAGCGGCGGTTGGCCTGCGACTCCCCGGCGAACGCTGCCTTGAGGTTGCCTTCGGTCTTGGATCCCTTCAGCTGTGCCATGAGCGGCCTCCTTGTTTGCGCCAGAAATTGCGGGGGGCCCGCCCCCTCGCGACAAGTTGGATTTAGACTTGCTCTAAACGGTTGATCGACTATAGGCGTCCCCGCATCAGCCTGTCAAGCCGCCTGTCACCCCCTTGTCAGCGGCCCAGCGCTGCCTCGACCTCGGCGAAGGTCCCCGCGACCGACGTCATCTCGATGCTGATGCCGAGGTCGGCTGCGATCTGGGTGAGCGAGAAAATGCCGCGTACAGCGTCGCCGTCCGGCCCGCTTTCCACGACGAGCGCGTGCTGCCGGCCGGCCCGGTGCAGCGTGGCGGCGACGTGGCCGATCTTCGCGTCGATCAGGGCGTCGATCGGGAGCGCTTCCATCCGGTCGAGCGGCGTCATGACTTCGCGGACCGGAACTTCGTGGTGCTTCACGCCGTGCTCGAGCGCCACCTGCATCGGGCGCTCGCCGAGGACGTCGGTGGCGGTGATGATCCCGAGCACGCGGTGCGCGTGGTCGACGACGATCAGCGAGCGCACGCCACGACGGATCATCGTGCGGTTCGCGTCGTCGACCGACGCGTCCGGCTCGATCGTCGCCGCCGGCACGACCGCGAAGTCGGTCATGACCGACAGGGCGCGCGAATCGAGCGTGAGCCGCTCGCCGCTGTGCGGCGTCGCGGCCCGGAGCCGGGCGCCGGAGCGCAGGCGTCGCAGCGGCAGGGCGGCGTAGTCGAGCGTCATTGCGGTCCTCCTTCGTCGGCGCGGGCCGGCTAGCGCGTCTCGCGCGGCGTGCGCGGGCCGTCGTGGCGGCGCTGGTCACGGGCGAGATAGCGCGCGAGCTCCGAGAGCGCCTGCTGGTACACGTCGCGCTTGAACTCGATGACCGTGTCGAGCGGCACCCAGTAGTCGCTCCAGCGCCAGGCGTCGAACTCGGGGCGTTCGGTCGCGCGCAGCCGAACGTCGCAGTCGCGGCCGACGAGCCGGAGCAGGAACCAGATCTGCTTCTGGCCGCGATAGCTGCCGCGCCACTCGCGCTTGATCCACTGCGACGGCACCTCGTACCGCAGCCAGCCACGGGTGCGCCCGAGGATCTTCACGTGGCAAGGCTCCAGCCCGACCTCCTCGTGCAGTTCCCGGTACATCGCCTGCTCCGGCGTCTCGCCGTGCTTGATGCCGCCCTGCGGGAACTGCCACGCGTGCTCGTGAACGCGCTTGCCCCAGAAGACCTCGTGCCGGTGGTTGCAAAGGATGATGCCGACGTTGGGGCGGTAGCCGTCCCGGTCGAGCATGATCGGCTCCGTGGATCAGTTGTCCGGGACCATTTTTCCACAATTCCCACGGGCTGCAAAGCAAAGCGCCGCGCGCGCACGCGGATGGGTGCGGCTCCGCTAGAATCCGCCCGGTCCGAGGGGAGCCTCAAGCGATGCGGGCCTCGCAATTCTTCGTCTCGACGCTGAAGGAAGCGCCGGCCGACGCCGAGATCGTCAGCCACCGGCTGATGCTGCGCGCGGGGCTCATCCGCCGCCTCGCCGGCGGCATCTACACCTGGCTGCCGCTCGGCCTCCGCGTCGTGCGCAAGGTCGAGGCGATCCTCCGCGAGGAGATGAACCGCGCCGGCGCGATCGAGGTTTTCATGCCGGCGATCCAGCCGGCCGAGCTGTGGCAGGAGTCCGGTCGCTGGGTCAAGTACGGCCCGGAGCTGCTGCGGCTCAAGGACCGGCACCAGCGCGACTTCTGCGTCGGCCCGACCCACGAGGAGGTGATCACCGACATCGCGCGGCGGGAGCTCCAAAGCTACCGCCAGCTCCCGGTGCACTTCTATCAGATCCAGACCAAGTTCCGCGACGAGATCCGGCCGCGGTTCGGCGTCATGCGCGGCCGCGAGTTCACGATGAAGGACGGTTATTCCTTCCACGCCGACTACGCCGACCTCGAGCGCGAGTACCGGAACATGCACGACACCTATTCGCGCATCTTCACCCGGCTCGGTCTGCAGTTCCGCGCGGTGGCGGCCGACCCCGGGTCGATCGGGGGCAGCGGCTCGCACGAGTTTCACGTGCTGGCCGAATCCGGCGAGGATGCGATCGCCTATTGCCCGCAGTCCGACTACGCGGCGAACGTCGAGCTCGCGGAGGCGGTCGCGCCGCGCGCGCCGCGCCCCGCCCCGGCCGCGCCGATGGAGAAGGTGCCGACGCCGGGCAAGACGCGCTGCGAGGACGTCGCGGCGCTCCTCGGCCTCCCGCTCGCGCAGACCGTTAAGGCAATCGCGGTCATGCACGACGAGACATTCAACCTGCTGCTCGTCCGCGGCGATCACGATCTGAACGAGATCAAGGCGCAGAAGCTTCCCGACCTCGACCCCTTCCGTTTCGCCACCGACGCCGAGATCGCGCGCCATCTGCGCTGCAAGGCGGGTTACATCGGGCCGGTCGGGATCGATCCCGGGATCCGCGTCATCGCCGATCGCACGGTCGCGGCCATGGCGGACTTCGTTTGCGGCGCGAACGAAGAAGGGTACCACCTCACCGGCGTGAACTTCGGCCGCGACCTCCCGGAGCCCGCGCTCGTCGCGGACATCCGCAAGGTCGTGCCGGGCGACCCGAGCCCGGACGGCAAAGGTACGCTCGAGATCGTGCGCGGCATCGAGGTCGGCCACATCTTCCAACTGCGAACGAAGTACTCGACCGCGATGAAGGCGACCTTCCTCGACGAGCAGGGGAAGAGCCAGCCGTTCGAGATGGGTTGCTACGGGATCGGCGTGACCCGCATCGTCGGCGCGGCGATCGAGCAGGGCAACGACGATCGCGGCATCGTCTGGCCCGACCCGATCGCGCCGTTTCGCGTGGCGATCGTACCGCTCGGCTATCGCCGCAGCGACGCCGTCCGGCAGGCCGCGGACGGGCTGTACCGGACGCTCGCCGACGCGGGCGTCGACGTGCTGCTCGACGATCGCGACGAGCGGCCCGGGGTCCTCCTCGCCGACTCGGAACTAATTGGCATCCCGCACCGCATCGTGATTGGAGACCGCGGGCTCAAGGATGGCAAACTCGAATACCAAGGCCGGAGGGACGCGTCGCCGACGGCGGTGCCGCTTGCCGACGCGGCCGGGTTCCTGACAGCCAAGCTGTGCGCAACCTCCTGATCGCGGGCATCGTTCTCGCCCTCGCCGCCGCACCCGACGCGGTGACCGCGGGCGCGCAGCAGTACGAGCCGCTCTCGGCGAGCGTCCAGGCGGCGCTCTCGCGCGCCATCAGCGACAAGGGCGCGCCGCACCTCAAGTTCGCCAATCCCGAGGACGGCTACAAGTGGCTGCTCGCGATGTCCGATCGGCTCGCGAAGCGCATCCCGGACACGCAATACCGGGTGGAGCTCCTGAAGACGGTGCACTATGAGGCGACGCGCGCCGGGCTGGATCCGCAGCTCGTCCTCGGCATCATTCACGTCGAAAGCGGCTTCAAGAAGTATGCGGTGTCGAAGGCCGGCGCACGCGGGCTGATGCAGGTGATGCCGTTCTGGGTCGGCCTGATCGGCGCGAAGGACCACAACCTCTTCCACCTGCGGATGAACATCCGCTACGGCTGCGTGATCATGCGCCACTACCTCGACATCGAGAAGGGCGACCTCTACCGTGCGCTTGGCCGCTATAACGGCAGTCTCGGGCGCCCCGAGTATCCGAACCTCGTTCGGGCGGCCTGGAAGAGCACTTTCAAGTACGAAGGCCCATTGGTCTGACCGCCGACCCTCAGTCGGGGAAGATCCCGGCGATCGTTGCCTGGATTGCGGCCGCGGCGGCGACGGGGTCCGCCGCCTGACGGATCGGACGCCCCACCACGATGTAGTCGGCGCCGTTTGCGAACGCTTGCGCGACATCCACGGTTCGCTTCTGATCGTCGGCCGGCCGGTTCTCGACCGGACGAATGCCGGGCGTGACGACGAGGATGCGGTCGCCGAGCTCGCGCCTGAGCATCGGCGCCTCGAGCCCCGAGGAGATCACGCCGTCGCAACCCGCCTCGAGCGCCCGGCGTGCCCGCGACAGGACCAGCCGGTCGACGTCGCAGGCAAAGCCGAGGTCGTCGAGGTCGCCGCGATCGAGGCTGGTAAGCACGGTGACCGCGAGGATCTTCACCTCGCCCTTCTCCGCCGCCGCCGCTTCCATCATCTTCTGGTTGCCGTGGACGGTGGCGAGCGCGATCCCGCGGCCGCGGAGCGCCTTCACCGCGCCACGGACGGTCTCCGGAACGTCGAAGAACTTCAGGTCGACGAACACGCGCTTGCCGTGCGCGACGAGCCAGTCGACAAGCTCGAAGGACCGCCGCTCATGAAGAGCTCGAGCCCGAGCTTGTAGAACGCCACCTCGTCGCCGAGCTTCGCGACGAGCGCGCGTGCATCGTTCACGGACGGCACGTCGAGTGCGACGATCAGGCGGTCGCGGCGCGGAATGCTGCGGGAATTTGCCACAGTCTCTCCGGCATGTTCTTTGCGTTAATCGGGTTTGCACCCAAGCTAACCACCCGATGATCCTGAATTTTATCTCGGCGACCAGCAATACCGACGACGGCAGCGAGTTCTCCCCCGAGAACCTGCGCGCGTGGCTATCGTCGCTCTCGGCCGCCGACGTCACCGGCACGGCCCGCGCCCTGATCGACCGATTGGTGGAAGTGAACAAGGCCGAGCTGCAGACCCGGGTGCGGCTGCGCCTCCTCGACATGTTCCGGGACCACATCGACTGGCTGCTCCCCCAGCTCGAAAGCCGGATTGCGCGTGCCCAGCCGCCGCTGAGCGGCAACCTGCGGCAGGTCGCCTATTTCATCGAGAAGCTGCTGAAGGAGCTCGCGTCGGGCTACTCCCGCGTCGTGCTGCGCGTGCCGCGGGCCTGGCTGTCGCTCGGCTTCAAAGGCCAGCTGCACGTGCCGCTCACCCGCGCGATGGACTTCCACGCGCGCCGGCTCCAGCTCAGCCAACGGCTTTATGCCCGTAACCCCGGCGCGGTCTGGAGCGAGTTGCACCAGCTCTACCAGCTGGCGCGCGACTGGGGCGTGGCCGAGCGCGACATCGATGCTCCGCCGACTTCGCCCCTGCGCGTCTACCGCGATGCGCTGCTGCTCGCGTTCGCCCAGCCGACGAAGCTGATGCACGGGGACTTCCTCCGTGTGCAGGCCTATCTCGCCGCCAACGCCGACCTGGCCGAGCTCGCGCTGGGGGGGAAGGTGGACGATCCACTGTGCGTCTTCGCCGTCGACCCGCGCCGCGACCGGCCGGGGGTCGCCTATGCGAAGCGCGCCGACGCCGGATACGAGAACGGGGCACTCCTGCTGCTCACGCACCCGCTGGTCGAACGGCTGCAATCGCAGCTCAAGAAGCTCCACGACGGCGTTGCTCCCGCCACGCTCGGGCTGCCCGAGGAGTCCGCGCGGCTCGCCTACCAGGAGCTGATGCAGCGCCTGATCACTCACTGGCGCGGCGAGCGCAAGGCCCGCGCCACGCGGATGCGTTTTCACCCGCGGGTCGAGCTGTGGGTCGGCCTGCGCGAGATCTGGCGCGTGCTGCGCGCCGAATCGCCCCAGGACACGCCGGCCGCGGACATCACGCAGCGCGAGGCCCCGGCCCGGGCAAGCGAGTGGATCATCGCCAACGAGAGCTCGCGCGGGTTCGCGCTCAAGTACATGTCCGGCAGCCTCCCGCCGATCAACGTCGGCGAGATCGTCGCAATCAAGGGCAAGGACCGCGGCGCGGTCTACGTGTGCCTCGTCCGGTGGATCCTGTCGAACACGCCCGAGCACTTCGAGCTCGGCCTCCAGCAGCTCGCCCCGGTCGTGGTGCCGGCGGTCTACAAGCCGGCGCAGCCCGACCGCGTGGCGCCGGAGCCGATCCTGTTCTTCCCCGAGATGCCGGCGCAGAAACGCGCGCCGGCCGTGGTCGCGCCGCCCAACCGCCTCCGCTCGAACGAGGCGTTCAGCCTGCGCCATCGCCGCGGGCGCCTCGATCTCCGCGCGAGCCGCGTGATCGAGAAGACGCCGAGCATCGAGTTGATCGAGGTCTTCGCCTCGCAGACGGTCTGAGCGCTCGATCGGCGGCGTGAACTGGTTCACGCCGCCACCCTGACGCGGGTGTCGCGAACGTGTCAGGGGCCCCGCGCGCGCTCACGGCCGCTGCGGAACCCGCCCGCACCGTCCGGCCGGTCCGCTTGCGCCACCCGGGCGGCGGATGCGATCCTGTGACCGAACGCACGTCCGGACATGAAGGAGCGTCGCAGTCGGCGTCTCGGGAGCCGAAACCGGCACCGTAACCCGACGGGTGTCACGACGCAGCTCGGACCGGACGACCCAGTGGCATGGTCCTTGCGAAACGGGGGGACAGGTCCGCACGACGGACGCCGCTCGATAACATCGACTACAGGAGCCGGAGAATGCCACTGCACTTGACGCTGCCGCAGACCGCCGAGGGCGAGTCGCGGCGATTCGAGCTCGCACCCGAAGAGGTGCCGGGCTGGCTCGCCACGCTGCCCAAGGACGACCCCCACACCGCGGGGCGGATGATCCTCGAGAAGCTCGCCCCGCTCAACCGCGGACGGGTCCGGATCACCCTCCGCCAGGACGTCACCGAGGGCATCCTCGGCTTCGTCGAGCATCTCCTGCCCCGCCTCGACGCCGCACTCGCGTCCGGGACGCTGCCGCTCTCCCTGCAGACGCGCAGCTCCGCGGGGCTGGCGGAGGATCTGCTTACCGAGCTCGCCTACTCCTACAAGCTGCTGCTCGTCGAGCAGTCGCGGCGGCTGTTCGGGTTCGCTTCGAGTGGCCGGGCGCTGCTCCCGGTGCTGCGGGCGATGCAGATGCTCGCGCAGCGGCTCAAGCTCGGCTACCGGATGTACGCCACCAACCCGAAGTCGGTATGGGCCGAGTTGCACGAGCTCTATCAGTTCGGGCTCCGGCGGGGGCTCGCGAACCGCTCGCTGGTCGACGGCGGCGAGACGCCGCTCTCGGTCTACCGCGGCGCGCTGCTGCTCGCGTTCGCCGAACCGCTCAAGCTCATGCAGGGCGACCTCGACCGCGTCGCCGCCTGGCTCGAACGCTTCGGCCACCAGTCGACGCTCAGCCCGGCCGGCCAGCAGAAGAGCGGCCAGGGCCTGTTCCTGATCAAGGCCCAGCGCGACGTGCCCGGGTACGCACTCTCGAAACGGCACCACCCGGTCCCGCAACCGCATGACCTGCTGTTGAACACGCTCCCGCTCGCCGAGCATCTGCTCGACCAGCTCGCGCGGCTGTCGGCGGGTGAAAGCGCCGCCGCCGTCGGCCTGCCCGACGACGCCGCGGACGCGGCGTTCCGCGACCTGATGGGGCGGCTCGTCAAGCACTGGGGTGCGGTGCCCAACCGGCGTTTCACGCGGCTGCGCACGCACGCTCGCGTGGAGGTCTGCGTCGGCATCCGCGGGATCTGG
Organism: uncultured beta proteobacterium; assembly: GCA_963827555.1. GTDB lineage: Bacteria > Pseudomonadota > Gammaproteobacteria > Burkholderiales > SG8-39 > DATEDA01. The sequence continues at coordinate 130,625 of CAWHBL010000006.1, forward strand.
GAGTTCCTCAACTCGCGCGGCACGACCAAGCCGAGCGCGGGCGAGTGGATGGTCACCAACGAGAGCCCGCGCGGCTTCGCGCTGATGCACGTGAAGGGCCCGATCGAGCCGATCCGTGTCGGCGAGGTCCTCGGCCTGCGGACGCGCGACAGCCACACCTGCCACATCTGCGTCGTTCGCTGGGTGCTCTCCGACAACCCGGAGCACCTCGAGCTCGGCCTGGAAGAGCTCGCGCCGACCGCGCGGCCGGTCTCGATCCGCAAGACCCGCGGCCCGGCGCAGGAGGCCGGAGCAGGTACTGCTGCTGCCGGAAGTGCCGTCGCTCAATCAGGCGCCCGCGATCCTCGCGCCGCTCTTCCCCCTCGACTCGACCTGCGAACTGTCGCTCGGCGACCTGCAGTCGAAGCTGCGGGTGCGGGCGACGCGGCTGCTGGAACGCACCGTCAGGGTTCAGCTCGTCCAGTTCAGCGCGGTCAGCTAGCGCTCTACAACCCGTTCGGCCGCTCGGGGCGCCGCGTCTTCGTGGCGCCCCGAGCGTTTTGAGACGGCCGGTTCGTCGTCCGCCACCAGGGTCCTGAGCGGAGCGCCGATGGCGCGGCCGGTGCCCGCTACCGCCCGCTCGATGACGCTCTCCATGACCTCGTCGCCGCCGTCGCCGGCGGCCGACCCGGCGAACACGAGCCGCTCGTAGACCTGCGCGATCGTGACCTGGTCGGGGTCGCAGGCGAGCGTCCAGCGGTCGCCGACCACCCGGGCGAGCCAGCCCGCCGCGGCGAGCTCCTCGAGCAGCCGCTCACCCGCCTCGCGCGCGACGCGCCCCTCGGCCAGGACCTCGCGCGTCCGCGGCGTGCGCGCCGCAGCTTGCGCGCGGACGAGCACCCGCAGGATCTCGAGCGCGTCGCGGAACTGCGCACCGGGGCGAACGGCCGCGGGATCACGCAGCACGTGCAGGTCCGGCAGCGTCGCGGTGATGACCGCGCCGAGCAGCGCGACGACCCACGAGAGGTAGATCCAGAGCAGGAAGATCGGGACCGTGGCGAACGCGCCGTATACGAGCGTATAGCTCGGCACCTTCGAGATGTACACGGCGAAGCCGCGCTTCATCAGCTCGAACATGAGCGCGGCGAGGCAGCCGCCGATCGCGGCGTGCTTGAACTCCACCCGCCGGTTCGGCACGACGAGGTAGAGGAGCGTGAACGCCACGGCGGTGAGCACGAGCGGCACCAGGCCGAGCAGGGCCGCAGCACCGCCCGGAACCTGGCGCGCGTACCCGAGGGACGCACTGACGAGATAGGAGGTCGCGGTCAGGCTCACGCCGATCAGGAGCGGCCCGAGCGTCAGGACGCCCCAGTACACGAGCACCCGCACCACGACCGGGCGTGGCCGCTGCACCCGCCAGATCGAGTTGAACGCGGTCTCGATCGTGGTCATGAGCATGATCGCGGTCACGCCGAGGAACACCACCCCGACCGCGGTGAGGCGCCCCGCGTTCTCGGTGAACTGGGTGACGTAGCCGGTGACCGCCTTCGCCACCGTCGGCGGCAGCATGTTCTGGGCGAAGAACGAGTCGATGCTCTGCGTGAACTCCTTGAACACCGGAAACGCGGCAACCATGGTCAGCGCGATCGTGATGAGCGGGACGAGCGCGAGCAGCGACGTGTACGCGAGACCGCCGGCGAGGCTGAAGCAGCCGTCGTCGACGAATCGCCGGCCGAGATGGTCTGCGAAGCGGCCGAGGAGCTGGAGGCGGGTGCGCACCGGTGCGAAGATCGTGTCGGAGCGCTTCGTATAATAGCAGCCGGTTTTGCTCACCACGCGTGCACGATGCCCGATGTACTCGTCCTCTACTACAGCCACTACGGCGCGGTGCGCGACATGGCGCGCTGGGTCGCGCACGGCGTCGAGCGCGTCGCCGGGATGCGGGCGCGGCTGCGGACAGTGCCCAGGGTATCGGCCGTGTCCGAGGCGGTGGCGCCCGAAGTGCCGGACGCGGGCGCCCCTTACTGCGAGCTCGCCGACCTCGAGGCGTGCGCCGGGCTCGCGCTCGGCAGCCCGACGCGCTTCGGCAACATGGCCGCGCCGATGAAGTACTTCTGGGACGGGACCGCCGAGCTCTGGCTGCGCGGAACGCTGTCGGGCAAACCGGCGGCCGTGTTCTCCTCCAGCTCGAGCCTGCATGGCGGCCAGGAGACCACCCTCGTTTCGATGATGATGCCGCTCCTGCACCACGGCATGCTGATCGTCGGCCTGCCCTACACCGAACCGGGGCTGATGGTGACCGCGAGCGGCGGCACGCCCTACGGCGCGAGCCACGTCGCCGGCGCCGCCTCCGATCGCACGGTCGACGAGACCGAGAAGACGCTCTGCATCGCGCTCGGCCGGCGGCTCGCTGGCGTCGCGAAGCGGCTCGCGGAATGACGAACGGCGACGACGCCCGCCGCTACCTCCGCGCGCATCGTTCGGGGGTGCTCTCCACGCTGTCGGTCAGGCTGGGCGGCTATCCGTTCGGCTCGATCGTGCCGTTCGTCCTCGACGCCGACTGCCGTCCGGTGATCCTCGTCAGCGCCCTCGCGGAGCACACGAAGAATATCGCGGCCGATCGGCGCACCAGTTTGATCGTGCATGACTACGCGGACGACGTTCAGGCCGGAGGCCGGCTAACGTTGACTGGGGATGCCACGCCCCTCGCCGAGGACCCGGCTGCGCAGACAAGGTATCTCCGCCAGTTTCCGGCCGCCCGGGAGCTGCTCGCGCTCGGCGATTTCTCGTTCTGGGCGATCGCCCCGAAGCGGCTGCTCTTCGTCCGCGGATTCGGGCGCATCGACTGGATCGACGCTGCCGAGTTCGCGCCGCCGGCGAACTCGCTCGCCGCGGCGGAAAGCGAGATCGTCGCGCACATGAACGCCGATCACACGGTCGCGCTTGCCGACTACTGCCGTCACTACCACGGCGTGACGCCGGTCGCGGTCGAGATGACCGGAGTCGACTGCGACGGTTTCGACGTCCGCGCCGACGGGCGGCCGCTGCGCTTCGATTTCCCGGAGACCGTCACCAACGCCGGCAAGGCCAGAGAGGCCCTGGTCGCGATGGCGCGCGCCGCCCGGACACCGTGAGCCCGCAGGGCCGCGACAAGGGCGAACCCCGAGCGCCTCGGCGCGAGGGTAGTCCGCTGAGCCCGAAGGGCCGAGCCCGGTGACTACGCGGACGCTGCAGGCGGGCGCGGTGGCGAGCCTGATCGCGCTGATCGCGCTGTGCCTCGCGTGGGAAATCTGGCTCGCGCCGCTTCGCCCGGGCGGATCGTGGCTGAGCCTCAAGGCGTTGCCGCTGCTCGCACCGCTCTTCGGCCTGCTCCACGGCCGGCGCTACACCTTCCAGTGGACCCCGTTCCTCGCCCTCGCCTACTTCACCGAGGGGGTGGTGCGGGCGTGGGCCGAACCGCCGCCGGTGCGAATCCTCGCCGCGCTCGAGATCGCGCTCTCGGTCGCGCTATTCTGCTGCACGGTCCTCGCCGCGCGCGCCATGCCCAAGCCGGCGTGACGCCGATCAAGGCGTCGCGCCGTGCTGCGGGTTCAGCCGCTCACCGGTGGCAAGCTTGTTGAGCGCGCTCACGTAGGCCTTGGCCGACGCGACGATGATGTCGGTGTCGGCGCCGACGCCGTTCACGATCCGCCCGCCCTTGGCGAGCCGCACCGTCACTTCGCCCTGCGACTCGGTGCCCTGCGTCACCGCGTTCACCGAATAGAGCAGCAGCTCCGAGCCGCTCTTCGCCAGGCTCTCGATCGCCTTGAACGTGGCGTCGACCGGGCCGTCGCCGTTCGACTCGGCGCGGCGCTCGGCACCGCCCTCGTTCAGCACGATCGTCGCGTGCGGCCGCTCGCCGGTACCGCTCGCCTGCTGCATCCAGACGAGGCGCCAGTGCTCGCGTTCCGCGGTCACCGCCTCGTCGGAGACGAGCGCATGGATGTCCTCGTCGAAGATGTCGGCCTTCTTGTCGGCGAGATCCTTGAACCGCTGGAACGCGATGTTGACCGCGTCCTCGCTCTCGAGGTCAATGCCGAGCTCCTTCAGGCGCTGCTTGAAGGCGTTGCGGCCGGAGAGCTTGCCGAGCACGATCTTGTTGGTCGTCCAGCCCACGTCCTCCGCCTGCATGATCTCGTAGGTCTGGCGGGCCTTGAGGACGCCGTCCTGGTGGATCCCCGAAGCGTGGGCGAACGCATTCGCCCCGACGACCGCCTTGTTCGGCTGCACCACGAACCCGGTGATCTGCGAGACGAGCCGCGAGGCGGGAACGATCTGGGTGGTGTCGATCCGCGTCTCCAGCCCGAAGACGTCGTGACGGGTCTTGACCGCCATCACCACCTCCTCGAGCGAGGTGTTGCCGGCGCGCTCGCCGAGGCCGTTGATCGTGCACTCGATCTGCCGTGCGCCCCCGATCATCACGCCGGCGAGCGAGTTCGCCACCGCCATGCCGAGGTCGTTGTGACAGTGCACCGACCACCGCGCCTTGTCCGAGTTCGGAATCTTCTCGCGCAGGGTGCGGATGAACTCGCCGAACAGCTGCGGCACCGCGTAGCCGACCGTGTCCGCGATATTGATGGTGGTCGCGCCCTCCTTGATCACCGACTCCAGCACGCGGCAGAGGAAGTCGACCTCGGAGCGACTGCCGTCCTCCGGGCTGAACTCGACGTCGGGGCAGTGGTTGCGCGCGAACTTCACCGCCAGCCGCGACGCTTCCAGCACCTGCTCCGGCGTCATGCGCAGCTTCTTCTCCATGTGCAGGGCGCTGGTCGCGATGAAGGTGTGGACGCGCCAGGCCTTCGCGCCCTTCAGCGCCTCGACGCCGCGCGCGATGTCGCGGTCGTTGGCGCGGCAGAGGCCCGCCACCACCGAGTCCTTGATCGTGTTGGCGATCGCGCGCACCGCGTCGAAGTCGCCGTTGGATGCCGCGGGAAAGCCGGCCTCGATCACGTCGACGCGCAGCCGCTCGAGCTGCTTGGCGATGCGCAGCTTCTCCTCGCGGGTCATGGATGCGCCGGGGCTCTGCTCGCCGTCGCGGAGCGTCGTGTCGAAGATGATCAGCCGGTTGTTGCTCATGGTCGTCTCCCGTGAAGGGCCGTGATTGATTTGAGTCCCGCACCGCGGAAACCGCGCTGCGACGAAACGAACCGAATTGGGGGAGTGTGTGTGCTAGCGCGCGAGGCGCAGCAGCAGCCCGAGCAGCAGGCTGCGGAGGAGCAGGAGCGTCAGCGGTTGCGCTTGACGTGGCATGGCAAGAACTATAGCGGCAAACCGGGCGGCGCCCTGCAAGGCCCCCGCGCGCCTGTCAGATCGGGCGCGCCGCGCGCCTTGCCGGAAGCTTCCACGCCACATCGCGTACCCGGAGAGGGAGTAGGCGACGAACAGCCCGAACAGCACCAGCGGCGGGTTCGCGGAAACGAGGATCAACGCGAGGACGATCACGAGCACCGCCCAGAACGGCACGCTGCGGCGGAAGTTGATGTCCTTGAAGCTGTAGAACGGGACGCTGGTGACCATCGTGATCGCGGCGAAGAACGTGAGGCCGCAGGCGAGCGCGTGCAGCCAGTCGGCGCGCTGGAGATCGAGGTCGTCGATGATCCAGACGAACCCGGCGACCAGCGCCGCCGCCGCCGGACGACGGCATGCCCTGGAAGTAGCGCTTGTCGACGACGTCGTGCATGACGTTGAACCGCGCGAGCCGAAGCGCGGTCGCTGCGCAGTACGCGAACGCGGCGATCCAGCCGAGCCGGCCGAGCGGCCGGAGCGCCCACTCGTACATCACCAGCGCCGGCGCCGCGCCGAAAGCGACCACGTCGGCGAGGCTGTCGTACTCGGCGCCGAACTCGCTCTGGGTGCGCGTCAGCCGCGCGACCCGCCCGTCGAGGCCGTCGAGCACCATCGCGACGAAGATCGCGACCGCCGCGTGCCTCGTAGCGGGTGTTCATCGCCTGGACGATGGCGTAGAAGCCGCCGAACAGCACGCCGGTGGTGAAGAGATTGGGCAGGATGTAGATCCCGCGCCGTCGCAGCGTGCCGCGCAGCAGGCCCTTCCGCGGTGGGTGGAGCTCCGCCACGGGCCGGGTCTCACGACACGAGGGGCCGCGGCCCCTCGTGCTCCCCAACGCCAGGAACCTCTGCCTTCGGCATCGGTTTTCTCTCTATAGCTCGGCGAGAATCGTGCTTCCCGCCCACACCTTCTCGCCGAGCGCGACCTTCACCCGCGCCTCGCCGGGCAGGTACACGTCGACTCGCGACCCGAAGCGGATGAACCCGAACCGGTCGCCGCGGCGGAGGCGGTCCCCGGCCTTGGCGTAGCAGAGGATCCGCCGCGCGATCAGCCCGGCGATCTGGACGCAGGTGATGTCCGCGCCGGCGTCCGAGCGCAGCCACAGCGCGCTGCGCTCGTTCTCGAGCGAAGCCTTGTCGAGCTCGGCGTTCACGAACCCGCCGCGGTCGTACCAGGACTGCTTCACCTCGCCGTCCACCGGCGAGCGGTTCGAGTGGACGTTGAACACGTTCATGAACACGCTCACCTTGGTTGCCGGACGCTTGAGGTAGGGATCCTCGGCCGGCACCACCGCGACGACGCGGCCGTCGGCGGGCGCGACGACCGTGCGCTCGTCGCCCGGGATCGCGCGCGGCGGGTCGCGGAAGAACTGGACCACGAACGCGACCGCGAGCCAGAACGGAACCGACCACCACCAGCCGGCGAGCCATCCTGCCAGGAGCGCGGCGGCGACGCCGGCCGCGATGAACGGCCAGCCCTCCCGGGCGATGATCGGGTGCGGGTACGCCCCCAACGGCGCTAGTTCTTCGACGTGTCGACCAGCCGGTTCTGCTTGATCCACGGCATCATCTCGCGCAGCTTCGCCGCCGACCTTCTCGATCTCGTGCTCCGCGGTCAGCCGCCGGCGGGCGAGCAGCATCGGCGCGCCGGCCCGGTTCTCGAGGACGAACTCGCGCGCGTACTCGCCGCTGCGGATGCGCCCGAGCGCCTCGCGCATGGCGTTCTTGACCGCGGGCGTGATGATCTTCGGCCCGGTCAGGTACTCGCCGTACTCGGCGTTGTTCGAGATCGAGTAGTTCATGGTGCCGATCCCGCCCTCGTACATGAGGTCGACGATCAGCTTCAGCTCGTGCAGGCACTCGAAGTAGGCCATCTCCGGCGCATACCCCGCTTCCACCAGCACTTCGAAGCCGGCCTTGACCAGCTCGACGCAGCCGCCGCAGAGCACCGTCTGCTCGCCGAAGAGATCGGTCTCCGTCTCCTCCTTGAAGCTCGTCTCGATGATGCCGGCGCGGCCGCCGCCGATCGCCGCCGCGTACGACAGCGCGACGTCGCGCGCCCGCCCCGACGGATTCTGGTGCAGCGCGATCAGCATCGGCGTGCCGCCGCCCTGCGCATAGGTGGAGCGGACGGTGTGCCCGGGCGCTTTGGGCGCGACCATCCACACGTCGAGATCGGCCCGCGGCTGGATCTGCGCGAAATGGATGTTGAAGCCGTGGGCGAAGGCGAGCGACCCGCCTTTCTTGATGTTGGGCTCGACGTGCTCCCTGTAGATCGCCGGATGGTGCTCGTCGGGCAGCAAGATCATCACGATGTCGGCGCCCTTCACCGCGTCGCCGATCTCCTTCACCGCGAGGCCGGCGTTCTTCGCCTTGTCCCACGACGGGCCGCCCTTGCGGAGCGCGACCGTCACCGCGATGCCGGAGTCGCGCAGGTTGAGCGAGTGCGCATGGCCCTGCGAGCCGTAGCCGACGATCGCGACCTTCTTGTCCTTGATGAGCGAAAGATCGGCGTCCTTGTCGTAATAGACCTTCATGGTGCCCTCGTGTCTGTGCTGGCTGGACGGGAACGGACGTGGCGCGCGCAAGCCGCGCGCCGCGTCACTAGGCCCTCAACACCCGCTCGCCGCGGGCGATGCCGGAGGCGCCGGTGCGGACGGTCTCGAGGATCGCGGTCTTGTCGAGCGCCTCGAGAAACGCGTCGAGCTTGGAGCCGGTGCCGGTGAGCTCGATCGTATAGGTGGTCTCGGTGACGTCGAGGATGCGGCCGCGGAAGATGTCGGCCATGCGCTTCATTTCCTCGCGGTCCTTGCCGGTCGCGCGCACCTTGATCAGCATGAGCTCGCGCTCGATGTGCGGCGCCTCGGAGAGGTCGACCACCTTCACTACCTCGATCAGCTTGTTCAGCTGCTTGGTGATCTGCTCGATCACGTCGTCGGAGCCGACCGTGACGATGGTCATGCGCGAGAGCGAGGCGTCCTCGGTCGGCGCGACCGTCAGCGACTCGATGTTGTAGCCCCGCGCCGAGAACAGCCCGGCGACGCGCGACAGCGCGCCGGCCTCGTTCTCGAGCAGGATGGAGATGATGTGGCGCATCGCCGGCGGCTGCGCCGTCGGCAGCGCGTACGGGCTCGCGCCCGGGGGGGAGGTAGGAGCGTTCATTGGGCTATCCGAGTCGCGCTCACAGCTCTTCGGCGAGGATCATCTCGGAGATGCCCTTCCCGCCCGGGACCATCGGGAAGACGTTCTCCGTCTGGTCGGTGACGAAGTCGAGGAACACGAGCTCGTTCTTCCGCGCGAACGCGTCGCGAAGCGCCGGCTCCACGTCCTCCGGACGCTCGACGAGCATGCCGCGGTGGCCGTAGCCTTCGGCGAGCTTCACGAAGTCCGGCAGCGCGTCCATGTACGACTCGGAGTAGCGGTTGCCGTGGAAGAACTCCTGCCACTGGCGCACCATGCCCATGTAGCGGTTGTTCAGGTTGATGATCTTGATCGGCAGGCGGTACTGCTTGCAGGTCGAGAGCTCCTGCAGGCACATCTGGATGCTCGACTCGCCGGTGACGCACGCGACCGTCGCGCCCGGGTTGGCGAACTGGGCACCCATCGCGGCGGGCAGGCCGAAGCCCATCGTCCCGAGCCCGCCGGAGTTGATCCAGCGCTTGGGCCGGTCGAACTTGTAGAACTGCGCCGCCCACATCTGGTGCTGCCCGACGTCCGAGGTCACGAACGCCTCGCCCTTCGTCACTTCGTACAGCTTCTCGATGACGAGCTGCGGCTTGATCACCTTCGACGAGCGGTCGTAGCGCAGGCAGTCCTTCGCCCGCCACTCGCCGATCTGCGCCCACCACGCGGCGAGCGCCTTCGCGTCGATCTTCTGCGTCTGACCTTCGAGCTGCTTCAGGAGCTCCTCGAGCACCTCGCGCACGTTGCCGACGATCGGGATGTCCACCTTGACGCGCTTCGAGATCGACGACGGATCGATGTCGACGTGGATGATCCGGCGCGGCACCTGCCCGAAGTGCTTCGGGTTGCCGATCACGCGGTCGTCGAAGCGCGCGCCGACCGCGAGCAGCACGTCGCAGTGCTGCATCGCCATGTTCGCTTCGTAGGTGCCGTGCATGCCGAGCATGCCGAGGAACTGCTTGTCGGTCGCGGGGTAGCCGCCGAGCCCCATCAGCGTGTTCGTGCACGGGAAGCCGAGCGACCGGACCAGCTTGGTGAGCTGTGCCGCGGCCTCCGACAGGACTACGCCGCCGCCGGTGTAGACCATCGGCCGCTTCGCCTCGAGCAGCAGCTGGATCGCCTTCTTGATCTGCCCCGGGTGTCCCTTCACGGTCGGGTTGTACGACCGCATGCTGACCGTCTCCGGATACTCGAACCGGCACGTCTGCGTCGTCACGTCCTTCGGGATGTCCACCAGCACCGGCCCCGGGCGCCCGGTCCGGGCGATGTGAAACGCCTTCTTCATCGTCGGCGCGAGGTCGTTGACGTCCTTCACCAGGAAGTTGTGCTTGACGCACGGCCGGGTGATGCCGACCGTGTCGCACTCCTGGAATGCGTCGAGCCCGATCGCGTGGGTCGGGACCTGGCCGGTGATGATCACCATCGGGATCGAGTCCATGTAGGCGGTGGCGATCCCGGTCACCGCGTTGGTGACGCCCGGCCCCGAGGTCACGAGGCAGACGCCGACCTTGTTGCTCGCCCGCGAATAACCGTCGGCCGCGTGGGTCGCGCCCTGCTCGTGGCGGACGAGCACGTGCTTCACCTTGTCCTGCTTGAACAGCTCGTCGTAGATGAAGAGCACCGCACCGCCCGGATAGCCGAACACGACCTCCACGCCTTCGGCCTGCAGGCAGTGGATGACGATCTCGGCGCCGGTGAGTTCGGGCACGGCGAGCTTCGTGCCTGGGTCCATCGCAACCTCTATTCTGTTGAATATTTGGCGAAAACTATGGAAGTTAATGGCTCGGCACCGATTGGTCAAGCATCGGCCGGGGGAGCTACGAGGGGGCGCACGCCCTCGTTCCTACGTGGGGGATATACAAGGGGAATCTCCCCTTGTTCGTACGAGAGCCTTAGCCGATTCGGTCGAAGCCGAGGGCTGTGCCTCGGCATCGACCGAATAGGCCTTTGATACTATCGCGCGCCATCCTCCTCCAGCGGGTCGTTGCGCGCCGCCGGCGCGCCCGGAAAAGGGACACCCCCTGGCCTCGCGCACCGAGCTCTCGGACTTCCTCGCCAGCGTCGAACGCCGCGCCTTCAAGCAGGCGCTGTTCGCGGTCCGCGACGGGGAGGCCGCGCTCGACATCGTTCAGGACGCGATGATGCGGCTCGCGGAGCGCTACGGCGGCAAGCCGCCGGCCGAGCTGCCGCTGCTCTTCCAGCGCATCCTGCAGAACGCGATCCGTGATTTTTTCCGCAGGCGGAAGGTGCGTTCGCTCTGGACAACGCTTCTTTCCGCGCTTACACCACAGCGTGAGGATGAGGATGCCGACCCGCTGGAAACTTTGGAAACGGCGGCCGGTCCTACTCGGGGCGCGGGTCCGGACGCCCAGCTAGAACAAGCACAACTACTTGATTTGATTGAGAAGGAGATTCGGAAACTGCCCGCTCGTCAACGCGAGGCGTTTCTCCTCCGTTACTGGGAGGAATTGGACGTGGCTGAAACCGCTGCCGTGATGGGATGCTCGGAGGGCAGCGTGAAAACGCACTGCTCACGCGCCGCGCACACCTTGGCGGCCGCGCTCAAGGCCAGAGGCATCGAGCTGTGAACGAGTCGCAATTCGCCCGCACGATCAAGGACGTCCTGGACGCCGGCCTCGGGCTGGCGCCGGAGGCCGCGGCGCGCCTGAAGGTCGCCCGGGAGCGGGCCCTGGACCGCCATCGCGTAGCCGCGGGCGAGGTTGCCCTCGCCGGCACCGGGCGCACCGGCATCCTGACCGGCGGCCCAAGCCACTTCCTGACCCGCATCCTCCTTCCCGCCGCGTTCCTCGTCGCGGCCGCAATCGGCCTCCAACAATGGCAAGAGGCCCAGCGCACCGCGCGCCAGCTCGCGCAGCAAGTGGCGGAAATCGAAGAGATTGACAGCCGGCTCCTCACCGGAGACCTTCCGATCAAGGCTTATCTCGACGAGGATTTCCAGGCATGGCTAAAGCGCACCTCGGAATAGCCCTCGCGCTCTGCCTCGGCCTTTCCGCCGCCAACGCCCAAACGACCAAGCAGAACCCCTCCTGGGGGCAGCTGACCCAGGAGCAGCAGAACATCCTGGCGCCGATCCAGGGCGAGTGGGACAGGCTGGACCCTCCCCGCAAGCAGAAGTGGCTCGGCATCACCCAGCGCTATCCGAAGATGACGCCCGAGGAGCAGGCGCGGTTGCAGAAGCGCATGCAGGAGTGGGCGGCCCTCACGCCGGACCAGCGCCGCGCCGCCCGCGAGAAGTACCGGGAGTTCGAGCAGCTGCCGACCAAGGAGCGGCAGGTGATTCTCGAGAAGTGGGACCAGTACAAGCAGGAGCTCGCGCAGAAGCCCCCTGCCGCGCCCGCCCAGGAATCGAACCCGCCCGCGGACAGCGCCGCGGCCGAGAGCACCCAGCCCGCTGCCGAGGCTGCCCAACCTGCGGCAGACACCCAGCCGGTGGCGGCGACCCCCTCCACTCAGCAGTAGCCGCATGACGCCGGCCGGCGGAGACGGGATGCCGGCCGCGGCCGCGTCGCTCGTCCGGCGCCTCGCCGCGATGGTCTACGAGGCGCTCGTCGTGGCGGCGGTCCTCCTCATCGCGAGCTTTCCGTTCGCTGGGGCGTCCACCGCCCGCCTGGAAGGACTCTCCCGGCATTTGTTCCAGGTTTATCTTTTTCTCGTCCTGGGCCTCTACTTCGTCTGGTGCTGGCGCCGCGGCGGACAGACGCTGCCGATGAAGGCGTGGAAGCTGCGGGTGGTCGATCGGCGCGGCGGGCCGCTCGCAACCTCGCGGGCGATCCTGCGCTACGCGCTCGCGGCGCTCGCGCTCGGCTCGAGCGCGGTCGGCGCGATCGTCCTCCTGCGGCACCCGCGCGAGCTCGGCGCCTGGCTCGCGCTCGCGCCCGGCGTGGCGACGATCCTGTGGAGCATCGTCGATCGCGAGCGGCAGTTCCTGCACGACCGGCTCGCGGGGACGAGGATCGTCCCGGCCGAACCGCGTAACGTGACGACTACCGCCGCTCCACCCACCACATCATCGCCACCGCCGCGAGCAGGAACAGCGCGCTAGGCGCCGCCGCGGCTGCGAACGGCGGCCAGCGCTCGAGCACGGCGACGTGCGAGAAGAGCGTGTTCAGGAAATGGAACAGGACGCCGAGCATGAGGCCGGCGAAGAGCTTCACCCCGACCCCGCCGGTGCGGATCTGGAGGTACGCGAACGGCAACGCGAGCGCCATCATGACCAGCGCCGCGAACGGGTAGATGAGCTTCTTCCACAACGCGATCTCGTAGCGGTCGCTCCGCTGCTTGTTCGCCGAGAGGTGCTGCGTGTACTGGTACAGCCCCCATGCCGACAGCTTCTCGGGCACCACCAGCAGCACGCCGAGCATCTCGGGCGTCAGCACCGAGGTCCACTCCAGGGTCGGCAGGTTGACCACGCTCGCGCCGTCCGCTCCAAACCGCGTCTGCACGACGTCCGCGAGCGCCCACCGGTTCGCGCCCTCGTAGCGGCCGCTCGTCGCCTGGCTGATCGAGAGCAGGCGGAAGTCCCGGTCGAAGTCGTAGATCTTCACGCGCTTGAGCGTGGAGTCGGGTGACACCTCGCCGACGTTCACGAACTGCGTGTCGGACTTCACCCACACCCCGCTGCGCAGCTCCGAGCCCACCGCGGCGCCGAGGCGGTCGAGCCGCAGCCGCTGCGCCATCTGCTCCGCCTCCGGACCGACCAGCTCGCCGAACAGGGCGCTCAGCAGCACGAACGCCGCGCCGATCCGGGCGAGCGTGCCCGCGGCCTGCAGCGGCGAGAATCCCGAAACGCGCATCACCGTGTACTCGCTGTTCGCCGCGAGCGTCGACAGCGCGACCAGCGTGCCGATGAGCACCGCGATCGGAAACAGCTCGTACACGTGGCCCGGGATGGACAGCAGGACGAACAGGAAGGCGTGTCCCAGGCGATAGCGGCCCTTGCCGACGTCGTCGAGCTCGTTGATCAGGTCGAAGAACACGAACAGCGCGAGGAACCCGAGGAAGACGAACGCCGTCGCCTTGTAGATCTCGCGCCCGAGGTAGCGGGTGACCGTCCTCATCGCCGCAGCCAGAGCTTGAACCCGAGGGTATTGCGCCACAGGAACAGGAACGCGATCAGGCCGAGCATCGCGGCATGCAGCACCCACCAGCCGACCTCGAACTGGACCCGCCCCTGCGCAACCCAGGCCTTCACGATGCTGAGCAGGTTGCTGTACACCATGTAGGCGAACACGGCGAAGATCAGGTTCACCGACCGGCTCGCGCGCGGGTTCACGAACGCGAGCGGGATCGCGAGCAGCGCGAGGTTCAGCGCGACCAGCGGGAGGCCGAGCCGCCACATCAGCTCCGCGCGCATCTCCCGGTCGGACGACTCGAGCAACTCCAGCGTAGAGGCGGTCCGGGGCCGCTCCGATGCCGCCCTCACCGCGCGCAGCTTGATCCGCGCGGCGTACTTCTCGAACTCGACCACCCGGTATTCGCCCGTCCCCGGCACGCCGTCGTACTGGCGCCCGTTCAGCAGCACGGCGAAGCGGTCGCCGTTCGGCGCGGTCTCGATGAACCCTTCGCGGCTCACCGTCACGCCGCTGCGGCCGCGCTGGTTGCTCGCGATGAACACGTTGCGGACGACGTCCTCCTGGCCGTCGACGGCCTCGACGAAGAACACCCGCTGGGCGTTGGAGGATTCGCGGAACACGCCCGGCGCGATCCGCGACACGTCCTCGCGGCTCTCGAGGTTGCGGCGATACTCGTCGGCCCGCCCGTTCGCCCACGGCGTCAGGAACAGCCCGAGCAGGGTGATCACGAGCACGATCGGCGCGGAAAAGATCAGCACCGGCCTCACCCACGCGGTCAGCGGCAGACCGGAAGCGGACCACACGACCATCTCCGAGTCGCGGTAGCTCCGCGACACCGCCATGAGGACCGACACGAACAGCGTCAGCGCGAGCAGGATCGGCAGGTAGTTGAGCGCGGTGAAGCCGATCAGCGCGAAGATCGCGTCCGACGGGATCTTGCCGCCGGCCGCGCGCGCGAGCATGCGCACGAGCTGGCTGGTGACGACGATCGCGAACAGGACCGAGAACACGGCCGCGGCGTAGTTGCCGACCTCGCGCAGCAGGGAGCGCTGGAAGATCACCTATCGGTCCGGGGCGAATTCATCGGCTGGCCGATCGACAGCGGGACGCGGCGGGCCGCTCCCGGCGACGCGGCTTTGACGCGGGCGATTCGGAGCGGGGATAATCCGACTCGCCTCGACGGGCACGACGCACACCAACGAAGAGTCGAACGTCCAACGGAGAGTCGATTGGAATTTAGCACGAAAGCCCTGGCGCCGGAGAAGACCGCGACGCCCTGTCTCGCGGTCGGCGTGTTCGAATCGCGCAAGCTCTCGTCCGCTGCGGAGCTCCTCGACCGCGCGGCGCGCGGCGCGCTGCGCGAGCGTCTCAAGCAGGGCGACATGGACGGCAAGTCCGGGACGACCCGGATGCTGTTCGGACTCGCCGGCGTTGCCGCCGAGCGCGTCCTGCTCGTCGGGCTCGGAAGCGAGTCCGGGCTGGGACCGAAGGAGTACCGCGAGGCGGTGCGCACCGCGGTCGCGGCGGCTGCCGACACCGGGGCCGCCGAGCTCGCCCTGTGCTTCGGCGAGCTGCCGGTGAAGGGCGCGGACGCGGCGTGGCGCGCGTGCCATGCCGCGCTCGCCGCCACCGACGCGCTCTACCGCTTCGATGCGATGAAGAGCAAGAAGTCGCCGCCGCGCGCGCTCAACAAGGTGGTGTTCGCACTCGCGCGGAAGGCGGGCGAGGCCGCCGCGGCACGCGGCACCGCCGACGGCCGTGCGATCGCCGCCGGCGTCTCGCTCGCCAAGGATCTCGGCAACCTCCCCGGCAACGTCTGCACGCCCGCCTATCTCGCCGAGCAGGCGGAGAAGCTCGCGCGCGAGTGGAAGCTCGGGGTGGAAGTGCTCGAGCGGCGGGAGATGGAGAAGCTCGGGATGGGCGCGCTGCTCTCGGTCGCGAAGGGCTCGCGCCAGCCGCCGAAGTTCATCGAGCTCCGCTACCGCGGCGGCGCGAAGAGCGCCAAGCCGGTGGTGCTCGTCGGCAAGGGCATCACGTTCGATACCGGCGGCATCTCGATCAAGCCCGCCGCGGAGATGGACGAGATGAAGTTCGACATGTGCGGCGCGGCGAGCGTGCTCGGCGCCTTCCGCGCGGTCGCCGAGCTCCAGCCGAAGCTGAACGTCGTCGGCCTCATCCCGACCACGGAGAACATGCCCGGCGGCGCCGCGTCCAAACCGGGCGACATCGTGAAGAGCATGTCCGGCCAGACGGTGGAGATCCTCAACACCGACGCCGAGGGCCGTCTCATCCTGTGCGACGCGCTGACCTACGCCGAGCGGTTCGCCCCGGCGGCGGTGGTCGACATCGCGACGCTCACCGGCGCGTGCGTGATCGCGCTGGGTCACGTCGCGAGCGGGCTGTTCTCGAACCGTGACGAGCTCGCCGGCGAGCTCGTCGCCGCCGGACGCAGCGCCTGGGACCGCGCCTGGCACATGCCGCTGTGGGACGACTACCAGGAGCAGCTGAAGAGCCCGTTCGCGGACTTCGCGAACATCGGCGGGCGGCCGGCGGGAAGCGTGACGGCGGCGTGCTTCCTGTCCCGCTTCGCCGGCAAGTATCCGTGGGCCCACCTCGACATCGCCGGCACCGCGTGGACCTCGGGCAAGAACAAGGGCGCGACGGGCAGACCGGTGCCGCTGCTGACGACGTTTCTGCTCGGCCGGGCGGCGAAGAAGTGACGGCGATGATCCCGTGCGGCGGTGAACGGTGACGCGGATCGATTTCTACATCGACGCCGACGACCGCCTCCGCGTCGCCTGCCGGCTGGCGGCGAAAGCGGTCGCGCAGAGCCTGCGTGTGCTCGTGTACGCCCCCGACGGCGACACGGCGGCGGCGGTGGACAGACTGATGTGGACCACCCCGGCAATCGGATTCCTGCCGCACGTGATCGCCGGGCACCGGCTGGCGGCCGAGACGCCGGTCGTGATCGCGCGCGGCGCGGAGGACACGCCGCACGACGAGGTGCTGGTGAACCTCGCCGCGGAATGGCCGCCGGCGTTCGCGCGCTTCCAGCGGCTGGTGGAGATCGTGACCCGGGACGAAGATGACAAGCGCGCGGCGCGCGGACGCTACCGCTTCTATCGCGACCGCGGGTACGAGATCCACACCCACAACCTCGCCGCGGCAGGGTCGGCGTGAGGCGCGATGGCCGATAACGACGTCTTCGGCAAAGCCGACGCACTCCTGCAGCGTCATCGGGCGGCGCGCTCCGGGCAGCGTCAGGAGCCGCCGGTCGAGTTTCCGGTCCTCACCGACGTGGTCTCCGAGGCGCAGCCACCGGCCGCTCCGCCGGCTCCCGCTCCCGCCCCGCAGCTGAGCGAGGCGGATCTCGTCCGGATCGAGCGCGATCTCCGGCTCGAGCTCCTCAGCCTGCTCGGACCGGAGTTCGAGCGTCTGGTCGAAGCGAAGGTGCACGAGCGGCTCGGCCCGAAGGTCGACGAGATCATGACGCTCACCCGGAAAGTGCTCGAAGCGGAGGTCCGCGCGGCGGTGCGCGACGCGATGGCGGCCGTGATCACCGCCGAAGCCGCGCGTCTCAAGGGCGACGGCTAGCCCGCCCCATGGAGCTCGCGAAGAGTTTCGACCCGGCGGCGATCGAATCGCGCTGGTACGCCGAGTGGGAGCGCCGCGGCTACTTCGCCGCCGGACTGGACGCGGGAAAACCGGCGTTCTGCATCCAGCTCCCGCCGCCGAACGTCACCGGCGTGCTGCACATGGGCCACGCGTTCAACCAGACGATCATGGACGCGCTCACCCGCTACCACCGGATGCGCGGGTTCAACACGCTCTGGCTGCCGGGCACCGACCACGCAGGAATCGCGACGCAGATCGTCGTCGAGCGCCAGCTCGAGGCCCAGAGGACCTCGCGCGAAGAGCTCGGGCGCGAGAAGTTCGTCGAGCAGGTGTGGCAATGGAAGGAGCAGTCCGGCTCCACGATCACCGAGCAGATGCGCCGGCTCGGCGCCTCGTGCGACTGGCGCCGCGAGTACTTCACGATGGACCCGAAGCTCTCGCGCGTCGTCACCGAGACGTTCGTGCGGCTCTACGAGCAGGGCCTCATCTACCGCGGCAAGCGGCTCGTCAACTGGGACCCGGTGCTCCTCACCGCCGTCTCCGACCTCGAGGTGGAGAGCGAGGAGGAGGACGGCAGCCTCTGGCACATCACCTACCCCTTCGCCGACGGGCCGATCGGCGGCTTGCGCGGGCTCACGGTCGCGACGACCCGGCCCGAGACGATGCTCGGCGACGTCGCGGTCGCGGTGAACCCGGAGGACGAGCGCTACCGGCATCTGATCGGCAAGCGCGTCGTGCTGCCGCTCGCCGAACGCGAGATCCCGGTGATCGGCGACGCTTACGTCGACAAGGAGTTCGGCACCGGGTGCCTGAAGATCACGCCGGCGCATGACTTCAACGACTACCAGGTCGGACAGCGGCACGGACTGCCGCAGATCGGGGTCCTCACGCTCGATGCGAAGATCAACGAGAACGCGCCGGCGAACTATCGAGGGCTCGATCGCTACGACGCCCGCAAGCGCATCGTCGAGGACCTGAAGGCGCTCGGGCTCCTCGAGTCGGTCAAGCCGCACCGGATGACGGTGCCCCGCTGCGGCCGCACCGGCGCGGTCGTCGAGCCGATGCTCACCGATCAGTGGTTCGTCGCAATGTCGAAGCCGGCGCCCGAAGGCACGCTCTTCCCCGGCCGGTCGATCGGCGGGGTCGCGCTCGACGTGGTGACCGAAGGCAAGGTGAAGTTCTTTCCCGAGAACTGGGTCAACACCTACAACCAGTGGCTCACGAACATCCAGGACTGGTGCATCTCGCGCCAGCTCTGGTGGGGCCACCAGATCCCGGCGTGGTACGACGACGCGGGCAGGATCTACGTCGCCCGCGACGAAGCGGCGGCGACCGCGCAGACGCGCGCAGCGGGGTTCACCGGGGCGCTCCGGCGCGACCCGGACGTTCTCGACACCTGGTTCTCGTCGGCGCTCGTCTGCCACTCCACCCTCGGCTGGCCAGAGCCCGAAGGCGACGACCGGAAAGCCTACGAGCTCTATCTTCCGTCCTCGGTACTGGTCACCGGCTACGAGATCATCTTCTTCTGGGTCGCGCGGATGATCATGATGACGACCCACTTCACCGGCCGGGTGCCGTTCCGCGACGTCTACATCCACGGCATCGTGCGCGATCACGACGGCGCGAAGATGTCGAAATCCGAGGGCAACGTCATCGACCCGGTGGACCTGATCGACGGCATCGGTCTCGAGCCGCTGCTCGAGAAGCGGACCACCGGCCTGCGGCGACCCGAGACCGCGCCGCTCGTGCGCGAGCGGACGAAGAAGGAGTTTCCCGAGGGCATCCCTGCGTACGGCGCCGACGCGCTCCGGTTCACGATGGCCGCCTACGCGACGCTCGGCCGCAACGTCAACTTCGACTTCAAGCGCTGCGAGGGCTACCGCAACTTCTGCAACAAGCTCTGGAACGCGACCCGCTTCGTGCTGATGAACACCGAGGGCAAGGACTGCGGGCTGGACGCTTCGCAGCCGGTCGAGCTCTCCTTCGTCGACCGCTGGATCGTGAGCCGGCTGCAGCGCACCGAGGCCGAGGTCGATAAGGCGTTCGCGGACTACCGTCTCGACAACGTCGCGAACGCGATCTACCGCTTCGTCTGGGACGAGTACTGCGACTGGTACGTCGAGCTCGCGAAAGTGCAGCTCCAGGGCGGCAACGAGGCCGAGCAGCGCGGCACGCGCCGGACGCTGGTGCGCGTGCTCGAGACGGTGCTGCGGCTCGCGCACCCGATCATCCCGTTCGTCACCGAGGAGCTGTGGCAGAAGGTCGCGGCCGCTCGCCGGGAAGACCGGCGAGAGCGTCGTGGTCGCGCCGTATCCGAAGTCGGAGCCGGCGAAGATCGACGAGGCCGCCGAGCGCGAGGCGGAGACGCTGATGGCGCTGACGAACGCCTGCCGGAACCTGCGGAGCGAGATGAACCTCTCGCCGGGCGAGCGCGTACCGCTCCTCGCCGAGGGCGACGCGGCGCGGCTTGCGCCGCTCTTCCCCTATCTGCAGTTCCTCGGGCGCCTGTCGGAGGCGACCGTCGTCGCGCACCTACCCGACCTCGACTCGCCGGTCGCGGTGGTGGGCGACACGCGGCTGATGCTCAGGATCGAGATCGACGTCGGCGCGGAGATCGCACGGCTCGAGAAGGAGGCCGCGCGGCTGACGGGCGAAATCACCAAGTCCGAGGCAAAGCTCGCCAACGCCAGCTTCGCCGAGCGCGCGCCCGCGGCGGTGGTCGCGCAGGAGCGCGAGCGGCTCGCGGACCGGCAGTCGACGCTCGAGAAGGTCCGCGCGCAGCTTGGGCGCCTGAAGGCGAAGGCGCTAACCGTCCGCCGATGCACCCGCGCTGCGAGCGCGATGGTGCACCCGCCGCACGTTCGTCAGCGTTCGCGCGCGAGGCGACGCGCGATTGCCGTGACCGCTTGAGCCATCGCGGACGCCGCCGGAGTGAGCGGCGCATCCGCCCGCGCGTACATTCCGATCAGGGGTGCCGGCAGGGTCTCCTGCGATCTTGATCTGCCGCAGATGGTCGCTGCCCATACGGCTCTTCGAGCATCGTGCGGAATCAAGAAGGCCGAGCGTATCGGTCTTCGCCAGCAGGGCGAGCGCGCCGGCATACGACTCGCACTGGACGATCGCTCGTGGCATCGGTACGCGCTGCCGCGGTGAATGCCTTCTCCAGCGATCGCGCCGGTGCCAAGCGGATAGAACATCAGCCACGGCGCGTCGGCGAGCTCGCGCAGAGATCTTGGCCGCGCGCAACGGATGACCCTGGCGTCCTACGACTACCAGACGGCGTTCGCATCAACGGCTTGAACTTGATCGCGTCATCCGGCTTGGCGGTCAGGGCTTTGGCCGATGGAGAAGTCGAGCGTTTCATCCCGGACGAGCGGCACCAGAGCGGTATTCACGCCTTCGACGATGCGCACGCGAGCGTGCGGGTGTTGCCGCCTGAACTGCAGCATCGCCTCGGGGACGATCAGCATGCACGCCGCGGGCGCCAGGCCGAAAGCAACGCTGCCCTCGCGTCCGCCTTGAAACGCCTGGAGATCGTCTGCGGCCTTGCGCAGCTCGGCCTGGACGACTCGGGCGCGCGCTAGAAACGCCTTCCCGGCGGGCGTCGGCGCCGCGCCGCGGGCGTTGCGCTGCAGAAGCTGCACTCGAAGCTCGACCTCGAGCTGGCGAATGCTCTTGGTGATCGCGGGTTGCGAGACGCCCACCGCCAGCGCTGCGGCGCGCAGGCTCCCGGCCTGGGTCACGGCGATGAAGTCGCGGATCTGGTTGAGACGCATAACCGGCAGTTATCACTCTGCTCTGATTGGCATCTTACCTGCAGGCGGCGGCGCGTGGTGTACTGACCGCCGGATCACGGAGGTCGACGATGCGCAGCGCGCTGGTCTGGATCACGGCAGGACTCGTTTCGTTCGGTTCCGGAGCGGCCGGCGCGCAGCGCTATCCGTCGCAACCGGTCCGGATCATTGCGTCGGCGCCGCCGGGCACGCCGGTGGACATCCGCGCGCGCTGGGTCGCCGAGCAGCTCGCGCCCGCGCTCGGCCAGCCCGTCGTGGTGGAGAACAAGGGTGGGGCGGGCGGGAACATCGGCATGGAGGCCGCGGCCCGGAGCGCGCCCGACGGCCACACGCTCGCTATCGTCCACCAGGGTACGCTCGCCATCAATCCGCATATCTACGCGCGCGTCGGCTACGATCCCATCGGCGACTTTGCGCCGGTGACGCGCCTCCTCGACGCGCCGCTGTTGCTTGCCGTGAACGCCCAGTTTCCGGCACGGTCGGTTGCCGACCTCGTGCGGATGGCGAAGGAACAGCCGGGCCGGCTGAGCTACGGATCCTCCGGCACCGGCACGCCGCCGCACATGGCCGGCGAGCTTTTCCGCAGAGCCGCAGGCATCGAGGTCGCGCATGTCCCGTACAAAGGCGCAGCCGCGGCGCTGACCGATCTGCTCGGTGGACGGCTCGCCTACACGATCGACGGCACAGTCATCCAGGGGCCTCAGGTCCGGGCAGGGAAGCTACGCCCTCTCGCGGTGACGAGCCCGGAGCGGCTGGCGGCACTGCCGGACGTTCCGACCATGGCAGAGTCCGGCTTGCCGGGCTTCGTCTTCATGTCGTGGATGGGTGTGGCCGCCCCCGCTGCAACGCCTCCTGCGATCGTCGAGCGCCTGAACGCGGAGCTCGTCAAGGCCCTCCGAACCCGCGAAGCCCGGCGAATGGTTCGAAGCGCAAGGTGCCGTCCCAGTCGGCGACGCGCCCGAGCAGTTTGCCGCTTTCATTCGCGCCGAGCACGCGAGATGGGGCGCGGTCGTCCGGGAGGCGGGCATCCGCGCCGATTAGGCTATCCTTCGCGGGTGCGGAAACCCGGCAGCGTTCTCGTTCTTCCTGACCAGTTCGGCGGCTCCGCCGGCACGCTCCCGATCGGGGTGCGCAGCTCGAGCGCCTCAAGGCGAAGCGCTAGCCGTCCGCCGATGCACCCCGCGCTGCGAGCGTTCCGCTATCGCAGCTTCCGCATCTTCTACGCCGGCCAGGGGCTGTCGATCCTCGGCACCTGGATGCAGACGATCGCGACCAGCTGGCTCGTCTACCGGCTGACCGGCTCGGCCTTCATGCTCGGCCTCGCGGCCGCGGCACTGCAGTTCCCGATGCTGTTCGTCGCGCCGATCGCCGGCGTGTGGGCCGACCGGCTCGACCGGCGGCGGCTGCTCATCGTCGTCCAGCTGCTCGCCTCGGTCCAGGCGGTCGTGCTCGCCGTCCTCACCTGGACCGGTGTAGTGCAGGTTTGGCACGTGCTCGCGTTCTCGCTCTTGCTCGGCACCATAAACGCGTTCGAGACGCCGACGCGCCAGGCGTTCCTGCTCGAAATGGTCGAGAGCAAGGCCGATCTCCCCAACGCGATCGCGCTCCAGTCGATGCTCTTCAACGGCGCGCGCTTCGTCGGACCGACGATCGCCGGCGTCATCCTCGCCTTTGCCGGGGAGGCGCTCTGCTTCCTGCTGAACGGGATCTCCTACCTCGCGGTCGTCGTGGCGTACCTGCTGGTCCGTGTCGCGGCGCGCCCGCCCAGCACCGAGCGCAAGCCGCTTCTGGACGAGCTCATGGCAGGCTTCCGCTACGCGTTCGGCGAGCCGGCGATGCGGCGCCTGCTATGGCTCCTTGCGGCGCTCTCGGTGTTCACCGCGCCGTGGCAGTCGCTGATGCCGATCTACGCCGGCGAGACCTTTGCCGGCGACTCGAAGACGCTCGGCCTCCTCATCGGCGCGGTGGGGTTCGGCGCGCTCGCCGCGACCGGGTTCCTCGCGGTGCGACAGAGCGTCCGCGGCCTCGGGCGCATCATCGCGTCGGCGGGTCTCGTCGCCGCGCTCGCGCTGACCGGCTTCGCGCTCTCGCACTACTTGTGGCTCTCGCTCGTCCTGCTCGCGACGTTCGGCTTCGGGCTGATCGCGGCGGTCGCGTCGACCAACACCATCCTGCAGACGATCGCCGACGACGACAAGCGCGGCCGGATCATCAGCATCTACGTCATGACCTTCCTCGGGCTCGCGCCGATCTCCAACTTCGTCGCCGGCGCAGTCGCCGAGGCGATCGGCGCGCACTGGACGATCTTCGCCTGCGGCGTCGGCCTCACGTTCGCGACCGGTGCTTTCGCCCTCAACTTCGACAGCTGGCGCCGGTCCATCCGCCCGATCTACGTCAAGCAAGGAATCATCCCGCCGCCGCCGACCGAGACGCAGTAGCCGCTTCGCGCTCCTGCTCGACCCAGGCGGGCACCCTGCCCTCCGGTCCGACCGGCGGCTCCGGCGCGGCGCTCTCGACGACCAACGCGACGAACACGGCCGCGAGCGCGGCCATGGCGGTCGTTGCGACCGCGAACGCCACCTTTCCCACCACGACCATCCGGCTCTCCTTCGGCGCGAAGCGCGAACGACGCCATTGCACGCCGGCGGAGCGGGCGGCGCGGGGACGCCGCGGGGCAGCGCCGCGACGGAATGTGGCAAAAGCATGGCTTTCGCCGCCGTCCGCGCGGTACCGCAGCACCGCTGGTGTATAGTCGTCGCGACTTTTCCGCACCGCCCACGCATGAGCCGCCGCATCGCAATCGTCGAGGACGACGCCGCCATCCGCGAGAACGTCGCCGACACGCTCCGCCGTCAGGGCTACGAGGCCACCGCGCACGCGGACCGCGCGCAGGCGCTGGCGGCCTTCCAGGGCCGGCTGCCGGACCTCGCCATCGTCGACATCGGGCTCGGCACCGAGGTCGACGGCGGCTTCGCGCTGGTGCGCGAGCTGCGCGCGATGTCGGCCGAGCTGCCGATCATCTTCCTCACCGCGCGCGACAGCGACTTCGATCTCGTGGCGGGCCTCCGCTTGGGCGCCGACGACTACCTCACCAAGAACATCAGCATGCCGCACCTCCTCGCGCGCATCGCCGCGCTCTTCCGGCGGAGCGACGTGCTGCGCTCGCCGCCGAAGAGCGAGGAGACCGTCGATCGCGGGTGCGCTGCGCCTCGACCTCAAGCGCATGACCGCCGCCTGGCGCGGCCAGCCGGTGGACCTCACGCTCACCGAGTTCTGGATGGTGCATGCGCTCGCGAAGTACCCCGGCCACGTCAAGAACCGCGACAGTCTGATGTCGGATGCGAACCTGGTGGTCGACGACGCGACGGTCACCTCCCACATCAAGCGCATCCGCAAGAAGTTCCTCGCCGTCGACCCCGCCTTCGACGCGATCGACACCGTTTACGGCATGGGGTAC
This sequence comes from uncultured beta proteobacterium, assembly GCA_963827555.1. Taxonomy (GTDB): domain Bacteria; phylum Pseudomonadota; class Gammaproteobacteria; order Burkholderiales; family SG8-39; genus DATEDA01. The sequence continues at coordinate 155,071 of CAWHBL010000006.1, forward strand.
CGCTGGGTGTCGGGCTGAGACCCGGCACGCAGGATGCAGACCAGGGTCTCCGATGCACCCGCCGCTCCGCGCGCGCGGCTCTCGATCCGCGCGAAGGTCGTGCTCGTGTCGCTCGTGCTCGCCGTGATCCCGTTCATCGGCTACGGCTACGTGCGCGAGATGGAGAACATCCTGCGCGCGGCGCAGGAGCAGCGGGTGATCGCCACCGCGCGCGCGGTCGCGACCGCGCTCCACGACCGTCCGCGGCTGCTCGAGTTCAGCGCCGAGGACGACGCGCCGCGCCGCCGGCCGGCGGCCCGCGCCGCGACGCAGGAGATCGAGCAGATCCTCACCGGCCTGCGGCGCGCGAGCTCGCGGATGTTCGTGATCGACCAGCAGCGGCGCCTGCTCGCGATGGCCGGGAGCCTCCGCCAGGACCCGCCGGCGGAGCCGGAGAACACCGGCGGCGCGTGGAACTGGGTGCAGTCGCGGCTGCTCCGCCCGCTCTGGGCGCAGCTCCTCGAGCGGCCGCCGGAGGATTTCGACGACGCGATCCCCGAGGACCTCCTCTCCGGCGGCAAGGAGGTCGATGCGGCGCTGTCCGGCGTGCCCGCCTCGCGCTGGCGGCCGACCCCCGACGGCCGCGCGGTGGTGCTCGGCGCCGCGCACCCGATCTGGAGCGGCACCGAAGTCATCGGCGCGGTCGTCGCCGAGGAGACGACGAACAGCGTGCTCACGCTGCGCAACCGGGTGTTCGAGCAGCTGCTCACGGTGACGCTCGCCGTGTTCGTGCTCGGCGCCGGAACGCTGTTCGTGTTCGCGTCCCGGCTGTCGGGCCGGCTGCGGCGGCTGCGCGACGAGGCCGAGCAGGCGATCGACCCGCGCGGTCGCGTGGGGCGCGGCTTCCGCGCGAGCGGCGACTCGGACGAGATCGGCGACCTCTCGCGCAGCTTCGCCACCGCGGTCGACCGGCTCAGCGAGTACAACGAGTACCTCGAGCGGATGGCCGACCGGCTCTCGCACGAGCTGCGCACGCCGATCGCGGTGGTGGGCTCGTCGCTCGACAACCTCCGCACGCGCGACATCCCCCCGGACGCCCAGGTCTACATCGCCCGCGCCGAAGAGGGCGTGCGCCGCCTGAACGCCGTCCTCACGCGCATGAGCGAGGCGACGCGGCTCGAGCAGACCCTGCGCGCGACCGAGCGCGAGCGCTTCGATCTCGGGCGCGTCGTGTCCGGCTGCGTGGCCGGCTACACCGCCGCCTTCCCGCAGTCCCGCTTCGAGCTGCGGCTCCCGGAACGGCGGGTCGAGATCGACGGATCGCCGGACCTCGTTGCGCAGCTCGCCGACAAGCTGGTCGACAACGCGCGGGATTTCACCGACACCCGGCGCGCCGATCGACATCGCGCTCGATGCCGACGGCAACGCGGCGCGGCTGTCGGTCTCGAACGCGGGCCCGCTGCTGCCGGCGGCGATGGCCGACCGGCTGTTCGAGTCGATGGTGTCGGTCCGCGCGCCGGGGGCGAAGCCCGACGGGCAGGCCAGACCGAAGGGCGAGCCGCACCTCGGCCTCGGCCTTTTCATCGTGCGGCTGATCGCCGAGTTCCACGGCGGGAGCGCGCGCGCGCGCAACCGCGACGACGGCAGCGGGGTGACGGTCGAGATTACTTTCCCGGTGGCGGCGCCACCGGCCGGCTGACGGCCGCGGCCACCGCGCGCCGGCTTCACTTCTGGTCGGCTTGCTCCCGCCGCTCGTCGGCGGACTTTTGCAGGACGTCCCCGACCGCTTTCGCCTTGTCCATCACCTGCCGCTGGCTCTTGATGATGTCGGGTGGCGGATCCTTCGGCTTAGTGTCACAGCCGGCTGAGTGCCACGATCGCCGCTGTGATCAGGAACAATGGTCGCATCTCGTACCTCCTGGCGGCCTATAGCTCGAGGCTGTCGCGGATTGCGGCGATCCCGGCCGCGGCGCAGACGTCGTCCTCCTTGCCCCCCGGCGCACCCGAGACGCCGATTCCGCCGAGGAGGGATCCGCCCGCTTCGATCATCATGCCGCCGCCCACCGCGGCCACGCCCGGACGGTTCCGGATCCCGCTCTGCGGCGACGACGCCCTTGCGTCGCCTGGGCGAGGTCGCTCGTGCTGGTGCGGAAGCTCACCGCGGTCCACGCCTTGTCGCGCGCCATCTCGACGGTGTGCGGGCCGGCGAACCGGTCGCGAAGCAGCACTTGCACGATCCCCATCCGGTCCACGACTGCGACCGCCGCCTGGAAGCCGTTGGCGCGGCATCTGGCCATCGCCGCCTGCGCCGCCTTCAGCGCGGTCTCGGGCGTCAGCACCCGCACACTGAAGGTCGCATCCTGCGCCGCCGCCGTCGCCGCGAGCGCGGCCGCTGCGAGGCCGAGCATGCAGCGTGGACGGGTCACTTCTTCTTCATGAAGAAGGTGAATTCCTTGCCCGCCTCGGCGTGCGAGAGGAGATCGTTGCCGGTCTGCTTGGAGAACGCCTGGAAGTCCTTCACCGACCCGGGGTCGGTGGCGACGATGCGCAGCACCTGGCCGGTCGTCATCTCGGCGAGCGCCTTCTTCGCCCGCAGGATCGGCAGCGGGCAGTTGAGCCCCCGGGTGTCGAGATCCTTGTCGAAGTCCATCGCCGTCCATCCTCCGTTTGACTGTCGTGCGCCCGGTCGCGACGGTCGGCGCCGGCCACCCATGACGGTGCTCTTCAATATAGCAGAAGGCTCGTGCGCCGCGCGACTCCCCGCAGTACCGTTTGGGTCACGAGATCCGCTGGTAATAGAGGTTCTGCGGATGGTTCGCCTGCGCGAAGAAGAACCACCGCTCGGCGAGCAGCCCGGCGTACTGGACGACGAACGCGGCCGCGAGGAGCGCGGGCGCCTGCCACGCGAGCCCGGCCGCGAGCAGCGCGAGCGGCACCGGGAAAACGGCCACCAGGAACGCCCACTTGATCGAGCGCACGAACGCCGCCGATGCGCCGTGGAAGAACTCTCGCGTGTTGAACGAGCCCGCCATGAAGCCCTGCGACGTCTGCACGATGCGCGGATGCTTCACCCCGAGCGCGGTCTGCAGCGTCGACTTCGGCTTGAGTCGAGCGTTCCGCACCAGGCTCGCGGCGCGCGTGGCGAGCGCCGCCGCCGTGAGGCCGGCCGCCCACGCTGCGAGCCGCGGGACGAGCGGCGGCTCGACGAGCGCCGCGAAGCCGGTCGCCAGCGTCAGCCCCGACGCGCACCCGAACAGGACGTAATTGACGACCGTGAGCGGCGAGTGCCATTCCTGCAGGAACCTCAGGCAGGCGTAGATCATCGCGGTGCAGACGAAGAGCGCCGCGCACAGCACGAGCCCGAACGCACCGATCGCGAGCGTTCCGAATGTCCCGGCCGCCGGCCAGCCGAGCGCGTGACCGAGGCCGTAAGCGAATACGCACGCCATGAAGGCGGGCAGCACGATGACCTCGCGCGAAAGCCACGACGTCCGCCACATCGCGACCGCCCGCCATGCGCGTTCGGGATGGCCGAGATGGAAGAACGAAGCGATCAGTCCCGCGGCGAGGAAGAAGAGCGCGAGCGCCGCCCCCGCCCAGTAGAACGCCGCGCCCGCCGGCACGAGCCCGAGCGCCTGCACCGGGACGAGCGCCGCGAAGAGGCCCTGCCCGACGCCGATGAGCGTCGTGAGGAGGATCACCGACCAGGCGGGATGCACGCGATCCCCGGCGCCGCCTACCAGGTCGTCACGTCGTCGAGCGACGGCGACTTGAGCGCCGGCTTCGGCAGCCGGCCGTCGATCTTGAGCGGGTTGTCGACGCGCTCGAGGTCCTCGGCGCGCACCTTGATCTCGGTCTTCCGGCGCGGGAGGTAATGGTTCGCCGGGTGCGTGCCCCACTCCGGCATCAGCTGGTAGCCGCCGGCGTCCTGGATCGCCCGCGACACCTCGGACTGCGGATCGTGGATGTCGCCGAAGAGCCGCGCGCTGGTCGGGCACGCCATCACGCACGCGGGCTTGCGGTCTGCGGCCGGCAGCGCCGCATCGTAGATCCGGTCGACGCACAGCGTGCACTTCTTCATCACCTTCTGGTGCTCGTCCACCTCCCGCACGCCGTAGGGACAGGCCCACGCGCAGTACTTGCAGCCGATGCACTTGTCGTAGTCGACGAGCACGATCCCGTCCTCGGCGCGCTTGTAGCTCGCGCCGGTCGGGCAGACCGGGACGCACGGCGGATCCTCGCAATGCAGGCACGACTTCGGGAAGTGCACGACCTGCGTGTCCGGGTACTCGCCGACCTCGAAGCTCTGCACCCGGTTGAAGAACGTGCCGGTCGGATCCTTGCCGTACGGGTTGTCGTCCGAGAGGAAGCCGGCCTCACCCGACGTATTCCACTCCTTGCAGCTCGTCACGCAGGCGTGACAGCCGACGCAGACGTTGAGATCGATTACCAGCGCCAACTGTGTCATCCGCCGAATCCTCTCTCCGGCGACGAACGCCTGCCACGCGCGGCGCACGCGCGCGACGCCCGGGATCTCGCCGAGCGCTGGCACCTGCGGCCACGTCGCCTGCGGTTCCCCTGGCGCAGCTTTGTAGATCCGCACCCGCACGTCGTACCACCCGGCCTGTCCGGTGACCGGGTCGGAGTTGGAGATTACGCCGCCCGGCGCCGGCAGCTCGTCGGCGATCAGGTGGTTCAGGAGGAAGCCGCGCTGCGACTCGTTCGCGTCCGGCGCGAGCGCCCAGGCGCCAGGCGCCTTGCCGATCGCGTTCCAGGTCCAGACGGTGCCGGGCTCGACCGCCGCGCTGTAGCGCGCCATGCAGCGCACCTTGCCCCATTGCGACTCGACCCATATCCAGTCGCCGTCGCCGACGCCGCTCGCGCTCGCGGTACGCGGGTTCACGTACAGGTAGTTGTGCGCGTGGATCTGCCGCAGCCAGGCGTTCTGCGAGTCCCACGAGTGGTACATCGCCATCGGGCGCTGCGTCACCGCGTTCAACGGATACTTCTGAGCGTCGGTGAGCTGCGCTTCGAGCGGCTCGTAGTAGAACGGCAGCGGGTCGAAGTAGGTCTCGACCCGCGCGCGCAGGTGCTCGGGCGGGCGGCGCGTCGGCCACCGCCCCTGCGCCGCGAGGCGAAAGCGCTGCAGCACCTCCGAGTAGAGATGAATCAGGATCGGCTCGTTGAAGCGCCGGATGCGCGTGCGCTGCGCCCACTCCATGTAGCCGCGGTTCCAGTTCCGCATGTAGCGGTACGACGGCGGCAGGGCGTGATGGAAGACGCAGTCGTTCTTCGCGTACATCTCCCACTGGCGCGGGTTCGGCTCGCCGACCATGAACTTCTCGCCGCCCTTGCCGCGCCACCCGGCGAGGAAGCCGATCCCGGAACCGGGTTCGCTCTCGAAGTTCACGATGAAATCGGGGTAGTCGCGGAACTTCCGCGACCCGTCGGGACGCACGAACGCCGGCAGCTTCAGCCGGCTCGCGAGCTCGACGAGCACCTCCTGGAACGGCTTGCACTCGCCCTTCGGCGCGACCACCGGCACGCGCACCGAATCGGTCGGCCCGTCGAACTCGGAGATCGGGCGGTCGAGGATCGACATCACGTCGTGCCGCTCGAGATACGTGGTGTCCGGCAGGACGAGGTCGGCGAACGCCGTCGTCTCCGACTGGAAAGCGTCGCACACCACGACGAACGGGATCTTGTACTCGCCGTCATCGTCGCGGTCGTTGAGCATCCGCCGCACTTCCATGGTGTTCATGGTCGAGTTCCAGGCCATGTTCGCCATGAAGATCATCAGCGTGTCGATGCGATAGGGATCCCCGCGCCACGCGTTCGTGATCACGCTGTGCATCAGGCCGTGCACCGAGAGCGGGTGCTCCCACGAGAACGCCTTGTCGATGCGCACCGGTCCGCCCGCCTCGTCGACGAAGAGATCGTCGGGCGAGGCCGGCCAGCCGAGCGCGAGGCTCCCGAGCGGCGTGTCCGGCTTGACCGCGTGCGGGCCGTTCGGCGGCTTCGCCTGCGGCGGAATGGCGCGCGGAAACGGCGCCTTGTGCCGGAACCCGCCCGGCCGGTCGATCGTGCCGAGCAGGCTCATCAGGATCGCGAGCGCGCGGACGGTGTGGAAGCCGTTCGAGTGCGCCGCGAGGCCGCGCATCGCGTGAAAGGCCACCGGGTTGCCGGTGACCGACTCGTGCTCCTTCCCCCAGCAGTCGGTCCAGGGGATCGGCAGCTCGATCCGCTGGTCGCGCGCGGTGATCCCCATCTCCTGCGCGAGGCGTCTGATCGTCGCCGCCGGCACGCCGCTCACCTGCTCGGCCCACTCGGGCGTGTAGCGCTTCACCCGCTCCTCGAGGAGCTGGAACGCCGGCTTGACCGGCGTCCCGTCGGGCAGGCGGAACTCGCCGAGCAGGAACGGATCGGCTCCCGCCGCGTGCGTCGCGACCGGCCGATCGGTGTGCCGGTCCCACCACATCTGGTTCTGCGGATACTGCGGGTTCACCTCGTCGGCGCTCGCGTCGCGGACGAACAGGCCGCAGCGCTCGCTCCCTTCGTCCAGGCTCACCAGCTGGCCGGCGTTGGTGTAGCGCACCAGGAACTCGCGGTCGTACAGCCCGAGCGCGATGATCTCGTGGACGATCGCGAGGAGGAGCGCGCCGTCGGTGCCGGGCCGGATCGGCACCCATTCGTCGGCGACCGCCGAGTAGCCGGTGCGCACCGGGTTGATCGAGACGAAGCGTCCGCCGGCGCGCTTGAACTTCGAGATCGCGATCTTGAGCGGGTTCGAGTGGTGGTCCTCGGCGGTGCCGATCATCACGAACAGCTTCGCGCGCTCGAGGTCGGGGCCGCCGAACTCCCAGAACGAGCCGCCGATCGTGTAGATCATCCCGGCGGCCATGTTCACCGAGCAGAACCCGCCGTGCGCGGCGTAGTTGGGCGTGCCGAACTGGCGCGCGAAGAGGCCGGTGAGCGCCTGCATCTGGTCGCGGCCGGTGAAGAGCGCGAACTTCTTCGGATCGGTCGACCGGATGCGCGCGAGACGCTCCTCTAGGATCCGGAACGTCTCGTCCCAGGAGATCGCCACGAACTCGCCGTCGCCGCGCGCCGAGCCGGGCTTGCGCATGAGCGGCTTCGTCAGGCGCGCCGGCGAGTACTGCTTCATGATGCCGGAGGCGCCCTTGGCGCAGATCACGCCCTTGTTGATCGGGTGCCTGGGATTGCCGTCGATGTACCGGACCTCGCCGTCGCGCAGGTGCACCCGGATGCCGCAGCGGCAGGCGCACATGTAGCAGGTGGTGGTTTTGACCTCGGTGGCCAACGCGACTTCCCCGGGTGGACGTGCGAAGACGCATTCTGCGGCCGCTTCTGCGTCGCAGCAACCAGCGAAACTGATGCCGCCATAAGCACCCTCACGCCCTCCTTTATCGGCGCTCCGCTAAGATGCGCACGTGAAAATCTGCATCGTCTCGGACAGCCACGACCGCGCCGATGCGCTCGCGCAGGCAGTGCGCGAGGCGAAAGCGCAGGGCGCCGAGGCGGTGATCCATTGCGGCGACCTCATCGGCGCGCAGACACTCAAGCCCGCCATCGCGCTCGGATTGCCGCTGCACCTCATCCACGGCAACAACGTCGGCGACCCGACGGCGCTGCACAACCTCGCGCGCGCGAGCGGCGGCCTGCTCCAGTACCACGGCCCCGACGCGCGCATCGAGCTCGCCGGCCGACGGGTCTTCGTCGTGCACTATCACGACTACGGCTACGCCATGGCATGCACCGGCGACTGGGAGCTCGTCTGCTGCGGACACTCGCACCAGGCCGAGGCGCGGAAGGTCGCGAGCGTGAAGGGCGATGAAACCTGGCTCGTCAATCCCGGAACGGTGGCCGGTCTCGCCGCGCCGGCGACGTGGGCGCTCGGCGATCTGGCGGCGATGCGCTTCGAGCTGCGGGAGCTCGGCCGCTAGCCCGCCCGGGCGCGCCTCCCGCGAGCATTCATCGTCTCTATGAGCGCATAGCGAAGATCGAGGCCAGGGCTTGTCACGCGACACTTAGAATCCCCGCCGAAACGGGGAGGAGACAAGAAATGTTCGCCAGCAATCCGTTTGCCGCGCTGTCGGCGTCCATACCGCCTGCCGTAATGCAGGCCTATGTCGTCATCATGATCGCCCTGGTTGCGGCCGGGACGCTGTTCGACATCGTGCATAAGGGGAGCGCCAAGTATTTTTTCGATAGTTGGCGGAAATCGAAAAGCAAAGGGTCGAAGCAAGTCGGTGGCGGCGAATTGGTGTCGCTCGCCATCCAGACCGGCGTTGTCGACGTTCTGGCATCCGGGGAATTCTGCAACCCGCGCCGCCGCGTCGCCCACCTGCTCACCATGTACGGGTTCGTGATGTATGCCGTCACCACCGCCGTCATGGTGTTCGCCTACCCGACGCCCGCGACCCCGACGCCCGCCATCCTGCCGCTCGCGTGGTGGATCGGCGGCGCGATGATCTGCGTCGGGGGATACTGGTTCTGGTTCTTCATTCGCGCCGATGTCGCCGCCGAGGGCGGATCGCCCTTTCGCGTCATGCGCGCGGATCTGTTCATCCTCTCGCTGCTGGTCAGCGTGACGCTGGGCCTGGTCTGGGCGTTCCTGCAGACGAGAGGCGGCTCCGGCGCCAACGTGTTCTTCGCCCTGTACATCATCGCGACGACGGTGCTGTTCGGATCGGTGCCGTGGTCCAAGTTCGCCCACATGTTCTTCAAGCCTGCGGCAGCCTTCGAAAAGAGGCTTTCCTACGCGAACGAGTCCCGGGCCAACCTGCCCGCGCCTGCGGACAAACCCGAGCTGTTCGGCAGCGCGCGCGAGCAACCCCGGCACTACTGACCGGCCCGCCCGCGGACTTCATTTGGGGAGACAACGACCGCCATGCCAACCTTCGTTTACATGACCCGATGCGACGGCTGCGGGCACTGCGTCGACATCTGCCCGTCCGACATCATGCACATCGACAAGACCTATCGGCGTGCCTACAACATCGAGCCGAACATGTGCTGGGAGTGCTACTCCTGCGTGAAGGCCTGTCCGCAGAACGCCATCGACGCCCGCGGTTACGCTGACTTCGCGCCTCTGGGCCACAGCGTGCGGGTGCTCCGCGAAGAGGCAAAGGGGACGATTTCGTGGCGGCTCAAGTTCCGCGACGGCCGCGAGAAGAACTTCGAATCCCCGATCCGCACGACGCCCTGGGGATCGATCAAGGGGCCGGCCGAGTACGCCGCGCCCCGCCCCGAGGATTTGGCCAGGCAGGAACTGGCACACGAACCGGAAGCGCTCAAGATCGAAGGCGGGCTGCCCGCGCTGCGCCCGGATCAGCTCAAGCAGGGAGTCGTCTGATGGGGCTGTTCGGACGCAGGAAGACGGTCTTCGTCGACGCGGACATCCTCGTCATCGGCGGCGGCATGGCCGGCTGCGGGGCGACCTACGAGTCCCGCTACTGGGGGCGCGACCTGAAGATCGTGTGCGTCGAGAAAGCGAACATCGAGCGCAGCGGCGCGGTCGCCCAGGGCCTCTACGCCATCAACTGCTACATGGGCATGCAATGGGGCGAGAACCAGCCCGAGGACCACGTCCGCTACGCGCGCAACGACCTCATGGGCCTGGTGCGCGAGGACCTCGGCTACGACATCGCCCGGCACGTGGATTCCACGGTGCACAAGTTCGAGGAATGGGGCCTGCCGATCATGCGCGACCCCAAGACCGGACGCTACCAGCGCGAGGGCAAGTGGCAGATCATGATCCACGGCGAGAGCTACAAGCCGATCGTCGCCGAGGCGGCGCGCAAGGCCGCGACCGAGATCTACAACCGGATCATGGTCACCCACCTGTTGATGGACAAGAGCAAGGCCGACCGGGTCGCCGGCGCCGTCGGCTTCAACGTCCGAACGGGTGATTTCCATGTGTTCCGCGCGAAGGCCGTCATCGTGTCCGCCGGTGGTGCGTCGCACATCTTCAAGCCACGCGCGGTAGGCGAGGGAATGGGGCGGACCTGGTATGCGCCCTGGAGCAGCGCGTCCGCGTACGCGCTTCCGATCCAGGTCGGCGCCAAGATGACGCAGATGGAAAACCGCATCGTCCTGACCCGCTTCAAGGACGGCTACGGTCCCGTCGGCGCCTACTTCCTCCATCTGAAGACGTACACGCAGAACGGCTATGGCGAGGAGTACGAGAAGAGGTGGTACGAAGACACCAAAGCTCTGGTGGGCGACTACATCGACCGTCACCCGGTGCCGACTTGCCTGCGCAACCACGCCATCATCAAGGAGGTCGCGGCCGGCCGCGGCCCCATCCGCATGGTGACCAAGGAGGCCTTCCAGGATCCCCACAAGGAGACCGTCGGCTGGGAGAACTTCCTCGGCATGACGATCGGCCAGGCGGTCGTCTGGGCGTCGCAGAACATCGACCCCAAGCACATCAATCCCGAGCTGACCACGTCCGAGCCTTACGTCATGGGTTCGCACGCCACCTGCTCCGGCGCGTGGGCGAGCGGGCCGGAAGACTATGCCCCGGCGGAATACCAGTGGGGATACAACCGGATGATGACGGTGGACGGCCTTTTCGGCGCCGGCGACACCATCGGCGGCACCGCCCACAAGTTCTCGTCAGGGTCGTTCACGGAAGGCCGCATCGCCGGGAAGGCGGCGGTCAAGTACGTGATGGAAAAGGGGAAGGACCAGCCTCAGGTGAGCGAGAAGGAATATCGCGACCTCGAGCAGGAGATCTACCAGCCCCTGGAGAACTACCGGGTCGGCCGCAACGAGATCGTCGCCGGGACCGTATCGCCGAGTTATCTGCTGCCGATCCATGGCCTTCAGCGCCTCGAGAAGATCATGGACGAATACGTCGGCGGCATCAGCACCAACTACATGACGAACGGCGTGCTGCTCGAACGCGGCCTCGAGTTGCTGGCCATGCTGAAGGAGGACATGAGCCACATGGGCGCGGAGGACCTGCATCAGCTTCAGCGCACCTGGGAACTGCACCACCGGCTTCTCGCCTCGGAGTCCGTGACCCATCACACGCTGTTCCGGACGGAGACGCGCTGGCCGGGGTATTACTACCGGGGCGATCACATGAAGCTCGATGACGAGAACTGGCACTGCTTCACCCTGTCCCGCTACGACCGCAATACCGGCAAGTGGGACATGGAGAAGGCGCCGGTCTACCACATCATCGACTGACCAAGCTCGGCTTCGAGCCGCTCGTCGGCTAGCCGCGCCCGCCGCGCGCGCGGCGGCTTAGCCGGCCGCCCCGCCCTCGTTCCTGTCGCGGGCGGCGTAGGCTTCCACGAAATCGACGGCGGCCTTGCTGCCGCCGGCGAACGCCTTGAGCGCCTCGGCGTGGAGCACTTCCATCGCCTCCTCCTTGTACCGGAGGTACAGCGTGGAGGTGAGGACCTTCGGGCTCCGCGGGCGGGGCAGCTCGATCGCCATGGTCTTGGTGATGCGGCCGGGACGATTGCTCATGACGAGCAGCGTGTCCGCCAGGAAGATCGCCTCGTCGATCTCCGAGGTGACGAACAGCACCGTCTGCCGCCGGTCCTCGTAGAGCCGCAGGAAGTACTCCTGCATCAGCTCGCGCGTCATGGCGTCGAGGCCCCGGAACGGCTCGTCGAGCATCATCACCGCCGGGTTGTTGATCATCGCCCGCGCCAGCTCTGCGCGCCGCTGCATGCCGCCGGAGAGCTGGATCGGATACTTGTCCTTGAACTCGAGCAGCCCGACCGTCTCGAGCAGCGCCATCGCATCCGACCGGATCGCGTCGTGCGGTCGCTGGCGCTGGACGATCGGCCCGTAGGCGACGTTGGCGACCGTCGTCATCCACGGGAACAATGCCGTCTCCTGGAACACGACCAGGCGATCGGCTCCGGGACCGCTCACCGGCTTGCCGAGCAGCGTGACGCGCCCCGAATCCACCGCTTCGTAGCCGGCGAGCACGTTGATGAGCGTGCTCTTGCCGCAGCCGGACGGCCCGATGAGGACCGTGAGCTTTCCGGCTTCCAGCGCGAACGAGCAATCCTCGAGCACCAGCTCGCGCGCGGGGCCGATGCCGAAGGCCTTGCTGAGGCCTTCGACCTCGAGCGTGGGCGCATTGCGGGCGGCACCGGCGAGCGTCGTGGGCTCCAGCATCGGTCAGAACAGCCGCTGCCAGGGCGCGAACAGCTTGCCCACCACGCGGATGAGACCGCTGGACAGGTAGCCCGCAATGCCGATGCTGATCATGCCGATGATGATCTGCGGGTAGTTCCCGCCGACGTACGAAGCCCACGTGAAATACCCCAGGCCCGACTTGCCGGCGATCATCTCCGCGGCGACCACGACCTCCCAGGTGATCCCCATGCCGATCGCCATTCCGGTGAAGATGCTCGGCAGGGTCGCCGGGAGCACGATCTTCCAGAAGATGTCGCTGCGCCTCGATCCGAGCGAGAGGGCCGCGCGAACGTACCGCACGTCGATGTTGCGCGCACCGCCGAGCACGTTCAGCACGACCGTGAAGAACGCGCCGAGGAAGATCACGAACGCGATGCTCGACTCGGTCGTCGGCCAGAAGATGATCGCGGTCGGTACCCAGGCAAGGGGCGGTATCGGACGCAGGATTTCCAGGATGGGAAACGTCAGGTCGTGCGTCAACCGGTTGGTCGCCATGGCGAGCCCCAGCGGGATGCCGATGATCTGCGCCGCGACGAACCCGATGAACACGCGGTTGAAGCTCGCCAGCCAGTTGTCCCAGAACTTGCCGTCGCCGAGGATCTTGCCCAGGCTGCCGAGAACCTCGCTCGGCGCCGGCACCGCGCCGAGAAACGGCACACCGAACCTCCGGCCGAGCTCCCATACCGCCAGGACGAAGGCGATCGACGCGATGCCGCGGACCGTCGAGCGGCTGAATACCGCCTTGCGGAGCTTGGTGAGGTTGATCATGCGAGCTCGCGTTCGCCAGCCTCGAAGGCCTTCGTCGCTTCCTCGTGGACGGCGTCGAAGACACGGGACTTGAGCTCCAGGTAGTGGCTGGAGGACCGTACGCGGAAGCTGCGCGGGCGCTCGAAGTCGACGTCGAGGATCTGCTTCACGCGGCAGGGGCGCGTCGTCATGATCACCACGCGGTCGGCGAGAAACAACGCCTCCTCGAGGTCGTGGGTGATGAAGAAGACGGTCTTGCGGACCCGGTCCCAGGCCTGGAGCAGGAACTCCTGCGCCACCCCTTTCGTGAGCGCATCCATCGCGCGGAACGGCTCGTCGAGCAGAAGCACCTTCGGATCATTGACGAGCGCGCGCGCGATCTCGGCGCGTCGGCGCATTCCCGAGGACAGCTCGTTGGGATAGCGATTGCCGATGTCCGCGAGGCCGAGTTCGCCGAGCTGCGCAAGCGCCTGGCCTCTCGCCTGCCGCCCGGACATGCGCCCCTGCACGATCGGGCCGTAGGCGACGTTGTCGACAATCGTCATCCACGGAAAGAGCGCTCCGTTCTGGAACACGACCATGCGGTCCGCGCCCGGCTCGGCGGTGAAAATCGGCGAGCAGATCGTTCGATCATCGAGCAGGATCTCGCCGCGGGAGATGCCGTGGAAACCGGCGATCGCGGTAAGGAGCGTCGTCTTGCCGCAGCCGGACGGACCGACTACTACGCAGAACTCGCCGGCGCCGATTTCGAGCGAACAGTTGTCCACCGCCAGCACGTTCACGCCGTCGGGGTCGTAGACCTTCGAAACGCCGCGGATACTGAGCGTCCCGAGCGTGTCGGCTGGCATCGCTAGCTGCCCTCCTGCACGGTCCAGCGCATGAGCAGCCTTCCCACCGCCCTGATCACCGCGCTGAACGCATAGCCAATCACTCCCAGCGTAACCATGGCGATGACGATGACGGCGAACTGGCTCAGCACGTAGGAATCCCAGATCAGGAACCCCAGTCCGTACTCGCCGGACACCATCTCTGCCGCCACCAGCGAGAACCATGCGACCCCGACGCTGATCTGGAGCCCGGTGAAGATGAACGGGAGCGCCCCCGGAAGCACGATGCGGAAAAAAATGTGGTGCGGCTTCGAGCCCAGGCAGCGCGCCGCGCGAAAATAGCTCTCGTCGATCGACTCGACTCCGAGCAGCGTGTTGAGCGTCGTCGCGAAGAACGCCGCGAGAAACGCGAGGAAGATGATGGGCGCCTCGCGACCCGCGAAGCCGGAGAAGATCAGGATGGCAACCGGTACCCAAGCAAGCACCGGGATCGGTCGGAGCAACTCGAGGATCGGGAACGTGTAGTCGCGGAAGACCTTCTTCCAGCCCATGAAGAGACCGAGCGGCACGCCGAGCACGGTCGCCCAGAAGAAAGCCTGCGCGACCCGCCAGACGCTCCACAGGATGTGCTTGTAGTAGTCGGGCGTGAAGAGCGAGGTACCGTAAGTCGGCGTGCGCGAGGTGAACTCGCGCCATACCTCGACCGGCCCGGGCAGCTTGTTGAACCTGGGCAGGCCGAGGAACTCGGTCAGGAGATACCAGAGCGCGACGAAGCCGACCACCCCGGCGAGACCCACGTACGGCGTCGGCTGCTTGAGCCAGTGCCGCGCCCGGAACAGCGCGACGCGCCGCCCGCCGGGTCCCGCACCATGGCGCGCGTCGCCACGCGCACGAGGCGGTGACGAAGCGATCGTGCTCAACGCTCGATATCCCCGCGCGAGAGTCGCCTCGGCCGGCGGCGCTAGCGGCTCACTTGGGTGCCTTCGTCACATCGAGCGGTTTGATGATCCCGAGCGGGACGTTGACGTTCGCTTCCTTCGCGACCGACGCGGGCGATCGAGTCGTCGATCGCCCCGGCCGGCGCCTTGTCGACATCGATCACCTTGGCCGAGAAGAGGAAAGTGTAGATGGTCGTCAGGTGCTTCTGGACGCGGTCGTCGAACGTAAACGGCTTCTCGTCGCGGATCGGGCTTCCGCCGCGCTCCGGCGGCACGGCGCCGAAGATGGAGAACCAGGCCATCCGGGTGGTGATCCCCTCGGTCTGGCTGCGAACGAGATCCGCCACCTTCTCCCAGTTCTTGGGGTCGAGGATGAACTGTTGCGCCTCGAGCTCGGCTTTCAGCCACGCCTTGACGATGTCGGGGCGCGACTTCACGAAATCCTCGCGCATCGCGATGAACCCGCCGTCGGGCATGTTGAACGAGTGGCCCGTGACCACCTCCCGCGCGATGCCCTCGCCCACGAAGTCGCCGATCCGCGAGACCGAGGGCTCCCACAGCGCCGCCGCGTCGATCCGCTTCGCCCGGAAGTTGGTCGCGATCACTTCGATCGACTGATTGAGCACTTCCTTCGGCTTGATCCCGGTCATCTCGATGACCTGCCTCAGGAAACGGTCCGCGCAGCTCCCCCGCGGCGTGGCGACGACCTTGCCGTCGAGCCATTTCACGGCTTCCTCGGCCGACTTGAACTGCGGGGCATCGGCCCGGACCATGATCACGTTGCAGCGCTGTCCGGCCGAGAGCCCGGTGCTCGCGACCAGCTTGATGTTGGCCTGCTTGGGTTTGGTCGTCGAGACCACGGCCGGCATGTCGCCCAGATAGCCGATCTGCTGCTTGTCCGCGAGCATCGCGTTGACGATGATCGCGCCCTGGAGCGCGCTCTCGAACTCCACCGAACTGCCGGGCGGGAGGTGCTTCTTCCACAGCTCGAGGCCGCGGATCACCACCGCCGAGTACGAGATCGTGTCGTACGGCTGATAGCCGACGGTGAGCTTGACGGCCTGGGCGGAGACCGCGAGCGACAGGGCCGAAGCGGCCGCGAAGAGCAGCGCCTGCACCAGCAAGAGCGGGCGTCCGGTTGCGTTCATGGTTTTCTCCTTGCTGGTGCTCGCGGCGGGGGATTGCTCGCGCATCGTCCGGACACAGGGTTGCGCCGGTCCCGCGAGCAATCGAAGCAGGGTAGGAGTCGAGGCGACCTTTGTCAACGCTGCCCGCCAGTTCACGCAGCGGAGCGCTTGACCGCGATCGGGCGCCAGTCAGCAGGCCTTCGGGATGTGCGCGGTCGCCGGGTCCGACATGTCGTGGTCGTAGACCTTCATCTTCGCGGCGACGCACCCGTCGATGTACCTGCGCAGCGCCTCGTCGCGATGCCCGAGGGAGAGCCCTTCCCGCGTGCAGATCATCGCGAACACCGCGCGCGCGTTGTCGCCGTCGGCCGCGATCGGTGCGGCATAGGCGAGGCTCAGGAGCATCGCGAGCGAAGCGAGGATCTTCATGGCCGGGAGTCTACTCCCGCAGTCGCGCGCCCATCCAGAGCCGTTCCCGTCGGCGCGCCCCGTTTCCGCATGAAACACCCGCGTCGCGGACGCTTCGGATGCCGCAAGCGCACAATGAGAGGCGACAACGAGTTAGTCCGGCGACCGGCAATGGCACGGTTAATGCACGACTCTTCACGATTACGGGGCGAAGAACCCCGGACAAGCGGCCCGGCGCCGCACACCGAAGGAGGATCCATGGCGAGCGACACCCGACTGCGTTCCCTACCGAAACGAACCCTGTTGCCCAGGGATGAGGAAGCGAGGCTCGAGTCCGAGGACCGGCGCGCGTTTCTCCGCAAGAGCGCCGCGATGGCGGGCGGCGCGATCGCGGTCGGCAGCGTCGCCTCGGCCTCCCGCGCCGCGCCGCTGGCGATCCCGCCCAGCCGCGCAGGAGATGGGCCGGCCGATCCCGCCGGCGATGTACGGCATGCCCTCGAAGTACGAGGCGCACGTCGCCCGCCGACGCACCGACGTGTTCGTCAACCGCCAGAACTGGTCGGACTGGAGCATGACGCCGCTCCAGCACCAATACGGGATCGTGACGCCGAACGGCGTGATCTTCGAGCGCCACCACGCCGGCACGCCGGACATCGATCCGAAGACCCACAAGCTGGTGATCCACGGCATGGTGCGCCAGCCGCTCGTCTTCTCGATGGAAGACCTGATGCGGTACCCGACCGTGTCGCGGTTCTACTTCCTCGAGTGCTCGGGTAACGGCCTCGCCGACTGGCTCAAGCCCGCCTCGACCACTGTGCAGCAGACGCACGGGCTGCTGGCCGGCGTACAGTGGACCGGGATCCCGGTGTCGTGGCTGCTCGACGAGGCGGGCGTGCAGCCCGGGGCGAAGTGGCTCGCCTTCGAAGGCGCCGACGGCTCGAGCCACACGCGCTCGATCCCGATCGAGAAGGTGCTGGACGACTGCCTGATCGTCTACGCGGCGAACGGCGAGATGCTGCGGCCCGAGAACGGCTACCCGCTGCGACTGCTCGTCCCGGGCTGGGAGGGCAACGTCTCGGTGAAATGGCTGCGCCGCATCAAGGTGGGCGACCAGCCGTGGCACTTCCGCAGCGAGACGGCGCGCTACACCGATCCGATGCCGGACGGCAAATGGCGCCAGTTCAGCTTCGAGATGGAGTGCAAGTCGGTGATCACCCGTCCGTCGGGCGGCATGAAGCTCGGCGGGCCGGGCTGGTACGAGATCCAGGGCCTCGCCTGGTCGGGCAACGGCCGCATCACCGCGGTCGACGTCACGCTCGACGGCGGCCGGAACTGGCAGGAGGCGACGCTCGAGGCGCCCGTGCTCGACAAGTGCCTGACGCGGTTCCGCTTCCGGTGGAACTGGAACGGCAGTCCGGCGGTGATCGCGAGCCGCGCGGTGGACTCGACCGGCTACGTCCAGCCGACGGTGGCCGACCTGCAGAAGAGGCGCGTCATCGCCGGCTTGACGCAACACCACAACGGCATCCACCGTGGTCGATTGCGGCGAACGGGGAGGTGAAAAATGCGATCCCGGGTTGAGCTGGTCGTTCTCGCTTCGGCGGCGGCGCTCGCGGCTGCCGGTTGCGCGGAAATGCCCCACGCCCCGTCGACCCCGGCGAAGCCTGCGGCCGGCTACGGCAAGCCGATCAGCGAGGCGGACATCGCGCCGTGGAACATCGACATCCGCACCTCCGACGGCCGCGGGCTGCCGCCGGGCAGCGGCAGCGTCGCGCAGGGCAAGATCATCTACGACCAGAAGTGCGTCGCCTGCCACGGCGCCGAGGCGAAGGGTGGCGCGGTCTACGGCACGATGGTTGGCGGCGTCGGCTCGTTCACCACGAACACCCGGGTCGTCACGCCGGGCAGCATGTACCCGTACGCGCCGATCCTCTTCGACTACATCCGGCGCACGATGCCGATGGACCGGCCGCAGAGCTTGACGTCGAACGAGGTCTACGCGCTGTCGGCGTACCTCCTGAATCTGAACGGCCTCATGCCCGCGAACGCGGTGATGGACGCGAAGACGCTGCCGGCGGTCCAGATGCCGAACCGGAACGGGTTCGTCGTGGACGACCGCCCGGACACGAAAGCGGTACGCTGCATGACGAACTGCAAGTAACGACGCCCCGCGGCAAGGCGAGCGGCGACCGGCTGAGGTACTTGCCCGGTCGCCGTTTTTGTTCGGCCGGGCGTGTTTCCTGCGGAAACAGGCGCCACCGGGCTGGCGCCCGTCGGATAGCATATCGATCGAGAAATTAGTGATTTAGCCCGGTCGCGCGGCGTGGCACAGAATCTGCGTTTGGGACTCGGATCAGCTACCTGATGTAGGAGCACGCGATGGCCAAGACCGCCGCCGACTGGGCCGCCCGACCCAAGTTTCCCGCGACCCATTACGTGGACTCGCGGATCTACACCGACCCGGCGATCCTCGCCGAGGAGCGCGAGAAGCTCTTCCGCCCGAGCTGGATCATCGCCTGCCACGAGTCCGAGGTCCCGAACCCCTTCGACTACCGGCTCTTCACCCATCCGGCCGGCGTACCGCTCATCGTGGTGCGCGGCGACGATTCGAAGGTCCGCACCTTTTACAACATCTGCCCGCACCGCGGGAACACCATCCTGTACGACCCCGCCGGCAACGCCAAGCGGATGACGTGCATCTTCCACCAGTGGTCGTTCGACACGCGCGGCAGCTGCGTCGACATCACCCGCGGCGAGCAGGGCTACCAGGACAGGTACGGCAAGCAGGACGCGAGCCTGCGGGAAGTGCGGACCGAGGTGGCGTTCGGCGGCTTCGTCTGGGTCAACGTCGACGACGCCGCGCCGTCCCTGCGGGAGTTCATGGGCGGCGCGATGGACATCCTCGAGCCGTACATGCAGGAGCCGATGGAGCTCTTCCACTTCCACAAGGCGCGCGTGCGCACCAACTTCAAGCTGTGGCACGACACCAACAGCGAGTTCTATCACGACTATCTGCACTACTTCAATCGCATCACCGGCATGATGCAG
>CAWHBL010000007.1:0-19900 GCA_963827555.1 uncultured beta proteobacterium
GCGGCACGAGCGGCATCGGCGCAGGGTATCGCGCGCGCTTTCCAGTCCGCCGGCGCCCGGGTACTCGTCACCGGTCTCACCGAAGACGAGGCCGCGGCGGCGCGCGCCGAGGGCCTCGACGCCGCGCCGCTGGACGTGCGCGACGACGCAGCGGTGAACGCGTTCGCCGCCCGGCTGGAGCGGCTCGACGCGCTGGTGAACTGCGCCGGGATGATCCGCCGCCGGGACGAGCACGAGGTCGACGTCTTCGCGCAGGTGCTGGAGGTGAACCTGACCGGCACGATGCGGATGTGCGCGGCGTGCCGGCCGCTGCTCGCAAGACAGGGCGGCGCGATCGTCAATACGGCGTCGATGTACAGCTTCTTCGGCGCCGGCCACGCGCCGGGCTACGGCGCGAGCAAGGGCGGCGTCGTCCAGCTCACCAAGGCGCTCGCGGTAGCGTACGCGCCGCAGGGCATCCGGGTGAACGCCGTCGCGCCGGGCTGGATCCGGACCTCGATCACCCAGCCGGTGTACTCGGACCCTGCGCGCTCGCAGCCGATCCTCGACCGCACGCCCCTCGGCCGCTGGGGCGAGCCCGAGGACGTCGCGGGGCCGGTGCTATTCTTGTGCTCGCCCGCCGCCGCGTTCGTCACCGGGGTGATTCTCCCGGTGGACGGTGGCTACCTCATCGCCTGAAAGGCGCAAACCCATGAACGCTCCGCTCGTCGTTCCTTCGCCCGGCATCCAGCCCGAGATCGCCGTCGGTGCGATCCCCGACGACGAGCGCGTCTGGGTGCCGCAGGCGAAGGACGTCTGGTTCCGGCCGCTGCTCCTCAACACCGTCACCGGCGGCTGGTGCAACCTGCTGCGCGTGCGGAAGAGCGGCGTCCTGCATCGCCACCGCCACCCGATGATCGTCGTCGGCTATGTCATCAGGGGCAAGTGGCGCTACCTCGAGCACGACTGGGTCGCGACCGAGGGCAGCTTCGTCTACGAGCCGCCGGGCGAGACCCACACGCTGGTCGTGCCCGACGACTGCCCGGAGATGATCACGTTCTTCAGCATCTCCGGCGCGATGATCTACCTCGACGCCGAAGGCCGGCAGACCGGCTACGAGGACGTGTTCTCGAAGATCGACATGTGCCGGAAGCACTACGCCGAGGCCGGGCTCGGCGCGAAGTACGTCGATCAGTTCGTGCGGTGAAGCTCCGGATTCCGGGGCTCACGAAGGCGCTCGACGCCGGGCTCGTCAGGACCGTCGAGGCGCTCCTCCGCGCCGGCCAGTTCCACCGCGTCGCCAGCCTCGTCGCCGCGAGCGAGCCGCTCGCGCGCTTCGCGCTGCGCCGCATGCGCGAGATCGCCGGCGACCAGCTCATCGTCCGCACCGCCGCCGGGCTCGCGCTCACCCGGCGCGCGCAGCGCCTCGCCGCGCCGTTCCGCGACCTGCTCGAGCGCATCGGCGACGTCCTCTCCCGCCGTGACATCTTCGATCCCGCATTCTGCGAGGAGACGTTCCGTGTCGCGGCCTCCGACTACGCGAGCTTCGTCCTCGGGCCGGGAATCGCCACACGGCTCGCCGCGGCCGCGCCGCGCGCGAGCGTGGTCGTCTCGCCGCTCGACGTGACGGCGATGCGCCGGCCGCTCGAGACCGGCGCGCTCGACCTCGCGCTCGGGCCGGCGCCGCGCGGCGCCGCCGGGCGGCTGCGGAGCGAGCGCCTGCTGGCGGAGCGCTTCGCCTGCATCGCGCGCAAGGGCCACCCGCGGATCGGCAAGCGGCTCACCGCGAAGGACTACGCGGCGGAGGGGCACGTCGTCGTGCGCGCGCCGCCGGGCGCCGCGCGCACCGACCCCGCGCTCGCCGACGCCGGGCGGACGCGGCGCGCGCCGGTGACGGTGACGCACTTCCTGCTGGTGCCGCAGATCGTCGCGGCCTCCGACCTGATCGCGACGCTGCCGGAGCGCGTCGCCGAGCGCGTGGCCGGACGCTATCCGCTCGTGGTCTATCGCTCGCCCGTGCGCGCGGCCGGGTTCGCGCTGGCGATGAGCTGGCACGAGCGGATCGAGGGCGATCCCGCCCGCGCCTGGCTCCGCGGGCTGATCGGCGAAGCGGCGGAAGAGGCGTAGCCCGCGCGACGCGTCCGGCCCTAGCGATACCCGCCGTCGACCATGAAATTCTGGCCGTAGGCGTAGGACGCGCCCGGGCTGCAGAGGAACGCCGCGAACGCGGCGATCTCGTGCGGCTCGGCGAATCGCCCGGTCCAGATCTTCGCCGTCTCCTTCGCGCGCTCGTCCGCGGGCAGCGTGTCGTTGAGGTGGGTCTCGATCCAGCCGGGCGCGAGCCCGTTGATCCGGATGCCGGCGGGCGCATAGTGCTCGGCGAAGATCTTCATCATGTGCCCCTGGGCGGCCTTCGACGCGTCGTAGTGGGTCGAGATCTGCGACTGCGAGTTGATGCCGTTGGTCGAGGTGATCAGCAGGATCGTGCCGCGGACGCCCCGCGCCTTCATCCGCTCGGCGATCGCCCGCGTCGAGACGAAGCAGCCGAAGACGTTCACCTCGAACACGTTGCGCCAGCCGTCCCGCCCGTCGAGGGTCTGCTCCTCGATCGGCACGTTCGGCGAGATGCCGATGGTGTTGACCGCGATCGCGACCTCCCGCCCGGTCGCCGCCGCGGCATCGCCGAGCAGCTTGTCGACGTCCGCCCCGTTCGACTGGTCGAGCGGGGCGGTGAATGCCTTCACCCCGAGCGCGCCGAGCTCCGCAGCGAGCTTCTCCGCGCCCGCGCGGTTGCGGCCGTAGGTGAACGAGACGGCAGGCGCGCCGTGCGCTACGAGCGCGCGGACGATCTCGGAGCCGAGGCCGCCCGAGCCGCCGAGCACCAGCGCGTGGTCGTCGATCCGGGTCGCGTACTTCGAGGGATTCATCGCTCGCTCCTTCGCGTGTGGGGTGAAGGCGATCCTGGCGTCCCGGTGTCTGAGCGCGAACGGACGCCCGGCGCGGCGTCCCTACAGCTTCCAGTGAGCGAAGAGCGGCCCGGCGGCGCCGTAGACCGGATCGCACTCGGGCAGCGGAACACGGGCCACGGCTTCGGCGCTGCGCCGGGCGTTCGACAACAGCGGAGTGGACGTCTCGGCATGCTGGCCCACCGGGTAGGCGCCCACGATGCCGAGCGCGCCGCGCGAGGAGAGCTTCTTGTGCCCGGTCCCCGCCGGCAGGACGATCACGTCGCCGGGACGCCCGGTGACGACGACGCCATCGTCGCCGCCGAACTGCACCGTCACTTCGCCGCTGTACACGCCGAGCGCTTCGTGCGCATTGGTGTGGAAGTGGTGGAAGGGAAAGACGCCGTTGCGCCAGGCCGCAGGCCAGTGGTTGCGGTCGAAGAGCCGCTCGAAGGCCGCCGCCGGATCCGTTCCGGCGATCTCGACGGCGCCCGGATACACGAGCAGCGGCCAGTGCGGATGGTTGGGGATCCCGCCGTTCGGGGCGAGGCGGTGAGCGATGACGCGGGGATCGTTCGGCGCTGGGTTCATGCGGAGCTCCGTTCGGTCGCTAGGGTAGTCGATTCGCGGCAGCGGAGGGAAGCGACCCCGGCGCGACGAACCGCTAGACTACCCGCATGAACGACCTCCTGATCCGCGGCGCCACGGTGTACGACGGCACCGGCGCGCCCGGCCGCGTCGCCGACGTCGCGGTCAGGGACGGCCGCATCGCCGCGCCCGGCCCCGCGCGCGAGACCCTGGATGCCGGCGGCCTCGCGCTGATGCCCGGCATCATCGACGTGCACACGCACTACGACGCCCAGATCACCTGGGATCCGAAGCTCTCGCCGTCGCCCGCCCTCGGCGTGACCACCGCGATCATGGGCAACTGCGGCTTCGGCATCGCGCCGTGCCCCGGACCGCTGCGGGAGACGATCCTCAAGAACCTGTCGGTGGTCGAAGGGATGGACCTCAACGCGCTGCTGACGGGCACGCGCTGGGAGTTCGAGTCGTTCGCCGAGTACCTCGACGCGCTGGAGCGCATCCGACCGCACGCAAACGTCGGCGTGCTGGCCGGGCATTCCACCATCCGCAGCGCGGTGATGGGCGAGGACGCGTCGCACCGGGCGCGGCCCACGCCCGCGGAGCTGCGGCGGATGCAGGACATCGTTCGCGCAGCGCTCGCATCCGGCGCGGCGGGCTTCGCCTCGTCGTTCTCGCCGAACCACAGCGGCTGGGGCGGCCGGGCGATGCCCTCCACGATCTGCGAGGACGAGGAGCTGCGCGCGCTCCTCGAGCCGCTGAAGGAGGCGGGCCGCGGCATCTTCGTCGTCGCCGCGGGCGCGCGCGCCACGCCGGAGTATCTCGAGGCGATCGCCGCCGACACCGGACGGCCGGCGTTCATGGTGACCGTGCTCACCATGTACACGGACTCGAACCCCGGGCGCGCGATGACGTACTACGAGCGCTGCGCTGCGGCGTTGCGGCGCGGGCGCGAGGTCTACATCCACGCCAACTGCCAGCCGCTCTCCTTCGACTTCACGCTGCGTGAGCCGTATCCGTTCATGGCGCTCGACGCCTTCGAGCGCGTCAAGGCGGCTCGAGCCGAGGAGTTGCCCGCCATCTACGCCGATCCGGCGTTCCGCCAGGCGTTTCGCGACAGCCTGAAAAGCCCGCGGGAAGGGGTGCTCTTCTCCGGCGACTGGAGCACGGTGGAGGTCGACGGCGTGCCGCTCCCGCGCCTCGCGGACGGCGGGGATCCGCTCGACTTCTTCTGCGACCAGCCGCTCGGCACGCAGATGATCGCGAAGCTCTTCCAGAACGACGACGCCGGCGTCGCGCCGCTCCTCAGGCACGAGGCGGGCGTGCTCGCGCTCTCGGACGCGGGCGCGCACCTCGTCTACTTCTGCGACGCCGGTTTCGGCCTGCACTTCCTCGCCCACTGGGTGCGCGAGCTCGGCGTCTTCACGATCGAGGAGGGTGTGCGCCGCTTGACCTCCGATCCGGCGCGGAAGTACCGCATCCCGGACCGCGGCGAGATCCGTCCCGGCGCCTGCGCGGACCTCCTGCTCTTCGATCCGCAGGCGGTGGGCGTGTCGAACCTGCGGCGGGTGGGAGATCTGCCCGGCGGCGGCCGGCGCATGATCCGCGACGCGACGGGCGTGCACGGCGTGTGGGTGAACGGCGTGCGCGTGCACGACGGCCGCGACTACACCGCGGCACGCGGGCCCGGCCACGTGCTCAGGCGATACGATTCCTGAGCCGGCGGCTAGAACGGACAGTCGGGGTCGAACTTCGGCGCGCGCTTCTCTTTCAGCGACGCCATCCCCTCGCGCACCTCCGGACCGGTGAAGCCCATGAACTCGAGCGCGAGCGAAGCGTCGAAGGTCGGCCCCGCCATGCGCAGCCAGTTGTTCAGCGAGTACTTCGTCCAGCGGATCGCCGACTGGGCGCCCAGCGCGAGCTTGCTTGCGACCTCGAACGCTTTCGGCACCAGGTCGGCCTCGTCGACCGCGAGCGACACGAGGCCGATGCGCTCGGCCTCTTCGCCCGAGACGGTCTCGCAGAGCAGCAGGTAGTACTTCGCTTTCGCCATCCCGCAGAGCAGCGGCCAGACGATCGCCGCGTGATCGCCGGCCGCGACGCCGAGGCGGGTGTGACCGTCGATGATGCGCGCGTTCTTCGCCGCGATCGAGATGTCGGCGAGCAGCCCGGCGACGAGCCCCGCACCGACCGCCGGGCCGTGCATCGCCGACACGACCGGCTTCGAGCAGTTGATGACGTTGTAGACGAGGTCGCGCGCCTCGCGCCAGACGCGCGCGCGGACCTGGAAGTCCGCGACCATGTCCTCGATCAGCTTGAGGTCGCCGCCGGCCGAAAAGCCCTTGCCCTCGCCGCGCAGGATCGCGACTCGCGTCTCGGGATCCGCGTCGACGTCGCGCCAGATCTCGGCGAGCTCGCGATGGAGAACGTGGTCGGCGGTCGAGAGCTTCCCCGGCGCGCCCATGACGATCTCGAGGACGCCTTCAGGGTGGCGCCTGATCGCGAGGCGCTCGTACGCCGCGTACCGGTCGCCCACGGTCAGTCCTCCAGCGTGAAGCCGACCTTGATCGTCACCTGCCAGTGGGCGATCTTGTTCTTCTCGATGTGGCCGCGCGTGTCGATCACCTCGAACCAGTGCATGTTGCGCATGGTCTTGCCGGCCTTGGCGATCGCGTTGCGGACCGCGTCGTCGCTCGACTTCGTGGACGAGCCGGTGAGCTCGAGCTTCTTGTAGACGTGGTCGGGCATGGCATTGCCTCCTTTCGGATGTCAGGTGAGCGTCACCGGCAGGTGACGGAAGCCGCGGAAGCGGACCCGCCGGTCCCGCTCCGGCGCCCCGGCGAGGTCGATTTTCGGGAACCGCGCGAGCAGCCGCCCGAAGGCGACGCGCGCTTCCATCCGCGCGACGTTCATCCCGGCGCAGGCGTGGTCGCCGTGCCCGAATGCGACGTGGCGGTTCGGCTTGCGGCCGACGTCGAGCCGGTCGGGGTCGGGGAACTGCGCCGGGTCGCGGTTCGCCGCGCCGACGCCGAGGGTGATGAAGGTCCCGGCGGGAAACTCGCGCCCGCCCAGCTCGACCGGCGCCGTCGTCACCCGGTTGTTGAGCTGGAGCGGGCTCTCGTACCGCAGCAGCTCCTCGACCGCGGTCGGCATGAGCGCCGGGTTCGCGGCCAGCCGCTCGAGCTCGCCGCGATGGACGATGAGCGCGTGCATGCCGTTGCCGATCAGGTTGGTCGTCGTCTCGTGGCCGGCGTTCAGCAGGAAGATGCAGTTGTGGAGCAGCTCGGTCTCGGTCAGGCGCTCGCCGTCGGACTCGCCCTGGATGAGGCGCGTGAGCACGTCGCTCTCGGGATCCAGCGGCCGCGCCCGGCGATCCGCGACCAGCCGCCGCAGGTAGTCGCAGAAATCCCGGACCGCCCGGTTCCCGCGCTCGAGGATCGCGGCGCCCGGCGCCGGCTCGAGCGCCGACAGGATCGCGAGCGACCACGCGCGCAGGGGCCCGCGCTCGGCCTTCGGCACCTCGAGCAGGTTGCCGATCACCTCGACCGGGATTTCCGCCGCGAAGTCGTCGATCAGGTCGACCGGGCCGCCGTGGGCGATCTTGTCGGCCATCCGGTCGAGCAGGCTCTCGACGAGCGCGACGACGTTCGGCTCCATCCGCGCGATCGCGCGCTGGTTCACGGCGCCCATGATGAGCCGCCGCACGCGCGTGTGCAGCGGCGGGTCGTTGAAGACGAGGCTCGTCGTGTGGTGCTCGAGGAGCGGCGAATCGCCGAACTTGGGGGTGAACTCCTTCTTCTTGTCCGAGCTTGCGCGCGAATCGCGGTAGACCGCGGCGACGTCCTCGTAGCGCGTCAGGAACACCGCCCCGCCGCCCAGGTCGTGCACCGGGGCGTGCGCGCGCAGCGCCGCGTAGTACCGGTACGGATCGTCGAAGAAGTCGGGCGGGACGTCCGTCAGCCGGAAATTGCGCGCGAACGCGGCCGGGTCCACGGCCCTAGAACGTCCCCGGGTAGACGCCGCCGTCGATCAGGAAGTTCTGCCCCGTGACGTAGCCCATCTGCGCGCTGCAGAGGAACGCGCACGCCTCGCCGAACTCGGCCGGGTCGCCGATGCGGCCGGCGGGGATCCCCTTGATGCGCTCGGCCTTCGCGGCGTCGAACGTCACGCCCTGGTTCTTCGCCTGCGCGGCCATCACCGAGCGCTGCCGGTCGGTGTCGAAGAAGCCGGGCAGGAGGTTGTTGATCGTGACGTTGTGCTTCACCGTCTGGCGCGCGAGGCCGGCGACGAACCCGGTGAGCCCGGTGCGCGCGCCGTTCGAAAGGCCGAGCACCGCGAGCGGCGCCTTCACCGCGCTGGAGGTGATGTTCACGACGCGGCCGAACTTCTTCGCGATCATCGAGTCGACGGTCGCCTTGATCAGCTCGATCGGGGTCAGCATGTTCGCGTCGAGCGCCTTGATCCAGTCCTCGCGCGTCCACTCGCGGAAGTCGCCGGGCGGCGGGCCGCCGGCGTTGTTGACGAGGATGTCCGGCTGCGGGCAGGCGGCGAGCAGCTTCGCGCGCCCCTCCGCCGTCGTCACGTCGAGCGCCAGCGCGTTGACTTGAACGCCGAATTGCTGGCGCAGCTCCGCTGCGGTCGCGTTGAGCGCCTCCTCGCCGCGCGCGCAGATCGTCAGATTCACGCCTTCGCGCGCGAGCGACCACGCGCACCCGCGGCCGAGCCCCTTGCTCGCCGCGCAGACGATGGCGGTCTTGCCCTTGATGCCGAGATCCATGCTGCCTCCTAAGCTTTCGGTTTCAGACTCACCAGCACCACTCCGCCGAGCACCAGCACGGTGCCGACCATCTGCAGCCACGTCATCCGCTCGTCCAGCCCGACGAACCCGAAGAAGATCGTCGACACCGGCCCGAGCGCGCCGAGGATCGCGACCTGGTTCGCCCCGATGCGCTTCAGCGCCTCCGCGGTCATGAAAGTCGGCACGACGGTCGAGAAGATCGCCATCGCGATCGCGTAACCATACACCGGCCACGGGAGGTCGAGCGCGGCGATCGGCCGGAGCGCGAGGAACTGCGCGATGCAGAGCACGCTCGCGACCAGGAGCGCGTACGCGGTGAACCGCATCGACCCGACGCGCTGGATGACCTCGGTGCCGAACACGAGGTAGACGGCGTAGCCGACGGCGCCGGCGAACACGAGCGCGGCGCCGAGCGGCAGGTTCTCGTCCTGGCCGCCCATCGCCTGGGACAGCACGAGCGCGGTGCCGGCGTAGGTGACGGCCAGGGCGACGAGCTCGCGCGGCCCGGCGCGCTTCCGCAAGGCAAGCCACGACAGCACGACCACCACCGTCGGGTAGAGGAAGAGCAGCAGCCGCCCCAGGCCGGCGGAGATGTACTGCAGCCCGAGAAAATCGACGAAGCTCGAGAAGTAGTACCCGAGGGCGCCGAGGAAGAGGATCGCCCACCCGTCGCGCCTGGAGATCGGCGTCCGGTTGCCCCGCTGCCAGAACGCCGCGGCCACGAAGAACGGCAGGGAGAAGACCAT
The DNA here is from genome assembly GCA_963827555.1 of uncultured beta proteobacterium. Lineage (GTDB taxonomy): Bacteria > Pseudomonadota > Gammaproteobacteria > Burkholderiales > SG8-39 > DATEDA01. The sequence goes on from CAWHBL010000007.1 coordinate 9,051, forward strand.
CCGCAGCGCGATCAGCGTGACCGGGTCGCGGACGTAGGCGTAGGCGAGCTTGATGAAGATCGGCCGGAAGGAAAACGCGATCACGCCGGCGACGGCGAGCGCGATCCCCACCGCGCGGTAGGAGGAAGACGTCAACGTTCGCCGTCGGGCTAGCGCCGCTTGCCGCCGCCGAGGATCGAGCCGAGCACGCCGCGCAGGATCTCGCGCCCGGCCGATCGCGCCATGCTCTTCGCGGCGGCTTCGACGACGCCCTCGCGCCGCCCGCCGCGCGGACCGGTGGAGCCGAACAGGATGTCATTCAGCATCCCGCCCGCGCCCTGGCTCTGCGGCGCGCCTGCGGGCGCGGCCTTCCCGCCGGCCTTGACCGGCGGCGCCTCGGCCTGCTTCGACTCGGTCCGCCCCTTGAGCTTTTCGTACGCCGACTCGCGGTCGACCGCCTTCTCGTAGTGGCCGGCGATCACCGACGACGCGATCAGCTTCTTCCGTTCCTCCGGCGCGACCGGCCCGATCTTGGAGGTCGGCGGCAGGATGAACGCGCGCTGGACCATCCCCGGGGTCCCCTTCGCGTCGAGCAGGGACACGAGCGCCTCGCCGACGCCGAGCTCCATGATCGCCTTCTCGGTGTTGAGCTTGGGGTTCGCGCGCAGCGTCTGCGCCGCCGTCTTCACCGCCTTCTGGTCCTTCGGCGTGAACGCGCGGAGCGCGTGCTGGACCCGGTTGCCGAGCTGGCCGAGCACCGTCTCGGGGATGTCGAGCGGGTTCTGGCTGCAGAAGTAGACCCCGACGCCTTTCGAGCGGATGAGCCGGACGACCTGCTCGACCTTCTCGAGCAGCGCCTTCGGCGCGTCGTTGAAGAGGAGGTGGGCCTCGTCGAAGAAGAACACGAGCTTCGGCTTCTCCAGGTCGCCGACCTCCGGCATGTTCTCGAACAGCTCGGCGAGCAGCCACAGCAGGAACGTCGAATAGAGCTTCGGCGACTGCATCAGCTTGTCGGCGGCGAGGACGTTGACGACGCCCCGGCCCTTCGAGTCGGTCTGCATCAGGTCGTCGATCGCGAGCATCGGCTCGCCGAAGAACTTCTCCGCCCCCTGGTGCTCGAGCTCGAGCAGCCCGCGCTGGATCGCGCCGATCGACGCCGCGGAGACGTTGCCGTAGTCGGTCTTGAACTGCGCCGCGTTGTCGCCGACGTACTGCAGCATCGCCCGCAGGTCCTTGAGGTCGAGGAGCAGCAGGCCGTTGTCGTCGGCGATCTTGAAGACGAGGGTGAGCACGCCGCCTTGCGTGTCGTTGAGGTTGAGGAGGCGCGCGAGGAGGAGCGGCCCCATGTCGGAGATCGTCGCGCGCACCGGGTGGCCCTGCTCGCCGTAGACGTCCCAGAACACGACCGGGCAGCCGTCCCATTTCGGCTCGTCGAGCTTGAGCATCGCGAGCCGCTCCTTCATCTTCGGCGAGAGGCTTCCCGGAGCGGAGACGCCGGAGAAGTCGCCCTTGATGTCGGCCATGAACACCGGCACGCCGATGTGCGAGAGCCGCTCCGCGAGCACCTGCAGCGTGATCGTCTTGCCGGTGCCGGTCGCGCCGGCGACCAGGCCGTGGCGGTTGGCGAGCCCGGGCAGCAGGCAGAGCTCTTCGGATCCGGCTTTGGCGAGCGCGAGCGGTTCGGGCATGACGGGCTCCTGGTGGCGGGTAAAATTATAGGCTCCACGAACCCCGAGTCGACGCGCGAGCCATGGCCGGACATTCCAGATGGGCGAACATCCGCCACCGGAAAGAGCGCTCCGACGCGAAGCGCGGCAAGGTCTTCACCAAGGCGATCAAGGAGATCACCGTCGCCGCGAAGCTCGGCGGCGGGGACCCGGGCATGAACGCGCGGCTGCGCCTCGCGCTCGCCAAGGCCCAGGAGGGCAACGTCCCGAAGGACACCATCGAGCGCGCCATCAAGCGCGGCACCGGCGAGCTCGAGGGCGTCGCCTACGAGGAGATCCGCTACGAGGGCTACGGCATCGGCGGCGCGGCGGTGATGATCGACTGCCTGACCGACAACCGCACGCGCACGGTCGGCGAGGTGCGGCACGCGTTCTCCAAGCACGGCGGCAACCTCGGCACCGACGGCTCGGTGGCCTTTCTCTTCAAGCATTGCGGCCAGTTCGTGCTCGCGCCGGGCACGAGCGAGGACAAGGTGATGGAGGCGGCGATCGAGGCCGGCGCCGAGGACGTGACGACGAACGACGACGGCTCGGTCGAGGTGGTCTGCGCGCCGGGCGACTTCGAGGCGGTCAAGGCGGCGCTCGCGAAGACGGGGCTCAAGCCCGAATTCGCCGAGGTGACGATGAAACCGACGGCCGAGACCGAGCTGAAGGGCGACGATGCCGCGCGGATGCAGCGGCTCCTCGACGCGCTCGAGTCGCTCGACGACGTCCAGGACGTCTACACCACCGCGGCGATGGCGTAGAGCGCCCCCCTTTTACAACGCGGCGGGGTGCGCTACCCTTGCCGTCCATGTTCGTCTCCATGGGCGCCCCTCCGGGCTCCGCGCGGCCGTGACGGCGGTGCGGATCCTCGGCATCGATCCAGGTCTCCGCAGCACCGGTTTCGGCATCATCGACAGGCAGGGCGCACGCCTCGTCTACGTCGTGAGCGGCTGCATCCGCACGCCGCGGGTCGAGAGCCTTCCCGAGCGCATCGCCGTCATCCTCGCCTCGCTCGCCGAGGTCATCGCGACCCACCGCCCCGCCCAGGTGGCGCTCGAGAAGGTGTTCGTGAACGTCAACCCCGCGTCGACGCTCGCGCTCGGGCAGGCGCGCGGGACCGCGATCTGCGCCGCCGTCTCGGCGAAGCTCCCGGTGGCCGAGTACACCGCGCTCCAGGTGAAGCAGGCGGTCGTCGGGAACGGGCTCGCGCGGAAGGAGCAGGTGCAGGAGATGGTCACGCGGCTCCTGCGGCTCCCCGGGCGCCCGAGCGCCGACGCCGCCGACGCGCTCGCCTGCGCGATCTGCCACGCCCACGGCGGGCAGGGCCTGGGCGCGATCGCCACCGCGGGGTACCGCATCCGGCGCGGCCGGCTCGTCGCCGGTCCGGCCGGCGCGCCGCGAACGGTCCCGCGATGATCGGCCGCATCCAGGGTGTGCTCCTCGAGAAGAATCCGCCGCAGATCCTGGTCGAGTGCGCGGGTGTCGGCTACGAGGTCGAGGTGCCGATGAGCACCTTCTACAACCTCCCCGGCACCGGCGAGCGGGTCACGCTCCTCACCCATCTCGTCGTCCGGGAGGACGCCCATCTCCTGTACGGCTTCGGGTCCGACGGCGAGCGCCGCGCCTTCCGCCAGCTCCTGAAGATCAGCGGCGTCGGCGCGCGCACGGCGCTCGCGGTCCTGTCGGGGCTCTCGGTCGGCGAGCTGGCCGAGGCGGTGACTCTGCAGGAGACCGGGCGGCTGACGCGGATCCCGGGCATCGGCAAGAAGACCGCCGAGCGCCTGCTGCTCGAGCTGAAGGACAAGCTCGGGGCCGAGCTCGCCGCCGCGACCACGCCGAACCGCGCCGCGCCGGCGGCGAGCGACGTGCTGCACGCATTGCTCTCGCTCGGCTACAGCGAAAAGGAGGCGATGGGCGCGGTGAAGCTGGTGCCGGAGGGGCTCGCGGTCGCGGAGGGCATCCGGCACGCCCTGAAAGTGCTGTCCAAGGTATGAGGTGACGAGTCGGGAATGAAGGAACCGGACGCCGACCGAGCGCGCGCGGCCCGTCGCCTGGCGACGGCGCCGCGCCTCTCCCACCGGCTCGCCGCGCTCGGCGCGGCGATCGTCCTCCTTCTCCCCGACGCCGGCGTCGCCGACGACGCCAAGCGCCTCGCCAAGGCGCGGACCTGGATCGAGCATGCCTTTCCGGTCGCGCGCTCGCGATCTACTTCGGCCAGGCGCACGCCGTGCTCGCGAGCGGGCGCGACTACGAGCCCGGCCGGCTGGTGCCGATAGTGAACCTCGCCGTCGCGTTCGCACGGCTCGAGCGGAGCGACGCCGAAGCGAAGGAGATCGCACGGTTCTACGACCGACCGATCGGCAAGCGCGTGCGGAGCGTGGACGCCGAGGCGCACCGGCACGGCCTGACCGCGGTGCTCGCGCGCGTCGGCGAGGTGGAGGGCGCGATCGCCGCCCGCCTCGCCGCCGCCCGCCCCGTGCTGGAGGCGATCGCCGACGAGTTCGCCGCCGCGCAGCGGTAAGGCGCGTCGCCGGCTGCTGCCCGGCGCGGGCCAGATCGCGGCCACCGCCGCGTCCGATTCGTCGCGCATGCTCGGGCGCGCGCCGCTTTCCCTGCACCGCACTGCGACGGATAATCGCGCGATGGCCATCGAAACCGACCGCCTGATCTCGCCCGCGGCGGCCTCGACGCAGGAGGAGGCGTTCGAGCGCAGCTTGCGCCCGCGCCAGCTCGCGGAGTACGTCGGGCAGGAGAAGATCCGCGGCCAGCTCGCCATCTTCATCGAGGCGGCGCGCACGCGGCGCGAGGCGCTCGACCACGTCCTCCTCTTCGGCCCGCCGGGCCTCGGCAAAACCACGCTCGCGCACATCATCGCCCGCGAGATGGGCGTGAACCTCCGCCAGACCTCCGGCCCGGTGCTCGAGCGGCCGGGCGACCTCGCCGCGCTCCTCACCAACCTCGAGCCGAACGACGTGCTCTTCATCGACGAGATCCACCGGCTCTCGCCGGTGGTCGAGGAGATCCTCTATCCGGCGCTCGAGGACTACCAGATCGACATCATGATCGGCGAGGGGCCGGCGGCGCGATCGGTCAAGCTCGACCTGCCGGCGTTCACGCTCGTCGGCGCGACCACGCGTGCCGGGATGCTCACGAATCCGCTGCGCGACCGCTTCGGCATCGTCGCGCGGCTCGAGTTCTACACGCCGGAGGAAATACGGCGGATCATCGACCGCTCGGCCGGGCTGCTCGCGGTCGAGATCGCGCCCGAAGGCGCACTCGAGATCGCGCGCCGCTCGCGCGGTACGCCGCGGGTCGCGAACCGGCTGCTGCGCCGCGTCCGGGACTACGCCCAGGTGAAGGCGAAAGGCGCGATCACGCGCGAGGTCGCCGACGCGGCGCTGACGATGCTCGACGTCGACCACGTCGGCCTCGACGTGATGGACCGCAAGCTCCTCGCCGCGGTGATCGAGAAGTTCGCCGGCGGCCCGGTCGGGGTCGACAACCTCGCGCACGCGATCGGCGAGGAGCGCGACACGATCGAGGACGTCATCGAGCCGTTCCTCATCCAGTCGGGCCTCCTGCAGCGCACCCCCCGCGGCCGCATGGCGACGGTGTCGGCCTACCGTCACTTCGGGCTCGCGGCGCCGAGCCGGCCCCCGAGCGGCGAGCTGTTCGCGGATGAATAACCCCGTTTCGCCGCCGGAGCGTTTGATGCGAGAGGGGGCGGTGGCGCCGGGTTGGGACGGCAGGACGCTCGCCTGGCCGGTGCGCGTCTACTACCACCACACCGATGCCGGCGGCGTCGTCTACCACGGGACGTATCTCGACTTCATGGAGGCCGCGCGGATCGAGCTGCTCGCGGCGCTCGGGCTCGATCTGGCGGAACTCGCCGCGACCGAAGGGTGCCTCTTCATCGTCTACGGGCTGGAGGTGGCGTACCACCAGCCGGCGCGGCTGAACGAGCGCCTCACGGTGACGGCCGCGATCGCGCGCGTCGGCGGCGTGCGGCTCGAGTTCGAGCAGCGGGTGCTGCGCGGCGGCGAGCTGCTGGTCGCCGCGAAGGTGAAGGCGGCGTGCGTGCATCGCGAGACCTACAAGCCGGTGCCGCTGCCGGAACGCCTCAGGGAGAAGCTGAAACAATGACCGTGACCCAGGACCTGTCGATCATCCAGCTCATCCTCAACGCGAGCTGGGTGGTGCAGGGGATCATGCTGCTGCTGCTCGCGGTGTCGGTGATCTCCTGGTACTACATCTTCCGCAAGATGTTCTCGATCCGCCGCGCGCGGCGCCAGACCGAGGACTTCGAGCGCACGTTCTGGAGCCGGCCGGACCTGAACGCGCTGTACCAGAGCGCGGTCAACGCGCGCCACCGCACCGGCGCGCTCGAGCGCATCTTCGAGGCGGGATTCCGCGACTACGTCAAGCTGAAGACCCAGCGCGTCGACCCGAACGACCTCGTCGACGGCGCGCGCCGCGCCATGCGCGCGACCTACCAGCGCGAGGTCGACTACCTCGAGGCGCATCTCGCCTTCCTGGCGTCGGTCGGCTCGGTGAGCCCCTATGTCGGCCTGCTCGGGACGGTGTGGGGGATCATGCACGCGTTCCGCGGCCTCGCGAACGTGAGCCAGGCGACGCTCGCCTCGGTCGCGCCCGGCATCGCCGAGGCGCTGGTCGCCACCGCGATCGGCCTCTTCGCCGCGATCCCGGCGGTGGTCGCCTACAACCGCTACTCCCACGACGTCGAGCGGCTCGCGGTGCGGTTCGAGAGCTTCATGGAGGAGTTCTCGAACATCCTGCAGCGGCAGGCGACGATGACGCACACCCGGCCGGCGCATGCGCAGACGTAAGCAGTTCATGAACCAGATCAACGTCGTCCCGTACGTCGACGTGATGCTGGTGCTGCTCGTGATCTTCATGGTCACGGCGCCGCTGATCACGCCGGGGCTGGTCGAGCTGCCGAGCGTCGCGAAGAGCGCGCAGCCGCCGGAGGCGCCGCTCGAGGTGATCATCCGCACCGACCAGTCGATGCTGCTGCGCGAGCGGGTGAAGGGCCAGGCGGCCGACCGGAACGTGACCACCGCCCAGCTCGTCGCGGCGGTGAAGGAGAAGCAGGCGCGCTCGCCCGACCAGGCGGTCGTCATCTCGGCCGACAAGGACGTGCGCTACGAGGCGGTGCTCAAGGTCATGGACGAGCTGCAGCGCGCCGACGTGAAGCGCGTGGGGCTGATGGTGAAGCCCGCGGCGAGGCCCTGATGCGGGCGCTTCCGCAGCGCGACCCCGGCGCGGGCTTCTCCTGGCTGCTCGCGATCACGGTGCACGTCGCGCTCTTCATCGTGCTCTTCTTCGGCATCCGCTGGAAGACGAAGCAGGCCGACCCGGTGATGGCGGAGCTGTGGCGCCAGCTCCCGGCGGTCGAGCAGCCGCGGCCGCCCGAGCCGCCCCCGCCGCCGCGGGTCGAGCCGAAGCCGCCGCCGCCAAAGCCGGAACCGCAGCCGGAGCCGAAGGTCGAACCGAAGCCCGCGCCGAAGCCCGACATCGCGCTCGAGCAGGAAAAAAAGAAAAAGGAGGAGGCGGAGAAGAAGAAGCTCGAGGAAGAGAAGAAGAAGCTCGAGGAAGCGGAGAAGAAGAAGCAGGAGGAGCTCCGCGCGAAGGAGGAGAAGGAGCGGCGCGAGAAGGAGCTCGCCGAGAAGCGCCGCGTGCAGGAGGAGAACCGCAAGCGCATGCAGGACCAGCTCAACCGCGAGCTCGCCGCCGCCGCGCCGAAGGCGCCCGCAACGGCGCCGCCGGTGCCCGGCGATCCGGCCGCGCTCGCGACGTGGCAGAACCAGATCAGGGCCAAGATCCGGTCGAACATCATCCTGCCGCCCGACCTCGCCGGGAACCCGCAGGCGGAGTTCGACGTCGCGCTGCTGCCGACCGGCGAGGTGCTCAGCGTGAAGCTCGCGCGGTCGAGCGGCAACCGCGCGCTCGACGACGCGTGGGAGCGGGCGATCCTCAAGTCCTCGCCGCTGCCGCGGCCGTCGAAGCCGGAGATCTTCGTGCGCGACCTGCGCTTGAAATTTCAGACCGAGTGAGTGAGCGCTTGTCGGGCAGCGGCGACAGGCGCTCGCTCCCCGCCTGCCGACGATATAATCGTGTTTCGCATAGAGCTCAATAACAGGTGACCGCAACGCTCCGTGCAGTCCTCGCGGCGCTCGCGCTGGCCGCGAGCCACGCCCAGGCCCAGCTCGCCATCGAGATCACCGGCGGCGGCGGCAACCAGATCCCGATCGCGATCGCGCAGTTCGCCGGCGAGTCGCAGCTTCAGCCCGGGATCTCGGACGTCGTCGAGGCCGACCTCGCGCGGAGCGGCCGCTTTCGCACGCTCTACACCCCGGCGCAGAACCCGCCGCTTACCGAGGCCTCGAACGTCGACCTCGCCGGCTTTCGCAGCCGGAGCGCCGATGCGCTGGTGGTCGGCGGCATCTATCCGGCGGCGGACGGGCGCTACGAGGTGCGCTTCCGGCTCTACGACGTGCCGAAGCAGGCCTCGCTCGGCGGCCTGAGCTACACCATCACCCGCGAGCAGGCGCGGGCGACCGCGCACCGCATCGCCGATTTCGTCTACGAGAAGCTGACCGGCGACAAGGGCGTGTTCAGCACCCGGATCGCGTACGTCGAGAAGCGCGGCACGCAGTACCGCCTGATGGTCGCCGACGCGGACGGCAACAACCCGCAGGCGATGCTCACGTCGAACGAGCCGATCATGTCGCCGGCGTGGTCGCCGGACGGCTCGCGGCTCGCGTACGTCTCGTTCCAGCAGAAGAAGCCGATCATCTACGTGCAGCGGCTGACCGACACGCGGCAGCCGACTCCAACGGTGAACTTCCGCGGCTCGAACAGCGCGCCGGCCTGGTCGCCGGACGGATCGCGGCTCGCGGTGGCGCTGTCGCGCGACGGCGGCACGCAGCTCTTCCTCGTCGGCGCGGACGGGTCGGGGGCGAAGCGGCTCACGAGCTCGGGCGGGATCGACACCGAGCCGGTCTTCTCGCCCGACGGCCAGCACATCTACTTCACGTCCGACCGCGGCGGCAGCCCGCAGATCTACCGCGTGTCCGCCGGCGGCGGCGACGTGCAGCGGGTCACGTTCAGCGGCGAGTACAACGTCAGTCCGCGCATCAGCCCGGACGGCAAGACGCTCGCCTACGTGTCGCGGAGCGGCGGGCGGTTCCAGGTCGCGGCGATGGACCTCGGCACGCGGCAGACGCAGATCCTCACCGACGGCGGCCGCGACGAGTCGCCGAGCTTCGCCCCGAACGGCAAGATGATCCTGTACGCCACCGACGCCGGCGGGCGCGGCGTCCTCGCCGCCACGTCGAGCGACGGCAGGGTCAAGCAGCGCCTCTCGATGCCGGCCGCTGACGTGCGCGAGCCGGCGTGGGGCCCTTTTCCTGCAAATTGACCGGAGGTAGCCATGAAAAGAATCCTTCTCGCAGCGGCCGTCGCGGTCCTCGCCGCCTGCCAGAGCACGCCCGAAACCCAGCCGCCGGCCGAGGTCGAGGACCGCACCGGCAAGCCGCCGACGACGGACGTGAAGCCCGTCCCGCAGCCCCCGCTCAAGGGCACGCCGATCACCGATCCGAGCAAGGATCCCCGGCTGAAGGACCCGGCGAACATCCTCTCCAAGCGCAGCATCTTCTTCGACTTCGACTCGGACGCGATCAAGGTGGAGTTCGTGCCGCTCGTCGAAGCGCACGCCGCGTTCCTCCGGCAGTACAAGACCGCGAAGATGCTGATCCAGGGCAACGCCGACGACCGCGGCAGCCGGGAGTACAACCTCGGCCTGGGGCAGCGGCGGGCGGACGCGGTGAAACGGCGCCTGGTGCTCCTCGGCGCCACCGAGTCGCAGATCGAGTCGGTCAGCCTGGGGGAGGAAAAGCCGGTGTGCACACAGCAGACCGAAGAGTGCTGGGCGCGGAACCGCCGTGCGGATATCCTGTACGGGGGTGAATTCTGAGGCGACGGGCCGCGCGGCGCGACGCCGGGGGGTAAGTCATGGAATCTCGGGTCGTTTTGGTGATGCTTGGCCTGGCGGCGGCCGCACCCGCCTACGCGGGGCTGTTCGACGACGAGGAGGCGCGGCGCCAGATCGCCGACCTGCGCAAGCAGGTCGAAACGCAGGCGAAGACGCTCTCGCGCATCGAGTCCGAGGTCACCGACCGGAAGGCGCTGCTCGAGCTGGTGAACCAGATCGAGGCGCTCAAGGGCGAGATCGCGTCGCTCCGCGGCCAGCTCGAGGTCGCAGCCAACCGGGTCGAAGGCCTCGACAAGCGGCAGAAGGACCTCTACGTCGACCTCGACACGCGCCTCAGGAAGTTCGAATCGGCGCGCGCCGATACGGAGAAGGCGCAGGCCACTGCCCAGGCCGCGGCCGCGGCCGAGCAGCAGGCCTACGAGGCGGGGCTGAACCAGTTCAAGGCGAACAACTACGGCTCGGCGATCCAGAGCCTGCAGTCGTTCCTGGGCAGCTACCCGCAGAGCCAGCTCGCGCCGTCGGCGCAGTACTGGATCGGCAACGCGCACTACGCGCTCCGCGACTACAAGAACGCGATCGCCGCGCAGCAGAAGCTGATCGCCACCTGGCCGGACAGCCAGAAGGCGCCGGACGCGATGCTCAACATCGCCTCCAGCCAGGCGGAGGCGGGCGACCTGAACGGGTCGCGCAACACGCTGCGGACGCTCGTCTCGAAGTACCCCAACAGCCCCGCCGCCGAGCAGGCGAAGCAGCGCCTCGCGAAGAAGTAGCCGGGTCGGGTCCCGCCGCCGCGCCGCCGCTCCGGCGGCTGCGGGCGGTCGTTAGAATCTCCGCCTATGCAGGAAGCGAACCCCGCCAGCCTCGCGCCGGTCGTCGCCTGGGGCGCGTTCGCGCTGGCGTTCGTGTTCGGCTTCGTCGGCAACCGGACGAATTTCTGCACCATGGGCGCGGTGTCGGACATCGTGAACATGGGCGACTGGAACCGGATGCGGATGTGGCTGCTCGCGATCGCGGTCGCGATCCTCGGGTCGAGCGCGCTCGAGCTCGCCGGGATTCTCAAGCTCTCCAACTCGATCTACCCGGGACCGAACTTCACCTGGCTCTCGTACATCGTCGGCGGGATGCTGTTCGGGATCGGGATGACG